>JAVJUV010000048.1:0-44311 GCA_040220415.1 Silicimonas sp.
CCCCTGCATCGACGCCGTGGACTTCAAACACGTTCTTTGCCAGATCCAAGCCAATTCGTACGATCTTCATGGTATGTCTCCTCTCCCGACTTGATTTCCGAAGCTTCGCCGCTCGAGGGCGGCGGGGTCCATACCATTGGCACCGTTTACGCATGACAACGCCATTTAACAGACACCAACATGCAGAAGGTCTTTCGGCGCCGGATCAGGCGTCTCTGTCAGCCATTAGCTACCTGTCCGGATCACGTTCGGGGCCACCCACTGGGAAGGTACTCCTGCTCAAGGTGTTGCCATCCGCATCCACGGTCAAACGCAAGGCGCGGCCCTGATAGCGAAAGGTCAATCGCCACAGCCCTGCGTCCTCACCTTCGCCCGACTCGCACAGGGACACAATGTGCCCGCCTCGCATCTTGCCCTTTGTTTCTTCGAGGGACAGATCAAACGTTTCGGACAACACATGCGCGTCGACCGTAAAACGATCCCCGTTTTTCTCAATGTCGCTCATGTCAGGTTTCTCCAGTAGCCATTCGCAGCGGCAACAGTCGCGAAATGCGTCGCGACCACTTGGCTGACGGCGATCAGAGCCTCGGAGTCCTCGGCATATCCCGGTCGCAACCTGTCGCGAACCTCTGCATCCGGTTGAGTCAGCTTCACCGCAACGCGCGCGAGTTTGACGGCAAGGTCATACCCCTCTTCGGGCGTGGCGGTTTCCAGTGTCGGGAGCCAGCTTGTCATACTTGTTTTCTTCCATTCCATTCAGGATGATCCTTGAGATGATGTTCCGCGCCATCGACGTCATCTCGTCGGCCTTTTCACCTCATGCCGCCGCCTGCTCAGGCAGCGCAATATCGGCAAGGGTCGATTGGTTAAGGTCATCGATGAACCTTGTCTCGGCATGGCGCAGCCTTGCCTTGAGACGGCAACAGCCGTCGATCGTGCAATTGTTTCTGTCTGACCTGAAGCACTCGACCAGCACCTGCCCCTGTTCAAGCAGCCGCACCACGTCGCCAAGCCGAATTTCCGAGGGGGCTCGGCACAATACGGCCCCGCCGTTCATACCGCGGCGGGTTTCGACGATCCCGCCCCGGGCAAGCTGTTGCATGATCTTCGCCAGATGATTGCGCGACAACTTGAATTCTTCGGCCAGATCAGCGGTCGAGAAGGCACGAGCAGGCGCGCTCGCCATCCGCATCAACATACGGAGCCCGTAATCGGTGAAGGAAGTGAGGTTCATGCTGGCCGTCGATCTCCATATGGGTATTTACAATACCTATTTATCAGATGTAGCATGCCACACAAGTTTAAATCCCGGGGTTCCATGTCATCCGCTGCGCCAGATATCGTATCCGCCCGTCCGCAAATGACCGCCGAGATCATGGCAAAGACGGGTCTGGACGAGCGTAAGCTGAGTGATCTTGTCCATCGCTTCTATGACCGGGTGCGCAGGGATGCGGTTCTTGGCTCGATCTTTGCCGAACGGATCGACAACTGGGGCCCGCACCTTGAGCGCATGGTGGCCTTCTGGTCCTCGGTTGCGCTCATGACCGGTCGCTATCACGGCGCCCCGATGCCGGCCCATGTGAGCCTGCCCGTGGAATGGCGGCATTTCGAACGCTGGCTGGCCCTGTTCCGCGAAACCGCCACCGAGACCTGCCCGCCCAAGGGTGCGGCACATGTTATCGACCGCGCCGAACGGATCGCACGCTCGCTTCACATGGCCGTGGAGGATGCGAAGCCGCGGACAATTCCGTCTCTTTGATAAGTTTAGGATACCGGCATGACGAAATCCCCGCCCCCGCAAGACCCCGCAAAGCTGACAAGCTTCATCGAGACCGAGTATCATGCGAAACACCGCGCACAGCTGCCCGGGTTGGCGGCGCTGTCCGAAAAGGTGGAAGCCGTTCATGCCGGGCAGGCCGATGTTCCCGCAGGGTTGGCCGAGCTGCTGCGCCGGATGACCGGCGAGTTGGAAGAGCATATGAAGAAAGAGGAGCTGATCCTCTTCCCCGCGATACGCAATGCAACGGCAGGGCTGGATGAACCGATCGCGGCGATGCGCGCGGATCACGACGACCACGAAGCCGAGATCGACCAGATCCGATATCTGACCAATGGCCTGACATTGCCGACAGACGCCTGCCGAAGCTGGACTCGGCTCCACGCCGGGGTAGGTGAATTTCTTGACGACCTTAAGGCCCATGTCCGCCTGGAAAACGAGGTATTGTTCCCCCAATTCGAGGCATAAGGCGCAAACCCTGCCTGACGCCCAGACGCCGGGCACCTGCGACACGGACAAGGCAAGAAAGGACAGCTCATGCCGACCCGACCGCCTGACCCGGACGTCCCGACCGAGCGTATCCGCGTCAAGCGGATTTACCGGGCCGCGCGGGCATCTGACGGCAAGCGGATCCTGGTCGATCGTCTCTGGCCGCGTGGTGTCGCAAAGGATCGGGCCCGTCTGTTCGGCTGGTGGAAGGACATCGCGCCGAGTGACGAACTCCGGCAATGGTTTCACGCAAACTCCGACCAATGGCAGGAATTCAGCACGCGTTACCAGACCGAGCTCTCTGAACGTGACGACGTGGTAAGTGACCTTGCCGAACACGCCCGGCACGATGTCGTCACGCTGCTTTATGCGTCGAAAGACGAGACACACAACAATGCGATCGTGCTGCAGGACTACCTTCGCCGCTGGTTGGAAGAGGAGGGACAAGGATGAGCGAGCAACCGCCCGAGGCGTCTCTGCACACGCGGCTCTGCGATCTGCTTGGATGCGAGGTGCCTGTCCTTCTCGCCGGCATGGGCGGCGTTTCCCGCTGGGAATTGGCCGCTGCCGTAGCCAACGCGGGCGGCTATGGCATTTTGGGCATGGTGCGGGAGTCACCTGATCTGATCGCAAAGGAAGTGACCGCCCTGCGCGCCGCGACGGACCGGCCCTTTGCCGTCAACCTGATCCCCGCCGCGACAGAACCCCAGTTGCTCGAGGCCCAGATAACTCGTTGTCTCGATCTTGGCGTGAGCGCCTTCAGCCTTTTCTGGGACGTGATGCCAGACGTCGTGGCGCGTTTGAAGAACGCAGGAGGCCTTGTTTTGCACCAGGTTGGCACGGTGGCGGCTGCCCGCATGGCCGAAGACGCCGGCGCAGACGTGATCATCGCACAGGGCATCGAGGCCGGCGGCCATGTCCACGGGCGAAGCCCTGCCTTCGGGCTGGCGGAACGAATACTCTCCGAAACCGACCTGCCGGTCGTCGTCTCTGGCGGCATCACGACGGGGGAAGGGCTCGTCGCGGCGCTGGCAATCGGGGCCAGCGGCGTGCAGTGTGGAACCGCCTTTCTGGCGACCGAGGAATCCTTTGCCCATCCCTACCACAAATCCCGCCTCGTCGCCGCGACGGGCGAGGATACGGTGCTCACCGATGTTTTCGTCCTGAACTGGCCGAAGGGCGCCGCAGTGCGGGTGATCAGCAACAGCGTCACCGACGGGTTGCAGGGCAACTTCATGGGTCACGACCCGGCCACCCTGCCGCGTGAGACCATTGCCCACGACGACGACCAACCGCGCCTGCGCTTCAGCACGGATTCGCCCCTGCGAACCACAACCGGAGACCTGGAGGTGATGGCGCTCTTTGCCGGGCAAGGCGCTGGCACCATTCAAGACATCCCGCCCGCCGCCAAGCGCCTGGCCGACATGACGGCACAAGCCCGGCGCATCCTGCAAGGGGCGGCTCCCAACGACCGGAAGGCGACACCATGACCGACGAATTCAAAAGCTTTCGCTGCCGCAGCGGCTTTTCCTCTCCGCCGTGCTATGCCGCCGAGGTTGCGCCAGAGTATTTCGATCCGCTGGCCACCGACCCCGAGCAGGCCCGCGATGTTGCCCGCTGGCGCAAAGCCGAACGCACTCGTCTGCGCGCCACGCGTTTCGACCTGTCGGTTACCGAGCGCAACGATATCGGCAAGGCACTCGCGGGGCATCTGAAGCAGGTTTTGCAAGACCGGTTCGATGGGGCGTGGGACATGGTCTTTTCCGCCTACTGGCCAATCAAGGGAGAGCCTGATCTGCGCCCCCTGATGACCGAACTGCACGAGGCCGGCGCAACCGTCGCACTGCCGCTGGTCGAGACCAAGGCCGCCCCGCTCACCTTCCGCCGCTGGACACCCGAAACGCGCATGGTGCGCGGCGACTGGAACATTCCCGTTCCGCCGCCCGACGCGCCCATCGTCACACCTGAGATCACGCTTGCACCCCTCGTCGGATGGGCAGCGGACGGGTACCGGTTGGGCTATGGCGGGGGGTATTTCGACCGGACGCTCGCGGCACTCAAACCAAGACCGTTTACTATCGGCATCGGTTTTGAAACTGCCGAACTCTCAACAATATACCCGCAACCTCACGACATTCCGCTCGACCTCATTCTGACCGAGGCCGGAATACGGGCCGAACTGACAATAGAATAAACCTGTCGTAAATGGACACGTGCCTACATTCAGGATGGAGAAGTAATAGTATTTTCGCGGATCCTTCTTCGGTGTGCCTTGGCGCACTCGCCGGGGAAACCGCCGGAATACGAACGATTGTCGGGAACCTTTTCGTAGCCGCTGCATCCAATGGTCAGGTGACGGCAGATCGCACCGGTTGCAGAACAGAAAAGGACCTACCCATGCTCAAAGAAATTGTGCTGGCCTCAAGCCTCGTTTTCGCGTCAACCTCGCTGGCGGCGGCTCATGATGAAGAGGCCCTGCGTCAATCACCCCCGGGCGAGCCTTACGTCCAGGTCAGCGACGTACTCCCTCTTCCCGAGTTCATCCCTGGATTGGGCACCCTCTTCGTCGATCCGAACAGTCTGCCGGCGGGTCCGTTCCTCGCTTATGACCATGACGGCAAGCTCTCGGCCACTATCTACATGACGCCGCTGGATGACCTGCTGAATGGGACCGCATACGACGGCCTCGGTATCGGTTCTCACGAAGTGAGTTCAGTCGACATCTACTACAATGCCGGTCACCCGGGCGTCGAGGAGCCGCATGCGCATGTTGTGCTATTCCACGACACCGATGCAAAAGGACGGCTAGCGCAATGACCGGCATTAACCGTCGAAGCATACTCCTCGAGGGCGGCGTCACTGCCGCCCTCGGGCCACCTTTCTTTGCCCTCGCACAGACCAGGATGGAGGTCGAAATGCGCGGCACTTCCCGCGGTGAACGGACCTGGTTCGACCCGGTGGGGCTCGCTGTCGCACCGGGCACGACAATCCGGTTCGTGAATCGCGATCCGGGAAACAGCCATACCGCAACCACCTACCATCCGGACATCTTCGACCGGGAACGTCGGATACCTGCAGCAGCCGAGCCGTGGGATAGCGGCTTCCTTCTGCCCGAAAAGAGTTTCGAGGTCACGCTGACGGCGCCCGGCGTTTATGACTATTATTGCCTGCCGCACGAGATGGCGGCCATGGTTGGCAGGCTCGTCGTCGGCAGACCAGTAGATCGCGGGTGGGAAGGGTCTTCCAGTAAACACGATGACATATCAGCCGAGGCGTTTGCGGCGCTTCCTGCGGCCGAGGACATTCTAGCAAATGGCCGTATTGTCTTGGAGGAGAGGCTATGAAGCCCAAACTGGACCATCTCGACGCTCTCGCGCCGGGCGCGGCCACACCCGAACCGGCACTGGTTTCGGCCGTGCGAGCTGGCAACGAAGCGGCGGTACGCGAGCTGATCCGGCGCCTCAACCCCCGGCTCTTCCGGGTTGCCCGCGGTATCGTCTCCAGCGATGTCGAAGCAGAAGACGTAATGCAAAACACGTACCTCGCTGCCTTTGCCAAGCTGGAGGGTTTCCGCGCCGAGGCGAGTTTCACTACATGGATCACCCGGATTGCGATCAACACTGCAAAAATGCATCTACGGCGAGAACGGTACAACGAGGTTTACGATACAGTGATCGAGCACGACACATCCCAAATTCTCGCCTTTCCCGTTCAGGGCCACGAACCTGTCGAAACGTCCGTCGCCCGCGCCGAGATCAGGAACCTTGTCGAAAAAGCGGTGGCGGACCTGCCGCCAGATCTGCGGCTCACCTTCATTCTTCGCGAAACGGAAGGATTGAGCACCGCCGCCACCGCCCAGCAATTGCAGATTAACCGGATTACGGTCAAGACGCGTCTGTTTCGCGCGCGCCTTCTCCTGCGTGCCTCATTGGAGCAAAAGGTCCGAGGAGGGTTCGAAGATATTTTCCCGTTCGATGGCAGGAGATGCACCGACATGGCAGACAGAGTCGTAGCTACGCTGAAGGCGAAGGTGTATCTGACATAAACCCGCGCTCACACCCCGAGATAGGTTTCGCGGACCTTGGGGTCGTCCTTCAGGTCTTCGGCAAGGCCCGACATCGAGATCCGGCCGATCTCCATGACATAGGCATGTTTGGCAAGAAGGAAGGCCAGCCGCGCGTTCTGTTCGACCAGAACGATGGTGCGGCCCATCGCATTGAGCTGTTTGACGATTTTCGCGATCTGCTGGGTCATCAGCGGCGACAGCCCCAGCGACGGTTCGTCCAGCAGAAGCACCTTAGGCCCGGACATGAGCGCGCGCCCCATCGCCAGCATCTGCTGCTGGCCGCCGCTCATGGTGCCGGCAAGCTGCTTTCGCCGTTCTTTCAGGATCGGGAAATGCTCGAAGATCTCCTCGAGGTCGGCCTTAAGCTGCGCGTGATCCTTGCGCAGATAGGCCCCCATCTCGAGGTTTTCCATGACCGTCAACTGCGGAAACACGCGCCGGCCCTCGGGGACCATGGCGATGCCGAGGGCATTGATCCGCTCGGGGTCGAGCTCGTCGATGCGCTGCCCCTCGAAGACGACCTCGCCGCTCGTGGGTTTGTGCAGCCCGCAGATCGTCCGCATGGTCGTGGTCTTGCCGGCCCCGTTCGCGCCTATCAGGGTCACGATCTCGGCTTCGCCGACCTCGACAGACACGCCCTTGACGGCCGCGACGGACCCGTAGTGCGCCCAGATATCCTTCAAGCTCAACATGTGTGTTCAATCCCTGCCGTCATTTCCAGTGCACCTGCCTTACAGTTCGAGTTCTTCCGAGCCGAGATAGGCCTCGATCACCTCGGGGTTCTCGGAAACCTCGTCGGGCGTGCCTTCCGTCAGCAGCTCGCCGAAGTTGATCACCGAGATGTACTCGCAGGTTTCCATCACCGTCCGCATGTCGTGCTCGACGAGAACGACGGTCATGTTCCAGTCGTCGCGCATCCGCCGGATGTGATCGGTCACCATCGCGGTTTCCGTCGGGTTCATCCCCGCCACGGGTTCGTCCAGCATGATCAGCTTGGGCTCGACCGCCAGCGCGTTGGCGATGCCGAGAATGCGCTGGTGCCCGTGCGACAGGTTTTCGGCGAGGTCGTTCTCGTACTGCGACAGCTCGAGGAACTCGATGATCTCGCGGCAGCGGGCAAGGTTCTTTTCCTCGTCGCGCCGGTCCGTCCCGAGTATGGCCTTGAGCAGGCTTTCGTCGGTCTGGGTATGGCGCGACAGCATCACGTTCTCTAGCACCGTGTAGGTCGGGAACAGCGCGTTGCGTTGGAAGGTCCGCACAAGTCCCGCCCGAGCGATATGGCTTGGCTTCCTGCCCGACACGACCTTGCCGTCGAAGGTGATGGTGCCAGATGTCGGCGACAGCGCGCCGCTCACGAGGTTGAAAAGCGTCGTCTTTCCCGCCCCGTTTGGCCCGATGATGCCCCGGATTTCGCCGCGCTCGATCGAAAGATCGACATTGTTCACCGCGACGAGCCCGCCAAAGCGTTTCGTCAGTCCCCTGATCTCAAGCAAGGCCATTGCGTCGCTCCCCTGATCGTCTGAAAGTCATTCTGCGCCCTCACTCCCCGGCCGGGGCGGATGTCGTGGCGGCATTTCCGCCGCCGCGGCTGCCGAACCGGTCGCGTATCTTGCCCCAGAGGCTTTCCAGCCCGCCGGGCAGGAAAACCAGAAAGAAGATCAGGACACCGCCAAACAGCAGCGGCCGCCACTCCAGCAGCGGGCGCGACCATTCGAAGGCGAAGGTCATCACGATCAGCCCGATGATCGGCCCCCAGAAGGTGGCCGAGCCGCCGACCACGATCCAGATGATCAGGTAGACCATCGTATTGATGTCGAAATTCTTCGGGTCGACCGCGCCAAGCCGGTGGGCCAGAAGCGCCCCCGCGATCCCGGCGAAGAACGTGCCGGTGGCAAAGGCGAGCGCCCGGTAATGCGGCACGTTGATCCCGATCGCCTCGGCTAGTTCCTCGTCCTTGTAGATGGCGACGAAGGTGCTGCCGATGCGCGACTTGTCGAGCCGGTACATGACCGTCAGGCAGATCACGACGATGACCAGAACGAAAAAGTAGTAGGGCGTCGCGAAGAACAGGTCGATCCCGAAGAGCTCGCCGTTGGGAATGCCGATCATGCCCCGCGGCCCGCCGAACACGTCGCGGAATTTCACCCATGTCAGGCGCACAAACTCCCCGATCGCGAAAGAGGCGATGAAGAACCCGAAGCCGCGCGTGCGGATCATCGGCAGCACGATGATGTAGCCGACGATGCCCGCGACGACGGCCGAAAGCGGGATCGTCAGCAGGATGGACAGCTCCAGATGCTGCGAGATCAGCGCCGTAGTATAGGCGCCCACCCCCATCATCACCACGTGCGACAGCGTCCAGTCGCCGGTCATCGCGGGAATGCGGTAGCTGCAGACAAGGATCAGGTTGATCATGAAGATGATCAGGATTTCCACGGTGTAGGGGCCGACCACATAAGGCGCGGCGCAGGCCCCGGCCAGCACGGCCGCAAGGAATAGGGCGAATGTCCAGTTCATGCGTGTCATGCCTTAACCCGTCCCAGCAAGCCTTGAGGTCTCACGATCAGCACCACCGCCATGCAGGCGACGCCGACCATCTGCGCGGTGATCGCGTCCGAAATCGTGGTGACGAAGGTATGGACGAACCCCAACAGGATCGCCGCCAGGATCGCCCCCGCGATGCTTTCCATGCCGCCCATCACCACAACGATGAAGGCGGTCAGGATGACGCTGTGGCCCATATAGGGCGTCACCGGGTGAATCGGCGCCATCAGCGCCCCGGCCAGCCCGGCGAGGGCGCCCGATATCGCCATGGCGAGCATCGTCATGCGGTTGATGTTGATCCCCTGAAGCCGCGCGGTTTCGGGGTCCTGCGCACAGGCCCGCAGGGCCTTGCCGGCCTTCACGTGGTGCAGGAAATACCACAGCGCCAGCAGCATGACCGCCGCCGAGGGGATGACCAGCACGCGTTGCCACCCGATCCGCGCCCCGGCCACATCCATCGCGCCCATGTACGGCGTCGGTACCGACCGCATCAGGCCCACGCCCCAGATCTGCCCCACCAGAACCTGCAGGATGAAGGCCAGCCCCGCGGTGGCCATGAAGCCGGCCAGAACGTTCTCCCGTGTCGGTCTGAATATGAACCTCTCGGTCAAAACCCCCAGCAGGGCCACGACCGGAATCGCCATCAGAACAGCGGCCGGGAACGGCCAGCCCATGAGGGCGTAGAACACGTAGACGGTGTAGGCGCCGACCATGAAGAACTCGCCATGGGCGAAGTTCGCCATCTTCATGACGCCGAAGGCCATCGCCAGCCCGACCGCGATGACCGCGTAGACGGAGCCCGCCACGATGGAGTTGGCAAAGGTTTGGAGGAGAGTGGCTAAATCCATGAATTACCCGTATCTTTTTGGCGCAGGCGCGCGCGCCGTGTTCAGACGGGCGCGGCGGGGCCGCGCCTGTCTTTCAGTCCGGATTAATCGGGGGCTGGTCAGCGCTGATAGTACATCTGGCCTTTTTCTTCGACGACCTTGATGATGTCTTCCTTGCGCGACTCGAACCAGTCCTCGAAGCGGATCTGGGCCTGCACATGCTTCTTGCCGCCGCGGACCTCGTTGATCGGGATGGGCGGCGAGATCATGTTGTCGATCCCCCACATGTCCTTGCCGCGCATGGTGGCCGGCCCGAGGATGCTGGGGATGCTCTCCTGCGCCCGCATGGTCTCGAGCACCTTGTCGGGGTCGATCGTGCCCGCCAGCGTCACGCCTTCGGCCCAGACCTTGAGGGTGATGACGTGATCCCAGTCGATGCCGGTGATCTCGCGGTGCACATCCTCCGGCGCGCCGGGGCCGTAGCGGGCCATCCAGTCCTCGATGAAGTTGTGCTGCCAAGACGGCGAACCCCACCACGGATCGTCGAAAAGCGGGAAGCTGTCGGTCGCGCCCTCGAGGAACTCCGCAGGCACCTTCTGCAGGATCGATTCCGTATCAAGGTAGTTGGCCGAAATCAGGCCCTCGTAGCCCTGCAGGTAGAGCTGTTCGATGATCTGCACCACGAAGGTCGGGTAGGAGAGATTGAGGCTGACCACGTCCGGCTTGGTCGCAAGCATCGCCGTGACGACCGGGGCGAAATCGGTGGTCTCGATGGCGTAGTGCTCGTCATAGACGACGTCCCACCCGTCGGAGAGCGCCGAGCCCACTTCCCACGCCTGTGAGGTCAGGCCGATCGTGTCATCCTGAGAAATCACCGCCCAGCGATGCAGGTTCGGGTTGACGAAGCGGTGGTAGAAGGGCCGCAGCATGTCGATCCGGGGCGTCACGTCGCCGCCGGCAATTAGGTAGGGCCGGTCCGGCTTGATATCCGTGGAAATCAGGCTGGCATAGATCACCTTCATCTTGCTCAGATAGGGGTGGGTCGCGTCCGCCGGATTGCCACCGATGGCGCTGATGAACTTCACGTCATTCTGCAGCACCAGCTCCTTGGCGCCCTGAAGCGCCTTGCTGCCGGTCGCCTCGTCGTCGAAGGCGAACATTTTCAACGGGCGCCGCTCGTTGCCGACCAGCAGCCCGCCTTCCGCGTTGACCCGGTCGATGAACAGCTGGTTGCCGGTCAGCCCGGGCAGGCCCCAGCCCGCGTCAGGGCCGGACAGCGCGGCCAGAAAGCCGATGTGAAGCGGCTCACCGGTCGGTTCGTTCGTCTGCGCCGCGGCGGGTCCGATCAGGCTCGGAACCTCGAACGCCGCACCACCGGCCGCCGCGGCGGCGGCCGCGATCGTGTAGGAGGACTTCTTGAAGAAATCCCTTCGGCTTATGCCTTTTTTGAATGCCATGAGTAAGCTCCCTTAAGTGTTGGAATCTAGAACGCCGAGTTTAGTCCTTGGTCTGGTTTTTGGGGTCGATTGCCGATACTGTCGGCGAGGGCCCAAGGTTGTTTTGTGCTATAAATTTAGGCATACGCTACGCCACCTGTCTACCAAATTTATGCCAGATGTAAGAAATCAGGCGAACCATATGATAATTTGGTTTATTTTTGGTCTATCGTATAAAATACTACCCTTATCGTCGGCGATGCCGCCTGGACATTGAAAACAAGGCGGTTTAGCGCCGCGACACAAACCTTTTCCGTAGGGGCGGTTGATGGCCGCGCAACCGGGTAGAATTGGGGAAGTTGAGGCGCGGCGCGGATTGCCTAAAGTTACCAGAAATCAATGGGTAGGGTCCACATCGGGCGGGCCGTTCACGCAAGAGCCGGTTTCTGTCGCAACCCCGGCATGTCGCGAAAAACGCCATACCCGGCACCCGCTGGGGTCTTCTGTAAATTGCTGCCGGATGCGGCCCCGGGGCCGGCCTGATGTGGTTGCCAACCCCGGCTGAAATACGCACAATGCCCAAAAAAAGGCGCGCATTTTGAGGCGAATCGTTAAATTTTCAGCAGCTGCGGATTTGGCGCGCGAAATCCGCAAGGCCATAACTACCGGCGATTTCAGCGAGTCGAAAAGATTGCCCTCCGAGCGGGTACTGTCTGAGTCTTATGGCACCTCGCGAACGACCATCCGCAAGGCGATGAATATCCTGAGGGAGGAAGGTTTGATCTACAAGCTCGGCAGCCGGGGAACATTCATCGTCGATGTGCCGAAGGAGATGTTTTCCTCGGTCCGGGCCCTGACCGGCCCGAAGCAGATAATGGATGTCCGTTACGCCGTCGAACCCCAGATCTGTCGCCTAGCCGCTCTTCACGGACGCCCGCGGGACATCGGCCGGATTTCGGAAATCTGCGACAGGATGGAACGGGCCATCGCCTCCTCCTCGATGCAAACTGAGCTGGAATCGGAATTCCGCACCGTGTTGGCCCACTGTACCGGAAACGTGCTTCTGATCTGGATCTCAAGAAACTTGGAAGAGATTTGCCGGGGCTTGAAATGGAAGGCATCGGTCTCGGACCTGATCGCGTCGAGCGACCATCTAACCCATTACCGCTTCATCGCCAATGCACTCCAAAACAGGAACGGAGAGCTGGCCGCGAAGGTGACGCAGGCCCACCTGATGTTGCTTAAATCGCAGTTGGCGGACCGATCTTGCCGGCAGAACATAGGTTGAAAGGGCAGTGTCAGAGGGATGAGCTTGCGAGCGACCTCGCTGGCCCCTACCCTTCCTGAATGAGTAAGCCCAATCCGTTTCGCTACTTTCGAACAAGCCGTAAAATCATCCGGCTGGCGGTAATGATGTACGTCAGATTTCCGCTCTCGTTACGCAATGTCGAAGACCTCCTGCACGAGCGCGGCATCGATGTCAGCCATGAGTCCGTCCGATTTTGGTGGATGCGGTTTGGCCCGCTTTTCGCCTCTGAAATCCGCAAAGCCAGGATCCAACGGATGCGCTGCTACTCCAACCACCAGTGGCTTCTGGACGAGGTCTTCGTGAAGATCAACGGCGAAACCCATTACATGTGGCGGGCCGTCGACCACGAAGGCGAGGTTCTCGACGCCTTTGTCACCAAGCGTCGCGATCGTAAAGCGGCATTGAAATTCCTCAGGAAATTGATGAAGCGCTATGGGCAGCCAGACTGCATCGTCACCGACAAGCTGCGTTCCTATGGTGCGGCAATGAAGGAAATCGGGAACGCGGATCGGCAGCGTACAGGGCGCTGGCTGAACAACCGAATAGAAAATTCACACCTGCCATTCCGACGACGAGAGCGTGCCATGTCCCGCTTCCGGCGCATGCGAAGTCTACAGAAATTTGCCGCCGTTCACTCTTCAATCCACAACTTGTTCAATTCGGAGCGAAGCCTCTACAGCAGACAGAATTTCAAACGGAACCGAGCCGCTGCTCTCGCAGAGTGGCGTCAACTCTGCGTCGCATAAAGGGCAGCGTTACTGTCCAAGGCGAGACGAGTTCGAATCCGTCTGACAGCAACCATAGTCCCGATCCGTCCAAACACTTCAAAACCAACCGAGAGATCATCCGCTTGTCGGTCATGCTCTATCTGCCGCTCCCACCCTCACGACGGAACGTCGAAGATCTGCCGCACGTGCCTGGCATCGACGTCAGTCATGAAGCAATGCGAAAGCACGGTCGGCCCGAGGTCGTCGTCACCGACAGGCCTCGCTCCTACAGCGCGGCGAACCGGCGGGAAACCGGGCGCTCACTGAACACCCCCCCAAATAAAGGAGCGGTCCACGAATGACCGCACCTTCGGAACGCCTCTATCAGTTCGACGGGCCGCTGTTGCCCCAGAATACCAGCTTGCGCTGCACAAAGCCCATGATGCCATGCATCGAAATGCCGATGATCGCCAAGCAGGCGAGCACGGCGAAGATGCTCGAAGTGTCCATGTTGATATTGGCCTGAAGGATGACGTTGCCGAGACCGGCTTTCGAGCCCACGAACTCGCCCACGATTGCGCCGAGGATGCTGAACACGATCGCCACGTTCAGCCCGGCGAAGATGATCGGCAGGGCCGAGGGCAGCCGGGCCATGCGAAACATCTGCCACTTGGAGGCATTGAGCGAGCGCATCAGTTCGACCTTGTCCCGGTCGATGGAGCGTAGCCCGGCGATGACGTTCACCAGAACCGGGAAGAAGGCCACCGTGGCCGCGATGACGACTTTAGAGGTCATGCCGAAGCCGAACCAGATGATCAGCAGCGGCGCGACGGCGATCTTGGGCGTCGTCTGGATGGTGATGAGATAGGGATAGAGGGTTTTCTCGACCAGCCGCGACTGGGCAATCAGCGTGCCCAGCACCAGCCCGAGCGTTGTCAGAGGAACCTTGGCTTGAGCCGGGACAAGGGCCGCCCTACCCTGCCGGCATGACCAAACGCGATCCGTTCAAGTACTTTAAAACCAGCCGCGAGATCATCCGGTTGGCGGTCATGCTCTACGTCAGGTTCCCTTTGTCGCTCCGAAACGTTGAGGACCTGCTGCATGAGCGTGGCATCGATGTCAGCCATGAGGCGGTGCGGTACTGGTGGCATCGGTTCGGCCCGATGTTCGCCGCCGAAATCAAGAAGCGCCGCGTGGCGGGAATGAAATCCAGCCGATGGCGCTGGCATCTGGACGAGATGTTCGTCAAGATCAATGGCGAGAGACACTACCTGTGGCGCGCGGTTGATCATGAAGGCGAAGTCCTGGAAAGCTTCGTGACCAAGACACGCGACAAGAAAGCTGCCCTTAAATTCCTAAAGAAAGCAATGCGTAAGCACGGTCAACCAGAGGTCATCGTGACGGACAGGCTTCGATCCTATGGCGCTGCCCTGAAGGAAATCGGCGCGAGCGACCGCCAAGAAAGTGGCCGCTGGTTGAACAACCGAGCGGAAAACTCGCACCTGCCTTTTCGACGAAGAGAGCGAGCGATGCTGCGCTTTCGGCGCATGCGAAGTCTGCAGAAATTCGCCTCAGTCCACGCCTCGATCTACAACCTGTTCAACTCCGAAAGAAGTCTCAGCTCGCGACACACATTCAAACGAAACCGTGCCGTCGCTCTTGCCGAGTGGCGCGGTCTCGGCGCGGCATAAAGGACAGCCTCACTGTCCAAGTGGAGACGAGTTCGACTTCGTCTGACACCACCGGCTTGCCCGTTCACGGCGCTGATCGTCCGCAGCCGTGCGATCAAAGCCTCGGCTCCGATATGGGTCGAAAGAGAAATTGTGACGCCGAGCGAGTGCTCGCCGTCATCGCAATGCGAGAGTTCAAGCTGTTCAACCATGTGGCCACGCTTGCGAACCACGTCTAAAACCATCGGCGCGACGTTGATCCCATTCCACACGATTGTTCGGAACGCGACTCCGCTCATTTCCAGCGCAAGATCTCGATCGACAAAGTCGATCTTTTCGAAGCAGTTGCATTTCTGTTTCCGTGTAATTGGCCGGGGGGATGGTGAAATTTGCGGCAATCAGGCACTGATGCCGAACAGGTCGCCAAGCCCCTTCAGATCTGGAAATTCGTACAATGGCACCGGGGTGAAACGCCCTAAGTCGTCACGGCTCCGGTTGATCCAGCAAACTCTCATACCTACTGGCATGGCACCCTCGAGATCGGCAAACTGTGCGAGCGAAACGTGCAGGATGGATTCTGGTGCGACATTGAGGCGCTTGATCGCTTCTTGAAAAATGGTCGCGGATGGCTTGAAAGCCCCGGCCTCTTGCGCCGTCAGAACGGTGTCAAACGTCGCCCGGTAGGGGTTCAGGTCAAACAGCCGGTCATCCATGTTGGTGATAGGCATCAACGGGTAACGACTTTTTAACTCGGAGATGATTGCAGGCACTTCCGGATGGGGCTTGGCTTCTGCGGTCATGGTGGAAATGAGCAATTCTCCCAGTTCCGTCCATTCCCCATCGGCCAGATTTACATCGCGGGGCTCTAGAACATCGCGCAGACCCATCGTGCCCCAATCGAGATAAGGCCTCCATAGGTCAGACCGATAGCGCCGCACGGTCGCATCGTCCCAGTGGAGATACATTTCCGCAGCGTTAAGGTCGGCCAAACCGACACGTTCGAGCACCCGTCGCATCCCATCGGTCCCACTTTTGTCTACATCGACAAGCGTTCCCCAGAAATCGAACGTTATTGCTTTGACCCAATCCATGGTGAAAACCTCATCTGTTTACTAAAGACCAGCAAGAGCCATACCAGCCTCTCGGACGGGTATGGCAGCCACAAAACATTCCTTTCTGGCCCATTTCGATACAATATGTTACGAATTTTCAAAAAACATACCATCGCGTCTCAATCAGCGCGTGGTCAAATACAACCGGAGCGCGAAACGCATTGGAAATCAGCATAGCAAAGAAAACAGTCTTTTCCGGAGATCAGGAAGGTGAGTATCCTTCAGTTTCGGATGCGGTATTGCGGTCGTGGCGCCGTCTTGCCGAACAAGGGCACAATCCCAACGCACAACTCTGCGCGAGGCGGGTTAAGCGCCAACCCAGAATTTCCGCCAACCTGCTTGCCCTTTTCCGGAGAATTGGACCATCGGCGCGGGAAACGATTGGCGACCCCGATCACATTGGGTGTTTTCTGGTCGATCCCTTGGGTAACTTGGCACTGACCGATAGCGGTACGCCATTCGAAGAGGTTCTTGCCAGCAAAGGCTGGTTCGACAGTATGACTTTTGCGGAGCGAGAGGTTGGAACAAATGCAGTCGATCTGGCCATTCGCGAACGCGCGCCCTGCACGACGCGAGGTGACGAACATACCAATTCCCATTTTAATGATCTGCTGTTCTACGGTGTTCCACTGTTTGGTGAAGACGCGGAACTACTCGGAGTTTTGGCGCTTGCAATGCCGGACGCCAAATTTGGTGGTGGCCAACGGAGGCGCCTCAATCTTGTCGGTGTCCTGCTTGAAGCGGTCATGAGACAGACCTCTTCAAATGCCGATTTGCAGCGCCGGCTTGACGAACAGAGAGCCATAGCCGACGCCACTCGCGACGGGACAATGACTATCAATAGAGACGGCGTTGTCGAGTACATGAACAAGCCGGCCGGCCACATACTTGGCGTTGATCCTGACGTCGCTATTGGTGCAACCCTCACCGAAACGCTAGGTGTGAAGCCAGTCATCGCCCCAATCTTCGAATCCGGGGAAGGATACGAAGATCGGGAAGTTCGTCTCAAAACCAATAAGCGTAACCTTCACCTCGTAGACACGGCGATCCCAATCGTAAATGGCGCGGGCGAAGTTGTCTCAGTGGTCAATACCTTTCGGTCATTCGATCAGGTTGCCAAGGTCGCGCGGCGCTTCGCAGGAAACCGAGCCCAGTACACCTTTGAGAGTGCGATCGGGAGTTCCCCCAGTATCAATCGTGCGATCGACATGTCGCGGCGTGCTGCGAATGGGTCGTCCAACATTTTGCTTACCGGCGAGAGCGGAACCGGCAAGGAGTTGTTTGCACAAGGGATACACAATGCCAGCAGCAGATCGGATCGTCCCTTCGTGGCGGTCAATTGCGCCGCCCTGCCAAAAGACCTCATTGAAACAGAACTTTTTGGGTATGTTCCCGGCAGTTTTACAGGTGCTAACGAAGAAGGACGGCCAGGCAAATTCGAGATCGCTTCCGGCGGCACAATTTTCCTGGACGAGATTTCGGAGATGCCGATTGACGTACAGGCTAAACTCCTTCGTGTCCTCCAGGAACGGCAAGTGACACGGCTTGGAGCTAGCGAGCCGACCGATCTCGACATCCGAATTGTGGCAGCCACAAACCGAAAGGTTGAAGAACTCATTCGTGACGGTGGTTTTCGAGAGGACCTCTACTACCGAATCAATGTAATTGAAATCGTCGTACCGGCGCTGAGGGATCGAGACAATGACGTTGACCTCCTGGCAAATCATTATGCGCAGCACTACGCGCAGATGCTCGGGAAGGAGATTTCGGGTTTTTCGGACCAGATACGCGAAACATTCAAAGCTTACCATTGGCCAGGGAATGTCCGGGAGCTTCAGAACGTGGTCGAGAGAATGGTCAATTTCGCCGAGGAACCGTTAATTGACGAGTTTGCCGATCTGCCAAGATTGATGCGGGAATCATCCGAACAAACTGTCGGCGTTCTTGCACAAACCAACGGTTCATTTCCAACTCTGCAAGAGACAGAGCGGCGTCTCATGACCGCCGCTCTGGTGCAGGCTGGCTATAACGTGACGCGGGCCTGTGAAATGCTGGAAATGACCAAGCCGCGCTTTTACCGCAAGGCGAAGTCTCTGGATATCGAGCTGAAACGGGCAGTTCCCGCTGATCGCTAGATTTACGCGCTTCGCGAAGTATTCTTATCACCTATCGCTGCCAGAAATCGGATATTTCAAAGCAGGCCCGGCACTTGGGTAGGTGTCATGTTCGGCAACCGGGCAAGCAGATCAGCAAGCCATGCCTGCGGGTCGATCTCGTTCATCTTCGCGATGACGACCAGGGAATACATGAAGGCCGCGTGGTCTCTGCCGCGCTCGGAACCTGCGAAAAGCCATGACTTCCGGCCAAGGGCGATGCTGCACAGCGCCCGCTCTGCCGCATTATTTGTCAAGCAGATCCGGCCATCATTGAGGAAGCGCGTAAAGGCCTCCTATCCTCCTATCCCTCCTTCGTGAACATGTAGGTGATTGCCTTGGCTACCGGGTTGTGCTTCGACATTGTGCCGTGCTCGCTGTGCATCCAATCGTGAAGTTCATCGACCAGCGGGCGTGACCGGAGTATCCGGACTTCGAGCCGCGACTCCGCATCCAGGCCGTTGATCTCGCGTTCGATGTCGAAATTCGCATCGATCCGCTTCACCGCTTCCAGCGCGACGGGCGAGATGTCGTGGGCCGGCTTCTTCTTGCGGGCATTTTCCTTGATGTCGGCGAGTTCGAAGAACTTCCTGCGGACATGACTCCAGCACAGCGCCCTGCTCACCGGATCGGGAGCACGATCACCGCGATAGAGATCGTTGTATCCTCCAAAGACATCAGCTTGCAAGATAACCTGCCATCCCGCGAGATGCCGGTTCGGATGGGTCATCTCGCTGTCCCTGGAGAAGTCGAACAACGCCGCCGGCGGCGCACCGCCCGCAATCGGGCGGTCGTCAGGGACCTAGGTCCAGAGCCGCGCCGCGCGCGTCCCGCTCTTCTCCAGAAGCGGCTCCGTCGCGTCATCGCCGTGCAGCCGCTCGGCGCGCAGAAACATGATCGCGGATTAAGGCATGGATAGGCTCGAGCGCGGCGACACAGGCGCCCACCTGATCAGCCAGGGTCGACAGGCTGAGATCGATGCCTTCCCGGGCATAGCACTCGGCCTGCCGGTTTAACGGCTGATGCTGCCCGAACCTCTCGAACAAAATGGACGCCAGTAGGTTATTCCCAGCCCATCCGCGCGGTGTCGCGTGGAATGGCGTCGGCGACCAACTTGTCGTCTCGCAGTGGCAGCAAGTGAACTTCTCGAGGACGGTCTTCCATCGCCGCGGTATGACCTCTAGCGTCTCGGTGATATCCTCGCCCATCTTCAGGATGCGTTCGGAGCCGCAGCATGTGCAGGCCGATGGCGCCTCGACCACGCCCCGCTCCCGCGGCAAGTGCTCCGGGAAAGGCTTGCGGGCCGGGCCACGACGCTGGAAGCGTGCAACGGAGGTGGACTTCGCGGCCTTCTCTGCGGCGAGCTCGTCATCGGCGACGGCAGCCTCCAGATCCTCGAGTTGCAACTCCATCTGGTCGATCAGGCGCTCGCGGCGCTCCGAGCTATGGCCATATTGTTCTCGCCGCATCTTGGCGATCTCGAGCTTGAGGGACTTGATCATTTCCTTGGAGGTCGAGACCACCGCGTGGGCGGCACGCAACCTGGCAATCTCGGAGGTGGCATTCGGTATGGCCGAAACCTACCACGCAGCTTCCGGGAAGCGCTTGAAAATAGCAGCTGCCGAGGTGTTTTATCCCGCTTTTTCAGAGCGTTGCGTCCAGCACGGGTTGCGCCAGTCGATCCCCTCGAGAAGATAGCCGAGCTGGGCTGCATAGACCTGCACAGCGTCCCCGCTGCGGCTGACCGGCCAGACAAACTTCCCTGCCTCGAGCCGATTGATATACAGCGACATGACGACCCCGCCGTGCCAGAGCAGCTTGATCAGGTCAACCTTGCGTCCACGGAAACAGAAGATCTCGCCGGCGTGGGGATCGCGCCCCAGCCCCTCCTGAAGCTGTGGTGCCAGGGTGTTCATCCCGCGGCGCATGTGGGTGACCCCGCCAGCGATCCACACGCGCACTCCCGCCGGGAAGGCGATCATCGTCCGTCGACCGCTGGCAGCAACCGCGCCAGCACCTCGGGATCGATATGGACTGGCACCACGATGCGGCGCCCGTTCGCCAGCACAATCTCCACCTTGTCCTCGGCAGGGGACGGTGTCTCCATTTCGGGAGCTCTGTCTTGCGTCTCCACCGTGAGCGCCAGCGGCGTCAACGACGGCGGCCGGTCGCCGCCAAGCTCCCCGTTACGATACTGTCGCCGCCACATGGTCATCAACGAGCGCAAGATGCCATGCCGCCTCGCGGTCTGGCCAGACGGTGCCCAAGGAAACTCTCCTCGACGATCCGCACCTTGTCCGCATCGCTCCAGCGTCGCCGCCGTACACCATCTGCGGCAGAAAGAACTTCGATCTCGGGTCTGAACTTAAGGTCGGCCATAAGGTCGGACTTACCACTGACGCCTAAATGGCGTCAGGCGGCCCTCCCCGGAGCCTTACATTCAATCATCCCATTTGCGACGGAAGCCACAGCACGATTTCCGGAAATATGAAAAGCGCAGCAATGACGAAAAGGTCCACCGGCACAAACAGCAAGAGCCCCTTGAACGCCGTTTCAACCCGAAGACCGGGTACCGCGCCGGAAACGACAAAGGCATTCAGGCCAAAGGGGGGTGTAACCAGTCCGATTTCGACGGCCTTGACCACCAGGATGCCGAACCAGATCCCGCTAAAGCCCAGCTCCGTTACGACCGGATAGGCCAGCGGCACAGCAATCAGCATCATCGAAAGCCCGTCGAGGAACATTCCCAAAGGGACAAACGCAAGCAGCAGAAGGGCGACCACAAGAATTGGCGGCAGGTCAAAACTGAGCACATATTCCGTGAAGCTTTCCGGCACTCGGGACAGCACGAGGAAATAGGTGAAGATTGATGCACCGATGAGAAGGGCGAACACCATGCCCGTGACACCGACGCTTTCGTTGAGTGCCTTGAAGAGGGCCTTCGTGCGCCCCTCCGGGCGGCGGAGAAGATCACCAAGGAAGAAGACGAACGCGAGCGCTGCACCAAGGGCGGAGGCTTCGGTCACAGTCGCAGTGCCGGTATAAATACCTCCGATTACCACCCCGAAAAGCACGATGACGCGAAAGAGCGCGTAGCTCTTTCGGGCCGTGCTTCCCCCGCTCATGCTGAAGTTGCTTGAAGTCTCGCCTTCCGGCTGTTTTCCGCCCGGAACAATTCTCACGAGCACTGCTACGGCAACCGCATAGGCAAGGGCGGTCAGGATTCCTGGCAGGATGCCTGCGATCATAAGCTGACCGATCGACTCGGTCGTGATCAACCCATAGACCACCAAAATGACGCTGGGCGGGATGAGCACGCCGAGTGTCCCTGCCGCTCCGACGACACCCGCTGCGAAGGCATCGGAAAATCCCCGTTTGCGCATTTCCTCGACGCAGGTCGGGCCAAGTGCGGCGACCGTCGCGACGCTCGATCCACTGATCGCCGCGAACACCGCACAGGTTGCAATGGTTGCAATCGGGATGCCCTCGCGAAAACGCTTGAGCGCGCAGTAGGCCATGTCAAAGAGGTCGCTTGCGATCCTCCCCTCTTTGGCGAAAACCCCCATGGCGATGAACATCGGGATGACCACAAGAACGTAACGCGCGGGAATTTCGAAAGGCATGCGGCCAAGCGCAGCTGTAGCACTGTTCCAGCCGTCGATCATCAGGATCCCGCTGGCACCCGCAGCAAGCAAAGCGAATGCTACGGGAACTTCGGCGGCCATCAGGAGCACGAGCGCGATGATTACTATCAGGACGGAAGTTTCGTTACTTAAGTCGAACAATGTGGATTCCTCTAGATCGAGAGTTCGGTCGCCTCTTCGGTAGGCTCAAAAGCTGTCCGACCGGTTGCAATTTGGAAGTAATCCCACGCCTGGCGCATGAGCAGGACGCTCAATAGACCAAAGCTGACCGGCACAACCGAACGGATCGGCCAGAGTGGAATACGGACTAGCCCGAAGCGAACTTCGCCCGAATGAAATGACTTGATAGCCGCCGCTCCCGAGGCATAAGCTGCCCAAACAAGAAGCACGGCCACAAGAAAAAGCGAAACCGCTCTGATCCATCCCCGTAGTTTCGGAGACAGTTTGCTCGTGACGAGTGTGCTGCTCACATGACCATTAGAATATTGGGTCCGGATGGATCCAAGAAAGGCCAACACCACCAGCGCGGCTTCGCCGTATTCGAGCAGACCATAAAATAGGCTACTTCCCGTGACGGTTCTGTAAGCCACATCAATGGTTGCCGAAGCGATCAAGAATGCCAGTGCGACAACAGCAATATACCCTGCAAGAGTGCTGATTACCGTTGTCGCGCCAGAAGCTATCTTATGGATAGCGCTCATGACAGGTCAGTCCGCTGATGATGCGCAAGTTGCGAGCGCGTCGACATAGGAAGAGGATGCCAGCGCCCTTTCGTAAGCACCAAGATAGTCGCCCACAAACGTCGTCGCCTGGCCCTCAGACAATCCGGTTGCGATGGTTGCTTCAGTCCAGCGATCCATTGCGGACGTTCCCATTGCAGTCCTCAGTGCATCGACTTGTGACTCATCCCAAATCGTTAAGGAGCCGCCAGCGGTCTTCAAAGCATTGCAAGCAGCCGTTTCCGTTGTATTTAGCTGGGTGATGGCGTAGTCCATGTAGTCGGCGCTCGTTTCCAGAAAGATCGCCTGGATGTCCTCGGGAAGCTCATTCCAGCTCTCCTTTCTGATCGAAACCGCCGAGGAAGTGTATTGACCAACACCAGGAAGGAAGAAGTTCGGGGCGACTTCCGGGAAACCGGACGCATTGGTCAAATCAAACGGCCAGCCGCCAAACCCGTCGATCACGCCGCGTTGGATGGCTTCGTAGACTTCACCCGGACTGAGCGCGACAGGTTCGGAGCCAACGGCGCGCAGACCTTCCGCGATGTACCCAATGGCGCGCAGACGGGTTCCGTCAAGACCTCCTGCCGATGTCACAGGCTCGGATGTCCCGAACACGGTTTGCGATAAGGCGAAGTAGAACAGCGGGATCACCTCTGCCTCGCTTTCGCCTCTTCCGTCTGAAATGCGGTGATCGTGATGTCTTCTTCGAGTGTGAGCGCGTTTTGGAACCCGTCGGTCAGGACTTGCGTCAGCAGCTTTTTCAGGTGTCCCACAGAGAAAGGTGACTTGGATCCGGCAAGGTGGGCCACCTCCTCTCCTTTGGCCGCAACATCGGCTGCAGGAACGACCGAGTTCACGAGAACGCGCCGCGCCAGCATTTCAGCCGATTGCCATTCACCAAGAACGAGCAACTCCATCGCCCGTTGATGTCCGATTGTCTGAGGGAGCAGGTGGGTCACAGCCCCAGTCGGAAACTGTCCCCACTCCATTTTAGGAAAGAAGGCAACCAGGTCGTCCGCCGCGTCGAATAGCTCGCAATTCAGCAACCATTCGAAACCGCCGCTGACGGCAAATCCATGTACCGCACCGATGACGCACATCTCGGAGAACATCAGATCGCGGGTGACCTTCTGAATGCCCTTGATATGCGCGACCGTTGCCTCGACCGTTACGACCTGTGCATCGAACTCCATCAAGTCATCTCCGGCGCAGCATGCGCGGCCCTCACCTGAATAGATGATGCGCCTGCGAAATCCGCCGAATGACGTTAGACGTCGCCTCATGGGGACAAAACCCGAGCGAGCAGCTCTGCAAACCCGCTGGAAAGTGCCGGCACGAAACTGACGATCATCAGGACCAGGAGTGATGCGATCAGGAAGGGTGCCGACTCTCTCAATGTTCCCAGAAAGGAGGCGTTGGCTATCCGCATGGCGATGTACAGCAGAATGCCGATCGGCGGTGTCACTGCACCGATCATGAGGTTCAAGGAAATGATCACGCCGAAGTGAACCGGATCGATCCCGATACTTTGGGTCACTGGAAGCAATATCGCCGTCAGGATGATGAGCGCCGGAAAGGTATCCAGTATCATTCCAACCGCGAGGATCAGCAGGTTCACCATAATCATGACAACCACAGGATTGTCGGACACCCCGAGAAGCAGTTCCGACAATTCGCGGGGGACGCCTTCGACCGTCAGGATCCACGCCACGACGTTGGAGGCTCCGATAATCAGCATAATGTCGGCCGTCTCGCGGCCCACGGCATAACCACAGGCTGTCATGGACGAGACGTTCAGGGCCCGTCTGGCAAGACCCAGCATTACTGCGACAACCACGGCGACGGCTCCAGCTTCGGTTGGCGTGACGACGCCGCCCAGGATGCCAAGGACGATGATGGCCGGTACCGCCATGGCCGGAAGCGCCTTGAGACCGGTCTTGCTGATCAGGTGGATGGTGGTGGATTGGCCCGGCTGGTAGCCGCGGACACGGGAAATCAGCAGCGCAGTGGCAAGATGGGCACCGCTCATCAGAATGCCCGGCACGATCCCTGCCGCGAACAGCGCGGAAACCGATGTGTTGCTAAGGGTGGCGTACATGATGAAGACAATGCTCGGGGGGATGATCGGACCGACGATCGCCGTTATCGCGGTAATGGCGGCACTGAATTCCGCGCTGTAGCCGCCCCGTTTCATCATTGGGATCAGCATTGAACCCGTGACAGATGCGTCCGCCGCGGCGCTGCCGGTAACTCCGGAAAAGAACATGCTTGTCAGGACATTCATCGCGGCAAGCCCGCCGCGCATCCAGCCCACCAGCGCCTCAGCGAAGTCCAGGAGGTGGCGGGCAAGGCCGACCGCATTCATGACTTGCCCGGTCAGAGAGAACAGAGGAATCGCCAGCAGGACGAAGATGTCGATGCCGGTGAACATCCGCTGCGCAAGAAGCGAGACAGGCAGGTCCTCGATCATGAAGTACATCGCCGAAGGTAGCGCCAGGCTGAGAAAAACCGGCAAACGCAAGGCCAACAGCGCCAAAAATAGCAGCAGCAAGGTTATCAATACGCCGGACATCACACTTCCTTCCCGCGCAAAGCGCGGCTCAGAACGGCAAGTGCGCCCAAAATCCCGAAAGCCGTCAAAAGACTGAAAACGATGTACATTGGCAGGCCAAGCGCGATGGAATGCTGACCCGCCGTGCGCTGGCTCAACCGGAGCGTCGAAATAGTGAACGTCACATAGAAACCGAGCTCAATCCCACGCAAGGCAAGACGCAGAACGATATGTGTGCCGATCCTGTCGAAGGTTTGGCCAATCGCGGTAAGCTCGTGCCGAAGGACCATCGAGACCGGGGCCAGAAAGGTCACCGCGATCATGGCGTATCGGGCAAGTTCCTCGCCCCATACGAGCGACATATTCAAAATGTACCGCGCGACGACCTGTGCGATCGTGATGGAGACGATGGCCCAAATCCCTAGAGATATCGCCTTGGCCGCCAGGCTGCTCGGGGTGTCCGGGGCGCTTTGCCCCGGACTGGTTTCGACATCAAAGTCCACGCTCAATTGCCGACCTTCGAGAGCCAGCTATCGACCGTATTCTTGCCAAGCTTCGCGGCCACCGTCTCGACGACGGTCTGCTGGGCGCTCGCCTTAAGCTTCTCGCGTTCCTCTTCCGGGAACTCCGCCACGGTCACGCCAAGACCAGCGAGCTCGGCGCGCGCATTTTCGACTTCTTCGCCAACGAGGGAACGCTCGTATTCGGTCGCCTCGCTCATCGCTTCGGTGATGATGTTTTTGTCTGCGTCCGGCAGACCGTTCCACCAATTGCCATCGGCGACCACCGGCATGGCATCATAGATGTGATGCGTCAGGGTGACGTTCTTTTGGACCTCGAAAAGCTTCTCTTGGGTGACGACGTAAAGCGGGTTTTCCTGTCCGTCGATAACACCGGTCTGAAGCGACGGATAAACCTGCCCCCAAGACATCGGGGTTGGATTGGCTCCGGCGGCCTTCCATGCTGCGACGTGCAAGGGTGCTTCCATGGTGCGAACCTTGAAGCCCACGAGATCGCTTACGCTCTCCACCGGAGCGGAAGAACTGAGTTCGCGGAATCCCTGTTCCCATATAGCCAGACCATGCAGACCGATCGCGTCCAGGTCCACGAATAGCTCGTCCTGCGAAGCATCGATCGCCGAACGCGCCTGCTCCGCATTCGAAAAGAGGAAGGGGATATCAAGAAGCATGAATTGGTCCGAGAAGGCCGACATCACGCCGTTCGAAACGGATGTAATCTGGACCGCACCGGTCTGGAGCGCTTCGACCAGCTCGCGCTCTCCGCCAAGCTGTCCGGATGGGAACACCTCGACGGTGAGATCGCCACCGGAAAGCTCCGAGACCTTCTCGACAAATCGGAGGAAGGCGAGGTGCTTCGGATGAGCCTCGTTATCGGCATGCGCTACTCGGATCGTTTCAGCGTTAGCTGCAGTCACCTGGGCGAAAACCGAGCAGGATAGAGCGAACAGCATTGTTCTGGAAAAGTACTTCATGGGTGTCTCCTGTTGGATGGGTGTTCGGGACGTTCTTCGTTCCCTCACGAGTTTCCGGCTCACCGGCCAGCACCGGACAGCACCGGCAGGCCGGTAATTCTGTCATTATCGTGTTGGAAAATTCG
Source organism: Silicimonas sp. (assembly GCA_040220415.1). Taxonomy (GTDB): domain Bacteria; phylum Pseudomonadota; class Alphaproteobacteria; order Rhodobacterales; family Rhodobacteraceae; genus JAVJUV01. The sequence continues at coordinate 26,625 of JAVJUV010000048.1, forward strand.
CCGATCTCGCTTTCGCTTCGTCCGTCTGAAATGCGGTGATCGTGATGTCTTCTTCGAGTGTGAGCGCGTTTTGGAACCCGTCGGTCAGGTCTTGCGTCAGCAGCTTTTTCAGATGCCCCACAGAGAACGGCGACTTGGATGCGGCAAGACGGGCCACCTCCTCTGCTTTGGCCGCAACATCGGCTGCGGGAACGACCCAGTTCACGAGACCGCGCCGCGCCAGCATCTCAGCCGATTGCCGTTCACCAAGAACCAGCAATTCCATCGCCTGTTGATGCCCGATTGCTTGAGGGAGCAAGTGGGTCACAGCTCCGGTCGGAAACTGTCCCCACTCCATTTCAGGAAAGAAGGCCACCAAGTCGTCCGCCGCGACGATCACGTCGCAATTCAGCAACCATTCGAAACCGCCGCCGACGGCAAATCCATGTATCGCCCCAACGACGAACTTTTCGGAGAACATCAGATCGCGGGTAATTTGCTGAATGCCTTTAATATGCGCGACCGTTGCCTCGACAGTTGCGGACTGCGCATCGAACTCCTTCAGGTCATCTCCGGCACAGAACGCGCGGCCTTCTCCCGAAAAGATGATGCTCCTGACATCCTTGTCCGCATTCACCTCGACCAGCGCCGCATGGAGGTCACGCGTAAGCTCAAGTGAAATCGCATTTAGCCGTTCAGGGCGGGCAAGTGTGACAAGCGCGACGCCGTCGTGAATGTTTGTATTTACGAAGTTTGCCATGATCAAACCCTTTCCAGCAATGAGGTTTTGCCTTCCGAACGCGGAAGGCTGTCGAACGCGATCATGTCGACGACTGCAGAGGCTCCGACCTGCTCTTGGATGCGTTTGGAGAGTTCATTTGCCACACCGTCCCAATCGGTTTCGCCCAGATGTTCCGGTGCCTCGACCCGCAGCTTCACGCGGTCGTAGGGTCCAGGGCCTTCAAGAACGATCCGGAAATGCCCCGAACTCAAATCAGGTGACGCCGTGACAACATGTTGGATTGCGGATGGGAAGATATTCACGCCACGAACGTTGAACATGTCATCCGTGCGCCCGCTTACCCGGAACCGTGGCGTCGTGCGCCCACAGGCGCAGCGCTCGGCATCGATGATCGTGAGGACATCCCGGGTGCGATACCGGATCAGAGGTTGGCATTCCTTGTAGAGATGGGTGCAAACTAGTTCGCCCGAGACACCGGCTTCCGGCTTAAGGCGCTGGCCGGTTTTCACATCGAGCAGCTCGAAGAATACGACGTCACCGCTGTGGAAATGCAAATCGGTACCATGCTGGCACTGCGCCCCCATATTGCTCATGACTTCGCTAAGGCCGAAATTCGCGTTCCGGACACTGAAACCCCAGATGTCTTCCATGTTCCGGCGGAAATCCACATTGTCGAGGCCAGCTTCGCCGCCGAAAAGCGCTATTCGCAGGCCAAGCTCCTTCGGGGAAAGCCCGCTCGTCTCGCGCAGGGCCTTTTCAAGAACGGACGGATAAGAGGGCGTGGAGGAAATCGCTGTAATATTCATGTCGCGGATCACGTCCAGCAACTGCTTCGTGCCACCGACGCCATAGGGAAGAACCGTCGCGCCAGTCGCCTCAAGCGCCATGTGATCCGTCACGCCGCCGGTCCACATCTGGTAGTTCAGGCAATGGACAACGCGATCGGATGGGCGAAGCCCGGACGCCCAGAATCCTCGCCCACCTTGCTGCGCAATCACTTCAACGTCGCGCTGGCTGTTGGCTAGAATCAGTGCGCGCCCGGTTGTTCCGGATGTCCGGTGAACCCGAACGACCTTGTCGGGGTGACAGGCCGCATAGTCGCCAAACGGATAGACTACTTCCTGCGAGGCACGAAGCTCTTCCTTGTCGGTCAACTCGAGGTCTTGCAACCCATCCAGCGTTAGATCGGGCGAAAGCGCCTTGCCCAACTTGCGTTTGAAGAACTCTGAATTAGCCGCAAGATAGGCGACCTGATCCGCCCAGCGGCTCTCTTGCAATGTCCGGAGATCGTCTGCGCTCGCGGCCTCGACCTCAGGGTGAAGCATATCGGGATAGTCACTCAATTGCCTGCCTCCGGTTGATTGCTCAGGGATTCTTTGGCGCGGCTCAGAATGGCTTGCTCGTTGACAATGGCGCGCGCGATCCGACCCTTTCCGATCAACCCCGCGGCGTCATGGGCCTCCACATCGAACCATAGGAGCGGACCATCTTTCTGTGAAAAGATCGCGCGGCATTCATAGGTACCACCAACACCTGTCGGTGCGACATGTTTGATCTCGATGACCGCGCCTACCGATAACTCACCGTCGCCCAATTGGCCTTCGAGAAGGATCGCACAGGCACGTTCCAGATCAGCAACGAGGCACGGCGTCGCCAGAACTTCCGGAAAGCGTTCATTGGCATCGGCCGCAAATCGCGCGGCAGTCATATCCTGAGATACGGTAACGGTGAGCTTCGCGCTTTCGCCGATTTTGGGTGTTTTGGTCATAGGGTCCTCGGTCAAGTCGATTTCCTATGGACCTGCAAGGCCTGTGCCAGCCTCCACCCGAGCAAAATCGTAATGTTTCGTTCCGCATTCCCTAAATGTTGGCGAAAATTGTTACGTTGTAGATGGCTGCCCGGAAGCGTATGCCAGATCAGGCAGAAACTTCACCGGCACTCCGCTGTGTCGCAGGCGGGATATTGAGAGAGGTACGGTATTTCGCGACGGTGCGACGGCTGATATTTATACCGAACGCCCGCAGTTCCGTGCAGAGCTCACTGTCTGAGCGAGGCGTGCGTTCGCTTCTTACCAGTTCTATGAGTTTGGTATGGATTTCATCATTCGTAAATGCACAGGAATGTGCGTTGACCACTCGCTTTTGCGGAAATAAGGCGCGAAGTTCCACGACACCAATCGGCGTGCGGGCATATGTTGCCCTTGCCGCGCGACTGACCGTCGATTCGTGAATGCCCGCCTCAGCCGCGACATCCTTCATCGTTAAGGCCTTCGGCGCGAATTCTGTCCCGGTCAGATACGCTCTTTGATGGGTCGCCAGGACCGCCGCGACTTTGAGGATCGTCGCCAAGCGCATTTCAATGGCCGTTGCCAAGTTGGTGGCCGATGAAAACGCCTCATCCACGGCTGGGCATCGAACCTCGCCATTTGCCCGACAAATGCGCCGATGAAGTGACTCGTCCACTTGCACGTCCAGATGCCAATCAAGTTCAGGCAACACTCGCACATCGTCTCCATCGTAGACAAGCGCCACTTCTGGGATGCAGTATTCCCCATGCGATACGCTGCCGCGCCCATAGGCTGGCCATGGGGACAGACACTTCAACTGCTCTAGACAGTTATGGGCGCTGCTCTGCGAGATGCCTGCTACTGCGCAAAGGCGATCGATCCCGCCGCTTTCAAAGGTGGACAAGTGGGCAAGAAATAACCGCATCTCGGAGGTAAGAGAATCTTGGCGCATCAACTGGATTTCATAGCATTCCGCTAGCCCGCAGGCGAAAACCCCCGGCGGATCGAGCACCTGAAGACAATCAAGCACACTTCGCGCTGTGCCTCTGATGCGTGCCTTGAGCGCGTCCGGCAGCAATCCCCGTTCGTCCAGATGCTCAAAGAACACCCGTGCAATGGCGGCCCGTTCGGTTGAAAAATTGCAAGCCGCAATCTGTTCCAGAACGTCTTTCTCGAACGTGATTGTAGAGCCATCCACTGGCTCCATATGGCCTTGGGTCCCTGCTCTATAGTGGTTGGATGCCGATTTCCTTCGCGCCCTCAGAAACGGATTCTTCTCTGCTTCGTCAAAAACAACCCGTTCAAGGGCAGTGCCTCCAAGCTCAATCAGCTGAGAAAGTTCGATCTGCGTCGTGGAAACGGTTTGCGCCCGCGTCCCCACTTTAACTCGCGCGGCATTAGAAAGCATTAAATGTCGTTTGACCATGCCAAAAAAAGACTCCCAGACTGAATCATATCGTTACGCAAGTAACATAAAAGGAGAATTTTTCGAACCCCATCATGAAATGCGAAACAAAATGATCCATTTTGGGCTGTCGACGCATTATCCTCAGCCGGGTCGAAGCACACTTTGACCGAGAGATCGCGACTGAATGCGATACCTTTTTACTGCCCTGAAACTGAGAATGGCCGCGTAAATTCTACGACCAAGCCCCCTTAAAACCGGGGGGATTATCTAGCCACCGCATTCGGATGAAAGGTGCTTCGTAAGGCTCTTTTCAACTCGGATAGAAGCGCCAGTTCCCGACACAGTTTCAAACGAAACCGCGTCGTCGCTCTTGTCGAGTGGCGCGGTGTCGGCGCGGCATAGGAGGCAGCACCTTCTCATACATCCGTTTCGCTCGAACGGAAGGTTGGATTCAAATAGGCGCCGTAGCCTCACTAGGAATGATACGCACAGTATCCCGGCTACGAAGTTCGAAGTCCATAACAACGCGCTTCGGGGGTGCGTCAGGTTGCCCCACACGGCGCAGCAGAAGCTCGGCGACCTGACGTCCGAGTTCCTCGTGGGAAAAACCGAGTGAAGTGAGGGCTGGCCGCCAAAGTGTAGCTTCCGCCACATCGTCAAAGCCGACGACAGAGAAATCCCTCCCGGCTTCCTTTCCGTCATTTCGCAACCCTAGCATAACGCCGAAGGCTAGAACGTCATTGAAGCAGACGCAGGCTGTGAGGTTCGGGTCTTGCGCCATCAGAGATTTGATGGCCTGCAGTCCAAAATCACGTGTTGCCGGCCCTTCAATTACCAAGGCGGGATCCTCCGGGATATCCGCCTCAGCCAGCGCTGCGCGGTAGCCTGCCAGCCTGTCACGCCCTGTGGCGATTTCCATGTTCGCGCCAACCATCGCGATCCGCCGGTGTCCGGCGGAAATCAGATGCGCGGTCGCCTTCTGCATGCCCTCCAGATTCGCCCCCCCAACATAGTCTACATTGGCCTCAGGGATGTCCCTGGAGAAGATCACCAGCGGCAGTCCACTCCGCTGTACGTCGGCGACCGTTTCCGGGCGGGTTCCAGCTGCAGGACAAACGATGAGGCCGTCGACATTGTGTTCGCGAAAGGTCTCGATGAACTCCGCTTGTCGCGTCGTGGATTCCTGCGTGTTGCCGAACAAGACAACGCGGCCGTGCCGTGTCATCTCGTCTTGCACTGCTGCTACGATCTCTGCGAAATATGGATTTGTCACGTCGTGGACAATGATGCCGACCGTCTGCGTTGAGGCCGTACGCAAACTCGCTGCGCCGCGGTTGTACACGTATCCTAGACTCTGGACAGCTTCCTGAATGCGATTGCGTGTGCGCTCGGGAATCGACGGGTGCCCGCGAAGTGCCAGCGAAACCGCCGACCGGGAGACGCCCGCCTCACGGGCCACCTCAATCAATCTGACCTTGCGTGGTGCTTGACGGTTGTCTTCGGGATCGGTTGTCATGCTTTCACACCTGGGTACAGTCCAAAATCCTTCGAACCGCGAGGCTTCGTTCAAGACAAGTCGCAACAACGTCGCACGGGTCGACGGCCCACCAATCATTGGAGAAAATCTCGACTTCGGGCAGGCCTTCGAAACCGAGCGCACCAACATTTCGGGCTATACGCTCGATGTCAATGACACCGTCGCCCATCATGGCACGATCGCAGAGCAGATCGCGGGTTGTTCGGCGCCAGTCGCAGATATGAAAAGCGTGAAGGCGGACCGGATCCAGACGATTGAGCATGTCTTCCAAGGCTGGATCCCACCAAACATGGTACACGTCAAGCGCAACGCCAAGCCAGCCGTTCGGGTCCTCTGGGGCAAGCTTCTCGCAAAGTGTCAGCGCCTGGCCCAGCGTGTTGATGCAGTTACGGTCCGCCGCATACATCGGATGAAGCGGCTCGATCGCGAGCCGCACACCGGCTGCCTGTGCCTCAGGCAATAGTAAGGCAATCGCTTCGGCGACCATGGCCCGGGCACCTTCGATATCCCGGCTTCCTTCAGGCAACCCGCCACAGACGAGAACAAGGCAATCGGATGATAGTTCGTGCGCCTCGGCAATTGCGCGACGATTGTCGTCAAGATTGGCCGCGAACGAAGTTCGATCCGGCTGGGGAAACATCCCGCCGCGGCATAACCCGGTAACCCGTAAACCGTTGTCCCGGATCGCGCGAATCGCGCTTGCCAGTCCGCACTCCGCAATCTGGTCGCGCCAAGGTGCAATGCCGGTGACGCCAAGTCGCGCGTAATTCTCCGCTGCCTCAACCACCCCCCATTGACGCCGTGTAGTGGCAGTGTTGATGGAGAGGGCGCCGGGGCTTTCGTCACTCATGTGGTAACACCATACTGTCGCAGTAATGACGACATACGCGCGGCGGCGAGCTCTGGGTCGCGCAGAAGGCCGGCGGCGCTCGCCATCCTGAACACACGCGAAAGGTGAACAATCGAACGCGCGGATTGCTGACCGCCGAGCATGACGAAGTGATCCTGATGCCCGTTCAGCCAAGCCATGAACACAACGCCGGTCTTGTAGAATTGAGTCGGCGCACGGAACAACTCACGTGACAGAGGAACCGTTGGCCCAAGGATGTCATTGTATGTTGTGTTGTCACCATTGGTCAGGGCAAGGAGACCGGCAGATGCGGCAGGGGCGATCGCATCAAAGATGCCAAGAAGCGCTTCACTATGACTCTCGTCGTCCCCTTCAATCAGCTCAGGGTAATTGAAATCGTCTCCGGTGTACATTCGCACACCCTCGGGAAGACGTCGGCGCATTTCGATCTCGCGATCCTTGTCGAGCAGGGAGATCTTGATGCCCTCGACGCGGTCCGCATTGTCCTCGATTATGGCTAGGCAAGCGTCCATCGCAGACTCGAGATCCCTCGTCCCCCAATAGCCGGCGAGCTTTGGGTCGAACATGTCGCCAAGCCAGTGCAGGATGACCGGCGCGTCCGCCTGCGCCAAAACGTGACGGTAGACCGCCGCATAATCGTCGGGCGTTTGGGCCGCTGTCACCAGCGCACGACTGGCCATAACGATGACTCGGCTGCCGAGCCCTTGGACGACAGCCAGTTGTTCGTCGTACGCACGACGAACCATGTCGAGGGTCGGCTCAGCTGTCTGAATATGATCGGTGCCGACGCCACAGTAGATCGAACCATGGGGATGGGCCTTGGCCGCAGCGACGGATGCTTTCATCAACTCTTGCGCCGCAGACCAAGTAAGTCCCATACCGCGTTGTGCTGTATCCATCACCTCAGCCACCCCTAGCCCAAGATCCCAAAGGTACTCGCGATACTTGACGGTGGCTTCCAGATCGACGGCGCAACCGCTAAACGGTGAGATGTCCGCCAGGGGATCAGCCACTACATGCGCGGCCGAGAGGGCAACCCGGGACAAGGTCTGGCCCGGCCCTGCCGTAGCGAAATGGCGCGGTTCAGCAAGCACGAAGCGATCGATGGACCCGTCGCCCTGCGGCAGTTGGATTTCAGGCATTGGTCCCCTCCATTTTCCGGTTGGTAAGCAAAAGCGTCTCGCCGTCCTGCACTGTCTCACCCTTTTGATTGGTCACGTCGAAGAACAGCGTGGCGATCCCACGATCTTCTCGTTTCGTCTTGCGCAGTTCCTTCACTGTGACCCGCACCTTGATTCTATCGTCGATCAGGATCGCTCCTCGGAATGCCCAGTTCCATCCCAACGAGGCGATGCCAAGAATCTTGACCGCGGAGCGGTTCTTGAGCCCATCCGCCATCGCCAAGCCGAGAAGCCCGTGTGCGATACGTCCCGGAAAGCCGTGCGCCTGGGCGAAATCGTCATCGACGTGCACGTCGAAATGGTCACCCGAGATGCCGGCAAACGCGACGACATGCGCGTCGGTGACCTTGATACCGCCGGTGTCGAAGTAGTCCCCGACCTTCAAATCGTCGTAATCGTAAACGCCGGGGGCCAAACGTCGCAAATGCTCGACTGTCATCATAACCTCGCAATGTGCAGGCCGCCATCGACGTGGATGACGTCGCCGGTTGAGAAGGAGAGTTGACCGCCGGCCAGCATGGCCGCGGCGCGGCCAACCTCGGAAGGCTCACCCCAACGGTTGACAGGCGTGAAGTCGCCACGCGCGTAGAGTGCGTCGTAGCGATCCTTGGCGACGGCTGTCATCGCCGTACGGATCACGCCGGGGCGAATCTCGTAAGCGCCGATTGATGCCTCCGCCAGGCGAAGCGCAAACAATCTTGTCATCATCGAGAGGGCGGATTTCGACAGGCAATACTCGGCTCGGTCCGGTGATGCGGCGTAGGCGTTGGCCGACGATACAGTGATGACCGCGCGGTCCGTCCTATGGGAGGTGGACGTGTCGAAAAGCATTCGACGCACTGCGTTCTGCGTAAGGAAGAATGGTCCGCGTAGGTTTACCTCGATGAGGCGATCAAAACTCTCTGGAGTGGCGTCCAGCATGTCGCCGCGTTTCGCCACGGAGATGCCAGCGTTATTCACAAGGCAAGTCGGGACGCCAAACACCGCCGAGGCCCTTTCCAGCAGTTCGTCATGCCTCGCGACATCGGCGATGTCACCAACCACGGGTTCGCCTTGTGCACCGAGTTCGCGTATGGCGGAGACGGTTTCGTCGACCTCGTCAGACCTTATGTCGTTGGCCACAACTTTGAAGCCATCGCCGGCTAGCGCCAGTGCGATGGCGCGACCGATGCCTCTCCCTGCGCCCGTAACGAGCGCCACACGATGTTCGGATGCGCCAGTCATTTAATTGTCCGCCACGAGATTGCGCGCGATGATCATACGCTGAATTTGATTGGTCCCTTCGTAGATCTGGGTGATCTTGGCGTCTCTATAGAGACGCTCCACCTCGGTGCCGCGGATGTAGCCGATGCCGCCGTGGATCTGGACCGCGTTGGCGGTGTGCTCGACCGCTGCGTCACCGGCGAAACACTTCGCCATGGAGCACTGCACTGTGGCTCGCTGTCCGGCGTCGATACGCTGTGCGGCGTCACGCACCATTAGGCGGGACGCGTGCGTCGCCTTCGCCAGGTCGGCCAGCATCCACTGAACGGCTTGGAACTCGGCGATTGGGTTGCCAAATTGCTTGCGCGTCTGCGCGTAGTCGACTGATGCCGACAAGGCGGCTTCTAGGATTCCGACTGCAAGAGCGCCAATACCGATACGCCCCTTGTCAAGCACGCTCATCATCATGTGGAAACCGCGACCGGCCTCGCCAAGGAGAGCGTCGTCGGGAAGTTCAATGCCATCAAACGTTAGGGCGCCGACCTGGCTGGCCCGTTGTCCCATCTTGTGCTCCTTCGCGCCGGCCACATACCCAGGCCTGTCGCGATCTACGAGGAAGATGCTCATGCCCCGCTTGCCGGCGGAGGGATCGGTTCGGGCGAGAACGACTGCGAAGTCGGCGACCGGAGCGTTGTGGATCCATATCTTGTGCCCGTCGAGACGCCAACCGTTTCCGGTTCGTATCGCGGTTGTACGTATGCCTGAGACGTCGGACCCGGCCTCGGATTCGGTAATGGCATAGGCGCATCGGCGGTCGTAATTCAGCAGAGGCTTTAGATAGCGATCGCGCTGTTCGGCTGTGCCGTGTTGAGTTAGGAGCGTTGCGACCAGCTCGACCAGGCCACACTGGTCGGCGACCGAAGAGTAGCCGCGCGAAAGTTCTTCCATCACGAGGGCGTAGGTCTGGCAGTCCGCACCGACGCCCTCATGCTCCTCGGGCACGGTAATGCCAAACAGTCCCAACTCGCCCATCCGCTTGTAGATGTCTTCCGGGAAGGCCTCTGATTCGTCGAGTTCGTTAGCACGCGGGCGTATCTCGTTTGCGGTGAAATCGCGTACCGTGCGCTCGATCATGGCGCGCCGCTCGGCGAGTTCATCCTCCATGTGTTCTGGCTGATCCATACTTTTCCCTTCAATGCGTCTTGGAGCTCTACTTTGCGCTCATCGCGGAATGGCTTGCGCAACGAAGACGTTTACCCTAGGTTCCCCATTACTAGATCGATCTAGTAACGAAAATCAACCGACAAATGTCGACTTGGGAGGAAGTTATGCTGAAGACACTTACAACCTACACTGCACTCTGCGCATCACTGGCGCTAACTGCTCTGCCCGCGCTTGGGCAGGAGTTGACGGCTGCACACGTCAATCCTCCAGGCGAACCGTCCAACGAGGCTTTCGCTGAGCTTTCCAAGCGGCTTGAAAACTCCGAGACTGGATTGTCCCTCAAGGTCTTTCCGCAGGGCCAAGTCGGTGGTGAGAAAGACGCCATCGAGCAGGTCAAGCTTGGTGCGATTACGATGACGACGGTTGCGAACTCCAACCTCGCGAGCTTCGCGCCCAGCGTCGGTGTCTTCGATATTCCGTTCCTCTTTCGCAATGCAACGGACCATCCGCGCGCGGTCGCCGAGGGCGATGTGGGCGAAGATATTGCCGAGCGTGTGCTTGAGGAATCGGGCCTTGAGGTGCTCGGCTGGTGGAGCGCGGGACTGCGTCACGTCATCACGCGCAACAAAGACGTGTCCACACCGGCTGACATGGAAGGGATGAAAACCAGGGTCATCGGCAGCCCGGTCTACATTGATACGTTCAACGCCCTTGGCGCGCAGGCGACGCCGATGCCATACGGCGAGGTTTACACCGCGCTCGCGACAGGCACGATCGACGCTGCCGAAAACGACTCGTCAGGCTATCGCAATATGGGCTTCTGGGAGCAAGCACCGCACTATTCCCTTACCGGTCACTTCTTTCTTTACAAACCCGTCGTTGCCAACAAGTCGATGATGGACAACCTGTCCGAGGAGCAACGTGAAGAATTCGACCGTGTCTTCGCCGAGGTCACCGACTTTCAATGGGATCTCTTCGCCAACAATTTCGAGGAAAACATCGAGTTTCTCGAGTCGAAAGGCGTGACCGTCACTGAACCGGATCGTGCTGCATTCCGCGACGAGGTGCAGGGCGTCGTCGCCGAGTATACCGAAAAATACGGCGAAGATCTCGTTCAACGGATCCGTGACGCGAAATAGCTTCTGCCGCGGCCAAACCGAGGTGGCCGCGCCAATTGCGGCCACCTCACCGCCACTGCGTCACCCCAGAGGTAACCAATGAGAAATACTCTGCCTCGAATCGAGCGAGCAGTCATCGCCTTAGAGAGACTTGCGATCTTCGTCGCTTTTATCGGCCTCGTCGCCGCGCTTTTTCTTCAGGTAATTTTCCGCTTTGTCCTACAGTCGCCGCTCGATTTCACCGAAGAACTGTCACGGGTCCTGATCGTTTGGCTTGTGTTCATAAGTGCGGCGACAGGAATCGCGCGAGCAGAACACTTCGTGGTCGACTTCATCGTCAAATTATTCCCGCGCCAGCTTTCCACACCGATCGCGTACCTTGTGGATGCAATCTGTGTGACATTCATGATCGCGGCCGCTTGGATCAGCTACAAGACGGCCTTCGGCGGGTCAGGGCAAACGATGCCGGCCCTGCAGGTATCGATTATCGTGCAATCGCTCGCGATGCCCGTGGGCTTTACCTTGATGACTTTTCATTCGCTCATGATCGTTCTGCGGAGGCGCCATATCGGCGACCCACCGCAAACCGAGCCAGAGCGAAATGCCGGAGACAATCAGAACCGGCTTGCTGAGCCAGAAGGAGGCCTCTAAGTGCTAATCAGTTGGATACTGCTCCTTATTCTCGCGCTCATCCTGCTGCGCGCGCCGATTTTTGTCGCACTCGGAGCCCCAGCCTTTCTTTGGCTGTATCTCCAGGGCATACCGCTCGGCCTCGCGCCGCAGCGCATGATAGGCACGATCAACAATTCGATTCTCCTCGCCGTGCCGATGTTTCTTCTGGCAGGCCGCCTGATGAACCTCTGCGGGGCGACTGAAAGGATCTTCAACTTTGCACAAGCTATCGTCGGCCATATTCGTGGCGGGCTTGGCTACGTGTCCGTCTTTGCGAGTATCATCTTCTCAGCGATGTCTGGCTCCGCGGCAGCGGACGCTGTGGGCGTCGGGACCATCACCGTACGCGCCATGCGCGAGCGGGGCTATGATCCCGAATTTGCAGCCGCGATCACGCTCGCCTCATCGACCCTCGCGCCAATTGTGCCGCCTTCGATCATCATGATCGTGTACGGTGCAGCGGCCAACGTCTCGATCGGGCGTCTCTTTGTTGCGGGCCTCTTTCCGGGGTTCGTGATCGCCGTTTGCTTGCTGATCGCGGTCTTCGTGATCTCATGGTACCGCGGGTACCCGAAGGGCGAAAGCTTCTCTCTGCGCCGGGCCGTGGTGGCACTCAAGGACGCGATCCTTGTCCTCCTCACTCCAGTCCTCATCATCGGTGGTATCTTCAGCGGCGTTTTCACTCCGACCGAAGCCGGCGTGATCGCTGTGGTTTATGTGATCCTGATCGGCCTGATCTACCGCAAGCTCTCGTTCAAGGCATTTTACAACGAGGTCGTAACGGCCGGAACGTCGGTCGGTGTCCTTATGCTTGTTATCAGCGTCTCTGGACTGGACGGATGGATGTTCGCGCGCGAGCAACTGCCAATGCTGATGGCTGATGGCATCACAAGCTTCTCCAGCGACCCGGCGACTGTCACCTTCCTCATCCTTGGTCTCGTCCTCTTTCTCGGCATGTTTATGGACGCGACACCAATCATCTTGATGGTCGTGCCATTTGTCGTTCCGTTGACACAGTTGGTCGGCATTGATCCGGTCCATCTCGGAGTGATGTTCTGCATAATGTGCGTCATCGGGTTGATAACGCCGCCCGTCGGCATCGCACTCTACGGGGTCGCGATGGTCTCGCGCCTACCGATCGAGAACGTCTTCTGGGCGACACTTCCATTCTTCATCATGTTGCTCGTTGCGATTGCCGCGATGGTCTTAATGCCCGACCTAATCCAATGGCTGCCCAACAAGATACTCGGATAGAGCAAATGAACATAGACGTCATGACCGCTCGGCAAATCGCCGACACCATCCCCGACGGCGCCACAATCGCCGTGACCGGCTCCGGTGGCGGGCTCCTCGAGGCCGATGCCATTTTTGAAGCATTGGAGGCTCGGTTCAAAGCGACCGGTGCACCCCGCGACTTGACGCTGATCCACGCGCTCGGATTTGGCGATAGGAATCACCGCGGCACAAACCGCTTCGCCCACGAGGGCATGGTCAAACGGGTCATCGGTGGACACTGGACATGGTCGAAGCGGATGCAGACCCTTGCGGCCGAGAACCGGATCGAGGGCTATTCGCTGCCGAGTGGTGTTATCAGCCTCCTTCTACGCGAGAGTGGCGCAGGTCGGCCGGGCCTTATCACGAAGACCGGCCTGGGCACTTTCGTCGACCCCGATCAAGCTGGAGGACGCATCAATGAGGCGGCGCGTGACAGTATTGTCGAGCGGGTGGAGTTCGACGGCGAGACCTACCTGCGCTACAAGCCGCTTCGGGTCGATGTGGCTATAGTAAAAGGCACCTTCGCAGACATCTTTGGCAATCTGTCGATGGCGGAAGAGCCTGCCGATCTCGACTCCTTCGCGGTCGCTCTTGCTGGCCACAATGGCGGCGGCAAGGTATACGCTCAGGTGCGCGACCGGGTCGAGCCCGGCAGCATTTCCCCGCGCGAAGTGACAATCCCGGGCATCCTGATCGATGGGATTGTAGTCGAGCCGGATCAGCAGCAGACCTACCACGGCGCCTACAATCCGGCTCTCGCCGGGCGGGTCCGCTCAACACGCATTCCCGAACAGACAGACGCGCGCAGTGGGCCAAAGCGTGTCCTTGCACTGAGGGCGGCGATGGAACTCAAATACGGCGACTGCGTCAATTTCGGTTTCGGCGCGTCGGCAGGCGTCGCGGAAATTGTTTCAGAGCGCGGCGAGTTCGACCAATACTGGATGACCATCGAACAGGGAATCCACGGCGGTGCAATGCTTACGGGCGACATGTTCGGTATGGCGGTAAACCCGACCGCTATCGTGTCGGCCGGGAACCAGTTCGACTTCTACCACGGGGGCGGGCTTGACACGGCATTTCTTGGCATCGCCGAGGTTGATAGCATCGGGAATGTCAACGTCAGCCACATGGACGGACAGTTCATCGGCCCCGGCGGGTTCATGGACATCACGCAGAACGCCAAGAAGGTGGTATTCTGCGGTCAGTTCGACGCCAAGGGATCGGAGGTCGAGGTTCGCGACGGCGGCCTCCAGGTCGTTCGAAACGGTAAGGTCCGCAAATTTGTCTTTGACGTCGCTGCGATCACCTTCTCGAGCAAGGAGGCGCTTGCCCGTGGCCAAGAGGCGCTATACGTAACGGAAAGAGCTGTATTCCGCCTCTCGCCCAACGGCATTGAGCTGATCGAGATCGCCCCTGGAGTGGACCTGCAACGTGATATCCTGGACCGGATGGATTTCGCGCCGGTAATACGCGATCCAAAGCCCATGCCGGAGGCGGTGTTTCGCGCATGAGCCAGTCCCTCGACATCTCTGACCGCAACGGCATCCGTCACCTCGCAATGACCGAAGTTCCGAGACGGGGTAATCCGCTCTCCGCCGAGCTGATCAACGCTTTGCATGACGCGGTCCTCGCCGCGGAGAACGACGAGAACATCAAAGCGCTCGTTCTATCTGGTACCGAACGCTTTTTTTCTGTCGGAGCAGACCTTCGAGATGTCGACAGGCTCACCGCCACCGAGGCCGTTCTCGCAGACTGGCTCGCCGAGTTCGATCGGATCGCCCGGTCCCGCAAACCGATTGTGGCGGCCGTGCGCGGCCACGCCATTGGCGGCGGTTTCGAGCTGGCGCTGGCATGTGATATGATCGTGGCCGCTGAAGACGCGCAGCTCTCCCTTCCCGAAACCGGTATCGGCGTTATCGCCGGTCAAGGAGGAACGCAGCGACTGATCCAGCTCGCGGGAAAGGCCATAGCCACGGACTTGATCCTCACTGGCCGGGTGCTCTCAGGCAGCGAAGCGAAGGCGCTTGGGGTCGTCGCCCGAACCGCAGGGCCGGAGAAGGTCAT
Source organism: Silicimonas sp. (assembly GCA_040220415.1). Taxonomy (GTDB): domain Bacteria; phylum Pseudomonadota; class Alphaproteobacteria; order Rhodobacterales; family Rhodobacteraceae; genus JAVJUV01. The sequence continues at coordinate 41,625 of JAVJUV010000048.1, forward strand.
TGAGACGGCGCAGGAAGTTGCCGAGGCGATCGCGGCGCGAAGCACTGTATCGGTCCGTTTCGCTCGCGAAGTGCTCTGGGAGGCGTCCGAAGGACACCTACGCCAATCCTTCTGCATCGAGCGCCTTTTGGCTTCTCTCATACTCGACACCGACGAGCGCAAGAAGCGCGTCGGCGAATTTCTTGCCAAACGGAGCGCAGAATGAACCCGTCCACTCACGCCGAAGGCGGCCTCCCTCTCCCGATCAGCGGCGACACCCGAGTTTACGCCATCATTGGAGACCCGATCGGTCAGGTCGGCTCGCCACGGGTCTTCAACACCCTCTTTCGTGAACGAGACGTTCCAGCGGTTCTCGTTCCCTTTCATGTGACGCCGGATACGTTTGAAGAAGCTTTGCGTGGGTTTCGCGCGTTCCGGAATGTCGATGGAGTTATCGTGACCGTGCCGCACAAGGTCACCGCGGCGAAGCTCGTTGATAGTTTGGGCGATGCGGGTAAGCGCATCGGTGCTGTCAACGCGATCCGGCGCGAGCCTGACGGCACGTTCATCGGTGATAACTTCGACGGCAAGGGCTGCGTCATCGGCCTCCAGCGCGAGGGGCACTCTTTGTCCGGCAAGCGCAGTCTGATTATTGGCGCCGGCGGTGCAGGTGCGGCTGTGGCGCATGCGTTCGCCGACGAAGGCGCGTCGCCCATCACAATCTTCGACGTAGACACCGCCCGCGCCGAGGCGCTGGCTGCCAGCATCCGCACCGCACGGCCTGAAATCGAAGCATCGGCCGGGGCGGCGGATGCAACGGGTTGCGCAGTGGTTGTCAATTGCAGCCCGCTGGGCATGAAACCCGACGACCCCTACCCCGTCGATCCAGATCAGCTCACGCCGGACATGCTGGTGGTCGATGTCATACTGAAGCCTCGTATCTCTCGCTTCTTGCAAGCGGCAGAGGCGCGTGGCTGCGCCACGCAACCCGGTTACCGGATGCTGGAAGGACAGGCAGAAGCCATCGCCCGTTTCTTCGGAGTCATGGAATGAACCGGAAGGGACTGGCCGTCATCGGGCTTGGCATGGCGCTGAAGCCACACGCCAAGGCGCTCACCGAGCTTCAGGATGTATACCGTGTCATCGCGGCTTATAGCCGCTCCGCCGAGCGGCGGGATGCCGCCGCCACGCAGTATGGGTTCCCGACCACAGGCGATCTCGATGCGCTTGTTGCGGATCCCACAGTTGACGCCGCTTTGATCCTCACACCGCCAGATTCCCACAAGGAACTCGCCACTCGGTTTATAGACGCCGGAAAACACGTCCTGCTCGAGAAGCCGATCGACGTCACGAGCGACCGTGGGGCCGAGATCGTCGCCCTTGCGGAGCAAAAGGACCGACGCCTTGGAGTCGTCCTTCAGCACCGCTTCCGCAACTCGAGCTTTGCCCTTGCGGACCTTTTACTGTCGGGCCGTCTGGGGCGGCTCTGCGCGGCCAATTGCACCGTGCCGTGGTGGCGGCCGCAGACTTATTATGATGAGCCGGGCCGGGGTACGCTCGCGCGGGACGGTGGTGGCGTTCTGATGACCCAGGCAATTCACACGCTAGATCTCTTTCGCAGCCTCGTGGGTGGCGTCGAGCGTGTAAGTGCTTTGACCGCGACGACCGCGATTCACCGCATGGAATGCGAAGATTATGTATCCGCTGTTGTCATTCTGGAAGGCGGTGCCGTCGGTAATATCATGGCGACCACTGCTGCGATGCCGGGCCGCTCTGACGCGATAGACCTCATCTGCGAGAACGGCGTCACGCGGCTTGATGGCGGCGAACTCACCGTGCATTGGCTAACGGGCGAGGTCACGCATTTTGCCGCCGAGACGGGCCTCGGCGGCGGCGCGGATCCGATGGACTTTCCAGCCGACTCGCATCGCGAACTTTTGCGAGACTTTGCTCGATGCATCGATGAGAACCGAGAGCCCACGGTAAGCGGCCGGGAAGCATTGCGCACGCAATACCTAATAGACGCCATAATCCGGTCTGCCCAAACCAGCAGTTGGGAGAACGTGCACCGTGCCTGATCCACTGATCGAATACGTCAAGATCGGTGACAGGTTCACCGTTTCAAAGACACTGACTGAGACGGACCTCGCGATGTTCTGCTCAATCAGCGGCGACTTTGACCCGATCCACGTAGATGACGAGTACGCAAAATCGACAATCTTTGGCCGCCGGATCGCGCACGGGCTCCTGTCCATAGCGCTTCTGTCGACTGTTGCGGCGAAAATGAGCGCCCGAGCGAAAGACCGAGGCTTCCGCGGTTCATCGGTATCGATGGGATTCGACAAGTTGCGTTTTGTCAAACCGGTATTTATCGGCGACACGCTCACCGGCGTTTACCTCGTCGACAAGGTCGACACTGAGCTTGGTCGCTCTCTCTCCTCAGTAAGCATTGTTAATCAGTCCCAAGAAACGTGCGCGGCCGGGACGCACGTTATGCGCTGGCTTCAGGAAGATGGAGCCAAGTAAACCGGCTTGAGCGGATCCAGGTCGCGACGTGGCAGCGGGCCATGTCATGTGTGGACGTATATGGACCCCGCCTAATTGCAACGGTCTGGTTGGGTCTGGTTCGGTGATCACGATTGCTGACGTATATCCGGCTTCTTCGAGCGGCCCGATACATCGTCGCCGCGAGCCCCGATGGATTTCCG
>JAVJUV010000049.1:0-10319 GCA_040220415.1 Silicimonas sp.
ACAGGTTCAGGGTGAACCTGACCAAAGCCTCAGGGCTGTGAAGCTCAGGAATCTTGACGCGTTGGTGAAGCGCTAAGATGAAATTCCAGCGCTTCAGTTTCAGCTTACTGCTTCAATTGAAATCGGGAACTAAACGCGACATCGGGTGGCCCAGGCAAAAACCAGAGATCCTCTTCGTGAGCCTCTTCATCCTCCTCGATTGTGATGAGGGGGTCATCGAAATCATCAGTCAATGCAGACGGTTGTGGCTTCATATGTGCAAAATACTATTTTTTTGCACATTACCCAAGTGATTTTGTGACGGTTGCCGCCGCTCATTATATAGAATGCGCGCGCGACTGCCGGTGGAAACTCTCAGATCGCGGTCAGCGCTAGGAAACCAAGGGACCATGGACGAACACAACGTGAGAGCACTTTCTTGCATTCATTTACAAACGGTCGTTTACTAGCGATACCTTGAATTGCAAACGGCCCGTTTTCATGTCCCTGATAGGCTATGCCCGCGTCTCCACAGAGGATCAGACCCCCCTGCCCCAGTCCGAGGCGCTGCAATCGGCGGGCTGTGCCGAGATCCTTGAAGAGCACGCCTCGGGCGGCAATCGCGCGCGTCCTGTGCTCGCGCGGGTGCTCGAACGCGTCCAGAGCGGCGATACCCTTGTCGTCGTGCGGATCGACCGGCTTGCGCGGTCTCTGTCGCACTTACTAGAGGTGATCGAGCGTCTGGAGGCCAAGGGAGCTTTCTTCCGGTCGCTGCAGGATCCAATCGACACCGCCTCCCCTCAAGGAAAATTCACATTGCAGGTTCTGGGCGCCGCGGCCGAGTTCGAGCGCGCGCTGATCCGCGAACGCACCAAGGCTGGGCTTGCCTCTGCGCGCGCCAAAGGACGTGTGGGCGGCAACCCTGGTCTTCGCGCCAAGGACCCCGCCGCGCTACGCAAGGTGCGCCTAGCACGACAGGACGGCTACATGGAGCGCCTGAACGAGACCGCGCAAGATTGGGTGCCCCATGTGCGCCGCTTGCGCCCTGATATGGCTTGGGAAGACGTCTTGCGGATTATCAATGGCCCCCTGCCCCATGATCGGCACTGGACGCAAAGCCGCTTGCTCCGCGCCGTGAAAGCCTACATCCGCGACGGGTTCCTGCCCGCTGAAGTGCTGGCCCGCGCCAGACGCCGGGATACTGACGACCGCGTGCCGGCGATTATAGCTGCGATCAAGGGTGCCGATCCTGACATAACGCTGCAGGCGATCTGCGAGCGGCTGGAATCCATGCGTGAGCGCACGCCTCGTGGACGGACCAGCTGGCAGCCTTCTTCCGTGAGGATGCTGCTGGAACGTGCGGAAAAGCTAGGATTGTTGGAGTAGTTTAGAGAGCAACGTTATTCCATAGCCAATGAGATATCGCTCACCCCGTTCGCGAGCTCAGCAATCTGCAGGCTTCATTGACCGTATCTTCGAAAGGGGCGTCAAAGGGATATCACCTTGCACCACAGATCAAGCGCCTCGCAGCAGATCCTGCACGACCGATGGTTTCTTTGCGATCAAGGCCAGCAGGACTTGAGCAGGGCCCGTCGGGTGTCGACGCCCATGTTCCCAGTTCAAGAGCGTGCCCTTTGCTACTCCTATGCTTCGGGCGAATTCAGCCTGTGAGAGACCAGTTTTTTGGCGAACTTCGGCCACATCGACATCGACAACGGGTACCTCATGGACCTTGGCGGCCGTCATGTTTCCATCTGCGAATGCCAAGGCCTCTTCCAGGCCTTTCGACACCGATTCATATGCAGTCATGTTGCGTCTCCATACCTTGCAACAAGCGCTTTGCTCATTTCGACTGCCGCGGCTTGTTCAGCCTTGGACAGGTTGGCCTTTTCGTTCTTGGCAAAGACCGTGATCAAAAAGATCGGCATATGGTTCCCGCCAAATACATACAACGTCCTGAAACCGCCGCTCTTGCCGCCCCCAACTCTTGGGATGCGAATCTTGCGAAGCCCACCGCCGAGAGAAACCCCATCATCAGGATTGCCGGCAATGTAGTTGATTGCAGCCTCGCGCTCTTGCTCCGACATGATTGCTTTGGCGCGCCTTTGGAATTCAGGCAGTTCCACCACCGTCTGCAATCGTGTCATTCTAAGTTACCATTTATGCTTCGCTGACGTATAAGTCAATGGCACACGAACCGCGGTTAGCGCAACCGAATTTGTGCCACTCTTGGATATTGCCCAACTGACAGCGTTCCGACCAGATGCTTGAGGCAAGTGTAGATCGCAGCTCGAGAGCGTCGAGTGGCTTGGTCTTTCGGAAAATAGCCATGTCATGACGTGCCAGAAGAAAGGATGCGGTGTCCTCCCGGCTGAACCCTGCACTCTTCCGACACTTAACTGCCCCTGCGTTCAGCACCTGGACACTGGTCCGGGACCCCTACCCTTGTATCTCCTCGCCCCGATCCGCCTTTGGATCGTCTGCAATTAGGTAGAAAACGGCATTCGCATCTGCGAACTCAGCGTTCATGCACCGCGTCGCGACACATACGCGTCTCCTTGGGCAGCTTGCCCCGAAACCGCTTCAGTGCTTTGAGGATTTCATCCACGCGAGGCTTACGCCGAACACGCACAGGACCATCGTCTTTGACGAGGTCGATCTCATCACCTTCCTTCAAGCCGAGTTCAAGCACAAGTTCGGCGGGCAAACGGACAGCTAGATAACTCCCCCATTTAACGACTTGCATCTTGTCCTCTCAAGGCATGGATAAAACAACGTTCAGTGTACATCCATCTCGCTCCACAAGCAAAGCCATCGCCCTGCAGGTGCGGCGACGGAAATGCGCCGATGCGCCATCGCAACGGAACCTGTTGTCGTCCAAAAAAAATTGAAGAATCATTCGGTTCGCACTGATTCAGCGGTACCATCAACCAATAATGCCTAGTCTGTTTCTCGGCGGGTAACGTTCCCTTTTTTCGAAGAGGCACTCCATTAGATCGAGTTTTTCATTATCAATTTCAATATCTTAACCAAGATCCGACAGCTTGATTGAAATTGGTGCTGTGGATAACTTTTGCACTACATCTAGATTCTTCTTGCCGGACTCGCTGGATCGTGGCATTCCCATTCTGACGGCAAATTGCGTCAGACACGTTGTGCGTCGTCAAAATGATCAAGAGCCTTAACAGAGGCCAAGAGCGGGCGGCAGGATATGGATCATCGTAACGTTGGATATGCGCAAGGCATAGGCTCTTCTGACATCGGCACGTTTGCCGACAATCTGGCCGAGTCCTTGGATCGGCAGATGAAGATCGCCTTCGAACCCGAAGAGCGTAAAGCCTTGCGGCGTTTCAGCTCGACCGAAGTCGCCGGTCTCCTGCGCGTAAGCACGTCAAACCTGCGCAACCGCCACAAGGACGGTAGCTTCCCGGAAGTGCATACTGATAACCGCGGGCACCGGTTCTACACAGCCCAAGAAGTGGACGAATTGCGCAATATCTTGGAGCGCACGGGAAAGAATGCCGAATCTTATCGGCCAGGTCGACGCGATGGCGACCGGCTTCAGGTGCTGTCCGTGGTGAACTTCAAAGGTGGTTCTTCAAAAACAACAGCGACGATACATCTTGCACAGCGGTATGCCTTGCGCGGCTACCGTGTTTTGGTCTTGGATCTCGATCCGCAAGCAAGTCTGACCACATTTTTCGGCTTTCGGCCTGAACTCGAGTTCGCCGAAGGCGGAACAATCTATGATGCTCTGAGATATGAGGATCAAGTTCCGATCGCTGACGTGATCCAAAAGACTTACTTTCACAAGCTCGACATGGTTCCGGCGGGCTTGATGCTCTCGGAGTACGAAACCGAGACAGCAAACGCGCTCGCCCGTCGGATGCAGCCCATTTTTGCGGAGCGCCTCGCCTTGGCGCTCGAGGAGGTAGAGGCAGATTACGACATCGTACTGATCGACTGCCCTCCACAACTCGGCTTTCTGACTCTTACGGCATTGGCAGCCTCTACGGGGCTACTGGTGACGGTCGTACCAGGCATGCTGGACATCGCTTCCATGAGCCAATTCCTGAAACTTGCGTCAGAAACGGTTAAAGCCGTGGAAGAAGCGATCGGACGGCGTGTGACATGGGATTTCGTCAAATTCCTGATCACAAGATATGAGCCATCGGACGGGCCGCAAACCCAAATGGCTGGCTACCTGAGATCAATCCTGGCCGGCCAGGTCATGACTGAGCCCATGCTAAAGTCTACCGCAATCTCTGACGCCGGAATGACCCAGCAAACCGTCTATGAAGTTGATCCCGGCCAGTTCATCAGAAAAACGATTGATCGCGCTCTGACCAGCGTAAACGGCGTTGCCGATGAACTGGAGCAGACGATCCAAATGGCATGGGGGCGTCGCTGATGGCCAGAAACATTTTCAACCAACCTCCGAAAGGCGAAAAAGAGAGCGCGGCGCCCTCCCCTACCCTACAAAAAGCTACAAAGCTGCCCGGCTCTGTTGGTGGATTGCGGGACTCTTTGCGCGAAATCACGGCCAATTCGATCCGGGACATAGAACCCGATCAGATTGACATGGATGGACTTCGCGATCGGTTGGTGCTGGAAGATACGAGTATAGACGAGCTTGCCGAGAGCATTCGCAAGCATGGCCAACAAGTGCCGATCATGGTTCGCCCATCGGGCCAGCCCGACAGATACCGCGTCATCTACGGCCGCCGTAGACTGGCAGCGATCCGCAAGATCGGAGGAACGGTTAAGGCAATCGTTCGCACATTGGACGACGACGCCTCGCTTATCGCACAGGGTCAAGAGAACAACCTTCGACTTGATCCGTCTTTCATCGAAAAATCTTTGTTTATCAGGGAGATGCAGGAAATTGGGTACAAACCCGGCGTCATTCAGGATGCTTTGGGGTTAACCCGGCAAGGCGTGTCCAACCACCGGGTCGTTATCGATCAACTGCCTGATGGGCTTGTTCAGCTTATCGGGCCGGCACATGGCATCGGAAGACGGCAGTGGGGTGATTTAGCGGCCCTATCGGGAAAGGTAGACTTGGTGAATTCGGCCAAAGAGGTGATCGCCGCCCTGCCCGACGACACTCCAAGCCCCGAGAGATTTCAGGCGGTCTATTCTGCTTGCTCGCACAAGGCGCGTGCAGACAAAAAACCGACCAGTCGCGGCGTGACGTCCGTCGTCAAGAATGAGAGCGGCAACACTGTCGGAACGCTGACAGTCGATCAGAAAGCGATCGCCATCAAGATCGCCAAAAAGGACAACCCGGAATTCGGCCAGTGGCTCGAGGAGCGTGCAGAAGCCGCGCTTTTGCAACTCTTCGATACTTGGCGGAATGAGAGCGGCTCTGGGTCTTAACCCAAGCCACATAGAGGAACCCGAGCAAAGGAGAAAAGCGAAGACCAGAAAGAAAAGAGCCCCCCAAAGTTTCCCCTGGAGAGCCCTCATCATTCGATTTGCACCTATGATGTAGCAACCTCCAGCCAACCGGTCAAGAGTCACCGATTCGGTGAACCGATTTTTATTGCCTTTTCCCAGATAAAATCTTGGGAGGAGACAGGGAAGCTGTGGGCCAAACGGTCATCGTGATCAAATCATGGCATTTACAAAACTATCAATCGAGGCTGCTGGTGCAGATGCATCATGCGGCTCAACTCCCGCATCTGAAATCGATATCTGGACCATCTTCCGGGCCCTGAGAGACGCGCGCAGCGTGTTCGGGCTTCGCCCTGGCCACATCCAGACCCTTCAAGCAATGCTCAGCTTTTTGAAACCTGGCCACGGCGAAACGGTTTTTGCGTCGAACAATTCAATCTGCCAACGAGTTGGCGGCATCGACGAACGGACACTTCGCAGGCACATCAACCGCTTCGTCGAACTCGGATTCATCAAGCGAAATGACAGCTCGAACCGAAAGCGCTACCGCGTTCGCTCATCCGGCGGGGAGTGCATCAGTTATGGATTGTCGCTTGCACCCCTGCTCCAACGTGCGAGCGAGCTTATCACCATCGCGCAAGAAATGGAGAATAACCGGCGGGATCGGATATTTGTCCGCAAACAGATCCTCACAAAGCTCGCCCATTTGGAAGAGCATGATCCCAACAACACATTCATCAACCACGCACGAAAAACTCTACGCAGGAAGCTAAGCCTCCCCGAATACCGCGCACTGCTCTCCGACACGGACGCAGAATGCCAGAGTTTATCCACCCCGGATGATCCACCAGAAACAATGCAACTGCCCGCCAATGACGGACAATCTGTCCGGCATCAATCTAAGTCTGACGAAGAAAAAAAAGATTTAGATAGCAACGTAGGCAAAGAAGCACTTAAACCAGAATTACTAACTTCGGTCTGTGACCAGGCGACCGCATTTGCCACAGAAAAGCTTCGAGATTGGATGGACATCGAGGCTCACGCTCGAAATCTTGCTCCAATGATGGGAATACACCCAGAAACGTTCGAGAAAGCAAAAAAGACTGTAGGAACGCAGAAAGCATCATGCGCGATTTTCATCATGCTACAGCTAGGACAACGCATCAGGGATTTTGGAGCCTACTTTCACAGTATCACTCTGGGCCAACGTCAAACCCAATTTGATCCGGTCTCTCTGATTAAGCGCCTGTCCAAAACAAACAAGAGTCTCGCCTAGTGTCCACCGCGGTGGACGTCTGACTGGGAACCACGCTCATGACAGCTCCTTCTCTCCGATCACCACAAAGAGGTCACCCCGAGACCGGCCCAAGCGATGATGTACGATCGTTCAGCTAACCTCGGAACAGAAGATGTCCACCGCGGTGGACAAATTGGAGACCAAGCGGACATAGTGGTTCCAGCCGCCAATCGTTGCAGGATACAATCAGTTTTCTCTCGTTGTAATTCTAGCGCTCCACCGGCAGGTCACCATCTCCAAAGAGGTTTGGAAAGAGCCGCTCTCGATAATCTAACGGAAATGCCAACCGCACCGGAGTCTTCGGAGATGCGGAGGTCAGGTATCCGGCGGCCGTGAGTTTGCTCAGCGTATTGCGTGCCGTACGCTCGGACGTCTTGAGCACAATCTGCGCGTCACCACGTTCCAGTGCTCCATGCCGAAGAACGGCCGAAATCAATTCAGGTGCGCGTTTGTCATCGATGGTATCTGCAACAAGACGACGATAGCGCTGGTCCAGTCCGCCGAGGTCGAACAGCTTTGCCGAGAACGTGATCTGGTCGAGCGTCACTTTCAGGAACCATTCGCTGAACGTTTTTAATGCCGCCTCTGAAAGATTGCCGCGCCCGTCCCGATCTCCTCGTCGGGGACTATCCGCGAGATCCATCATCCGTTTGTACTCACCCCGATCCGTCAGCCCGCGGGCCAGCCCACGCGATACGGACCAGAGCCCTTGGCCGCAGATCCCGGCAGTGAGGGCCATGGCATGAGACATCAGTCTGCTGACGCGCCCGTTGCCGTCCGGGAAAGGGTGGATGTTGTTCAGCCGGTGATGTGCCGACGCGATCGCGATGATCCGTCCACTCGATGACCGCGCCGCAATCTGAAACCGTTTGTCAAAATGATCCATGAATGCCGCGACGCGCGACGAAGAGGGAGGTAAGTTGCGCCCGACCGCAACTTCCCGATCGTCATCCTGGCGCACGCGTCCCGGAACGATGGGTTTTTGTGTGCCGTCGGGATGTTCGATGACCCGAAACTCGTCAGGCATCTCGTCGTAGAAGCTCTTATGGACCCAAGTCAGGAATTCGATAGATGTGGGGCGGGGCAGGGTGCCTATTCGATGCATCTCGTCGATGGCCCGTTGAACGATGACGTGCGCCCGGGCCTCAAGGGCGAGAGGGCGGGTTTCTTCCTCAAGCTCGGCGCCCGCCAGTGCCTTTTCGATGTCGCGGGGGCGCGTGTTGTGTCCTTCGATCAGGTTGGAATAGTAGCAGTTCATCACGCGGACGAGATCGGCAAGCTCAGCTGCGCTGTCAGGGTGCAGCCCTTGTCCCAGCCCGGTGGCTTCTCTCTGGATGTCGACCGAAAGGTCTGCCAATTCTGTAGGAATATGCTCCTCGAAGAAGCAGGGTTCGATCCTGGCGGGTGTTTCCAGCATTTTTTGCCGATCTTCCATGTTTGCAAAGTAATTGAAAAACATACACATTTCGGAGCGGCAGGCAAGGTTTTGCCGATATGCATTGCCGATCTTGGGTGCCGATCTAGAATTGCAACATGAACTCAATGGCTTCGGCAAATGTGCCGGGCTTTCAGTTTTGTTGTGTGCCTAAAGAGACCGGGAAAGGGAAAGTGTCCTTCGGGTTTTGTGACTGACGGATGAGGGCCTTTGGGGCCCTTGGACGGGTCCGGGCCGGGTTCCGGTCTGTCTTTCCGTATGAAGGGCATTCCCATGCAAACAGGTGTATTGCGCGCGTTCCGCGCAACCGCAGCCTCGTGGTGGCGGCATAGAGAGCTGCGCCGAACTGGCCAGACGGCGCTGGCACAGCAGCTCGAACGCCAGACCGTCCTGCGTGATATCGGCTATCTGAAGCAGGCGGCGACAGTGCTAAACGCTCACGTGATCTGCGGAGATGGCGGGACATTCCTCCATCTCGGTTGGACCACCGTCTCGAGTTCCGCGCCGATCGAACGCTTTCCCTTGGCGGCTCTTGCGGTCGCACGAGGGACCCCGTTCATCGATATCCGACCCGTCACCGATGTCATCGCATTCGCGAACCTGCCGCGGGTGGCGCGGGACGGATCTTTCGACCCTGACCTTTCAGGTGCTGGCAGGCCCGTCTCGCTGACCACCTACATCGAGATGGTCGAAGCCCTCGGTGCCAGGATCGCCAAAGATCCGCGGCCCCGTCAGTCAACCTGACCCCCAATCTTCTCACCAACACTCGAAAGGACGCCAACCATGGCCCGATCCCGCACGCCCAAATTCGATGCCTCCGAGGTCATCACAAACGAAATCATCCGCATCATCGAGCGCGGCGTGCTGCCGTGGCGAAAGCCCTGGACCGCAGGCGGCAGTTCTCGCCCCCTGCGCGTGGGCGGTGAACCCTACCAGGGAGTGAACAACTTCCTGCTGACCATGCGGACCGTGATGGCGGGCCACAGCTCGCCCTTCTGGATGACGTTGCCGCAGGCCAATGCCTTAGGCGCAAAGGTTCGCAAGGGAGAGAAGTCCTCTGTCGTCGTCTATTACGGTCAAAGCCGGAAAGACGCCGAAGGCGAGGATGAGCCGGCGGAGAGCGATGATCGCTCCGAAGAGGCCCGCATCTTCCGCTTCCAGAAATCCTACCGCGTGTTCAACGCCTGCCAGATCGATGGCTTGCCCGACAGCTTCTTCCCCGATCCGGAGCCAGCACCCGAACACCCGCCGTCCGAGCCCATTCCGCATATGCAGGCGTTTTTTGAGGCTATCGACATAACGACGGTCTTCACGGGCACGGAAGCGTACTATTTGCCGCCCGTGGACAAGGTCTACATGCCGTCGATCACCCGGTTCCACGATCCGCGCAATTTCTATGGGGTCTGGGCGCATGAGCTGGCCCATGCCACGAAAGCTCCGCATCGACTAAACCGGGATTTCGGGTTCTCGAAATTCGGCAACACCTCCTACGCACGCGAGGAGATCGTTGCTGAATTGACCTCGGTGTTCCTGGGACAAACGCTCGGCTTCACGGCCCATACGCTCGAGATGAATGCCGCCTACCTGCACAACTGGTTGCGTGTCCTTCGCTCAGATAAGGGCGCGATCTTCCGCCACGCCGCTGATGCGCAGCGGGCCTGCGACTATCTGATCGCCAGATCGGAGGTGGGCAGGGCAGGGGAGAACGCCGGGGCCGCTTGAGGGGTGTGCGTCGGCAAAAGGGAAAGAAGGCTTTGGGAGGGGTGTTTCAACTTCTCAAAGGACAGCCCTATGACCATCACTGCACAGCCCCAGACAGAATGCCCGGATCCGAGTGTGATCGCCGCGCAGAACGACGCGTTTCGCAAGCTCGCCTGCCTTGGAGTGCCGCCCGCGCAGCCCATCCAGGGTCGCATGCATGTCACCCGCTCGCTTATGGAGGTCGGTGACGGCTTCATGGCCGAGGCGGTGAAGGCAATTGGCGAGTTTGCCACGTTCGAGCCCGAGAATGATCCCGAAGGATGGCATGATTTCGGGGCGGTCGAGATTCAGGGCGAGACCGTGTTCTGGAAAATTGATGGGGTGGATGCTCCCTCCCACAGCGGCATCGCAATGTGCCAGACTGGCTTTGTTGGAAGTCAGTGAGAATGAAAGGAAGCATCCATGACCGACGCCAGCATTTTAGCCATCGACCTTGCAAAGCACTCATTT
>JAVJUV010000050.1:0-77384 GCA_040220415.1 Silicimonas sp.
GAAGCCCGGGAATCGAACGCCGGTTTTCTGTTCCGCGTGACACGCGGCCGCCCGCTTCTGACGCTCAAACTCGCGCTCAGCCTCGACGGGCGCATCGCCACCGCCTCGGGCGAAAGCCGCTGGATCACGGGGCCGGCGGCGCGCCGCATGGTCCATGCGCTGCGGGCCCGCCACGATGCCGTGCTGGTCGGCGGCGGTACGGCGCGTGCCGACGATCCGACCCTCACCGTGCGCGACATGGGCGCCGACCGGCAACCTGTCCGGATCGTCGCCTCCCGTACGCTCAACCTGGCCTGGCCCAACGAACTTGCGGCCACGATCGGCGAGGCGCCCGTCTGGCTGATGCACGGCGACGGGCACAACACATCGCAAGACGCCGCCCGCTGGCAGTCCGCCGGCGCCCGCCTGCTGCCGGTTCCGGTTGCAGGCGGCCATCTCGATCCCCGCTCGATGATGCAATCGCTGGGCGAGGCCGGGCTTACCCGCGTCTTCTGCGAAGGCGGCGGTTCACTGGCCGCATCGTTCCTTGCCGCAGGGCTCGTCGATGACCTGATCGTCTTTTCCGCGGGCCTCGTCATCGGTGCCGAAGGCCAGCCGGGCGTGGGGGCGATGGGCCTCTCGGCATTGGCCGACGCCGAGCGTTTCCGGCTGGTCGAGACCCGCCGCGTCGGGGCCGACGTCGTCAGCCGCTGGACCGCTACGGCTTCTTCTTTTTGAAAATACTCCCGCCGGAGGCGGCCGCCCGTTATCTCCTTCCGAAGGGAAATGCCGCCTGCAAACGCGCCATCCAGCGGTTGATCGGGGGAATGTCGATCCCTCCCGACAGCAAGGCCACCGCGTTCTCGGGCGACAGGGGCGCGCCGCTTCTCGGGTCGAAATACCGGGGATACCCGATCAGGCAGGCATGGGCGAGCTGCGGCAGGCCGACGTCGTGGGTCGCGCGATGCCCGGGCCGCGCCGCAAGATCGCGCGTCAGTCCCCGCCCGGCATAGAAAGGCATCCCCAGGCAGGTCACCGGCTTGCCCCGGATCAGCGCTTCGAAACCCAGGGTCGAGGTGATCGTCCACACCTCGTCTGCCAGACCGATCGCTTGGGCGGCCCCGATGTTCAGAAGCGCGATATCGGCCAGCCCCTCAAGATCGGCGTCCGCCACCGCCCCTTTCCGCAGGCCCGCTTCCACATCCGGGTGCGGTTTCCAAAGGATGCGCGCATCGGGGTTCTTTTCCCTCGTCCGGCGCAGCAAATCGAGGTTGCTGCGCACCTCCGCTGCCCCGAACTCCATCGCAGCGTCGTCCTCGACCTGCCCCGCGACAAGGATCGTCCGCGCGCCCGGCGGCAAATCGGGCGCAGGGGCCCCAATGTTGTATTTGGTCAGATCATTGGCCCGGATTCGCCCGACAAGCCGCTCGGCACGTCGGATTTCTCCATCCGGCAGATTGCCCGATTCCGCGATCAGGCGGTCCAGGCGCCCCTCGGTCGAGGCATCGAAGTACAGCGACGGCCGGTCCAGAACCAGTGACAGGGGCGGCACCAGCGCCGCACCCAGCCCGCGCGACCGCAAGAACCCGTCCTCCATCCTCAGCGCGTCCTCGGGGGCGTCGGCCATGCCCCAGACCACCGCCTTCCGGTCGCTGCCCGTCGGCACGCGCCTGGCGAATTTCAACGGCACCTCGCGCCCGAATGCCCGCCGCAGGTGCGGTCGCTTCCAGGCCTTCATGGCCACGGCGACATAGCCCTGCCGATCCTCGCGCCAGGCGCGCGCCTCCGCGGCAAGCTGGGCGATCACGTCCTCGACCTCGCACAGACGATCGCGCACGGCATCGTACCAGACCGGGTACAGGATCATCGCCCCGGCGAACAGTTGCGCCCGCGTCAGCACCCTTTCGCGCCGCGCCGGCGCGTTCTCGTCCTGCGTCAGCCCCCAGCCGGCATAGAACGGCTGACCGAAGACCCGCGGCTTCAAACCCGCAAAGATCGCCTCGAAGCCCAGCGTCGAGGAATGCGTATAGACCGCGACCGCACCCTCGAACAGCCGCCACGGGCTGACCGGGTCGGTCACGAAATGCACCCTCTCGGGCATGCTGGCGGCATCGAAATGCCCCCCGCGCTTGCCGTGAACGGTCTCGGGATGTGTCTTGATCAGGATCGGCAGTCCGGGATGCTCTTCCGCCGCCACCGCCAGCATCTCGTTCAAAGCCGCTTTGCCTGCACCCATCAGCGCCGCATCGCCTTCGGTCTGGTCGATCACCACCACATAACCGGGGTCGGGGACAGGCAGGCCAGGGTCGCAGGCCGAGTACTTGCCCAGGTGCCAGTACCGAAGGCTGTCGATGGCATCCCGTGCCCGGTTCAGAAGCGCCGTGTCGTCGAAGGGATGGGTCGCCAGAAGCGTCTCGAGATCCGATGGTGCCGAGCCGTCGAAATGCACGCCCCGTTGGTCCAGCGACAGTCCCACCGGCGGTTCGCCCCGCACGCGGGCCGGATGTACCGACCGGAGGAACGCATCCTCTACGGTCAACACGGGCGCCTCGCACCACTCCGCCACCGCCTCGCCGCGCCAGGCGGTCGGCGTGCGCCCCCAGACCCCCACGAAATCGCCCTCGCCGGGCACGCCGATCGAAACGTCCCAGCCCGCAAGCTCCAGGATGCTCCGCAACCTGCCTTGCGTCAGGAAACCGCCGTTGTAGATGCAAAGCCGCCGCCCGGTATCGGGCGGCGGGGAAAGCTCTTTTCTCAATTGCTGAGGTTCTGGACCGAAGCCGCGGTGCCGACCGGCGCGACGATGGCCTGAAGCACCTTGTTGAACTGCGAGTACGGCGCCTCGGTCACATAAACCGTATCCTGGTCGCGGATCTCGAAGTCACGCGCGATGAAGACACCGTTGGCCGATGTCAGGTCCAGGACATAGACCATGCGCTGCGTGTCGATCAGGTCGGTGCGGTTCAGCACCTTGTTCGCGATCGGCGCGGGCTCGTCGCGGAAAACGAAGATGCCCGTCGGGTCGGCAAGGTTCGTCTGTATGCCGCCGATGGTTGCCAGCGCTTCGATGGCCGAAACCGTCTGCGTCTCGAACGGCACCTTGGCCTGCTGCCCGGTCGCGCCAAGCGCGGTAAAGAAGCGTTCGTCCTCTTCGACAAGGATGCGGTCGCCAGCGCGAAGCGCGATGTCCAGGCGCGGATTTTCGTAAAGATCCTCCAGCCAGACCGTGCCCTTGTGCGCGCCGCGGATCAGCGTGATCTGCGTGATGTCGGTCGGCAGCGTGATGCCGCCCGCCTTTGCCAGCATCGCCGTAAGCGTGCGCGTCGGTCTCTCGATCGGATAGACGCCCTGCGCGCCGACGCCGCCGATCAGGGAAACGGTCGCACCGTCGCCTGCAAGGCGTTTGACCACGACCTGCGGGTCCGGCGTCTGGGCTTCCAGTTTCTCGGTGATGATCCGGCGGATACCCTCGGGCGTATTCCCCGACGCCTTGATACGGCCCGCGTAGGGCACGAAGATGAAGCCGTCGCCGTCGACCTGGATCTCTTCCAGCTGCGAGGAATTCGTGCCGTCGGTCGCCAGCAGGCCGTCATCGACGTTTTCCCAGATCATCAATCCCAGCGTGTCTCCGGGCCGGACAGTGTCCGATCCGACAGCGCTGGCGCTCATGAAGCCCTCGCTGAACCCTAGCGACGGATCGTAGGATGTTGCCCGGGTCACGTGATCGTCCGTCGTCACGACGAACGCATTGCCCTGACGTTCGACCGATCCCGAGAAGATTTCGTCCTTGGTCGGTCCGGAGCGCGGAAGGCCGCATCCGGAAAGTATGCTGGCGGCGACGCAAATGGCGACCCACCTCGCAGAGGTGCTGTTCCTGACTATCACTGCTCGGTCTCCTCGACCTTGTTTATTGCCTGCCTCGGCTATTTTTCAGCAACGGTAGATCCACTGGATTGTTTTTTCCAGTTTTCCAGAAGGAGTTTACGAGACGATGCGAAGGTGTTGCGGTGCCGCCGCAGATGCATCTTCGCGTGAAACAAGCCGCTCGATCGGGCATTGGCGCGCCAGCATCAGGTCCGGAAGCTGTCTCAAGAGCTTGCGGCGGCTGTGGAAGGCATAAAATCCTCCGGGCACCTGGGATGTCGCAAGAAGGAACGCGCGATAGGTCAGATAGGCTTCTCGGTCGGGCTGTCTCGGTGCCCGGAAAAAATCCGCGACGGGCTGATCCGAAACGAATTCCGGACGGTTATAGACGGCGCGGCCGAAGGCTTTCAGGGGCAGGCCGCGCCAAAGCGCCTGCTCGGCCGAGGTCGAATTCACGGTGACCGCGCTGCGCGCCGTGTCCAGCAGCCGCGCCAGCTTTCCGCCCGTGACGAAATGGACCCGTCCTGAAACCCCGTGCTCGCCGGCCAGCGCTCGGACAAGCGGCCTCAGCGGCTCGCGCCCGTCTTCCAGCGGATGTGCCTTCAGCACAAGATGGTGATGCGGCGGCGCGCCCTCCGAGAAACCGCGTAGCACCGTTTCAAGGAACTCTGCCTGGCTGGCGAAGGGGCCGTTGTCGCGGAAATTGGCGTCATGCGCCAATTGCAGCATGACGACGTGATAGGGAAAACCGCCGTACCTGATCCGGGTCGTCGCCAGGTATCGCGACATGGTACGAAATGGCGTCTCCATCAGCCGCCGCAGATGCAGCCTGAACTCGTCCTCGACGCCGGGTGTCCGGTGCGGCCGGAATCGGGGATAGCGGCGGCGCCCCGCAAGCAGCATGCCGTGGTAGATCGCGCCCCAGAACATATGCGCCCGCATGTCGCCCCACCGGTCCGGAGCCTCGGTCAGCAACGGCGAGGAGCCGCTCAGCGCCGCCGCCATCTCTTCCAGGCTCAGCGCGGCGGACGGCGAAGCGGCGTTGGTCCCGCCACGTTCGTATGTGATCCAATAGGGCCGCAGATAGCCTTCCTCGAAGACATGCGGCGTCACGCTCCTTGTCGCCGCCGCGTCCAGCGCGATGCGGTGAACCTGGCGGGTTGCGCCATAACAGACGATATCCGTGATGCCCAATTCCGCAAGATGGGCCTCCAGCGCCGCGGGCCACTGCTGCGGGCTGCCGTCGAACGGCAGATACCCCGGCCCGCGCCAAAGCCCCGCATCGCCGGCATTGAAACCCACGCGCCAGACCTCGGCGCCCGCCAAGCGCAGCCGCGCGGCCAAGGCCCCGAAGAACGGCCCGTGCGGACCTTGAAGGAACAGAAACCGGCGCGTGCTCATCGCCACCTGATAAGCCAGCGCAAGAGCCCTGTCACCTGCGGCCTCGTCTTGCACCGGGGGCGGAAGCGCTTTACCTCACTCCAAGGACAAGGAGAGCGGCAATGTTCACCGGCATCGTCACCGACATGGGCGAGATCCTGCGTCTCGAGAAGGCGGGCGACCTGAATGTCAGGATCGCCACCTCCTACGATATCGACACCATCGACATCGGCGCTTCGATCGCCTGCGACGGTGTCTGTCTGACCGTCGTCGCGCTGGGTGCCGATCCGAAACCCTGGTTCCAGGTGCAGATCTCCGCCGAGACCGTCTCGAAGACAAATCTCGACACCTGGGCGCCGGGCAGGCGCATCAACCTCGAGAGGGCGCTTCGCGTGGGTGACGAACTGGGCGGCCATATCGTGTCGGGCCATGTCGATGGCGTGGCCGAGATCGTGAAGATGCACGACGAGGGCGACAGCACGCGCATCACCTTCCGCGCACCCGCCCCGCTGGCGCGCTTCATCGCGCCCAAGGGGTCGGTCGCCCTGAACGGCACATCTCTTACCGTGAACGAGGTCGACGGCACCGATTTCGGCGTCAATATCATACCCCACACCAAGACCGTCACCACCTGGGGCGCGTCGACTGTGGGCGACCGCGTGAACCTCGAGATCGACACGCTCGCCCGCTACGTGGCGCGGCTGGCCCAGGCGTCATGACCCGGCTCGGTCACAACAACGGTCCCACGATGGAGAAGGGCGGCGCCTGGCGCCGCTACGCCTGGACCCGCGCCCGCGCCGAGTTGTTGCCGACGCTTCCGATCGAGGTTGCCCGCCGGCGTGTCCGCCGCGCCCGCGAGTTGGGCATCGACTACAAGGCCTACGCCGGCATCCGCGCCGCCACCGGCCGCGATATCGTCGCGCTTCTGTTCTCGTGCAATGCGCTCCGGCTTCTCGAAGACGACCGGATCGAGGCCGTTCGCGCCGAACGCCTGGCGACGGTCCGGCAGGCCGAGTTCCTGGCCCTCGTCCATCCGCCTCACGATCCGGCCCGGACGACCGGACGCAACCCACTCATCCTGGCGGCCGACAAGGCCCCCGGCCTGGTCGAGACCTGGCGCGAAACCCGCCAGCGCATCCTTGCCCTGAAGGGAACCATCCCTGCCGACGGCATCGTCGTCGTCGGCGAGACCCATCTTGAACGCGGCTGGACCGAAGCCGCCCGGCTTGCGGGCTATATCCGGGCTGAACGCTACTTCGCCTGACACCTGCGCCAACGCAGAACGGGCGTGCGCAAACGTCACGTCCGCACCCGGCCCTTCCTCTGGTCAACGCGCCAGCCATCCGTTAAGTGCAACCCCTGAAACCCGCCCCGGATGACGATATGAGCTACGAAACTCCCGGACCCGTCGAAGAGAACTGGCGCGACGCCATCTCGACGATCGAAGAGATCATCGAAGACGCCCGGAACGGCCGGATGTTCATCCTCGTCGACCACGAGGACCGCGAGAACGAGGGCGACCTCGTGATCCCCGCGCAAATGGCCACTCCGGAAGCGATCAATTTCATGGCGACCAATGGCCGTGGCCTGATCTGCCTGACGCTGACGGGCGAAAGGATCGACGCGCTGGGCCTGCCGCTCATGGCGTCCCACAACTCGTCGCGCCACGAAACGGCCTTCACCGTCTCGATCGAAGCCCGCGAAGGCGTCTCGACCGGTATCTCGGCGCATGATCGCGCCCGCACCGTCGCGGTCGCCATCGACTCGGGGAAATCCGCCTCCGACATCGCCACGCCGGGCCACATCTTCCCGCTGCGCGCCCGCGACGGCGGCGTTCTGGTGCGCGCGGGCCATACCGAGGCTGCGGTCGATGTCGCGCGCCTTGCAGGGCTGAACCCGTCGGGCGTGATCTGCGAGATCATGAACGAAGATGGCACCATGAGCCGGCTTCCGGACCTCGTGGCCTTTGCCCAGCGTCATGGCCTCAAGATCGGGACCATCAGCGACCTGATCGCCTACCGCCGCCGCCACGACAACCTGGTGACAGTGACCAAGCAGGAAACCGTCACGTCGGAATTCGGCGGTGAATGGCAGCTTCGCATCTTCCAGGACACAGCCCACGGAGACGAGCACATCGCGCTGATCAAGGGCGAGATCTCGGGCGACGAGCCCTGTCTCGTCCGCATGCACGCGCTGGACCCGATGCTGGATGTGGTGGGCCTTGGCCCCTCGGGCAGGCGAAACGAATTCGGCGACGCGATGGAACTGATCGCGCGCCAGGGCAGGGGCGTGCTCGTTCTCTTGCGCGACACCACGATGAAGCTGCACACGGGCGATTCCGCGTCGCCCCAGACACTTCGCCAGTATGGCCTCGGGGCGCAGATCCTGTCGTCGCTCGGCCTCTCGAAGCTGGTGCTTCTGACGAATTCTCCCCAGCCCAAGGTCGTCGGTCTCGATGCCTACGGGCTGGAAATCGTCGCCACCCGAAAGATATCGGAGCTGGGCTGATGGCAGGACATTCCGACAACGATCTGGGCCTTCCCGAATTCACCGATCCGGTGAAGGTGGCCATCGTGATCGCGCCCTATTACAAGGCCATCTCCGAGGCCCAGCTTGCCTCTGCGCGGGGTATCCTCGACGCCGCCGGTGCGGCGCACGAGACCATCGAAGTCTCGGGTTCGCTGGAGATCCCCACCGCCATCGGCATCGCCAACCGCCTGTCGAACTTCGACGGCTTCGTGGCGCTGGGCTGCGTGATCCGCGGCCGCACATCGCACTACGACGTGGTGGTTCAGCAATCGGCTCACGGCATCATGCTTTTGGGGCTTCAGGGCCTCTGCATCGGCAACGGCATCATCACCGTCGAGAACATGGAACAGGCCGAAGAACGCGCCGACGCGAACCGGCTCGACACCGCAGGCGCGGCCGCCAGTGCCGCGCTCCACCTGATCGCGCTCGCCCGCCGGTTCGGCGGCCAGCGGCGCAAGGCAGGCTTCACGCCCGGCGAATTCCGGATCGCGGGCGACAGCGACGGACCCGCAACCGCATGAACACCTCGAAACGCCAGATGAAATCCGCCGCGCGCCTCTACGCGGTGCAGGCGCTCTTCCAGATGGAGGCCTCGGGCCAGACGGTCGATGCCGTCCGGCGCGAATTCGAGGATTTCCGCTTCGGTGCCGACTATGACGGCGACACACTGGCCGAAGGCGATGTGGATCTGTTCCGCAAGATCGCCGAGGACGCCGTGAACTGGCAGGCCCGGATCGACAAGATGACCGACCGCGCGCTGGTCGCCAAATGGCCGATCGACCGGATCGACCCGACGCTGAGGGCGCTGTTCCGCTGTGCGGGCGCCGAGATCATCGAAGGCGAAGCGCCGCCCAAGGTCGTGATCAGCGAATACGTCGATGTGGCCAAGGCGTTTTTCCCCGAAGGACGCGAGCCGAAATTCGTCAATGCCGTGCTCGACCACATGGCACGCGAGGCGCAGCCCGACGCCTTCTGATCGATGGCCCGCCGGGGCGGCCACTTCATCCGGCCTTAAGCCGAACCCCCGACATTTTTCGGTGTTCGAACCTTGCGGGACGTGGCCCCCAAACCGCGTACCTGTGTCCCGGTGACCGGGGGAAATCCCCCGTCCGTCACGGCCAATGGATTGCACCGGCCCGCGAAGGCGGCGCCGCCACCTCACTGACGCCGGGATTCCCCGGCCTCACCCGCTGCCGCGCGGTCCGGGCCTTTTTCATGCCCGCAACCAAGAGGTTAACGGATCGTGACCGGAAGTCGGAGCCGGCACCGACAAAATACCGACAAAATACCGACGTGATACCGACGTTGTGGATAACTCGATTTCCGATATGTATTCAGATACTTGCGCTTAAATTCCGGCGCTCGCCGTTGCGCAAGACACCATCACCCCCGCCCGCCCCCGCAACGATGCGTTAATACCACCGTACTCAGCAGTTGGGCACGTTCACGGCAAGGCCGCCCAACGCGGTTTCCTTGTACTTTTCGCTCATGTCCGCACCGGTCTGCCGCATCGTCTCGATGGCCGCATCCAGCGGCACGAAGTGCCTGCCGTCTCCGCGCATCGCCAGCGATGCCGCGCTGACCGCCTTGATCGCGCCCAGGCCGTTGCGTTCGATGCACGGCACCTGCACCAGCCCTTTGACAGGGTCGCATGTCATTCCAAGGTGATGTTCCAGCGCGATTTCGGCGGCATTCTCCACCTGTTCCGGTGTGCCGCCCAAAACGGCGGCCAACCCCGCCGCCGCCATGGCGCTGGCGGATCCCACCTCGGCCTGACAGCCGCACTCGGCACCCGAGATCGAGGCGTTGAACTTCACCAGCCCGCCGATCGCGGCCGCCGTCAAAAGGAAATCTCCCAGCCGCTTCTCCGATGCGCCGGGCACATGGTCCAGCCAATAACGAATTGTCGCCGGCACCACGCCCGCTGCCCCGTTGGTCGGCGCGGTGACCACCTGTCCGCCGGCGGCATTCTCTTCGTTCACCGCCATCGCATACACGCTGATCCAGTCATTGATCGTGTGCGGAGCGGTAAGGTTCATGCCGCGCTCGGCATCGAGCGCGCGCCTGATCGCCGCCGCCCGCCGCCGCACCTTCAGACCGCCGGGCAGGATACCGTCCTGTTCAAGACCCCGGTCCATGCAGTCCTTCATGACCTGCCAAATCCGGGCGATGCCCCGGTCCAACTCGCCCGCGCTCATCCGGGAAAGTTCGTTTGCCCGTTTAAGATCGGCCACCGACTTGTCCGTTGCCGCGCACATCTCCAGCATCTCGGCGGCACTCTTGAACGGGAAGGGAACCGGCGTGCCCTCGTCGCCGTCCTTGCCAGCGGCCAGTTCGGCTTCGGTCAGAACGAAACCGCCCCCCACCGAATAGAAGGTTTCCTGGACCGTCACATCGCCTTCGGCATCGGTCGCCATCATGATCAAGCCGTTGCTGTGGCCGGCCAGCGGCGGGCCATAGTCGAAGATCAGATCCGCGTCCGGGTCGAAGGCAAGCGTCCCAAGCCCTTCCGGTGAAACGGTTTTCGTCTTTCGGATCAGTGCAAGCGCCTCGTCTGCCTTGTCCGCGTCATAGCTTTCCGGAACAAACCCCGCCAGCCCCAGGATCACCGCGCGATCCGTGGCATGACCGACGCCGGTGAATGCAAGCGACCCGTGCACCGAGGCTCTCAACCCGGCAACACGGAATGGCGACGTGCGCAATCTGTCCAGAAACCGTGCCGCCGCCACCATCGGCCCCATCGTGTGCGACGACGACGGGCCGACGCCCACCTTGAACATGTCGAAGACGCTTAGAAACATGATGCTGTCCGTTCTGCTGGTTTGGACGTTGATGCCCTGTTTATCGATGCTCCGTAAGTTGGGAAACGGCGCATGGCGGCGCATTTTCGCCCTTGTTCTGTCGTTCTTCGGCCCATCGCGGTGTCTACTGATCGCGCAGAGAAGACAGAAAGCGGGGTTCGAGCAATGTCACTTCTTGAAGACGTGGCGGATGGCATAGCCAAAAGAGCCGCGGAACTCTACGTGAAAACCGGAAACGACGCACTCGAAAGACGTGTTGCGGACGAGATCGGCGCATCGTCACCCACCCTGCAGGAGGCGTTTCTGACCGCGATGCGGATCCGAAAGGCCGAGGCGCGCGGGCACGCTCTTCTGGACAAGTTCGAACGTGGCGAAGCCATCCCCAAAGCCGGCATTTCGTCTCAGCCGCAGGATGACGGCGGCCACTAGGCCGCCCGGGTCAGAACGCTCTCGCCAGCCAGACCAGAAGCACGCCGACGGCCACGGCCCCAAGGCCGATGGTTCGCCGTGTCTCGATCGGCATCTCGGCGATGATCTTTACCAGTTCTTCCAGACGTGAAGGGGCCAGTGCGAACACCAGCCCCTCGAAGACAAGCACAAGGCCAAGGCCCAGAAGGATCAGTTCCAACGTCGCCGACCCGTCAGTTTCCGGTTGCCGGCGCCTGCGACGATCCCGCACCGCCCAAGAATTCGAAGAACTCGCTATCCGGCGTGATGACAAGCGTCGAATTCGAGCCTTTCAGTGCGTTCTCGTAGGCAGACAGGGACCGGTAGAACCTGAAGAAATCCTCGTCTCGCCCATAGGCATCGGCGAAGATCGCGTTGCGCTGGGCATCGGCTTCACCGCGGGCGATCTCGGACTCGCGGCGCGCGTCCGATACCAGTTCCACCACGGTCCGGTCCGCCTGGGCCTGAATGCGCAGGGCGGCTTCCTCACCGCGGGCTCGCTCGTCCGTCGCTTCGCGTTCGCGCTCGGCGCGCATCCGGTCGAAGGTGGCGGCGAGGTTCTGCTCGGGCAGGTTGGTCTGCTTCAGCCGTACGTCCACGACATCCAGTCCGATCGCTTCGGCCTTGGCATCGGCGTTGGCGCGAATCCGGTTCATCAGAGCCGCACGCTCGGCCGACAGGATCGTGTTCGATGTCACGCCTTCCGAACCCAGAACGGTCCGGATTTCGGCGTTCAGGATGCTGGCAAGCCGGTCCTCGGCCGCGGCGACGCCGCCGGCACCGACGGCCTGGCGAAACTGGACGATTTCTTCGTCGGTATCCCCGATCCGATAACGCGCGAAAGCGTCGACCACCAGACGGCGGTCGTCCGACGGCGTGATTTCGATCGTTTGCGTGTCCAGTGACAGGATACGTCCGTCATAGCGGACGACTTCCTGGATGAAGGGGATCTTGAAGCCAAGTCCGGGTTCGGTCTTGACCTGCTTGATCTGACCGAACTGCAGCACCAGCGCCTTTTCCCGCTCGTCGACGATGAAGATCGACGAAAGGGCGGTGACGATGGCGACAACTAGGACGGCCAATGCGATTGCACCACGACCCATATCAGTTTCCTCCGCTCGGTGTGCCGCGACGCAGCTCGTTCAGCGGCAGATAGGGTACAACGCCCTGACCGCTTCCGCTGGCGTTCTCGTCAAGTATGATCTTGTCGACGTCGCCCAGAACCTTCTCCATCGTCTCGATGTAAAGGCGTCGGCGGGTCACGTCGGGGGCTTGCAGATACTCGTCAAGCACCGCCGAGAAGCGGCTGGCCTCACCTTCAGCTTCGTTGACGACCTGAGCGCGATAGCCTTCGGCCTGTTCAAGGATCTGCGCAGCCTCACCGCGGGCACCTGCCAGCACCCGGTTCGCATAGGCGTCGGCCTGCCGTTCAAGTCTGTCGCGTTCCTGCTCGGCTGCCTGAACGTCGCGGAAAGCGTCGATGACCTCGCGGGGCGGATCGGCCTTGTCAAGGTTGACACGCACGACGTTGATGCCGGCCTGGTAGCTGTCCAGCGTCGACTGGATCAGTTCCTGCGCCCGTTGGGCGGTAACGCCCCGGTCGCGGTTCAGAAGCGGCGCCAGTTCGCTGCCGGCCACGATCTCGCGCATGGCGGATTCCGACACGGCGCGCACCGTCTGGGGACCGTCGCGCAGGTTGAACAGATAGTCGGCGGGATTGTTGATGTTCCAGACGACCTGGAAATCGATGTCGACGATATTTTCGTCCGTCGTCAGCATCAGTCCGTCACCGCCCGACGATCCTGCACGCCCGGTTCCGATATCCTCGGATTGTTCGCGCGTGACCGGAACGACTTCATAGGTCACCAGCGGCCAGGGCGCGAAGTTCAGACCCGGCTGGCCGATCGAGCTGAACTCGCCCAGGAATAGTTCCACCGACTGTTCTTCCGGACGGACCGTGTAGAACGACGAGAAAGCCCACAGACCGACAAGCACCAGCGCGCCGATGCCCACCGTGCCGCGGGTCAGCCTTGGGCCGTCGCCACCGCCACCGCCGCCATTGGGGCCTTTCGGAGTGCCGGAACGTCCGCCCATCAGGACTTTCAGCTGTTCCTGGCCCTTTTTCATGATTTCATCGATTTCGGGGATTTGCGGTCCGTCCTGTCCCGGACGTCGGCCGGGCCTGCGGTCGTCGTCGTTACCGCCGCCGCCGCGGTTGCCGCCTCCGCCTCCGCCCCAGGGTCCGCCGTTGTTGCTGGCCATTAAGGTCGTTTCCCTTCTCGTGGTCTCTACGTTTTTGGTCTTGCAAGGCTAACTGTAGCCTCCCGGCTGCTTTTTCAAGCCGTTCTGACCGGTGAATGCATCGTGACTAGTTCTTCGGACATGGTCGGATGTACGGCCACCGTGCTGTCGAAATCCTCTTTCGTCAGTCCTGCCCTGACGGCAATTCCCACCATCTGGATCAACTCGCCTGCCTCTGGCGCGACGATGTGGCATCCCAGCACCTTGCGGGTGGCCTTGGATACAATAAGCTTCATCAGCACCCTGTCGGATCGTTCCGCAAAGGCCGACTTCATCGGGCGGAACGACGTGCAGTAGACTTCGATCTCTTCGATTTCCCGCGCCTGTTCTTCGGTCAGCCCCACGGTTCCAAGCTCGGGTTGGGTGAAGACCGCCGAGGGAACGTAGGTATGGTCGACCGCCGTGGGATTGCCCTTGAAGACCGTTTCCGTGAACGCCATGCCCTCGCGGATCGCAACCGGCGTCAACTGGATACGGTCGGTCACGTCTCCGATGGCATAGATATTGTCCACGGCCGTTTTCGAGTAGTCGTCGACTTCGATTGCGCCGCGACGATTGATGCCGACGCCCAGTTGTTCCAGCCCCAGTCCGTGACTGTTCGGCGCGCGCCCCGTCGCGAAGAAGACATAGTCGAACACCCGCTCGGACCCGTTCGTCGCCTTGACCCAGACCGTATCGCCGGGCGCGCCTGTGTGCCCGGCCTCGTGCTCGGGGTCGATGCCCAGTTCTTCTACCGGCACCCGTATTCCCGCACCCGCGGCACGCTCGAACTCGGGCGCCATTTCGACGATGTTCGTGCCAAGGTGCAGATCGATCCCTCTCTCGCGCATCATCTCGGCGACCAGGCCGCGGGCCTCTTCGTCGAAGCCGCGCAGAATCTGCGCGCCGCGATAGTATTGGGTGACCTCAACCCCAAGCCCATTCAGGATGCAGGCGAATTCGCAGGCGATATAGCCGCCGCCGACGATCAGGATCGACTTCGGCAGTCGTTCCAGGTTGAAGATATCGTTCGAGACGATACCGAGATGCGCGTTGGGCATGTCCGGTCGTACCGGATGACCGCCGGTCGCGATCAGGATGGTCTCGGCGGTCACCGTTCGCCCGTCCGCCAGGCGCACGGTATGAGCGTCGTCCAGGCTGGCGCGAACGTCGAAGATGGAGATATCCGAAGCTTCGAGCAGTCGGCGGTAGACGCCCTCGAGCCGGTCGAGTTCTGCATTCAGGTTTGCGTGAAAGCCCGGCCAGTCGAACGCGCCCAGGTTCATGTCCCAGCCGTAGTCGCGGGCAAGCGACGCCTGTTCGCGGAACTCAGAGGCAAAAACCATCAGCTTCTTCGGAACGCAGCCCCTTATGACGCAGGTGCCGCCCATTCGGCTTTCTTCGGCCAGCCCTACCTTGGCGCCGGTGGCAGCAGCCGTCCGAGCCGCACGCACGCCACCCGAACCGCCACCAATCACGAAAAGATCGAAGTCATGAGCCATTGGCGATTATTCCGCAATGTCCAGAAAAACGTTGTCGTCGCCGGCCATGTGGATGTGCGATTTTTCGACATCGCCGGAATTGATATCGCGGACTTCGACGCTGCCGTCGCCGTGCCCGGTGATGATCACGTCGCATATGTCGATGAACAGCCCGTTCTCGACAACACCCGGTACCTGGTTGAGGATCAGCGACAACTGCCGGGCATTTCCGATACGTCCCAGGTGAAGGTCGATGATGTGATTGCCTTCGTCGGTTACGAAGAGCGCGTCGTTCTTCATCCGGAACTCGCCGGTGTTGCCCATCACGTCCAGGCCTTCCAGCATCTCTTCCAACAGGCGTTTCGTGGTGTTCATGCCGAATCCGATGACCTCGACCGGCAGAGGGAACGCGCCCAGCGTTTCGACCTTCTTGGTCTTGTCGGCGATCACGATCATCCGGTCCGAAGCCGTCGCGACGATCTTTTCCTGCAGAAGTGCGCCGCCACCGCCCGTGATCAGGTTAAGTTCGCTGTCGTACTCGTCGGCGCCATCGATCGTCAGGTCCAGCCATCCGGCGTCGTCCAGCGTGGTGATCGGAATGCCCAACTCGGTTGCCAGGGTCGCCGTTGCGGCCGACGTCGGAACACCGGTGAATCTCAGGCCCTCGGACCTCACTCTCTCGGCCAGGCACTTGACCAGCCAGGCTGCGGTAGAGCCGGTCCCAAGGCCGACCTTCATGCCGTTCGTAACGAAAGAGGACGCCCTCTTCGCGGCGGCGAATTTTGCGGTATCGACGGGTGACAGGGGGTTGGTCATGGCATCTCTCAGGCAGCTGGCTTTGGCCTTATAGGAAGATTGATCGGGAAGGGCGAGGGGGTCAGACGAGATTCCACTCGCCACATGACCGCAGCTTTGTTAAAGACCGCGCCCAGTGCGGGTGTGGCGGAACTGGTAGACGCACCAGATTTAGGTTCTGGCGCCGCGAGGCGTGGGGGTTCGAGTCCCTTCACCCGCACCAACATCGGGCTTCAGGCAGGAAAACCACGGGTCGGATACCGCGCAAGGGCGGGTGCCGAGCACCAGTCTCGCGCGTTGCCGGCGTGAAACAGACGATTCCCGGAGATTTTTCGGAGTGACGGCTTCAGGGCGCCGCCAGACTTCCCGAATTGCCGTCAGGGATGCAACGCCTGTGCCGTGGCGCGATTTCCAAGCGCCGGATTGCCCGCGTTCTGCGGCGCAGACCCCCTGGCTTAAGCGGCCCCGGTTTCGCCTTGCGCCTTCGCGCGCTCTTGCCTAGAAGGGCCGCTGATTTTCCGCCCACCCGGAATCCGTCCGGCCGGGCCATCGAAGAGGTAAGATATGCAGGTCACCGAGACCCTGAACGACGGGCTGAAGCGCGGCTACAAACTGATCGTGACAGCGCAGGAACTGGATGCGAAGGTCAACGAAAAGCTGGCCGAGGCTGCGCCCGAGATCGAGATGAAGGGCTTTCGCAAGGGCAAGGTCCCGATGGCGCTGCTGAAGAAGCAGTTCGGCCCGCGCCTTCTGGGCGAGGCGATGCAGGAAAGCGTCGACGGCGCGATGAACAAGCACTTCGAAGATTCGGGCGACCGTCCGGCGATGCAGCCCAAGGTCGAGATGACCAACGAAGACTGGAAAGAAGGCGACGACGTCGAGGTTTCCATGTCCTACGAGGCGCTGCCGGAGATCCCCGAGGTCGACTTCTCGAAGATCAAGCTGGAGAAGTTGGTCGTGAAGGCCGACGAAAAGGCCATCGACGAGGCGCTGGGCAACCTCGCCGAGAGCGCGCAGAATTTCGAGGACCGCAAGAAAGGCTCCAAGGCCAAGGACGGCGACCAGATCGTGATCGATTTCGTGGGCAAGGTCGACGGCGAGGCCTTCGACGGCGGTGCCGCCGAGGATTTCCCGCTGGTTCTGGGCTCGGGCCAGTTCATTCCCGGCTTCGAAGAGCAGCTTGTCGGTGTGAAGAGCGGCGACGAGAAGGCGGTCGAGGTCACGTTCCCCGAGCACTACGGCAATGCCGACCTGGCCGGCAAGGCCGCGACCTTCGACGTGACCGTTAAGGCCGTCAAGGAACCCAAGCCTGCGTCTATCGACGATGAGCTCGCGAAGAAATACGGTGCCGAGGATCTGGAAGCCCTGAAGGGCCAGATCTCCGAAAGGCTTGAAGCCGAGTTCGCCGGCGCCGCCCGCGCGGTCATGAAACGCGGTCTTCTGGACGAGCTGGACAAGGCCGTCAAATTCGATCTTCCGCCTTCGCTTGTCGAAGCCGAGGCGAACCAGATCGCCCACCAACTCTGGCACGAGGAAAATCCGGACGTGCACGGGCACGATCATCCCGAGATCGAGCCGACGGAAGAGCACACCAAGCTGGCGGAGCGCCGCGTGCGTCTTGGACTGCTGCTGGCCGAGATGGGTCAGAAGGCCGAGGTCGAGGTAAGCGACGCGGAAATGACCCAGGCGGTCATGAACCAGGCACGCCAATATCCCGGGCAGGAACGCCAGTTCTTCGAATTCGTGCAGCAGAACCCGCAGATGCGTCAGCAGATTCAGGCGCCGATCTTCGAAGACAAGGTCGTGGACCACATCTTCGAACAGATCACTGTCAAGGAAAAGGAAGTCTCGAAGGACAAGCTTCAGAAAGCCGTCGAGGCGATGGAAGAAGAGTGATTGCCGGGCGACGCCTGCACTTCAACTTCAGGAAAGGCCGACCGTTTGCGTCGGCCTTTTTTCTTGTCATGCGACGCGGCGTGAATGCCCGTCGATGCGGACCAGTGCCACTTCCAGACTGCGCGGAAGGAAGGGGTTTGGCGCACCCGCCCGAACCCAGGACGAATAGCGGCATATACGGACGGCGGTCAGCAGGTAGAGCGCGAAGAGCAGCAAGGGGATCAGGCGCTCGACACCGGGGAGCAGATTTAAAAGGGCCACTGTTTAATCTCCAGAACTGACACGTCACTTTGCGATGTTCTCATTAAGACAGGTACTTGTGCCGGATTCATGATTTGTCGGGGGTGATTTCTGGAAGTTTCCGGGGCGCTGGCCGGAAATAAGGCGTCGTTTCGCCCCAATCGCCACGTTGTTTCCGGATTTTGTCAAGGAATGTCTGGAATTTTTCGGGTTTCTTCCCTAATATAACCTGTATTCGCGTGTCTCATCGAGACCGTAACAAGTGTGTATGTAACAAGTGGAACTGGCGATGGTTGCCCAAAATCCCGTTATTTGTATAGATTTTTCCGGCGTTTGCGCCGCGCTTCCCGCGCTTCCTCTCGAGGATATCGTCTCAGCCCTAAGCGATGCCGATCTGGTGGCGCTTGAGGATGAGCTGGATTTCTACGCTTTCACCGGGGTCCCGTCGCGGCGGATGCTGGAGATCCTGGACAGGGCCGAACTGCTGGACGACGAGTGGCGGCCGCTTCTTGACGCCGACATTGACCCGGATATGCCCCGACCGATTGCCTTTAAGCCAAGGGTGATCCATCGAAGGGACAAAGCTCGACACCAGCCTTTTCTAGCGCCTCTCGAACTGTCGAAGACAGCTTGAGCGCTGCGGCGCTGTCGCCGTGCACGCAGATGGTGTCGATCCGAGTTTCCAACCGCTGTCCGTCACCTGTCAGGATCGCACCTTCCATGACCATCTTCACCATGTTGGCCGCCGCCTGCTCCGGATCGTGGATCATCGCGCCGGGCAATCGCCGGTCGACAAGCGTTCCGTCGGGATTGTAGGCGCGGTCGGCAAAAATCTCGCCGGCCCATTTGCATCCCAGGCCGCGGCAGACGTCTTCCATCGGCGTCGCCGCAAGTCCCATGATGATGATGTCCGGCGCCACGTCCAGCGCCGCCTCGTAACATGCGCGCGCCATCTCGGCATTCTCGCAGGCCATGTTCGACAAGGCGCCGTGCAACTTGAAGTGTCGCACCTCGCCGCCGACCGAGCGCGCCATCGCCTGTGCCGCGCCTACCTGATAGCGGATCTGGTTGGCCAGAGTTCCAAGCGGCACCTGCATCCGGTTGCGCCCGAAACCCATGAGGTCGGCGAAACCGGGGTGCGCACCGATGCCGACGCCGTTCCCGACGGCCATCGCCATGGTCGCGGCCATCGTGTCAGGATCACCGGCATGGAATCCGCAAGCGATGTTCGCCGAGGTGACGATCTTCAGCAGGCCGGCATCGTCGCCCATTTTCCAGGGGCCGAAGCCTTCGCCCATGTCCGAGTTGAGATCCACGGAAAGTGTCATGATCGGATCAGACCTCGCCCGAAGGGATTCGGCAAGTGGTTCAATCGGTTCCGTTTGGTCACATTCCGCAACATAAGGTGCGGAAAGGACGATTCCGGGTTTCGCCCCCATTGCCGCTATCCTAGGACAGGAGGTGCCGTGCCGGTCCGGCGGACGCGGTCTGTTTCTCCCGGTGTGCGGGCTGCCGGGCGCACAGCGCAGGCAATATGCCCGATGCTATGATCATGGACGGCGAGCCGAAGTCATCACCAGAGCCGTTTTCGAACCCGGTTTTTCGGGCGATCAGAAACGCCTGGGTAACGCTTCGGAAAAAGGGGCCGGGGCAGATTCAGTTCTGGTTCATCGCGCTCTTGATCGGGATTGCGGCCGGATTCGCTGCGCTGTTATTCCGCAAGTCCATCGACTGGCTGCAGCGCACGCTTTACGGCACATCGGATCCCCAGCATCTGCACAGTTTTGCCGAGACGTTGCCGTGGTACATGATCCTGCTGATCCCCATCCTCGGCGGTGCGGTCGTGGGGATTATCCTGAACAGGTTCACGGCAGACGGACGGGTCCATTCCGTGGCGGACGTGATCGAAGGTGCGGCCCTGAAAGATGGTCGCGTCGAGATCAAGGCGGGTCTTGCCTCGGCCACGGCATCGCTGATCACGCTCGGCACCGGAGGCTCGACGGGTCGCGAGGGGCCGGTCGTCCATCTTGCAGCGGTGATCTCAAGTTGGGTTTCAGACAGAATCGGTGCCACCGGCATCACCAGCCGCGAGCTTCTGGGGTGCGCAGTGGCAGCAGCGGTCTCGGCCTCGTTCAATGCGCCGATCGCGGGGGCGCTATTCGCAATGGAAGTCGTCCTTCGGCATTTTGCCGTTCACGCCTTCGCTCCCATCGTCGTCGCCAGCGCGGCAGGCACGGTGATCAACAGACTGGCATTCGGGGACATGACCGAGTTCCGTCTGATGGAAGAGGGGGCGCTTGCGTTTTACGTCGAGCTTCCGGCTTTCCTGATTCTGGGCGTGGTTTCGGGACTGGTGGCCGTCGCGATGATGAAGTCGATCTTCTTCGCCGAGGATCTGGCAAGCCGGTTACGCCGCTATACCGGGCTGCCTCGTTTCCTGCGTCCGGCAGTGGCCGGGCTGATGCTTGGAGCGATGGCGATCTTCTATCCGCACATCATCGGTGTCGGCTACGAGACGACATCGCGCGCGTTGACCGGGGCACTGGTCTGGCACGAGGCGGTGGTTTTCTGCATTCTCAAGGTGGTGGCGGTTGCCATAACGATGGCCGGCCGCATGGGGGGCGGTGTCTTTTCGCCTTCGCTGATGGTAGGCGCGCTTCTGGGGCTGGCTTTTGGTTTGACCGCGACCGCAATTTTCCCGAACGTCTCGGGCTCCGAGACTCTGTATGCGCTTGCGGGCATGGGCGCCGTCGCCGCCGCCGTTCTGGGCGCACCAATTTCGACGACACTGATCGTATTCGAACTGACGGGTGACTGGCAGACCGGGCTTGCGGTGATGGTGGCTGTATCGATTTCCACCGCGGTAGCCTCACGCATGATCGACCGTTCCTTCTTCCTGACCCAGCTTGAGCGGCGCAACATCCATCTGGCGGCCGGGCCGCAGGCATATCTTCTGTCGATGTTTCGTGTCGCCAACGTCATGCGCACGCCCGACGATCCGCGCTCGGCGCCGGATGACGCGATGTGGCAGGCGATCGAAGAAGGACACTGGGTCGAGCGAAACGCAACGCTTGAAACGGCGTTGCCGATTTTCGAGCGGACATCACGCCAGTTTCTGCCTGTCGTCACAATGGGTGGAGGAGGCAAGGCGCCCCAGATTCACGGGGCGCTGTTCCATGTCGATGTCTTGCGCGCCTACAACCGCGCTCTGGCCGCGACGGCGGCCGAAGAACACGGCTAGCGTCAGATCTGCTCCACCGCCACCAGGTCGCCCGCGAAAAACGCAAGGTATCCAGCAATCTCGTTCGCGACTTCATCGGGCGCTTCGTAGCTCCAGACGGAATTCTGAAGCGTCGTGCTTTTGGTGACGATAGAGAAATAGCTGGCCTCGCCCAGCTGGGGCGATGTCGTTTTCTTGTCGGAAGTATCCAGGAATTCCATCGCGATATCCTCGCGCGGAAAATAGATGACGAACGGATTGTCGCCCTCAACGAGTTTCAACGCGCGGTCGCTTTCGCCCAGAACGGCACCG
Organism: Silicimonas sp.; assembly: GCA_040220415.1. Lineage (GTDB taxonomy): Bacteria > Pseudomonadota > Alphaproteobacteria > Rhodobacterales > Rhodobacteraceae > JAVJUV01. The sequence continues at coordinate 21,225 of JAVJUV010000050.1, forward strand.
CCGGCACGCACCACCCAGGTGCCCTCCGCCGGCCGGATCGTGATGTGTTCGGCCATGATCTCTTCCTTGTTTGTCAGACTTCTAGCAGTCTTTGGATCACAAGGCCATGACATGGCTTCACAGCGGCCGGGTCGCCGCATCGAGCCAGTCTTGATCGTCACCGTCTACCCGGGATCCGATTTTTTCCCGCACTGTCCGGTGGTAGGCGTCGATCCAGTCGATTTCCCACGGTGCCAACATGGCCTTGTCGATCAGCCGCCGGTCGATCGGCACAAATGTAAGCGTCTCGAAGCCAAGCTGGTCGCGATTGTCACCCAGCTTCGGGGCTCTTTCGACAACGATCAGATTCTCGATCCGGATGCCGAATGCCCCCTCGCGGTAATACCCGGGTTCGTTGGACAGGATCATGCCTTCTTCAAGTTTCACGTCCGAGATACGGCTGATCCGCTGGGGTCCCTCGTGCACCGAGAGATAGGCGCCGACGCCGTGGCCTGTACCGTGGTCATAGTCCAGTCCGGCCCGCCAGAGCGGCGCGCGGGCGAGCGCGTCGAGATCACGGCCCGCAAGTCCGCGGGGGAAGCGGGCGGTCGAGATGGCGATCATGCCTTGCAGGACACGAGTGAAGCAGGCGCGTTGATCCGTATCGGGCGCGCCGATGACCACGGTGCGCGTGATGTCGGTGGTGCCGTCGGGATACTGGCCACCAGAGTCGACGAGGTAGAGTTCGCCCGTTTTCAGGCGCCTGTTGGTCTCTTCGGTCACGCGGTAGTGGACGATGGCGCCGTTCGGCCCCGCGCCCGAGATGGTTTCGAAAGAGATCTCGCGCAGCGAGTTCGTGGCCCGGCGATAGCTTTCCAATGCTTTGACCGCATCTATTTCGCTGACCCGGCCACCAGGTGCTTCCCGGTCGAGCCAGGCGAGGAATCGTACCATCGCGGCCCCATCCCGCAGATGCGCCTCGCGCATCCCCTGCAATTCGGCCGCGTTTTTCCTGGCCTTGGCGAGAATACAGGGATCATCACCGGCCGAGACGTCGATTCCCGCATCCGTGAGGATGTTGGAAACTGCCAGCGGCGCGGTATTGCGGTCGACCCTCACCGGTCCTTCAAGTGCGCGGAGCGCATCCTCGAAAGCCGCGCGTGGTTCGATGCCAACGGCGGGATCGGGCTCCAGGCTCTCGAACTTTGCCGGGTTGGCGAACAGTGTGACGCGGGTGTCTTCGTGCAGGATTGCAAAGGCCTGGACAACCGGATTGCGGGGAATGTCATTGCCGCGGATGTTCAGAAGCCAGCAGATAGAATCCGGCAGGGTAACGACCAGGGCCTTCTCGCCGGCCGCCTTCAGTTCACCTGCCATGCGGTCCCGCTTGTCGGCGGAAGTCTCGCCCGCACACTCGATCGGATGGGGGAAGGCCGGCGCGTCGGGCGGGGCCGGGCGATCAGACCAGATCCGGTCCACCAGGTTGGGCGAGCGGATGAGAGTTGCCGCGCCGTGCAGATCCTTTTCCAGCCGCTCGATCTCGTCGGCTGTGTGAAGCCAGGGATCGAAACCGACACTTGCATCCTTCGGCAACCGGTCGATCAGCCACGAGCCGGGCTTGGTGGCGGGCCAGTCGACCGGCGTGAAGGCATCCGCGACCTGGGTGCGGACCTGAAGCCTGTACCGCCCGTCGACAAAGACGCCAGCCTCCTTGGCCGTCACGACGGCGAAGCCTGCCGATCCGGTGAAACCAGTCAGCCAGGCCAACCGCTCGTCGCAGGGCGCCACGTACTCGCCCTGGTGCGCGTCGGCGCGGGGGACGATGTAGGCATCCAGTCCCTCGGTCTTCATCTGGTCGCGGAGCGCGGCCAGACGGGGCGGCCCCTGGTCTGGCGAAGTGGCGGCGGTGAAGGTCTGGAACATGAAAGCCTCGCACGGGGTCGGTCGTTGGCAGGGAACCGCGATTGAGGGCAGACTGCAAGCAGGTCAGTCGCTTGACAGGAAATCCATGAGATCGGGCACGAAGCGGTCCCAGGTCGGGTGGCCGGGAAGGGGAACGTGATTGGTGCTGTCGTAGACGATCAGTTCCGCGTTCGGCAGGCCTGCGGCCAGCTTCTGCGCCTGCGCCAGCGGGTGAACGCCGTCGCGCGCGCCGTGGAACAGCAGAACCGGCGCGGTGATCCGGTCCAGAAGCCCCAGAACCGAAGCCGAGTTGATCATGTCGCGGTCCTTCAGCACGAGTTCCTGGGTCGCGCCAAGCTGCAACTTGGCCGCACAGTGCGCGACGGCTTCGGCGGGGCCTTCGGGGAAATAGGCGGTCGAGAACGCCACCAGGAAGGCGCTGCCGTGGACCTCGAAGCCTTCGGTCAGAAGCGTACGGATCGCGTCGGTCTCGGGCGCCCTGGGGCTGCCGCGAAGAAGGCGGCCCTCAGCATAGGCGCCGCTCAACGCAAGACGTGTCACCCGCTGGGGGTGGCGTGCGGCGAAGGTCAGGGCGATGATGCAACTGCCGGATTCGGCATAGACGGCAAAGCGGTCGAACCCGACCGCGTTCATCACGGCGGTGATATCCTCGGCGCTGGCCTCGATGCTGAATTCCGGGACAGTCCGGTCGGACATTCCGCTGCCGCGGTGGTCGAAACGGACCACGGTGCGATTGGCCGACAGGACGTCGCAAAGCTTGCGCTCTGTCGGAATGGACCACGTTGTGTTCATGTCGGACGGAAAATAGGGCACCAGGACAAGGGGAGGCCCCGAACCGGTGACTGAATAGGCCAGGGTCGTGGCGTCCGCCGCGCGGGCAAAGCGCGTGCGGGGCGGCGTATCCGACGGCGCAGCCGTGACCGAGAGCGTTTGTGGCGTGGCTTCGCCGCGTTCGCCCAGGTCCGCGACGAACCTCAGTCCACGTCGCGCTACGGTCTGGATCACGCGCTGTGCCTTGCCGTCGTCGCCCACGGCTTTCCGCGCGGCGGCGATGCGGGCGCTGATCGCCGATTCCGACACGATCCGGCCGTTCCAGACCTCGTCGACGATCTGATCGCGCGTCACGAGATGACCGGCATTGCCGGCGAGAAGGCGCAGCAGGTCGAAGACCTGCGGTTCGACGGCCACGCTGTTCCCCGCCCGCGTAAGCGTCTGGGAGTCCGTGTCGAGAACGCAATCTCCGAAAACATAACGCATGAACGGACATTGATCCGTGCCGGGCCACTTCTCAAGAAGTTCCGGCGTTCCTAGGGGAAAAAGCAGGAGTTTCTCAGGATGGCCTTCAAGCAAGGCGGGCTGCATTCGGGCAGCATTGGGGCAGATCAAGGAGACACGCCATGCACCCCGATTTCGACACGCGAGTGATGAACTACCTTGCGGACCGGCACATGCCGCGCATGCGGGCTGTCCGCGGTCCCAGTGTCTACGACACCTTACGCAGCCTCTGGGCGCGTCTGCGCTTGCGCGGGTCGGCGTCGAAGAGCGCTGCCAGTTGTTCGGTCATCGCGCCGGCAAGCTGCTCGACGTCAGTGATCGTGACCGCGCGGTCGTAGTAGCGCGTCACGTCATGGCCTATTCCGATGGCCAGCAGTTCAACCTGTTTCTTGCGTTCGATCAGGGCGATGACGTCGCGCAGATGTTTTTCCAGGAAGTTCGCCGGGTTGACCGACAGGGTCGAATCGTCGACCGGCGCACCGTCCGAGATGACCATCAGAACCCGCCGCGCCTCGCGCCGGTTGAGCATCCGGCGATAGGCCCATTCAAGTGCCTCCCCGTCGATGTTTTCCTTGAGAAGGCCTTCTTTCATCATGAGGCCCAGATTTTCGCGGGCGCGGCGCCACGGAGCGTCGGCAGACTTGTAAATGATGTGGCGTAGATCGTTCAGACGTCCGGGCAGTTGCGGGCGGCCCTCGTGGAGCCATTTCTCGCGGGCCTGACCGCCTTTCCAGGCGCGCGTGGTGAACCCAAGGATCTCGACCTTCACGTTGCAGCGTTCCAGCGTCCGGGCGAGAACATCGGCGCATATGGCTGCAATGGAAATCGGACGGCCGCGCATCGACCCGGAGTTGTCGAGCAGAAGCGTCACCACTGTGTCGCGAAACTCGGTGTCCTTCTCCATCTTGTAGGCCAGCGGAACCGTCGGGTTGGCGACAATCCGGGCCAGCCGCGCCGCATCGAGAATGCCCTCGTCGAGATCGAACTCCCAACTGCGGCTTTGCTGGGCCTGAAGCCGGCGCTGCAGCTTGTTCGCCAGGCGGCTGACCGCGCCCTTGAGCGGATCAAGCTGCTGGTCGAGATAGGCGCGCAGCCTCTCCAACTCGGCCGGCTCGGCCAGATCCTCGGCCTTTATCTCTTCGTCGAACTGACCTGTGTAGACGGTGTAGTTCGGATCCGCGTCACTGACCGGCATCGGCGGGGGAGGTTCCATCTCGGCCTCGCCATCGGGCAGTTCGGCTTCTTCGCCGGCTTCCATATCGGCCAGGTCGTCCATGGAAATCTGCGCCTGGCTGGCGTCGTCCTGAGCCTCCTGGCTTTGTTCCGCCGAGCTTTCCGATGCGTCTTCGTTGTCGCCGTCGTCTTGCTGCTTGTCCTGGTTTTCGATCTCGTCGGCCTGGTCTTCCTGGCTGGCCTCGTCTTCCTGGTCCTGATCTTCCTGATCGGGATCGTCGCCCAACTGGTCGCCGTAGCCGAGATCGCTGATCACCTTTCGGGTGAAACGCGAAAAAGCCGCCTGGTCGCCAAGAGCGTCCTTCAGGCCTTCCAGCGTGCCGCCGGCCTGCTCCTCGATGAACGGTCGCCAGAGTTCCATGACGTTCTCGGCGCCCGGCGGCAGCGGCCTTCCGCTCGCAAGGTGGCGGACCAGATAGCCCGCAGCGACGGAAAGCGGCGCCTCCGAAGCCTCGCGGATTTGCGCGTATCCGCGACGTTCGGCATCGTTAGCGATCTTGTGGTCGATGTTCGATGCGGTTCCGGGCATGTCGCGCGCGCCCACGGCTTCACAGCGCGCCCATTCCATGGCTTCGAAAATGTCGCGCGCCATCTGCCCCTGTGGAACGTAGCGGTTGAACGTCTTGTCGTTGTGGTACTTGCGCCGAAGCGCGAAGCTGTCGGCGGTGCCGCGGGCCAGAAGGACTTCGGCGCGTGTCATGCGCCGCGTCACCTGAGGCAGGCGGATGCCTTCGCTGGACATGCCCGGCGGATCGACGGTGAAGGTCACCGACATCTCGGTGTCGTTCGCAAGCGTCTTGGACGCTTCGGCAAGCGCTTTCTTGAACGGTTCGGCCGGATTGTCCTTCGAGTTACTCATGGGATCGGTAAATCACTCTATCGCGCCGTCGACAAGGTTCGCCGTGTCTTGGGGCCGCAAACTGATGTCTGACGGGACGGCGAAAAGCGAACCGGATCAGCTGAGGACAAGACTGTGGCACGCGGCCAGAGTGGTCTCGGCCATGCGGCGTGCCCATTGGGCGTCATCGGCGTCATCATTGAAGGTGGCGCGGGACAGAAGCGACGCCTGGGCAACCTTGGCATCGATGCGCCAGGCCATGATGTCGCGCTCTCGGCCCTTTGGCGTCATGGCTTCCAGCACGTCGACCGTCGCCTCGCGTCTCCTTTCCGCCAGATCGGCCTTCGCGCCGCCCGTCAGCCATTGATGCTCCATTTCCGCAGAAAGGCGTCCGGCGCAGGTGGCGATGGTCCTAAGCAGGCCGTCCTCGTCCGCCGTTGCGGGGCCGGAGATTGAAGCGGCGACCGTGAGGGCCGCGAAAAATGTTTTCGTGCCGCCCATGAATTCATCTTTGTAGGCAAATACGTGCGGATCAATTAAGCGATTTGAGAAACTTCGGGCCGTGGCTGAAACGCCACGCAACGAAAAAACGCCCCAGGAATGGGGCGCCTTGCGAATTCAAATCCGAATGGTCGGTGAATGCTGCCGTCAGACGGCGATGGCAGCAGCGCTTTCCGGCAATTCCTCGTCGAAGCAGCGTTGATAGAACTCGGCGACCGTTTCACGCTCCAACTCGTCGCACTTGTTCAGGAAGGACAAGCGGAACGCGTACCCCACGCTTCGAAACACCTCGGCGTTCTGCGCCCAGGCAATCACGGTACGGGGACTCATCACGGTGGAGAGATCGCCGTTCATGAACGCCGTCCGGGTCAGGTCGGCGACCGTAACCATCTGGCTGATGGTCTTGCGCCCGCGTTCGGTGTTGTAGTGTGGCGCCTTGGACAACACGATTGCTGCCTCGGCGTCATGACTGAGATAGTTCAGCGTGCAGACCAGCGACCAGCGGTCCATCTGCGCCTGGTTGATCTGCTGCGTGCCGTGGTAGAGGCCGGTCGTGTCACCCAAGCCGATCGTGTTCGCGGTGGCGAAAAGCCGGAAGTACGGATGCGGATCGATGACTTCGTTTTGGTCCAGCAAAGTCAGTTTGCCGTCGACTTCCAGAACGCGCTGGATCACGAACATGACATCCGCGCGGCCCGCATCGTATTCGTCGAACACGATGGCGGTGGGGTTGCGGAGTGCCCAGGGAAGAATGCCCTCCTGGAATTCAGTGTACTGCACGCCCTTGTCGACCTTGATCTGGTCCTTTCCGATCAGGTCGATCCGGCTGATGTGACTGTCCAGGTTGACCCGGACGCACGGCCAGTTCAGGCGTGCGGCGACCTGTTCGATATGGGTGGACTTGCCCGTGCCGTGATAGCCTTGGATCAGGACACGCTTGTTGAACTGAAAACCCGCCAGGATCGCAAGGGTCGTGTCCGGGTCGAACTTGTAGGTGGGATCGATTTGCGGCACGCGATCGTTGGTCTCGTAGAACCCCTTCACCTTCATGTCGACGTCGATGCCAAAGACCTCGCGCACGTCAATGTCTTCGCTCGGTTTGGCTTCGGTGTCTATTCGCCGGTAGTCCATATCGTTTCCTTGCAGCACAGATGGGCGTTTCGGGCCTTTCTTCTGAGGTGCCTCATTCTGACGGCAGGTGCAAGGCAAAGGAAACGCCGGACACTTGGTCCGAAGCGAAGCGTAGCGCATCGGCAAAACACTTTCCCAACCACCCGAGACACCTGATTTTCCGATGCCTTGGCGTAACGGACGTGGATGTTACGAACGCCCTCGGCCTTGTGATTTTCAAGTGATCGACGTGAGGACTAGAGTTTCCACGAACAAAGGAGATTTGGATCATGAACAGACGCGAGGTGTTGGGGACAGCGCTGGCCGGTGCCGCATTCGTGACCGTCGGCGCGCGGCTTCGAGCGGCCGAAGGAGTTTTCGAGGTGTCGCGCTCGGACAACGAGTGGCGGTCGATGCTGACGCCGGCTCAGTACAAGGTCATGCGTCAGGAAGGAACCGAGCGGGCAGGATCCAGTCCGCTGGACAAGCTGTACGAGCCGGGAGTTTATCACTGCCGTGGCTGCGACCTCGCACTCTATTCGTCCGAGCACAAGTACGACAGCGGCACCGGCTGGCCCTCGTTCTGGCAGTCACTGCCCAACGCAGTCGGTACCAAGCCCGACCGCAAGTTCCTGCGAGTCCGGACCGAGGTGCACTGCCGCCGCTGTGGCAGCCATTTGGGCCATATTTTCGACGACGGGCCCGCGCCGACCGGCAAGCGGCATTGTCTGAACGGCGTAAGCCTGGTGTTCAAGCCCGCCTGAAGGCCGAAGCTTTTCGGCAAATGTGAACCTGACCCAGCAGGGTCAGTTCTGAAAGTTCCGGCTGTCCTTGATCTGATCCCAGGCCCAGACCACTTCTCCCAATTGTTCCTCGTGCCCGCGGTCGCCGCCATTCATGTCCGGATGCAGCACCTTGATCAGTGCCTTGTAGGACTTGCGTATCTCGGCCTTGGTCCAGTGATCCTTGGCTTCCAGGATATCGAGCGCGCGGCGCTCCGTGGGCGGCAGTTTGCGGGTTCCTGTAATTGACTTGCCCGGATTCCGCGTGGCGTTCTCGCCCAGAATCTGGTGCGGGTCGTCGACGCCGAGCCGGGCCCAGGCGCGGGCTTCCTCACCCTTCTTGCCGAATGGCTTGGTTTCTCGCTCCCAAACACGGTCCTTGTCGACCTGCGCGGCGAACTCTTCCTCGGTCTGGCCGTTGAAGAAGTTCCATTTCAGATTGTACTCGCGCACGTGGTCCTTGCAGAACCAGTAGAAGTCGTCGAGGTCGTCGGGACTCTTCGGCGCGCGGTATTGACCGGTTTCCCGGCATTCTGGATGGTCGCAGACCCGTGTGGACGTCTCGAAGGCCCCCGACATGCCGCGCCTGGTGCGGGAACGCTTTTTCTTGTCCGAAGAGACGCGAAGATCAAAACCGAACGGGTCGTTGCTCATGTGTATCCTGCCTTTCCGACTCGGACCGGAGAGTTTACCGTCTTGGTTCAAAACTTGAAGAGGCAAGGTGTGAAAAATGCGTGTGGCAGATGAGATGCGGGCGAAACTGGAAGCGGCGTTTCAGCCGCATGTTCTTGAAATAGAAGATGAAAGCGAGCGTCACAGGGGGCATGCGGGATATCAGGAAGGCGGGCAGAGCCACTTTCGTGTAACAATCACATCGGGAACTTTTGCAGGTATGAGCCGGATAGAGCGGCATCGGGCGGTTCACCGAGCCCTGGGTGAGGACCTGGTAGGGCGAATCCACGCTCTCGCACTGACTATCTCGGACTAGTCCTCGCGCGCCGCCCCAAGTGGCGGGGCGTTGTTCTCTTCCTCCGGAGGACGCGTTGTAACCCTGCGGGGGACCACCGGTTCAGAAACCGGACGAAGGTAGTCCTGCGTAGCAGTGGTATCATCCACTTCCATCGGCAACGGCCGTGACGTTGTGCGTGCGTCGAGTGTCAGAGGCTGCGAGACCTGCTTGAAGCGCTTGAAAATCAATATGTTCTGATAGGTTGTTTGGGTGCCCGTAAGGCCCTTGCGCTCGTCGCAGGGAAGCGTTTCGGCGCGGACATATTCCCAGCCGTCCGATGCCATGTCGTTCAAGGTTTCGGTGATTGAAAGCGCGAACCGGTCTTCCGTGGACTTTGCGCCACGGGCCTTGGTGCCGCGCGTGGGTGCGGGCACAGCCTTGTATTCGAATTTGCTCATGTTGGGGTCTCCCCGACTGCTCGAACGAAATTCTAGCAGAGCCGAACGGCCGGGGAAAGTCGGGGTCGGCAACCTACACAGTGCTTCGGACGGCGGATCAGGCGTTCGGGCAGGCGGGGCTAGGCGTCCCGCTCGGCGATGACGGGCATGCCGGTCCGGCAGCCGATCGGATTTATCCGATTGCGTCAGATGTCGAGCTTCTGCTGTACCAACTGGTTCACGGCGGCGGGGTTCGCCTTCCCGCCGGTGGCCTTCATCACCTGCCCCACGAACCAGCCGGCGAGTTTCGGGTTCGACTTGGCTTTCTCGACCTGGTCGGGGTTCTCTGCGATCACCTTGTCGACTGCAGCCTCGATCGCCCCGGTATCGGTGACCTGCTTCATGCCTCGCGCTTCAACGATGGACGCTGGGTCGCCGCCTTCGGTCCAGACGATCTCGAACAGGTCCTTTGCGATCTTGCCCGAGATGTCGCCCTTGCCGATCAGGTCGATGATGCCGCCGAGCTGCGCCGCCGAGACGGGGCTGTCTGTAATGCCGATATCTTCTTTCTTGAGCCGTCCGAACAACTCGTTGATGACCCAGTTTGCAGCCAACTTGCCGTCACGGCCTTTGGCCACTTCCTCGAAATAGGTGGCGTTCTCAACCTCGGCGGTCAGGACTGAGGCATCGTATTCCGTCATGCCGTAGTCAATGACGAAGCGCGCTCGCTTCTCGTCCGGCAGTTCCGGAAGCGAAGCGGCGATGTCGTCGACCCAGGCTTGTTCTATCTCGAGCGGCACAAGGTCGGGGCAGGGGAAGTAGCGGTAATCATGCGCCTCTTCCTTGGACCGCATCGAGCGCGTTTCGCCCTTGTCGGGGTCGTAGAGACGGGTCTCCTGGGTGACGGATTTGCCGTCCTCCAGAAGCGCGATCTGGCGGCGCGCCTCGTACTCGATGGCCTGCTGGATGAAGCGCATCGAGTTCATGTTCTTGATCTCGCAGCGCGTGCCGAGGTGCGAGAAGTCCTGGGTTTCCTGGTATTTCTCGTAGTCGCCCGGGCGGCAGACGCTGACGTTGACGTCGGCGCGCAGGTTGCCGTTCTGCATGTTGCCGTCGCAGGTGCCGAGGTAGCGGAGGATCTGCCGCAGCTTGCTCACGTAGGCTGCCGCTTCCTCGGGGCCGCGGATGTCGGGGCGGCTGACGATCTCCATCAATGCGACGCCGGTGCGGTTGAGATCGACGAAGGACATGTGCGGATCCATGTCGTGGATCGACTTGCCGGCATCTTGTTCAAGGTGGATGCGTTCGATCCGCACCTTGCGGGCGATACCCGGCCCCATGTCCACCAGCACTTCGCCTTCGCCCACGATCGGGTGATAAAGCTGGCTGATCTGATAGCCCTGCGGCAGGTCTGGATAAAAGTAGTTCTTGCGGTCGAAAGCGCTCCAGAGGTTGATCTGCGCCCTGAGCCCGAGACCGGTCTTTACCGCAAGCGCGACGCAGCCTTCGTTGATCACGGGCAGCATTCCCGGCATCGCGGCATCGACGAAAGAGACGTTGGAATTCGGTTCGGCGCCGAATTGCGTGGAGGCTCCGGAGAAGAGCTTTGCCTTGGACGCGATCTGTGCATGGACCTCAAGTCCGATCACCAACTCCCAGTCGCCGGTCGCACCGGCGATCACTTTGGGTTTCGGGGTTTCATAGGTGAGATCGAGCATGGCAGATGTCCCGGCTTTCGTTGAACGCGGTTCTAGGGCAGGTCAATTGTCTGAACAAGCCGGGAATCTGGGAGCCGAGCGAAGGCAGCAATCCGCTCACTCGACAGGGCAGGTCTTGGCGCGCACGCGATTCTGGTGTTTCAGTTCTCGCCGCAGGGGCGTTGCGGACGGTTTGATACCTATGAATTCGAAAGTCATTGGCTGCGTTGCTCTCCTTTCCTGCCTTTTCGTCAGTGCATGCGGGTCTACTCGAGAGCCCGAAAAGTATGCCGTGGCGCCGGTCGAGGCGACACTGTTCGGTCAGCGTGCGGAAGCATCGGCGTGGACATCGCGGGCACTATCGGCGCTGGATGCGCAAGGTGCGCCGCTGGTTCAAACCGTACCGGCTGATATCGACGTGTACTGTCCGGGGTACCGCGACGCGGGACCCGAGGACCGCAAGGCGTTCTGGGTCACGTTCCTGTCTGCGCTGGCAAAGCACGAAAGCACCTGGCGTCCCGATGCTGCGGGCGGGGGTGGCGCATGGCTTGGACTGTTGCAGATTTCTCCACGTACGGCCCAGGGCTACGGCTGCGAGGCCAGAAGCGCCGAGGCGTTGAAGGATGGCGGCAAGAACCTGTCCTGCGGCATTCGCATCATGGCCGTAACGGTACCGCGAGACGGTGTGATCTCGGCCGGTATGGGCGGCGTGGCTGCTGACTGGGGGCCATTCCACCAGGCATCGAAGCGAGCCGATATCCAGGCCCGGACCCGTAGCGCCCCAGTTTGCAGGGGATGATTTTTCGCGCCTTCTGGATCGCCACCGTGCTGGCTTTCGCCGGCCCGTTGTGGGCCGAGCCAGAAAGGCCGACGCCGCGTTTTGTTCCGACCGTCGAGGAAGACCCGCTCTTGCGCCGCCCGGCCGATCGACCGGCCGCGCGGAACAATCATCTGCCTCGCGCCCGCTGGGAGCATCGGCGCAGTGGGGACTTGTGGACCCGAGTGGCCTTGGCTTCGGTCAGGACGCACGGACGGGCGCTTCTCGAGGTGGTGCCCAAGGACATCGCAGAATGGTGTCCAGCCTATCCCGATAGCGGCGAAGAACAGCGCGCGGCATTCTGGGCTGCTTTGCTGTCCACCCTGTCGCGATACGAAAGCACATGGAACACACGCGCCGTGGGCGGAGGAGGTCAGTGGTTCGGGTTGATGCAGATATATCCGCCCACAGCCGAGTTCCGGAATTGTCGCGTGCAGTCCGGCGATGGACTGAAGCACGGGCCGTCAAACCTGAACTGTGCAGTCAGGATCATGGCCGTTACTGTTCCGCGCGACAACGCGATCGCCATCGAAGAAGGGCGCTGGAAAGGCGTTGCGGCCGACTGGGGGCCTATCCGGAACGACTGGATGAGGCGGGACATGCAGCGCTACACCAAAAGGCAGACGTATTGCCGCCCATTGTCCGAGGTCCGACCCAGGAAGCGGCCGTGAAACATGCTCAGGCCGCGATGCGTTGGCCTTGTGGCGTTTGTTCCGCTGACGGCATTTCGAGCTCGATGTCCGGTGCGACATGGGCGGCCTCGGAAACGAGGTTCTGGATTTCCTGAACGGAAATCGGCCAGAGGCGCGGATAGATGACCTTAAGGTGCTGGCGGATCATCAGAATCAGCGTGTCGCGGTATGCCGCCGAAATATCTTCATCTGAGGATTCGATCTCGGTCAGCAGTGCTGCTGTTGCGAGATTGATCTCGGCTTGCGTCGCCGAATTGGATGCCAGGTCCATGAGTGCGGCCGCGTAAAGCTCCGGGTCGAGAAGGTCGCGCGCGGAATCGTATTCCGTCAGAAGCGGCATGAAGAATAAGGCATATCCACCGAATCCCAGCGTGCTTTCGGTGCGCTGCATTGCCAGGTCGGCTTCGCGGATGATGTCGTCGCCAGTAATCCGATCATGCGCGACCATCGCGGCGACATGAACATTGTAGATGTTCGAGTTCGACGGATCGAGGTCGATCCAGACGTCGAAAAGGTCTTCCAGCTTGTCCTCGCCACCGGGTGAGCCGAGCGCGTGCAGATAATGCGACTCGGCCAGAAGCGGCGACATGAAGGACATCGCGTCGAACGGTTCGAGGATTTCGCCAGCGGCGATGAAATGCTGCGCCATCCTGCGCCAGGCGGCGCGGCGTTGATCCGCGGGCCAGTCGGCGCCGGCGAACGCCTCGCCCAGGATCATGTGGGCCCTGGCAGCCAGCAGTGCGAAGATATGGTTTTCGGGTGTCTGGCGATGGGTGTCCATGAAGTGGCCGACTTCGGTCCTAGCGTCGTCAAGGTCGGACAGCGTGCTGCGAGGTGCGTCGTCAATCAGGCCTTGCAAGCCCGAAAGGCAAGTCCTGACCGCGATCTCGTGATATCGGACGCCTCCGGGCGACGCAGTGAGGTTGGCTTCCCAATTTGAAATTTTCTCCGCGATTTCAGCCCACTCGTCGGCGATCATCAAGTCTGCGACAAGAAGCGATACCGCCACGCATTCGCGATGGTCCGGATCGTCGCCTTCCACCGGCAAGTCGGCGGCACTCTCGGGCATGACGGGTTTTATTCCTGCGGTCAGCGGGTCGCGGCGCGCGCTCCGGCGAAGTCGCGGCGAGAAAAACGCAAGCACGACGGTCGCAATGAAGGCAAGCACCGTCAAGCCGGTCAGGAGAGAGTCGAAATCGGACAAGGGCAATACTCAATCAGTCTCCGGAAACAATCTGGAAACTCGACAGGCATTCCGGCAGCATTGTGGCAAAACAGCCGTTTTTTCGTGGTATTGTAGGTTCTTAGCGCGCCCAGCTTGGCATTCTTGTGTTTTGGACAAGCGAAACGGTCGGTGCGTGGGGGCCACCAAGTGCAAGGGTTTCCCGCTTCAGCAACTCAATGGCATCTTCCGATTTCGACGGAAGCGACGAGGCCGAGATCGGTTCGCCGACCGTCAGTCGGTAGGGCTGTTGGTCCTTGTTCAGCGTCTCGTAGAAAAGCGTGATGTCGCGCAGCGTGGGATGGATCAGGTCGAAAAGGTAGAAAAGCGCCGAGTTTCGGGCTCGAATGTGCAACGGGATGATCGGTAGGTCGTGTTTCCGAGCAATCATGGCGGCCGAAGCCATCCAGGGACGTTCGTGCAGCCTAAGCCCCTGCCGCTTGGCCAGTCGGCCCGAGGGGAAGATCACGCCCAACCTGCCCGCGTCAATGGCGCGTTTGGTGTACTCCATGGTCTCGCGCGTTTTGGCCTTGGTGCGCTTGTCCACGCGCCATTCGACCGGCGCGATCAGACTTTCGAACTGAGGTAAAATGCGCAGGATGTCCGAATTTGCGTAGATGAACATGTCCGGGCGAATCGGGAACAACGCATGGTGCAGCATGATCCCGTCGGCGATCCCGGTCGGATGGTTCGCAACGATCAGTGCCGGTCCCTGGCGTGGAACGTTGTGCAGACCCGTGACCTTCATATCGCGGGCCAAAAGCCCGGCCACATGGTGCATGATGTGGTCGGTTGGCCAATCCTGATAGAGCTCGCCCAGCGTGATCGTCTGGCGATAACCAAGAAGGCCCATAAGCATGCGTCGGGCAACGGGGGCGAAAGGTGACGTCCCGTAGAGCCAAGGCGCGCGCTCGGCGATCAAAGGGTCAAGGCGCTTTTCCATTGCCGCATGTCAACCAAAGTCAGGCAACAAACTGATGACAACAATATATCATCCTGCAAGGTGCCGCCGAGTAGGCTTTGCGCCACCGGCAGATTTCAGCGCAAATTACTAAAAACATCACATAAATCTTTGAAATACAGCAAGGTCATTGGTTTTCCCTGCGACTTTCACACGGCTGTGCGTCAAGCATTCTCGAGACCATCTCGTTCATGTCGGGACTCAGCCCGCGCGTCGAGCGAATCGCATTTAGCACGTCGCGCACCTTGCCCTGCCTGTCGCCGTCATAACGTGTCCAGGTCTCGAATGTCGTTGCCATGCGGGCGGCGGTCTGCGGATTGACGGGGTCGAGGCGGATCAGCCAATCCGCCACCAGCCGATACCCGGCGCCAGATGGGTCGTGGAAGCCGGCCGCATTCCCGGCCAATGCGCCGATGACAGCCCGGAACCGGTTGGGTGTCTTCCAATGGAAATCGGGATGGCGCGTCAGGGCTTCGGCCCTGGCCACGGCTTTTTCTGGTGTGGCGTTGGCGATCTGGATCGCGAACCATTTATCGAGAACGTTCGAGTCATTTCTCCATTTTTCATAAAAGGTTGCGGCTTGTTTCTCACCTTCGCCCTTCCCAAGCAGGATCGAAAGTGCCCCAAGGCTCTCGGTCATGTTGTCGGTAGTGGCAAAGAGGTCGACGGCCAGTTCCATCTGGGCTTCGTCGGCGCAGACGAGCAGGTTCAGCGCTTTGAGCCTAAGTGATCTTCGCCCGGCCGACGTGGCATCGGGTGTGTAAGTTCCGGGCACGTCCATATTGTCATAAAGACTGGTCAGTGTGGGGCGAAGCGCTTTTCCGATATCTGCGAGCATTCCTTCACGGGCGTCGTGAATCGTGCCCGGGTCCGGCGTGACGCCGTTGTCATGAAGGGTCTGTGCCATATCGTCTTCGGAAGGCAGCGAGAGGGCGAGGGCTCGGAAGGCCGGGTCGAGACTTTCGTCGTTCGCGAGGCGATTGAGCGAGTCGAGCCATGCCATGCTGGGGGCGCTGCCGTTTGCGATGCGGCTGACAAGTTCCTCCTTGCCCAGTTGTCGCCCCGCCTCCCAGCGATTGAAAGGGTCGGTGTCGTGCGCCAGCAGGTGAAGACGTTCTTCCTTCGAGGTCTGCCGCTCCAGGATTACGGGGGCGGAGAAATTGCGAAGAAGCGATGGAATCGGCCGCGACCCGAGCCCATCGAACGAGAAACTTTGCCTCTCGTCGGTAAGTTCGAGAACCGTCGTAGGCACGACTTCATCACCATTGGGACCGATCAGCCCGACGGCGATCGGGATGACCTGCGGCGATTTTTCGAATTGTCCGGGCGTGTGGCGTGTGTGTTGTTCGAAATCAAGGGTGTAGGTGCCGTGATTGAAGGTATCCGTCACGCTTACCCGGGGCGTTCCGGCCTGTGTATACCAACGCTTGAACTGCGTAAGGTCGCGCCCGGTGGTGTCTTCGAACACCTTGAGCCAATCCTCGATCGTGGCCGCTTCGCCGTCGTGGCGGTCGAAGTAGAGGTCGAGTGCCTTCGAGTACGCATCGTTGCCCACAAGCGTCTTCAGCATTCTGATAACCTCGGCGCCCTTCTCATAGACGGTTGCCGTGTAGAAATTGTTTATCTCTTGAAACTCGGCGGGCCGGACGGGATGCGCGAGCGGCCCGGCGTCCTCGCGGAACTGGCGAGCCCGCAGCATCAGCACATCGTCGATGCGCTTGACCGCGTGAGAGCGCATGTCGCCAGAGAACTGCTGGTCGCGGAAAACGGTCAGACCTTCTTTGAGGCATAGCTGGAACCAGTCGCGGCAGGTGATGCGATTACCCGTCCAGTTGTGAAAGTACTCGTGGGCGACGATTCCTTCGATCGACTCGTAGTCCCTATCGGTCGCCGTCTCCGGCGAGGCCAGAACATACTTGGAGTTGAAGATGTTGAGGCCCTTGTTCTCCATTGCGCCGGCGTTGAAATCGTCAACCGCGACAAGGTTGAAGACGTCGAGGTCGTAGGCGCGACCGTAGACCCGTTCATCCCAGTCCATAGAACGCTTCAAGGCATCGAGGGCATAGGCGCAACGGTCTTCGTCGCCGGGGCGGACCCAGATGTTCAGAGTTACGTCGCGCCCTTCCGAAGTGCGATAAGTTCCAGTGTGAGCCACGAGATCACCGGCGACCAAGGCAAAAAGGTACGAGGGTTTTGGCCACGGGTCGTGCCATTCCGCCCAGCCAGGACCCGAAGCAACCGGGTTGCCGTTGGAGAGCAGCACCGGCAACACTGGACTGTCGGGAACAGGCTCGCCGTTCGACCGGGTAACAAGATCGTCACTTTCGATCCGCACCGTGAATCTCGCCATGACGTCCGGTCGGTCCGGGTAGAATGTTATACGTCGGAAACCTTCCGCCTCGCATTGGGTGCAGTAGATACCATTCGAAATGTACAGACCTTCCAGCGCGGTATTCGACGAAGGGTCGATCTCGACTTCTGCTTCCCAGATGAAAGGGGCGTCGGGCACGTCTGCAGTAAGGATTCCGCCTGCAAAGTGCGGCTTCGAATCCCTTCCATCGATCCGTGCCGATTTCAGCGACAGACACTCGCCGTGCAGTTCGAAGCGGCGTTCGGTGACTTCAGGATTCGGACGAAAATGAATGCGGGACGTCACAGTTGTGTGCTTCGGATGAAGCCGGAAGGTCAGATGTACGTCGTCGACAAGGAAGGCCGGCGGCCTGTAGTCGGCAAGACGGATGGTCTGCGCTTTTGCATCGTTCATGAAGTCATGTGATCCGTTCAGAATGCCTGAGGATTCAGATAATATGGAAGACACCTTGGTCCAAGCGCCCGTTTTTTTAAGTCCCCTTCAGGGCGCTTCATGCTGGAGTAGTGATACGTGCCCAAGCATCGTGTGAAGGCGAATCTGCCTGTCAGGACATGCGTTGTCTGCGGTCACCCTTTCGCCTGGCGGAAGAAGTGGACGAAGGTCTGGGATGAAGTACGGTATTGTTCAGAGCGCTGCCGGGGGTCAAAAGCCCGCCGACGTTGGTAAGGATACTTGACCACTCGCCGGTTGCCACTGTCACCGGTTTTCCATAGGGTCCCGGCGATTCCGTACACGACAGTATGCAGAGGCCTCCCCATGACCAACTTCACCGAAAGAAGCGGACTGAAGATCGCGCCCGAGTTGGCCGGTTTCATCGAGAATGAGGCGCTACCGGGAACCGGTATTGCGGCAGAGACGTTCTGGAATGCCTTGTCGGTGCTGGCCCATGACTTCGGACCACGTAACCGGGTGTTTCTGGAGCGTCGGGAAGAACTGCAGACACTGATCGATGACTGGCACATCCGTCACCGGAACCAGCCGCATGACCACGAAGCCTACAAGGCATTCCTGGAAGAGATCGGCTATCTCCTGCCCGAAGGCGAAGATTTCGAGATTGAAACCGCGAATACCGATCCCGAGATCGCCAGTGTGCCGGGGCCGCAGCTTGTCGTTCCAATCACGAATGCGCGCTATGCGCTGAATGCCGCGAACGCCAGGTGGGGCAGCCTTTACGACGCATTTTACGGAACGGATGCCACCGATGGCGCCACGCCGTCGGGGCCTTACGACCGGGGGAGGGGTGCTCGGGTCGTGGCAAAGGCGCGGGTTTTCCTGGATGAGGCCTTCCCGCTGAGCGGCACCAGTCATGCCGATGCCGGGCGCTATCATGTTTCGAATGGCCAGCTTCTGGTCGATGACATGCCCCTGGTCGATCAGTCGAAATTCATCGGCTACCAGGGTCATCCAAAATCACCCTCCTCGATTCTTCTGAAAAACAACGGACTTCACGTCGAACTGGTATTTGACCGTACTCATGCCATCGGCGCACGTGACAGGGCGGGCCTGGCTGACGTGCGAATGGAAGCTGCAGTCAGCGCGATCATGGATTGCGAAGACTCGGTCGCCTGCGTCGATGCCGAGGACAAGGTGCTCGCCTATCGCAACTGGCTCGGCTTGATGAAAGGCGACCTTCAGGACACCTTTGAAAAGGGCGGCAAAGCGCTGACCCGGCGGCTGGAGGCGGACAAGGTATTCAAAGGGCCGGACGGTGAAGACGTGACGATAAAAGGCCGGGCGCTGATGCTGGTCCGGAACGTTGGTCACCTCATGACGAACCCGGCAATCCTGACCCGCGACGGGGCCGAGATATTCGAGGGGCTGATGGACGCGATGGTGACGACACTGATCGCGATGCATGACCTGCAGAAGACCAATGGCGACCGGAACTCGGTCGCCGGGTCCGTCTACGTGGTGAAACCGAAGATGCACGGCCCCGACGAGGTGGCCTTTGCCGACGAAACATTCACCGCCGTGGAAAAGGCGCTGGGCCTGCCGCAATACACCGTCAAGCTGGGGATCATGGACGAGGAACGCCGCACGAGCGTCAACCTCAAGCAATGCATCCGTGCGGCGAAGTATCGGGTTGCCTTCATCAACACGGGCTTCCTCGACCGGACCGGCGACGAGATTCACACCTCGATGGAGGCCGGTCCCTTCAGCCGAAAGGACTGGATCAAGCGCAAGAGCTGGATCACGGCCTACGAGAACCGCAACGTGGATATCGGGCTGGAATGCGGGCTTTCCGGAAAGGCTCAGATCGGCAAGGGCATGTGGGCCATGCCCGACAAGATGGCCGCCATGCTGCAGGCCAAGATCGAACACCCTCAGGCAGGCGCCAACTGCGCCTGGGTGCCGTCGCCCACCGCCGCCACCCTGCACGCTCTGCACTATCACAAGGTTGATGTGTTCGCGGTGCAGGCGGCCCTCAAGAAGAGCGGGCGGCGCGCGCACGTCGACGGGCTGCTGGATATTCCGCTGGCGACCTTCCAGAAGTGGTCGAAGGACCAGATCCGGCGAGAGGTCGAGAACAACGCGCAGGGAATCCTTGGCTATGTCGTGCGCTGGATCGACCAGGGTGTCGGCTGCTCGAAAGTGCCCGACATCAACGATGTAGGCCTGATGGAGGACCGCGCGACCTGTCGGATATCTTCGCAGCACATCGCCAATTGGTTGCATCACGGCGTCGTCGACCGCGAAGAGGTAATGGACATCATGAAGCGCATGGCCGAAGTGGTGGACCGTCAGAATGCGGGCGACCCCGCTTATCGACCCATGGCGCCCGCATTCGACGGGATAGCCTTCAGGGCGGCCTGCGAATTGGTTTTCGAAGGCCGACGTCAGCCTTCAGGCTACACGGAGCCGGTACTTCATGCGCGGCGTCTGGAACTGAAGGCCGCGGCTGCAGAGTAAGCGCGAGGCTGCTCCGCCAGTTCCCGGGATGTAATGGTTCGGCGAGTGCTCGGACGAGGAACGAGTGTAACTTTGTTCCAAGTGCATCGCACTGCCGGAATTGTGCCGGAATTTCACGCATTCTGAGGAATTTGCACATAGCCTGAGCGACGCGGTTGTTTTCGTGCGCACCAAAAGGCACTAAATACAGAGAGGAAAGGGAATAGCGGACATGGCACGGCCTGTCGTAGGCATTATCGGGAACCATCACCTCATCAACGATGAGTATCCGACTCATGCCGGGGGGCGGATGAACAGCCAGGCAATCCGCGAGGTGGCCGATGCGGTTCCCTTGATCGTGCCGTCCGATCCGGACCTCGTCGACATCGAGGATCTGCGCCGTGTCTGCGACGGATTTCTCTTTACCGGCGGGCGACCGAATGTGCATCCCGAGGAGTATGGTGAACGGGCGACCGAGGCGCACGGCACGTTCGACAGGGCGCGCGACAGGCTTGCGCTGCCGCTGATCCGCGAGTGTGTTGCGTCGGGCCAACCCGTTCTGGCGATCTGCCGCGGTTTTCAAGAGCTGAATGTGGCGATGGGCGGCACACTTTACCCCGAAATTCGGGAACTGCCCGGAAGAATGAACCACCGGATGCCGCCTGATGGCACCATCGAGGAGAAATTCGCGCTGCGCCATGACGTGACTTTCACGAAGGGCGGGGTCTTCCACCGGATCATGGGCGCCGAAGTCGTGCGAACGAACACTCTGCACGGGCAGGGGATCAAGGTGAAAGGCGAGCGGATCGTGATCGATGGCCGGGCTCCTGACGGCACTCCGGAGGCGATCTACGTCGAAGGGGCTCCTGGATTCACGCTGGGCGTCCAGTGGCATCCCGAGTACCGGGCGGCAGAAGACCCGGTATCGCGCCCGTTGTTCCAGGCTTTCGGAAACGCGCTGCGCGACTGGGCTGCTGGCGAAAGGCCAGCGCGCTTGAAGAGCGCCTGACGCCGCGCTCTATCCAACCGCGAGATTGCGAATTTCGTTCATGCCTATGCAATGACGGCTTGGCCGCCCATAGGTTTGGGCATCGGCGCGCAGCGCAGGAAAGACCCTGAAGAGGCTGTCTCTTTCGCGAGCGCCGATCGTGTCGAGCCCAATACCGCCGGGATGGAAGCTTTCACTTGGCGCCCCGTTGGCGATGACGATCTGGTGTCGGTCGAACATCATGTGGTGATAGGTGACCATTCCGCCATACGCTACCGATACCCGGAAATTATCCACCAGAGCCAGCGCGGGCGCGAGGACCTCGTCCCTGCCGGTGGCCTGCCTGGCCTTGAAGCCTGACAAAAGCATCCGATGCTGTGGCGAGACGAAGAGATCTCGCTCGTTACCGATGGTGCCACGGGCAAACCGCACCGGGGCCAATGTGCCGGTAGCGCGAACACTCCTCGATCCGATCCAGCGAATGGGCTGCGGACCGCAGTCGAGCGTCACAACGAGGTCGCCCTCGGATAGATGCTCGATGCGCCGTTCGCCATGCGGCGTCCGGATCATGGTGCCCTGCGAAAAACAAATTATGGCCTCGCCCGTTCCGGGTTGGCCGCCCGCAGGCGTGGCGCTGCTGCCTGGCACCATGTACTCTTCCTCGATACCGCCCTGAGGCAAACGCCCCGGTCTTTTCTTGATTTTTGGCGAGTTTCGCACAAACCCGCTGCTTGGAAATTGCCCAATTATGGCGCTCACCGCAAGACTTATGTGCCCCCATCGACCGAAACACCATATCTGGCGGGTATTTGGAAGGCGTCAGGTCACTGCCTGTCGCGTATGAAATTCAGGGCGATCCCAGGTTCGGTCTTTCATGATCACTGCCAGAATATCCGCCGCGCGGACGATGTCGTCCGGGGACAGATAAAGCGGCGTCAAACCGAATCGCATGATATCGGGCGCGCGAAAATCACCGATAACACCCTCCGTTATCAGCGCCTGCACTACGGCGTACCCATGTTCGAAGCGGAAAGACACCTGGCTGCCGCGACGTTCGGGGTCGCGGGGTGACGCGAGTGTGAGGTCAGGGCACGACGCTTCGACCTGCGAGATGAAGAGTTCCGAAAGCTCGATGGAACGGGCGCGAAGATCGTTGATATCGACATTGTCCCAGACATCGAGGGCAGCATCCAGCGCGGCAAGCTGGAGGATCGGCGGCGTCCCGACCCGCATCCTTTCTATGCCCGCGCCCGCGCGGTAGTCGAGGTCGAAATCGAAAGGAGTCTCGTGCCCCAGCCAGCCCGACAGCGCTGGCTGCGCCAAGTCCACATGCTCGGGAGCGACATAGATGAAGGCAGGGCCGCCGGGGCCGGAGTTAAGATACTTGTAAGTGCATCCGACGGCGAAGTCCGCCTTGCCATCGGTAACGTCTACCGGAAGAGCCCCCGCAGAATGCGCGAGATCCCAGACGGCAAGTCCGCCAAAACCGTGGGCCTTTTCGGTCAGCGCAGGCATGTCGTGGCGACGTCCCGTGCGGTAATCAATCTCTGTCAGCATGAGTACGGCAAGGTCGTCATCCATGGCGTGTTCGACCTCTTCAGGTTCCACGACACGTAGTTCGTGGTTCCGGCCGAGCATGCGGACGAGGCCCTGGGCCATGTAGAGATCCGAAGGGAAATTGCCGCGGTCCGACAAGATCACGCGGCGATCGGGTCGCATCTCCAGCGCCGAAGCCAGTGCCTGATAGACCTTGACCGACAACGTATCGCCCAAAACGACCGTGCCCGGTGCAGCGCCGATCAGCCTGGCGATCCTGTCACCAAGTCGGCGTGGCATTTCCATCCATCCGGCGTGGTTCCAGCCGGTGATCAGCATCTCACCCCATTCTTGCCGCATGGTGCGTTCCAGCCGCTCGGGTACCGCCTTTGGCAAGGGGCCAAGCGAGTTGCCATCAAGGTAGACAATGCCTTCAGGCAGTTCGAAAAGGCGGCGGGTCTCGTTGAAATCGGTCATGGCCGAAAGGCATAGCGAAGGGTTTCGGCGACCGCTAGGCTTGGCGGCATGAAATGGATCGATCTTCCACCTGTCTGGCTGCTGGCAGGGGTAGCTGTCGCCTGGTTCTGGCGCTGGCCGGCAGCCTGGAACGGCGTATTTTGGGCGGGCATCGTCTGCTTGGGCCTCGCAGCGGTCCTGACGGTTGCCGCGCTCATCGAGTTCGCCCGTGCCAGGACAACCATTGTTCCGCGAGAAGTGCCGTCGGCGCTGATTACCGGGGGTGTCTTCCGGTTGTCCCGAAATCCGATCTATGTGGCGGACCTGCTGATACTGGCCGCCTTTTCACTGATATGGGGCAGCATCCCGGGGCTTGTGCTGGTGCCGTTTCTGGGCTGGATCATCCAAACGCGCTTTATCGCTGGAGAAGAGGCGCGATTGTCCAGCATGTTCGGAGCCGAATTCGAGGCATACCGGTCGTCGACCCGGCGCTGGATCTAGCGAACAAGGATGCTGCGATGTTTGATCCGCTTGTGAAGGAATCGTTCGCCAGCTAGACAGCGTGGGATTTCGGCCCATGTTCGGGCAAAACGAAAGCTACGGGGGGACAGCCCATGAAAATCGGTGTGCCGAAGGAAAGCGCAGCAGGTGAAGCACGGGTGGCGATGACGCCGCAAAGTGCGAAGGACCTGCAGAAGCTGGGCTATGAGTGCCTTATCGAGAAAAGCGCCGGGCTTCTGGCCGGGTTCGATGACGCGGCCTATGAGGCCGCTGGCGTCAAGGTTGTTGCAGCGGCAACGCTCTGGAAGAATTCCGATATCGTGGCAAAGGTGCGCCCCCCCACGGAGGCGGAAACGAAGAAGCTGAGCGAAGGGCAGACGCTGATTTCGTTCTTCTATCCGGCTTCGAACGAGAAATTGCTGGAGACCGCCCGGCAGCAGAAGGCCAACGTGATCGCGATGGACATGGTGCCACGGATCAGTCGCGCCCAGAAGATGGACGCGCTGTCTTCCATGGCGAACATTGCCGGGTACCGTGCCGTGATCGAGGCGGGCAGCAACTTCGGTCGTTTCTTCACGGGCCAGGTGACCGCCGCCGGCAAGGTGCCACCAGCCAAGGTTCTGGTGGTGGGTGCCGGCGTGGCGGGACTTGCGGCAATCGGGACGGCGACCAGCCTGGGCGCGATCACCTATGCATTCGACGTTCGCCCGGAAGTGGCCGAGCAGATCGAGTCGATGGGTGCCGAATTCGTTTATCTCGACTTCGAGGAGCAAACTCAGGATGGCGCTGCCACCGGCGGATATGCGGCTCCGTCCAGCCCTGAATTCCGGGAAGCGCAGTTAAAGAAGTTCCGTGAACTGGCGCCCGAGGTCGATATCGTCATCTCCACCGCGCTGATCCCGAACCGGGATGCGCCCGTGCTGTGGACCAAAGATATGGTCGAGATGATGAAGCCGGGATCGGTAATCGTCGACCTGGCGGCCGAGCGGGGCGGCAACTGCGAGTTGACCAGGCCGGACGAAAAAATCGTAACCGAGAATGGCGTTACCATTGTCGGCTATACCGATTTCCCCTCTCGGATGGCTACGCAGTCTTCGCTGCTTTACTCGACGAACATCCGCCACATGATGACCGATCTGACACCCGAGAAGGACGGTCAGGTCTTTCACAACATGGAAGATGACGTCATCCGCGGCGCGACCGTGACACATGCTGGCGAAATTACCTGGCCACCCCCACCGCCAAAGGTGCAGGCAATTGCCGCGGCTCCGAAGAAAGAGAAGCCGAAAGAGCTTACGGCGGAGGAAAAGCGGGCCAAGGAAGTCGCCGAATTCAAGGATGCCACCAAGCGACAAGTCGGCATGCTCGTTGCTGGTGGGGCGCTGATGCTGCTGATCGGGGCCTATGCGCCTGCCAGCTTCATGCAGCATTTCGTGGTATTCGCACTGGCCTGTTTCGTAGGCTTCCAGGTGATCTGGGGCGTGGCGCATTCGCTGCATACTCCGCTGATGGCCGTCACAAATGCGATTTCGGGGATCGTCGTCGTAGGGGCGTTGTTGCAGGTGGGATCGGGCAATCTGCTTGTGGTCCTGCTGGCGGCAATTTCGATCCTGATCGCCTCGATCAATATCTTTGGCGGCTTTCTGGTCACGCGCCGGATGCTTGCCATGTTTCAGAAGTCTTAAGAAGGGGTCGGGAACATGCTGTCTACCGGACTTGTTTCGGCCACCTATATCGCGGCCTCGGTTCTGTTCATTCTTGCCCTCGGCGGCCTGAAAAACCAGGAAAGCGCCAAGCGCGCGATCTGGTACGGGATCGTCGGCATGGGCTTGGCCATGGTGGCCACGATCTTCAGCCCCGGCGTTGGGAACCTCTGGCTCATCATTCTGACGGTGGCCGCTGGCGCAGTCGCTGGGGTCTTTGTCGCGCAGCGGGTGCAGATGACGGAGATGCCGCAGCTCGTGGCGGCGCTTCACAGCTTTGTCGGTCTGGCGGCCGTATTCATCGGGCTTAATGCCGATATCATGCTGTCCACCGTCTCGGCGCTACGGGACGGCGGTACGGCACTGGCCGATGCCGACCTGACGGCGTTCGGAGAGAAATTGTGGAAGAAGGATGCGGTGGAAGTCGCGATCCTGAAGGTCGAGGTCTTTCTTGGCATCTTCATCGGTGCGGTAACGTTCACCGGGTCGGTCGTCGCCTTCGGCAAGCTGGCCGGCAAGATCGACGGCAAGCCCAAAAAGCTGATCCTGCCAAACGCCGAAGCTCCGATTCCGTTCATCTCTGGTCATTGGCTGAATGCGCTGTCGGTTATCGCCTGTCTGATCCTGGGGATTGCCTATTTCAACGGCGCGGACATCTGGACGATGGTGCTGGTCACGCTGATCGCGGGCTTCATCGGGTGGCACCTGATCATGGGGATCGGTGGTGCGGACATGCCCGTCGTTGTCTCCATGCTGAACAGCTATTCGGGCTGGGCGGCGGCGGCCATCGGCTTCACCTTGGGGAATGATCTGCTGATCGTCACCGGCGCGCTGGTCGGCTCCTCGGGTGCGATCCTGTCCTACATCATGTGCAAGGCCATGAACCGGCATTTCGTCAGCGTCATCCTTGGTGGCTTTGGTGGAGACGGAGGACCTGCCATGGCGGTCGAGGGCGAGCAGATCGCCATCGATGCCGACGGCGTGGCCGCGGCCCTGAACGATGCCGATTCGATCATCATCATCCCGGGCTACGGCATGGCCGTTGCGCAGGCGCAGCAGTCGGTCAGCGAACTGACCCGGAAGCTCCGGGCGCAAGGCAAGCAAGTGCGTTTCGCGATTCATCCGGTCGCGGGCCGTTTGCCAGGGCACATGAACGTGCTTCTGGCCGAAGCCAAGGTTCCATACGACATCGTGCTGGAAATGGACGAAATCAACGATGACTTCCCGAACACGGATGTCGCAATCGTCATCGGCTCGAACGACATCGTGAACCCTGCCGCACAGGACGACCCTAACAGCCCGATTGCCGGTATGCCGGTTCTGGAATGCTGGAAAGCCAAGCAGGTGTTCGTCTCGAAGCGCGGGCAGGGTACCGGTTATTCAGGTATCGAAAATCCGCTCTTCTACAAGGAGAACACACGGATGTTTTACGGCGATGCCAAGGCGTCTCTGGACAGTCTTCTGCCCAAGATTGACTGAGCTAAATATACACGGCAATTCGTTGGTTGCCGTTGACACTAAGGGGCCCTGCGCTTTTCGCAGGGCCTTTTCATTTCACAGCGTGCAAGAAACGATTTGCATCGACCTCCGAACCAACCGCGTCGCCCAGGTCTTTGTGTAGTGGTCGTAAGGGCGATCTCAGAAGATGCATCCGTCGCTCGTACCGACGAACTTGGCTCCGCCACCTCAAGTCGCGATGCATCCGCACCGACGCTGAATCAACCGGTTGCCAGACCGTATCGACGGGCAAAATTGGCGCGGCGCCTATCAGGCCAAAACGGCTTCCGGGAAGACTCTGGCGACGTCGAGGTCGAGTTGGACACGATGCTTGACAGCGGTGCCAGCGACAAGGTGCGTCGATGTGGCTGACGTTGGCATGGGGACTGGCGGCGTCTCTGGGAAGCCACCAGTCCTTGCGGGGCGCGGCCAGCGAGCCTCAGTGCGCGGCCACAGCAACCCTGTGCCGTGGCGGCTGCATGACGATGGCCCCGTCGGTGAAGGTCGAGTAGTGGCAGGTCAACTCTGTGCCGGCGGGAATGTCGTAGACGGCGATGCCATGAACCTGATCCGAGAAGTCGAGATTCGGCTCGTCGGCGTGATTCATGAACCGACCTTCGTCGGACTCGAGAATGATGAATCCGGGATTGTTCCAGTCGGGATAGCTGTATCGTTCAAGGAACTCCCGGACGTGAGGCGCGACATCGTCGAGTTTCGAGACCGGAATTGACACGTCCAGTATCGGGTCGCTTTGCCAGACGTTCTGCCCCTTCTTGATGTCATCATGGCAAAAGACACCCAGTCCCTCGATCGAGGACGGGGCGAGGTAGCAGCGCACTATCATCATGCGCCTGATCCTTCTGAAAGCCGGACCGCCTGCCGGGGTGTGTGCGAATCAGTCTGAAATGCGGCGCGTGGCGGGCCGCGCTCTGCCAGATTGTGCGATTGGCGGAGATTTTCAATGGGGCTCTTGCGGCCTCAGGCGTCGCGCCATTCGCCCGGCGCAAGATCGCCGATCGACCAGTCTCCGATCCGCCACCGGACCAGGCGCAGCGTGGGGAGCCCGATGGCTGCTGTCATCCGGCGCACTTGCCGGTTTCGTCCTTCCGTGAGGGTGATTTCCAGCCACCGATCGGGGATGGATTTGCGAACCCGGACCGGTGGATCGCGGTCCCAGATACCGGGCGGGTCGATCATGCGCACCTGTGCCGGACGCGTCTTGCCGTCTTTCAGCGTCACGCCTTGGCGCAGCGGCGCCAGATCGGCGTCGGATGGGTAGCCTTCGACCTGTACGAGGTAGGTTTTTTCCGTCCGGGCCTTGGGCGAAGCGATCCGGGCCTGAAGCCTGCCATCGTCGGTCAGCACCAGAAGTCCCTCGCTGTCCCGGTCAAGCCGTCCGGCGGCATAAACGCCCGGCGGCAGACCGAAGCCCGATAGGGTCGGCCGGGGCGTTGGGTTCTTCGTGTCCGTGAATTGCGTGAGCACACCCATCGGCTTGTTGAATAGGATTACTCGGGGCATGTCGTCTCAGAGACGGCGGAAGGTGACAATGTAGCCGGTATCCTGGTCATGGCCCTCGGGGGCTCTGTCCGGATCGGCGTAGATCTTTTCCTCTGACATCTCGGGCAGCGACACCAGGCCATCGCCCGCCAGCGCAACAAATGTCGGCTCAAACCCCATCTCTGTCCAGACCTGCAGTCGCACGGTGATCACGGCAAGGGCGCCGCGTGCAAGGATACGCACCAGTTCGGGCAGTGCCTCGGCGCCGACGTGGCCGTGCGTGAAGGTGCCCGAACTGACAAGACCGGCATAGGTGGCATCCGGGATCGGAAGTGTCTGCTTCAGGTTCGCTTCGATCAAGTTGCGGTAATGGCCCTTTCTGCGGGCCACGGCCAGCATCTCGGGCGAAAGATCCAGCCCGTCCAGAACCGCGCCGTCCGGGAAGTGCTCTCCGATGACGCCAGTGCCGCAGCCGACGTCCAGGCAGGGTTCGCCACCGCCGGTTTCCAGATAGGTTCGAACGACGATTTCGGGGAAGCGATACGTTGTGGCTTCGACAAAGCCCGCATCATAGGTTGCGGCCCAATTGCTGTAGAGCCGGAGATTGTCTTCTGGTGTTTCCACCTTGTAGGCAATTTCAAGGTCTGGATCGTCAGGCATGGCCTATCTTACCGCGGCGGAACCACCTCGTAACCCCTTTCTTCCGGCTCGTCGTCGACCATCTCGGCGGGAAAGCCCGGCGCGGTGATGTCGAGGCCGGTTGCCTCTTCCAGGCGACGGATAATGTCGTCGGATTGCGCGCGGGCGCCATAGCGGGACTGACCGTCCTTGAAGATCTCGATCATCAGGGGCGAGATCTCCAGCGGCACGCCGTTGTCCTCGGCGATCTTGTGGAATAGCCCGATATCCTTCAGCACGAGATCCATCGTGAAATCTATGGTGCGCGAGCCGTTCAGGATGACCTGGGATTCGGTCTCGTGGACGAAAGAGGTGCCCGAGGATATCTTGATCGCCTCGTATGTGGTGGCCAGGTCCAGTCCAGCGGCTTTCATCGTCACCATCGCCTCGCAAAGTGTCAGCAGATTGGCGGTGGCGAGGTAGTTGGTCATGACTTTCAGCGTCGAGGCGGTGCCGATGGGTCCTGTGTGAAGGACGCGGCGGCCGAGGACAGTCAGGATGGGAAGCATACGCTCGAATGTTTCCCGGTCGCAGCCCGCGAAGATCGAGATGTTACCTGTCGCCGCCCTATGGCAGCCGCCTGAGACCGGGCATTCGATGGCCGCAGCACCTGTTCGCTGCACCAGCGCGGCGAGGCGCGCCATTTCTGAGGCATCCGTCGTGGACATCTCTGCCCAGATCTTTCCGGGAGCCAGGCCACCAAGAACACCTTCCTCTCCTTCCATCACTGCCGCACAGGCGGCGGGCGAGGGCAGGCAGGTGATGACGAGGTCAACCGTGCGGGCCATTTCGGCTGGACTTTCGGCCCAGCTGGCTCCCTTGGCCAGGAAAGGGTCGGCCGCGGAACGGTCCAGGTCGCGCACTGTCAGGTCGAAGCCGTTGCGAAGGATCGAACCTGCCAGCTTTCCGCCGACGTTACCCAGACCTATGAAGCCGATTTTCATGTGTGTTCCTCTCATGTTGCAGCCAAACTCTCAGCTCCCCCGGTTGGCGAACCGCTTGTTTGCGGCGGCATGATTGCTCATTCGCGACGTGTCCAAAAGATCGCATTTGGGAGGGGCCAAAAGACTGCGGAAGAATTCCGCAATTTTCCCTCTTGCGCGACTCGGCAATCGGTCTCATATGCGCGATCAAGACGCCAACGCACGCGCCTCTGGCCACGGGCCTATCCCACGCGTTTATGCAGCGACGGTAACGTCTCCCTTGGAACTGAGCGGCCATATATGGCCGGGTCTATTGGAGATGACCATGACACTGCATGCGCTGGGCTTCGAGCCCAAACAAGTCCTGTCCCGTGCTGAAACTTTCGCCGAAACCCATCGCTTCGACCGGCCGACGGTGATCCTGGACCTTGATCAGGTTGCCGACAACTATTCGGCTCTGAAGGCCGGCCTGGGAGCAGCGCACATCCACTACGCCGTCAAAGCGAATCCCGAGCGTGCGATCATCGAGCGGCTGGCCTCGCTTGGATGCCATTTCGATGCTGCCTCGCGGGGCGAGATCGAGCTTTGTCTCAGCCAGGGCGCGCGACCGGAGACCATCAGTTTCGGCAATACCGTCAAACGCGCCTCGGATATTTCCTTCGCTTGGGAAGCGGGCGTACGGTTGTTCGCGGTGGATGCCGAGGAAGAACTGGAAAAGATTGCACTTCATGCGCCCGGTGCCCAAGTCTACATCCGCCTGCTGGTCAACAACAGCCAGGCGGATTGGCCGCTTAGCCGCAAATTCGGTTGTGACAGGGCGACGGCGCTGGAACTGCTAGACGCGGCTGTTCTCCTGGGACTCAAGCCCGTGGGGTTCTCGTTCCATGTTGGCAGTCAGACCCGTCGCGCCGAGATGTGGGAAGCCACGCTCGACGAGATCTCGGCGACTTGGGCTTCGGCCGAAGCCGAAGGTCACGACCTGTCTCTTCTGAACATCGGTGGGGGTTTTCCGGCGTTTTATGGGGAGGCCATAGAAAGCGCCGAGGTCTATGCCCGTGGTGTGATCGACCGCGTACGCGCCCGCTTCGGCGGGATCGACGTCATGGCCGAGCCCGGCCGCGGAATGGTCGCCAACGCCGGCGTGATCGCCGCTGAAGTGCTGCTGGTAAGTCGCAAGACCGCCGATGACCTGCACCGCTGGGTGTATCTGGACATAGGCAAGTTCTCTGGCCTCGCCGAGACGATGGACGAGGCGATCCGATATCAGTTCATTACCCGTCGAGACACCGATCCTATGGGTCCGTGCATCATGGCGGGCCCGTCCTGCGACAGTGCCGATGTGCTGTACGAAAAACGCCCTGTCAACCTGCCGTTGACCCTGAAAGCCGGCGACAAGATCATCATTCGGAACACGGGTGCCTATACGACGTCGTATTCCTCGGTTGGCTTCAACGGGTTTCCGCCGCTGGATGTCGTGGTGATCTGATCCACCGGCTTATGCGGTCGTCCTCCGCTCGTGTGGAGACCTGGTGTCCGGTTCTGGTGACCTTCTCGCAAGGTCATCCGAGCCGGATGCCGTGGTCTCCTAAAGCGTCTTGAATCCGCTGCGGCTTCGGTGCTTGATCCGTTCATGTCCAGACCCCAAGAAACCCCGCTTGCCGCCAGCCTACCGTCTACCGTGCCTTTCGTCGGGCCCGAGGCTTTGGAAAGGTCACGCGGGCGCGGCTTTGTGGCGCGGATCGGCGCTAACGAGAGTGTCTTTGGCCCATCTCCGAAGGTCATTCAGGCGATCCGCGAGGCGGCGCCCGATGCTTGGAAATATGGCGATCCCGAGAATTTAGATCTGCGTCACGCCCTGGCGGAGTACCACGGGGTCGCCGCGGACGAGGTTGTGGTCGGCGAGGGCGTGGACGCCCTGCTGGGTTATGTCGTTCGTCTTTATGCGGGGCCGGGCGACCGTGTGGTGACGTCCGATGGCGCTTATCCGACGTTCAACTACCACGTCGCGGGCTACGGTGCCGCGCTGACCAAGGTGCCCTATCGTGACGACCGCGAAGACCCGGAAGCTTTGTTGAAGGCGGTCTCCGAGACTTCGGCCAAACTGGTCTATCTGTCCAATCCCGACAACCCGATGGGCACCTGGCACACCGCGGGCGTGATCGACGACATGATAGCGGACCTGCCTAAAGGATGCCTGCTGGTTCTGGACGAAGCTTATGTCGAGTTCGCGCCCGAGGAAGCCATTCCGCGTATCGACACATCGAACCCGCAGGTCATCCGGATGCGGACGTTCTCCAAGGCACATGGCCTTGCAGGTATGCGCGTCGGATATGCCATAGGTGAACGGGAAGTGATCCGTGGATTCGAGAAGGTTCGGAACCATTTTGGCATGAGCCGACTTGGTCAGGTCGCGGCATTGGCTGCCCTGGCGGATGGTGAATGGCTGAAGTCTGTCAAAGCTGAAGTCTCTCGCTCACGGGAACGGATCGGGGTCATAGCGCGCGACAATGGCCTTGTCCCGCTGCCGTCTGCGACGAACTTTGTGACGATTGATTGCGGCCGAGACGGTTCTTTCGCAAAGGCGGTGCTGCAAGCCTTGATCGAGCAGGACGTTTTCGTGCGGATGCCATTCGCCGCGCCGGGAAATCGCTGTATTCGCATCAGTTGCGGAACGACGGCCGAACTTGACCTCCTGACCGAGGTTCTGCCGCATGCGCTTGCGTGCGCTCTCGGCAAATAGCTGCTTGAACGCGAAATTTTATTGCGTTCCTACTGGAAATGTTTGCGGCTTGTTCTAAAGTGAACAAAACGGGGCTTCTGCTGGAGCGCGTCGATATGGTCGAAAACTACACCAACGCCTTCCTGGTATCGGCGTTCGTTCTTACATTTGTGGCACTTTTTGCAGTTTGGGCGCTGTGGGGTATGATTATGGCAGGCTTGGTAGGATGGACTGCAGACCGCCTGATAACCGTCGATTTTGGGAAAGACGTCAGCGACTGATCGCGCGTCGATCTTTGATCATGTGCAAGTTTGAAATGGTTGGTCAGGCGTGTTCCGCAATGACCGAACATGCAGCATCGACCCCGCCCGAAAGGTGTTGGATGCCGAGGGCCTTCAGCCCGGCTTCAATAGTGGCCAAGGCGCCAAGAACCATCTGGGCATTGACGTGACCCATGTGACCGAGACGGAAAAAGTTCTCGGTAGGCTCCATCCCAAGCCCGATACCAAGTGTCAGACCGGCGCGCTCCTCGCACCAATTCCGCAACTCAGCGCCCTTGTCCGAGCCGGCGCGGATGCTGGTTACAGCATGCGAGCGGTAGGCGGGATCGGCCGCGTTCAGCTGCAGTGGGCCTTCCTGCCCCCAGTGCTCGAAAGCTGCCCACACGGCATTTGCCAGAACCTCGTGCCGGCGCCACACAGCTTCCAGGCCTTCCTCGGCGATCATGTCGAGTGCTTCGCGAAGCGCATAGATGTGATGCGTTGGCGCAGTTCCTGCAAAATACCTGTAGAAAGCCTCGGGTTCGGTGCGAGGGCGCCAGTCCCAGTAGTATGAGACCGACCTGGCGGTTTCGCGCCAGCGGTCGGCCTTGTCGTTATAAAAGACGAACCCCATTCCGGGCGGTGTCATCAGCCCTTTCTGCGAGCAGGTGACAAGGACGTCTACGCCCCATGCGTCCATTTCCATTCGATCGCAGGCCAGGCAAGCAATGCTGTCGACCATCAGAAGCGCGTCGTGCCCTGCGGCATCTATGGCTCTTCGGATGGCCGGGATATCGCTGCGCACGCTGGTGGCGGTGTCGGTTTGTACGACCATGACGGCGCGAAATCGACCTTCGGCGTCGGCTTGCAGGCGTTCTTGCAGTGCCTCGGGATCGATCGGATCACAATTGCCGAAATCGAGAATCTCGGGTTCGATGCCAAGTGTTCGCGCGACATCTGCCCAGCCACGCGAGAAATTGCCGGTCGATGCGACAAGTACCCGGTCACCCGGCGAAAGGACGTTGTTCAGCGCGGCTTCCCAGGCGCCGTGACCGTTGCATATATAGACAGAAGCATGGTGCGCGGTGCGGGCGACCGATTTGAGATCACGGATCAATCCCGGAAGCATGTCCGGAAGTTCGCCGTTGTAGATGTTGGGTGCGGATCGCATCATTGCGCGTATCACGCGTTCGGGCATGACCGAAGGACCAGGTATTGCAAGGTAGGTTCGGCCGTTGCCAAGCGTCATCATACGCACTCCGAAGTGACAGGTGCGGAAAGCCCTAGGCGCTTCCGCCGAAAGCGTCAATTACCTCTGAAGGGCCTCTCTTGTGCGGCCCGCCGGGGCGGGCTAGTCAGGGCCAGGCAGCAAGCGGGACGGACTGTTTTTTGACCGAGACACAGACGCCAGATACGCGCATGATACCGCGTGCCGGGGATATGCCGCTTATCAGATGGCTCTGGCGTGACTACCTCAAACCGCAACGTGCATGGATCGGGGCCGCGCTTTTCTTCATGGCGTTGGAAGGCTCGATGCTGGGCGCTCTCAGCTACATCGTGCGGCCCATGTTCGACGATGTCTTTATCGCCGGTGATCGCCGGGCGGTCTATTGGGTGGCGGTGGCGATCGGCGGGATATTCGTCATTCGTGCCATTTCGGCCTTCTCACACCGGATCTTGATGCAGGGTGCGGGGCTTCGCGTCGTTGCCTCCATGCAGAAGGACATGGTCTCGCATCTGATGACCTTGGACAGTTCCTATTTCCAACGCAATCCGCCCGGAACTCTGATCGAGCGCGTGCGCGGCGATACGGCTGCTGCCAATGGGATCTGGCAAGTGGTCCTGGCGGCGACCGGACGCGATGTTATCAGCTTGATCGCATTGCTTTCCGTCGCGATCTCCATCGACTGGCTTTGGACTCTGATTGCCGTCGCGGGCGCGCCGCTGCTCCTTGGTCCAATCCTGGTTCTGCAGAAATTTGTACGCAAGACCGTCAGACGTGCGCGCGAAGGCGCGGGGCGCTTGTCCACGCGACTGGACGAGATTTTCCACGGAATGAACACGCTCAAGCTGAATACGGCCGAAGAACTCGAGCAGCGGCGTTTCGCGTCGACCATTCGACAGTATCTGCGCCAGGAAATGAAGGCCCGAATGGGACAGGCGGGCATTCCGGCGATGACGGATTTCGTTGCCGCGCTGGGGTTCGCGGGCGTCCTGGTCTACGGCGGTGGACAGATCATCGACGGCGAGAAAACCGTTGGCGAGTTCATGTCCTTCTTTACCGCAATGGGACTGATTTTCGAACCGCTGCGCCGGGTGGCGAATGTTTCCGGTGCCTGGCAGGCGGCGCGTGCCAGTCTCGAGCGTATCCACGAAATCTTCCGAGAATCCCCGACGATCCTGTCGCCTGCCGCGCCGGTACCGGTCCCGGCGGATGCCTCCAGGGCCGATATCGTGTTTGAGGATGTCGTTGTTACATACGGAACCGAAAGCGCACTGAACGGGGCGAGTTTTATCGCGAAGGCGGGCGAGACGACCGCGTTGGTCGGCGCATCCGGTGCTGGCAAGTCAACGGTTTTCAATGTCTTGACGCGTCTTGTTGATCCTGCTTCGGGGCAGGTCAGTGTCGGCGGCGTGTCAACGGCTTCGATGGAGTTGATGGAGCTGAGAGCGCTGTTTTCCGTTGTGACCCAGGATGCCCCGATGTTCGACGACTCGCTGAGAGACAACATCGTCCTCAACACTGCCGGAATTGCCGACGAAACACTTGGCGAAGCACTGAGCGCGGCGCATCTGGCCGACTTCGTGGGCACCCTTCCACAAGGACTGGACACACCGGTTGGTCCGCGAGGATCGCTTCTGTCCGGCGGCCAGCGCCAGCGCGTGGCCATTGCGCGTGCCTTGGTCAGGAATGCGCCGATCCTTCTTCTGGATGAAGCTACAAGTGCGCTTGATGCCGAAAGCGAAGTGCGGGTGCAGCAGGCCCTCGACGACCTCTCGACCGGGCGCACGACGTTGGTCATCGCGCACCGGTTGTCGACCATCCGGCGGGCGGATCGGATCGTGGTCATGGACAAGGGGCGCGTAGTCGACCAAGGCCGCCACAGCGAGCTCATGGAGCGCGGAGGCGTCTATGCCCGGCTCTATGAACTTCAGTTCGCAGAAGGTTGAGCGGTCATTTTTCGTATCGCTGGCGAAGTTCTTCCGGTTCCGTTCCAAGCCTGTATCTGAGGAGAGTGCCAAGATTTCCTGCCGCCCGCCGGATCCAGCCGTCGCGGCGATAGCGGTCGGCAGATGTCCGTGCTTCAGCGTCAAGCCGGCGGAAGCGGCCCTTCAGCTTGTCGGCAAGAGCAACGTCTTCCATGAGGGGTATCGCCGGAAATCCTCCGATCTCCGCAAGAAGTGCGCGAGAAATCAGAAGTCCCTGATCTCCGTAAGGCAGATGCATGACGCGGGAGCGGAGATTTGCCGCCCCGGCCACAAGTCGCGGGGCGAGGCCCTCTGCACGGAATGCCAGACGGAAGTAACCGGCCTGATCCGGGTGGGTATTCATGTGATCGAATACGGCCATGGTCCAGCCGTCCGACAGATGAGTGTCGGCGTGCAGGATCAAGAGCCAGGGCGCCGAGGATGCATCGACCCCACGGGCGATCTGTCCGCCGCGTCCGGGCGGGCCTTCGATCCACGTCCCGCCCAGTTCTTTCGCAACCAAAGGGGTCTCGTCCTCCGAGCCGCCGTCGGTAATGACGAGGTCCCGGATCAAGCCCTCGGTTGCACCGGACAACAGCGCCTCTGCCGTCTCGGGAAGCGCTTCGGCGGCGTTCAGAGTTGGAATGACGACTGAAAGAGGTGCGGGCATGGGGATGAAGAGTTGTGGAAAGCATTCTATATACGCCGGGGAAGGGCAGGGAGAAAAGCCATGACATCGAGACGCGTGTTCCGGATTACCGGAGAGGACCGGGTAGAGTTTCTGCAGAACCTTGTCACCAACGACGTTTCCCTGTTGAAACACGGGCTGGTGTGGACGGCGATCCTTACCCCGCAGGGTAAATACTTGGCTGACTTCTTCCTTGTTCCTTCGGAGGATGCAATCCTTCTGGACGTTGCCGAGCCGCTGGCCCAGGGCCTTGTGCAACGGTTGGCGATGTACAAGCTGCGCGCCAACGTTGCCATCGAGCCCACGGACATCGTGGTGGCTTGCGGCCCTGGTCCGGTGCCGGATGGGGCATTCGCGGATCCGCGCGATCCGTCGCTGGGCTGGCGCGCCTATGACGGGCGTCCGGGCGAGCAGGCGGACTGGGATGCGCTGCGCGTGGCGGCCGGTGTTCCGGAAAGCGGTATTGAACTGATCCCGAACGAATCCTTTCCTCTTGAGGTCGGCTTCGAGCGATTGCATGGCGTGGATTTCCGCAAGGGATGCTACGTGGGGCAGGAAGTGACGGCGCGAATGAAGCACAAGACCGAATTACGGAAGGGCCTCTGCCGGGTGACCGTCGAGGGTTCAGCGCCCGTAGGGACCGAGATTCTATCGGAGAAAGGCAAGGTTGCGGGGACTTTGTATACCCAGGCTGGGGGTGAAGCGCTGGCTTACCTGCGACTGGAGCGCGCATCCGGCAAGATGCGTGCCGGAGATGCCCACGTCATGCTGATCGAACAGACCTGAAGGCCTGCGGTGTTTCGGATCGAGCGGCAATGGTAACAAGGGCAGACCCGATAGAACCGGCCTTTGCTTCGCAAGGCCGCATCGCGTCGCAAATCAAGGTGTGATTGCTGATCCCCGAGCGCGTCGGTTTGTGCTCATTTCCGCGACCGCCCAATATGATCGGAAGCGCAGATCACCATTATTGGATGTCATGCCGCAACGCCGTTTGCTGTAGCATCGGCAATGCTTCACGCGTCGTTGTGTTGTGGGTGAACATAAACGGTAGATATAGGCAGGGACTCTGAACCGCCTTACGCGTAGAGTGCACTCAGCCGGTGGCCAGTTGTGCCGACGCCCTGTCTGGGCCCGCATGGCCCTTACAGGAGCTGACGCCATCTCGGATCTTATCCAAATCATCTATTCCTCGCAGCCCTTCGGGTATGACGATGCCATGCTCAATGGCATCTTGTTGGATGCTCGGCGATGCAACACTCGGGACGGTGTAACCGGGGCGCTTGTCTGCCGTCATGACATTTACCTTCAGTTGCTTGAGGGTCCTAGAACGGAGGTTCAGGCCGCGTTCGAACGCATTCGACAGGACGACCGACACCTGGATGTCCAACTGCGCGTGTCCGAGACCGTGCATGACCGCATGTTCGGAGACTGGGCCATGCTGCATGACCCGGCAAGATCCTGGATATGGTCTCCTGCGGAAATCGCCGACGATATTCTTGGGCGCACGACCGTGGCGGATTTCAGGCGCGTGTTCGAAATCCTGATTGCCAAGACAGATACCGAACCTCCGCACTGACGCAAGGCGCTCTTGGCGATCCCACTGAACCGCTCGTGCCGGTCCGAAACGGTTTGGATCAGTCGTCCTGGGTCAACATGGGCGGATCATCATATACCGCCCATCCGTAGTCGGTACCCGACCTCGGAAGGGTCTGCTTCGAGACATTTCTGATCATGTAGGTCTTCGCGATGAAGTTCGCGGAGATCGGTGCAGTCAGGAAAAGAAACAGCGTGATCAGAAGTTCGTGAAAGGACAAGCTACCTTTCACCAGCAAAAAGTAGAGCATGGAAGCAATCAGTGCGCTTCCGACGCCAAGCGTCGTCGCCTTCGTTGGGGCGTGCAATCTTTGCATCGTATCACGCAGCTTTATCAGCCCGAAGGAACCTACGAGACCGAAGATGCCGCCAAGGACGATAAAGAAGGAGATCAGAATTTCCACGATGATTTGCATGGCCTAGTTCACTCGATGATGTCGCCGCGCAATACGAAGCGGCAATAGGCGACGGTGGACACGAAGCCAACCATGGCTATCAGCATTGATGCCTCGAAATAGATCGTGGTGCCTCGTGAGATTCCATAGAGAACCAGCAGCGCGATCACGTTGACCACGATCGTGTCCAACGCGAGAATCCGGTCGGCGGAATCCGGTCCCACGGCAATTCGCCAGAGACAGAACAGAAGCCCCAGCCCGAAACAAGCGAAGGAAAACATGAGGGCGGCGGCTATCATTCGAAAATCTCCTTGAGGCGCTGTTCATAGCGTTCTTTGATCTGGTCACGCACGCCATCTGGATCGTCGGTGTGCAGGCAGTGCACGAGGATTGACCTTCCGTCTGCCGCAAGCGTCGCAGAAACGGTACCCGGTGTCATGGTGATCGTCCCTGCCAGCACAGTGATCGCTTCCGGCGACGTCAGTTCCAGTGGCACGTTGATCCAGTGGGTGCGAAGATCGGCATTCCGCTTGAATACGATGATCAGTGCCACTTGGACATTTGCCACGACGATGTCCCACAAGACTATCAGCAGGTAGGTTATGCATACCAGAGGACGGCTGAGCTTCGGACGATTGGGCCAGTAAGGCGCTGTCAGCATCGGAACGACGAGGCCGAAAACCGCGCCGAGC
Organism: Silicimonas sp.; assembly: GCA_040220415.1. Taxonomy (GTDB): domain Bacteria; phylum Pseudomonadota; class Alphaproteobacteria; order Rhodobacterales; family Rhodobacteraceae; genus JAVJUV01. The sequence goes on from JAVJUV010000050.1 coordinate 60,219, forward strand.
AGAAGATTGCCGACCGAGACGGTATTCACGAGGCCAAGCCAGACGCAGGCAAGCGAAATGCTGAGCAGAGGGTGCGGAATAATACGATCGATCATGTCAGCTCTCCGTATCGTTTCCGAGAACCGACGTCACATAGCCCTCGCGGTCAAAAAGCTGCGACGTCGTGCCATCGAGATATTCCGTCAGCGGCCCGGCGAATGCCGACAAGACCGCCAGCACGCTGATGGCGGCCATCGCCGGCGCGATTTCGGCGACGCCCGCAGCAATCGGTTTGCGCCGGAGGGCGGCTTCCTCGTCGGTCTTGGCATCATCAACGTTGATGGTGACGGATTTCCAGAAAAGGTTGCTGCCAGCCCGCGCAAAGCCGACGATTGTCAGCAGCGAGCCGACAAGTACCGCACTCCAAGCCCAGGCGATTTCACCGGGCTCGCGCAGCGAGTCGAGTACCAGCAGCTTGCCGAGAAACCCGCTCAGAGGCGGCATGCCTGCCATCCCTATCGCCCCGGCAAAAAACAACGCGGCGAACAGCCCGTTCTGTACCGTGGCCGGCCTGACACCAAGCACGTCGGATTCGCGTCGCGCAACGACGAGATCGGCCATCAGGAACAGCGCGGCCGCGGCGAAGGTGGAATGCACGAGGTAATAGAGCGACGCCGTGGTCGCTGCGGGCGAGAACGACGACACGGCGACCATCAGCGTACCCATTGAGCCAACCACCGAAAAGGCGATCAGTGGCATCAGGCGTCGCGCACCGAGAACGCCGATTGCGCCGATCGCGATCGTGACGATGGCGGCTGGAAACAGCCACGTTCCGGCCAGCCCGTCTGTTGCCTCCACACCGGGGCCGAAGACAAGCGTATGGACCCTCAGGATCGCGTAGGCTCCCACCTTCGTCATGATCGCAAATAGCGCGGCTACTGGCGCCGGAGCATTTGCATAGGTGCCGGGCAACCAGAACTGGATCGGGAAGAGCGCAGCTTTCAATGCGAAGACGATCATCAGAAGCATGGCGGCTACGCGAACCAGCGCGGCCTCCTCTGGTGGAACGTCCTGAAGACGAAGCGCAAGGTCCGCGATGTTCAGTGTCCCGGTCGATGCGTAAAGCACGCCAAGCGCGAAAAGGAACAGCGTCGATCCGGCAAGATTGATGACGACGTATTGCAGGCCGGCGCGCATTCGTTCGCGTCCACCCGAATGGATCATCAGCCCGTATGAAGCGATCAGCAGGATCTCGAAAAAGACGAATAGGTTGAAGATGTCGCCCGTCAGAAATGCGCCGACGATGCCCATTAGCTGGAATTGGAACAAGGCGTGGAAATGCCGCCCGCGCGCGTCCCAGCCAGTCGCGATTGCGTGGAAGAGCACGATGAGGGCCAGTACCGTCGTGACCAGCACCATCAGTGCAGAGAGCCGGTCAAGAACCAGAACGATACCGAATGGTGCAGGCCAGTCGCCAAGGTAGTAGACCTGTGGTTCCCCGACCGACATGACGAATAGACCTATCGCAATGGCGACCAACGCGACCGTACCCGCCATCGAGGCGGCGCGCGCCAGGGGCATATCGTGGCGCATGACGAAACCGAGAATCGGAGCCAGCAAAGCCGGCAGAATGACAGGCGCGATGATCCAGTGATTCATTTCGCCGCGCTCCCACCGGTTTCGTCGTCTGCCTGGGCGGGGTCTATTACATCGATCCGGTCGTCGTCCGATTCCAGATAAGCGCCGAGAGCGACCATCACCAGCACGGCGGTCATACCGAAGGAGATGACGATCGCCGTAAGCACGAGGGCTTGTGGCAACGGGTCAGTATAACTCGCTTCGCCGTAGGGCGACAGTATCGGCGGTAAGTCGATCGCAAGCCGGCCCGACGCGAAGAGAAAGACGTTCACCGCATAAGACAGCAAGGCGAGCCCCAGGATCGTCGCGAACGCTCTGAGCCGAAGAATGAGGTAGACCCCGGCCGCGGTAAGTGCCCCCACGGAACTGGCCACTATAAGCTCCACGTTATTCTTCCTCCTTCGCCACTTGGGTCCGCGCCGACGGGTCATAATCCATGGGCTCCTGGTTGACGGTCTCTCCCGCGTAGCGGGCGATGCGCGAGAGGCTGTACAGCATCAGCATCACCGCGCCGAGCACCGTCAGCAGCACGCCCACGTCGAACAGCATTGCGGTTGCCAGTTCGAACTCCTCGATAGGCGGGAAGTGGAAGTAGTCGTAGCCGCTTGTCAGAAACGGTTTTCCGGCAAGCCAGGCGCCGGCGCCGGTCAGGCCGGCAATGACGACGCCCCAGCCGATCATCGAATGATACTCGATCCGTTGGCGTTTCTGCGCCCAGGCGAAACCCGATGCCATGTACTGCATAAGAAGCGCGATCGAGATGACGAGACCGGCGACAAAGCCGCCGCCTGGCTGGTTATGACCCCGGAGGAAGATATAAATTCCGACCATCACCGCGATCGGCATCATCACGCGGGTGGCGATAACCATCATCAGGGGGTGCCTGTCCCTGGATCGGTCCCGCGAAAAGTCCATATTGCGGAGCTTGCGCGCTGCAGGTCCACCCAGCAGTGCTTCCATGACGGCGAAGATGATGAGGCCGGCAATACCAAGGACAATGATCTCGCCATAGGTGTCGTAGCCTCGGAAATCGACAAGGATGACGTTGACCACATTGGTGCCGCCGCCGCCTTCGTAGGAGTTGGCTAAGTGATATTCCGAGATCGACGCGGTGTCGCGTAGCAGGAACACGTAGGCAAGCGCACCCACGCCTCCGCCAGCTGCCACAGCTATCACTCCGTCCCTGAAACGCCGCCCGACGCCGCTTTCGATAGGCGATGCCTTCGGCATGTAATGCAGGGCCAGCAGCAGCAGCATGATCGTCACCGTCTCCACTGAAATCTGCGTCAGAGCCAGGTCAGGTGCCGACAGGAAGACGAAGCCGAAAGAAATCGTCAGACCGATCACGCCGATCAGGACGAGGGCGCGAAACCGTTGGCGGTGCATCAATACGACCGATCCGGTCGCCACCATAAGAAGCGCCCAGCCGACCAGGACCAGCGGCGGAACCGGCAAGTGTTCACGCGTCGGTGCGGGCAGTCCGCTGCCGCTCCAGGCGATGTAGCCGAGCACGGTGGTGGAGGCGACAAAGATCGCCAGGTAACGCGACATGGCGCCGTCATGGGTCGCATCCGTTATGCGCCGGGACAATCTCGCCGCCGCGTCGACCAGCCGGTCGAAAATCACCTTTGCTTCGGGACGGGGGGTGGCGATCCACATCCGGTCCAGAGGTGCGTGAATCGCCAATAGCGCAGCACCGCCCAGAACCGCGATGCCCGACATGTACAGCGCCGGAGTGAACCCATGCCAAATCTTCAGATAGAACGACGGCAGTTCGCCACCGGTAACGGCATTAGCCGCAACGCGAACCAGAGGTTCCGCCAGGTGCGGCAGGACACCGATCAGGACGACGAGAAGGACCAGAAGAGCCGGGGCGGCCCACATGCCGAAGGGGGGATCGTGCGGCTTGTGAGGATAGTCGTCCCGCACCGGACCGAGGAAGACGTGAGAAATGAAGCGGAAGGAATAGGCGACCGACAGTAGTGCCCCCAGCGTCGCGAGCACCGGCACCGCATAGTGGCTGCCCGCCCAGTTGGTGTGAGATGCTTCTTCCAGCATCATCTCTTTCGACAGGAAGCCGTTCAGGAACGGGATACCCGCCATCGAAAGCGCCGCGAGCGTTCCGATCGCAAAGGTCACCGGCATCAGGGTTCGCAGCCCACCCAACCGCTTGATGTCGCGTGTATGCGCTTCGTGATCGACAATGCCCGCGGTCATGAAGAGCGCCGCCTTGAAGGTCAGGTGGTTGATGATGTGAAACACCGCCACCAGTGCCGCCATTGGGGTCCCGAAGCCCAGCAGCATTGTCAGCAGCCCGAGGTGACTGACCGTCGAATAGGCCAACAACGCCTTGAGATCGTCCTTGAAGAGCGCGATCAGCGCGCCGAGGACCATCGTTATCAGCCCGACAGTCGAGACGATGTAGAACCAGGCGTCTGTCCCGGCGAGAACGGGCCACATCCTTGCCATCAGGAAGACGCCTGCTTTGACCATCGTGGCCGAATGCAGATATGCCGAGACCGGCGTCGGCGCCGCCATCGCGTGCGGAAGCCAGAAGTGGAACGGGAATTGCGCCGACTTCGTGAACGCCCCAAGCAGGATCAGGACAAGTGCCGGCATATACCATTCCGAGGCGCGTATCTCGTCCCCGGCTTGCAGGATGTCGGTCAGATTGTAGCTGCCGACGATGTTGCCGAGGATCAGCATGCCACCGATCATTGCCAACCCTCCCGCACCCGTCACGGCCAGAGCCATCCGCGCGCCCTGGCGGCCCTCGGGCAGGTGCTTCCAATATCCGATCAGCAGGAAGGACGAAAGACTGGTCAGCTCCCAGAAGATCAGCAAAAGCAGGATGTTGTCGGACAGAACAATGCCGAGCATCGCACCCTGAAACAGCAGCAGGTAGGTATAGAACTGCCCCATCGGATCGTCGCCCGACAAGTAGAAACGCGCATAAAGCGTGATGAGCAGCCCAACGCCTAGGATCATCGCGGCAAACAGGAAGCCAAGACCGTCAAGGAAGAATGCGGCAGACAGGCCAAGCTGGGGCAACCATTCGATTTCTGCCGTGATTACCTGGCCATCCATGACAGCGGGGGCGAGTACAAGCAGCATCGTCAGTGCCAAAGCGGTTGGCACCGCAGTGAAGATAGCGCAGGCGTTCCTGCCCGCGCGGATCATGAGACCCGGAAACAGCGCTCCGATAAAGGGAAGCAATGCGATGATTATGAGCGAAGGGTGTGCCACGGTCACTAAGTTGCTCTGCCTCTTTGTTTTCTATGTCAAACGATCAACTGGTGACCCTTGCGGAATTTAATTCGGCAACCCGGGGTGTAAAGCACTATCGACCACATATGGTCCGGCTGCATCATGCACCCTCCAAACAACCGAGCAAAGTGAGACCCATGCCTCACTACCGGCCACGTCCGGGGCAGGCATGATGTGCGAAGGTCGAACATCCGTCAGTCTGGGCTTGCCCGCTTGCTGCTGCGCCGGGACGGATGGGAAGTGAACCTCAAGAGGATTTGCCGCCTTTGCAATTAGATGGGTATGCAACTGCGGAACAAGACGCTGAAGCGACAGGGCCGCACTTTGAACGTCCTCGGAGAGCGCATCCCAATCGTTCAAGTGTGCGAAGTCTCGGATTGCCGGGGGACTGCGAATTATCGACCGTGTACACCCGCCGGTTTTTCTTCTGGCGTTGCGTCCAGATCAATGGAGGACTTCGCGCTAGTAGACACCCAGGCCAAGCCCCGCGCCCATCGCAGCACCCAATTCGCGACAATGGATGAGGTCATCTTCAGAGATGATCTTTTCTGCCAGAATTTTTTCAGGCGTCTGCGCATGGGTGCAGATAATCAGCGGCGGTTGAACTTCTCTCAGGCGCCATCCCTGGGCAATGCGAGCCACTTGTCGCGCTGCATTCTGACCGTCCGAACCTGCACAAACCATTTGCGCATATGGTCTTCCTTCGATGCATCCCAGAACCGGATAGTAGCTCCGGTCGAAGAAATCCTTCATGACGCCAGCAATCGCCGCGAGATTCTCCGGTGCGCAGAAGATGTAGCCATCAGCCTTGACCAGATCGTCGGGACCTGAATCAAGCGCAGTTTTGAGAATGGTCTCAACCTCTTGTTCGGCTGCCAGCGCAGCGGCCTCGGCCATTTGCCGACTTCCGCCAGTCATGGTGTGATAGACGATGAGAAGCTGTGTCATCCATTCGAGAAGTATCCCGTCGCAGCATTACTTCCAAGCCGAACCGTGATGGGAGTCGCGAGATAGTGCGGCTGACGCAGGTGGCGTCGAGATCAGGTGGAACATTCACGACAGTTCCAATGACGGCTCTGGCGAAATATTTGATGAGACAGAATTTCAACGTCTCCATCCACCTCAGTATTCGATCGGCATCGCCAGGCACTCCCGGGCGAACTCGTCGGCGAGATTGGGTTTAGGGAACACGCTTGCATGGTGATACCAGACCAAAAAGAGCCGTAGATCAGACATGTCAGTTCGCCGCTACTTTGGCCCGGCTCAGGTTGCGTGATTGGCGCAAGGCGGGGATGGCTCTTGCGGCCTGTGCAGGTCGGGCGCTCAGGCCCGAGTCCTTCTGAGAGAACAAGAGGGAAATTGCGAACGAACTCGAAATTTCGAGGAACCGCTGGACGGATCAAGCCAAGAGCGATGGTGTCAGTGTGGTGGGCCAGGCGTCATTCAGAGGCTTTGCCGCCGTCGGCCTGCCATATGCCGGAATTGAATGAATCCACGCTTCTGGCCCAGATGATCTGTGCTCTCGGAAATTTGTAGTTGACGGAAACAGGACACCCAGCGCCGGGCGGTGATCGATCAACCCGACGTAAACCTGTCCCGATTGCGGCAATAGTCAGGGGTTGCGTCGAGTTGCGGATGCACAGCCTGAAGCTCGGAACAGGCGTCGTGTTCGGTACAGGATGCGCACGCCAACACCATGCTTCGGAAGCTGGTGGCGGCGAATTCGGGCGCGACGTCCATGCCTGCCCCCAAGTCAACGCCGAGACGATCAGCCATTCCTTGCATGAGTGTGCAGCTTTCGTTCAGCCTGGCGAGAATGCCCATGACGGGTCTCCTGAATGATACGTGTACACTCTCAGTTAGTGTCGCTTAGCGGCACGTTGCCTTGATTTGAATCAACCCAGCAAATGTAGACGAGACCAGAAGGCCGCGGACGGGTCTTCTATCCGCCTGCGGCCCGAACGCCACTTTCCTCGGTTGCATCCTAGGAATCTTCGGCCGTTCCCGCCGGAAGAATCGCTCCACCTGCTTCGTATTCGCGACCCAATCCGCGCCTCGCTGCACGGCTGTGACACGCCGGTATCCGCAGCGATCTCTCCGGGAGGCGAGTGCGATAATGTCCCCTGCGACAGCATCGTCGCCGGGACACACGCGCGGCACCTTCCTATGGGTCAAGCGATGCCGGTCGGACGCAAGGCAGGTTATCCTTTGACGACATCGCACGCCTTCACGGCGTATCCCGGCCACATGAGGCGATGGCAGCGGCAAAGATGAAACCGGGCAAGCTGAATGCCTTGAACCATCTCTCTCTCCTCTTGTTGAGAGGTCCGCCGCCCCCGAACGCTTCAGGCGTCAGCAGAACGCGCACGCGGCCGCGCCCACATGACGATGATCGGTGCCACAGCATCCGCCAAGGGCACGGACATTCGGCAGGATCTCCGCCAGAGTCCTGTATAACCTGCCAAATTCCTCGGGATCTCCGTCGTCGAGATCTTCCGACTCGTCGAGTTCGGCATGGCTCATTCGGGATGCGTTGGCACGAATACCTCCGATCCGTTTCAGCCAGTCTCCTTCAAGCAGTCCGCTGAAGTGATCGGGGTGCGCGCAATTGATCATGTAGTAGATCGGTCTCTCTCCGGTCGCCGCATCAGTCGCAGCGATGGCGTCCCGCAATGTCTGGCCGTTCGGTAGATGGCCGTCGGTTTCAGTGGTGAACGAAATGACAACCGGCAGCCCCACGGATTTCGCGGCGCGCGCGATACCGACGGCCTCGGAGACGTAGGTCATGGTGAGTCCCGTACACATCTCTGCACCAGCAGCTTTCAGTGCTTCGATTTGCGGCCTGTGATAGGCCGCTGCCTCGTCCGCGGTCATCTCCGAACCAACGACATAGCCATCACCCCGCGGGCCGATACAGCCCGAGACGACGACAGGCGTATCCGAGGGCTCGGCGTCGGCGCGAATGTCCCGCATCAGTTCGATCGCTTTGGTATTTACTCCGGCGAGATCCTTTGCGTCGTATCCAAGTAGCGCGCCCCAGTCCGAGTTTGCACGCCAGGTGGGAGATTCAAGGACAAAGCCCAGCCCCTTGGCCTGCGCGATCTCGAGATAGCGCTGGTAGTAGCGGCGAAGGACCGCCGTTCCCTCGGGTGTCTCAAGCAGGACGAACGCGGCGAAATGCGGCAGCGTTAGCTTGTCGTGGAAGATGAGTGTAGTCTCGATACCGCCATCAAGCAGGAACTTGACATCTGCTTCGTGAGGCAACGCAACGGTTGCGGTTTGTGGTAAGTCTTTCATGATGATCTTGCCTTTTGTAAGTTTTGGTGCCGTTTTCTTTCAGAATCCAGAAGACGTTGCTTAACGAAAATCTCCGGTTTTTCTCCGGAAGATCTCGGCGTCTGGTTCATGGAGGCGATGCCGGTGAAAGCGAAATTCGCTTCGTGTTCAATCGATTCTCGTGTGCCCGAGTTGCGAAGGGACGGAGAGATCGTGCAGGTCGAACCCAAGGTCTTGGACATCCTTCTTTACCTGATCGAAAACCGCGATCGGATCGTGTCGAAAGATGAACTGATCGCTTCGGTATGGCATGGGCGGATCGTTTCCGATGCTGCGGTGACTTCGCGGATCAATCTTGTGCGGCAGGCTGTCGGAGACACCGGGCGGGCGCAGGAGATCATTCGGACACATTCCAAGCGCGGGTTTCGGTTCGTGTCCGACATTGAATTCTTGTCAGAAATGGAAATCGATGATCAGGCAAACCACACCGCCCCGGGACTGGCTCCGGCCTCCGAAGTCTCTGTTCTGGTGCTGCCCTTCAAGGATTTGTCTCCCGATGGATCGGGATTCCTCGCTACAGGGCTGACAGAGGATCTGATTGTGGCGCTGTCACGCTATAGCGATGTCGCGGTCATTTCGCTGAATACCGCTCTGCTTCTGGATGAACGCGCAACCAGGCTGGAGAACCCTCTGACCGAGATTCATGCGGATTACTTGATCAACGGGACGATCAGGCTCAGCGGGGCGTTTGTGCGGGTCACTGTCCAGCTTTCGGAAAGAGCGACGGGTGCCACCGTCTATTCAGACAAGTTCGACCGTGAGATGAAAGACCTTTTCGCATTGATGGACGAGTTGGTTCAGGCGCTGGCCGGATGCCTGCCTTGGCGGGTCATCGACGCCGTGGGGCGGCGCATGGCAAAACAGAACTTTCCCAAGCTCTCGACCTATCACGAGTTCATCAAGGCCGGCTGGCAGGCGCATCAGCACAATGACATCCTGCGCTACATGGATGAAGTCGGCGCAATTGTGGCTCGCGATCCCGACTTTGCTCTCGCGCAGGCCGAGCACGCCTTCCTGTTGGGTTACAAGGTCTATTTTACTGGCCAGCAGGAACCGTGGGAGATCGAACAGTCAGTGGACCATGCTCGCAAAGCGGTCAAACTTGCACCAGACAACGAACGGGTTCTGGCAAAATCAGCCATGGCATTCCAGTTCGCCGGACATTTCTCGGTCGCTATGCGCCTCAGCGAGCAGGCAATTCGCCTCAATCCGAACTCCACGGATTGCACCCATTTCCATGGCACCATCCTGGGGGCGTCAGGAGACGCCGAAGCTGCGCTGGTACATCACAGGAGAACGCAGGCGCTGGACCCGCTTTTCCCCGAGCAACACTATGAGGGCATCGTCGAAGCACTGTATTTGCTGGGCCGCTACCACGAGGGTTTGGAGATCATTGATCGCTGGAGCGCTCCGGGGCGGCATATCCATGCTTATGCTGGGGCCTTCCTTGCAATGGTAGGCGACCACGAGAGTGCTCGGAAAATGATCGCGACCTTCGAGGAAAGCGCACCATACGGCTACTCCAATGCGGCGTTCGTGGGCGCCATGCTGAGATACCACAAGCTGGCTCGTGATCGAGAGCATTGGCTTCGTGGTTTCGAGACCGCGGGCCTGTCCGAGATGAATTTGGTGCGCGAAGCTGGCTTGGCCTAAGCCGCGTACCAATTTTGCGATTATTCGGTGGAGAGGTCGACCTCTGCGTCATGGCGCTGAGCGAGGTCATTCACAAGGTCGGCTCACCCGAGATGATTAGTACCGAACAGGGAAGCCAGATTTAGTCCTTCGCTTGGACGGACCGACGACGCGGAAATTGCGTGCGCTTCTCGTTGGAATGAAAGGAACGCATCCTAGGTGTTTGATCGTATTCATGAATGTCTTCTTGCGGGCGTTCACAAGCAGGGTGTCATTGCGAAATTGATAAAACGGTACGATCAGAAATGATGGCTCAACTTCGAAACGCGCGCAGCACGCAAACCGCCGCATTCCAGAGATCGAAAGCCCGAACCAGAAAGTGCTCCCGTGCCACGAAGGGCTTCTGCGACGAACCATCGATCTCGGCGTCCAGCGTGTCGAGCAGGCGCATCAGCCGGCGACGATGCATGCCGAGCCTCACCTGAACCGGGTCGGCGATCGTTCCCGCGAAGGCCGCGACAACCGATCCCAGAAGCACGAGAGGATCAGGCGGCGGGCATATCCGACGCGCGATGCTGCCAGGCGCGACGTGTTCGAATACCTCGAGCTGTTCTACAATCCGAAACGCAAGCACACGAACAACGGCAGGGTCCATTGCAGACAGAAAGGCCGGCGCACCATCAGACGCAGACGGCGGAGAGAGCCTTGCGATCTTCCTTCACCGCATCGATTGCGACGATGCAGCGCTGCGCATCCAGATGAACCTCGCACCCCTCCTGAACCAGCCCGAAGTGAAGGAGGTCCTGGCGCCGTCTATCGAGGTGCCCATCACTTTCCGACGGTCCGGACGCAACCGCCCGATTGTCTTGCGCGCTGAGACGGGCGCGCCGCAGCGCGATCCGGACCTCATTGCACTCGTCGCCGATGCCCGTCGCTGGATGGACGATCTGATCGAAGGCAGGGCCGCATCGGTTGCAGAGATCACCGAACGCGAGCAGCTGCGCCCGGGGAATGTCAGCCGGGTCCTGCCGCTGGCCTGGCTCGCGCCGGACATCGCCGCGGCGATCCTCGAAGGGCGTCAGCCGGTCGACCTGACGGCGAAAGAGCTGCGTGATCTTCCCGATCTTCCGCTCGATTGGCCTGAGCAGCGCCGCGTTCTCGGTTTTCCCGCCGCCTGAACCGCCAAACTCCCGCAGAGAGATATCACGCGAAACTCGCCCGCAGAGACTTCTGCCGAAATGGCCCTGATATGGCCGCCGACAGAGACGAAATGTGTTGAATCCCGCTCGGCAGGTAGCCGTAAGCCACGGAAGTTGCGGCATAAATGCGCGCACCCAGATATCAGGAGGTCATGGGAGAAGTGAGTGGTGGGCGACCCTGGAATCGAACCAGGCGTGCGTCTCCGCGAGGGAGTTACAGTCCCCTGCCACACCTTGCGGCCTGTCGCCCACTGCGTGCCGTCCGCAGGCAGCACGGAGCGTCAGATAACTAGGGCTGGCTGGGCGGTCAAGCGGAAATCCGAGGGGATCGGCAGCAGGGAAGCTTGGCATTGGCGCTGCGGGGGGATAGGCCAATCGTCATGGTGAAGAAACCGAAATGGGTGATCGAGAAAGAGCAGGCGCGGCGGCAAGCCGCGTCGGAAACTGTTTGGCTTTTCGGGTTGCACGCGGTGCGCGATGCGCTCCTGAACGAGCGGCGCCACAAGATCCGCCTGATCCTCACGAAAAACGCCGCCGACCGGCTTGGCGAAGCTGTGCAAACCGGTGGCCTGGAGCCTGAAATCGTCGAGCCACGCAGTTTTCCGGCACCGCTGGATCCGGGCTCGGTGCATCAGGGCGCGGCACTTGAGGTGAAGCCGCTGGACTGGGGTGCGCTCGAGGACCTTGTGACCGTGGACAGCGGGCGGCGGCCGATCGTCGTTTGTCTCGACCGGGTCACCGATCCGCACAACGTGGGCGCGATCCTTCGTTCAGCTGAAGTCTTCGGCGCGTGCGCCGTGATAGCCCCGTCCCGCCATTCCGCCCCCGAGACGGGAGCCCTGGCCAAGACGGCATCGGGGGCGCTGGAGCGGCAACCCTACTTGAGGGTAGGAAATCTCGCCAACGCGATGTGCCGCCTGCGCGACATGGGTTTCGTGTTGATCGGTTTGGACGGTGAAGCCGATGCCACTCTTGAGGCTGTACTCGCCGAGAATGCAGGCCGTCCCGTTGCTCTGGTTCTTGGCGCCGAGGGACCGGGTCTGCGCGAGAAGACCAGGGCCACCTGCGACGTTCTGGCCAGAATTCGGTTTTCTGGCCATTTCGGATCACTGAACGTCTCGAATGCCGCCGCAGTCTCCCTATATGCGGCTGGAGAGACAGAATAGAGAGCCATGCCGCATTCTTCGAAGATCGTCACTTGCTGCTATTGTGGATCGCGTGCGGCGCTTGTTCTGCGTGGCAAGGAACGCCACGAGTTGTCCTGCGCAAATTGCGGTGCGCCGCTTCACCAGATGAAGATGCTGCGGACGGACGCATCCGGAGACCGCGAACTCGTTCGCCGTTCACCAATCCGGATCCCCGAACAACGGCCGAAGAAATCCGAACGGAAGAAGCGTCGACAAAGCCTTTCGCAGCGTTTCATGGCTGAGTTGAAGGACAAGGCCGAAGACATTTTTGACGAAGTCTTCGATATCTTTGATTAGTCGGGCCTTTAGCAAACCTCACGGTCGACCCTCGTGCGTTCACGTCACCGCAAGCGGGCTTTCGCGACGATAATTCCGATACCATCTTTGTCTGACGAAGTTGATACCGTCCAAAGCATCCATTGCATGACGGCCCGCCGCGCATTTCGGACCTCTTTGGTAGCTTGCAGTCCTGTTGGTCATACGATGTTTGGGATTTGTTCACATTTTTGCGACAACCCCTAATCAAAGCGGGTCCGAGACCTCATCTAATAGTCAGGACCGGGTACGGAACACCCGATCCGATCACTGTCCCTCGTTCCGTGACTGGCGCCCGTTTCTCTGAAGCGGGCGTCTTTTTGTTTGGTGCCGTCAAAATCGTGAAAACTCGGGAACTTATGGCGAGTCGCAGCTGTTCGTTGGAAGCAGCATTCCGTGATTTCCGCTGGGGCGGAACATTGTTCCGCCATGCGGCATTCCCGAAAAACACCTTCCTTCCCGCATGGCTTGGCAAAGACATCACCCGTCTGTAAAGCGCGTCGGTCCGGGCAAGGGGAAGACAAATGCTGTTCGAGACTTTCGATACCGAAATCACGCCAATGGCCGCTTCCGTCATCTTCGGAGCCCTGCTTGGGCTTGTCTTTGGAGTGGCGGCGCAGATTTCCCGTTTCTGCCTGCGTCGCGGCATTGTCGGCGGCGGTGCCGAGAGGTCGTCGGCGCTGGGTGTCTGGTTGACAGCTCTCCTGATCGCCATTCTCGGAACGCAAGCCGCCGCCTGGTTGGGCTATGTCGATCTTTCCCAACATCGTTTCGCCACTTCGGAGGTCCCCGTCCTTGCTATTTTGGTTGGCGGGCTACTTTTCGGCGCCGGCATGGTTCTGACCCGGGGCTGCGTGTCGCGCCTCACAGTGCTGGGTGCGACCGGGAACCTGCGCGCTCTCGTGGTGATCGCCACCTTCGCCATAGTGGCCCATGCCACGCTCAAAGGCGTTCTTGCGTCGGCTCGTGTCTCGCTGGGGTCCGTGACCGTAGACGTCGGCGACGCTGCGCTGCTGTCAGCTCTGCCTGGCGGCGCGCTGATCTGGGGCGGCCTTGTTGCCGCGCTGATCGTGGCGGTTGTGCTGCGTTCCGGCGCGCGTTCGCGTGATCTGGTTCTTGCAGCCATGATCGGAGCCCTGGTTCCTCTGGGATGGGTCGGCACCGGCTTTCTGCTCTATGACGAGTTCGACCCGATCGCACTCGAATCGCTTTCGTTCACCGCCCCCTGGTCAGACACGCTTTTCTGGGCCATTGCGTCCACCTCGATCCCGGCCGGGTTCGGCACGGGGTTGGTCGGCGGCGTCATCGTGGGCAGCTTCCTTTCGGCCTTGGTGCGGAGCGAGTTGAATCTTGTAAGTTTCGGTGCCCCAAACGAGACTTTGCGTTACCTGGCCGGTGGCTCACTTATGGGATTTGGCGGCGTTCTCGCCGGGGGATGTACGGTGGGTGCGGGTCTGTCCGGTGTCGGCGCGCTGAGCTTCGCGGCGATCCTTGGCCTGGTCGCGATCATGGCGGGCGGCCGGATCACCGACCGCCTGTTGGACCGTCAAAGTCTCGGCCCTGTCGGAGTTCCTGCCGAATAGTCAGCGCGTATCGCCGTCGTTCCGCTCCTTGATGCGTCGCGCGTGATAGCGTTGGAAATCCTCTTCCGACTGGTCCAGGTAGCGCTCTTCCTTAACCCACGTCAGCATGTCGAAAGTCGTACCCGCCGAGAAAGCGCCCGGCATGACCGCAACCGCCTGTGCCGCGGCTGATTTCGAGGTATCGATTTCAGGGGGCAGAAAGATGACTGTTGGCGTGAACAGCACGTTCCATTTCCGCGCGGCCTGTTTCTCGGTCAGTTCGTCACCGTCAGTGTCGATGATGTCGGTGTCGCCGTGCAGGTTCAACTGAACAGGATAAAAATCGTTCTCAAGCATGGACTTGACGCGCTCGTCGGTGAATGTGTTCTCGTGCATGTCGCGGCAGTAAATGCAGCCCCGCTGTTCCACGATGATGACAAGCCGCTTTCCCTCGGTCTGGGCTTCGACGAAGTCTTCCTGGAAGTCCTTGAAGGTCTGGCGGAACCATTCGGGCTTGTGCAACCCATCATCCCCCATCTCGACGGCAAATGCGGGCAGGGCGATGAAGAGTGCGGCGGCAAGTGCGAGTAGGCGGTGCATGAAGAATCCTCCCTTACGAATGCATATAATCTAATACGTTTTTCCGTCGCCGCCAATTGTCCGTTGCGCTGGACCCTGCCTGCGCCGCTGCCTAGGGTGCGGCCAAGAGGAGGACAGCCAATGCTGACGGGAAACAAATCCAGATATCCGGCGCCTTCGCGCCGACTGCGCCTTGGCATGGTAGGCGGCGGCCGCGAGGGGCTGGTCGGACAGTGGCACTGGATCGGCGCGAGGATATCGAACAGGTGGGACCTTGTCGCGGCGGCGCCTTCTTCGGATCCGGAAGCCGCGCTCGCGGCGGGGCGGTCATGGCACCTGGTCGAGGATCGGATTTACGGGAACTGGCGCGACATGGCGCGCCGAGAGGCGGAGCGCGAGGACGGGATCGACGCGGTGGCGATCTGTACGCCCAATTGGACGCACTACGAGATCGCGATGGCATATCTCGAGGCCGGTATCGACGTAATCTGCGACAAACCGATGTGTAACACGCTGGAGGAGGCTCGGGCGCTGCTGGACAAGCAGGCCGAGACGGGACTGGTGCTGGCGGTGACCTATCCTTACGCCTTTCATCCGATGGTGCGCCAGGCGCGCGAGATGATGGCGTCGGGCGCGATCGGGCGACTGCGGCAGGTAATGGTTGAGTATGTGCAGGAGCAGGCAGCGTTGCCGGCCGATCCGACGGCCCGGAAAACCGCGTGGAAGACAGATGCCTCCAAGACCGGCAGGGCCGCGATCACGGGTGATATCGGCACCCACGCCTTGCACCTGCTGGAGTTCATTGCCGGCGGGCAGGTGACGCGCCTGCGGGCCGATTTCCATGTTTGCGGCGCCCCCAAGCAGCAGGAGGACACTGCGTTCCTGAACCTGACGATGGAGGGCGGCGCGCCGGGTGTGATGTGGGTCACGCAGGCGGCAGCAGGGAATTATTGTGGTTTGCGGATAAGGCTTTACGGCGAGACCGGCGGGCTGGAATGGGACCAGGAAAATCCCGAGAAGCTGCGTTACACAAGGCTTCGGGAACCCGAACAGATCATCGTGCGGGGACATGGCTCGGGCATGCTGCCCAAGGCCGAAAGAATGGTGCTTTTGCCTCGCGGGCATGGCGAGGCGCTGTCGGATGCCTGGGGCAACCTCTATACCGAGATCGCCATCGCGGTGGAGGCACGCCGCGCCGGGCGCACGCTGCCCGACGGCGAACTGGTGATGCCCGATGTGAAGGACGGCGCAAGAGGGGTGGCCTTCGTTCATGCTACCGCCGACAGCCATGAAGGCGGGGGTGTCTGGGTAGAGCTTCCGGACACCGTACGAGGCGCCTGACATGTTCAAATCCCTGGATGCTTCAGGGCATTGTCAAATGCGGGATATCCCGCTGAAGGGGATGTCGGCGCGTGGCTGAGATTTCGCAAAGCCAGGCCGCGAAAAGTGTGGCCGTGATCCTTGTGGCCGCTGGCCGGGGGCGGCGGTTGGGGGGCGAGATCCCGAAGCAGTATATCCCCTTGGGAAACGCCAGTTCCCTGCGGCGGGCTGCTGAGATTTTTCTGGGTAATCAACAGGTTCACTGGCTCTTGCCGGTCATTCATCCAGACGACCGTGAGCTTTGCGACGAGGCGCTGGCGGGGTTGGAGGACGAAAGGCTGATGACGCCGGTGGCGGGCGGGGGGACGCGGGCGGAATCCGTCAGGAACGGGCTGGAAGCCCTTGAAACGCATTCGCCGTCCCTGGTCCTGATCCACGATGCCGCGCGGCCTTTCGTGCCGCCCGAAGTCATCGCGGACGTGATCGCCGCACTCGGTGCATCCGAGGGGGCCTTTGCGGCTCTGTCTGTGGTCGATGCGCTTTGGGCCTCGGAGGGGGACGAGGCGGTGGCACCGGTTCCGCGTGAGGGTCTCTGGCGTGCACAGACGCCGCAAGGGTTTGATTTCGCAAAGATCCTGGCCGCGCACCGTGCGCATGACGGATCGGCCGCGGATGACGTCGCAGTCGCGCGCGAGGCGGGAATGCGGGTGAAACTGGTTCCCGGCTCGGAGCGGAACTACAAGATCACCACACGTGCCGACCTGGAACGGGCCCTCGGCGATCTGGGCTTCGGAAGGGGTTAATCCACCGTACGATGCAAGGGCGTTGCAGGGAACAGGCCCGCGGGTTAACGCCTGTGTTCATTGGGTTTCGGCCCGGAATCGCAACGTCGGTATTACGTCGGTATTTTGTCGGTATTCCGTCGGTGGAAGGGTCGGATTCGTGCCCATTCGGTCCGATGTCAGGGGCGCGCGGTAAGGAAGGTTAACGTTGGGCGAAGGCACTGTCTTGCCGGTACCCGGTCGGCCTCGGGAGGTGGGAGCGTGCCGCCCCGGCGTGCCCGGGCGGCGCTGAACCGGTCCGAAACGGCCACAGCCTGGCTGAAGGCGGCGTATCTTGAGCATCGCCGTGTCGGGGTCATCCTGGTAGCAG
>JAVJUV010000051.1:0-50390 GCA_040220415.1 Silicimonas sp.
CCGTCAATCTGGTCGTACGCCTTGAAATCCCCGAAATACTTCGTGATCGCTGCCGTCAGAGTCGTCTTGCCGTGGTCAACGTGACCGATCGTCCCGATGTTCACGTGCGGTTTGTTCCGTTCAAACTTTGCCTTTGCCATCTCTGGTCTCCTTTACTCGATCGGCAGCCGCTTACGCGTACTTCGCCTGAATTTCATCGCTGATGTTCTGCGGAACCGCTTCGTAATGGTCAAACTGCATCGTGAACTGCGCACGGCCCGAGGACATCGAGCGCAGGTTGTTGATGTAGCCGAACATGTTGGCGAGCGGCACGAAGGCGTTGATCACGTTGGCGTTGCCGCGCGTATCCTGACCCTGAACCTGTCCCCGACGCGAAGTCAGGTCGCCGATGATGCCGCCGGTGTATTCCTCGGGCGTCACGACCTCGACCTTCATGATCGGTTCCAGAAGCTTTGCGCCGGCCCGCTTGAGACCTTCGCGCATGCACATCCGCGCAGCGATCTCGAAGGCCAGGACGCTTGAGTCCACGTCGTGGAACTTGCCGTCGATCAGGGCGACCTTGAAGTCGATCACCGGGAAGCCGGCGAGCGGACCGGAGTCCATGACCGACTTGATCCCCTTTTCGACACCGGGGATGTACTCCTTCGGCACCGCACCGCCGACGATACGGGATTCGAAGGAATATCCTTCGCCCGGCTCGGTCGGGGTGATGACCATCTTCACTTCGGCGAACTGGCCCGAACCACCCGACTGCTTCTTGTGGGTGTAGGTGTGCTCGAGCTCTCTCGAAATCGTTTCACGATAAGCCACCTGCGGCGCACCGATGTTCGCTTCGACCTTGAACTCGCGCTTCAGACGATCGACGAGAATGTCGAGGTGAAGTTCGCCCATTCCCTTCATGATAGTCTGACCGGATTCCATGTCGGTCTCGACGCGGAAGGACGGATCTTCGGCTGCAAGACGCGCCAGGCCCTGGGACATCTTCTCCTGGTCGGCCTTCGTCTTCGGCTCGACCGCGATCTCGATGACCGGATCCGGGAAGGTCATGGTTTCCAGGACGACCGGCTTCTGGTTGTCGCAAAGCGTGTCGCCCGTGGTGGTGTCCTTCAGGCCGGCAAGAGCGATGATGTCGCCGGCAAAGGCTTCGTCGATCTCTTCCTGCTTGTTCGAGTGCATCATGACCATACGGCCGATGCGCTCTTTCTTGCCCTTCGTCGCGTTCAGGACGCTGTCGCCCTTCTTGAGCTGGCCCGAGTAGACCCGCGTGAAAGTCAGCGATCCCATGAACGGGTCATTCATGATCTTGAACGCCAGACCCGAGAAAGGCTCGGAATCGTCGGCGTGGCGTTCGATATTGCGGGTCTCGGTCTCGTCGTCGGGCGAGAAACCGGTGTAGGCGGGAACGTCGAGCGGACCCGGAAGGAAGTCGACAACCGCGTTGAGCAGGGGTTGGACGCCCTTGTTCTTGAACGCCGAGCCGCCGAGAACCGGCACGAAGCTGAGGCTGAGCGTGCCCTTGCGGACCAGCTTGCGCAGCGTCGGCACGTCCGGCTCCTCGCCCTCGAGGTAGGCCATCATTGCATCGTCGTCCTGCTCGACGGCGTTCTCGATCAGGATCGAGCGCCATTCCTCGGCCGTGGCCTGCAGTTCTTCGCGGATCGGCTGGCGCTTCCAGGATGCGCCGAGGTCTTCACCCTGCCATACCCATTCTTCCATGGTGATCAGGTCGACGATGCCTTCCAGCTTGTCTTCCGCACCGATCGGGAAGTTGACGGGAACCGGGGTTGCCCCGGTGCGGTCCTTGATCATCTTCACGCAGTTGAAGAAGTCGGCGCCGATCTTGTCCATCTTGTTGACGAAGACGAGGCGCGGAACCTTGTAACTGTCGGCCTGACGCCACACCGTTTCGGTCTGCGGCTCGACGCCCGCGTTGCCGTCGAGCAGCGCGACGGCGCCGTCGAGAACGGCAAGCGAACGCTCGACTTCGATGGTGAAGTCGACGTGGCCCGGGGTGTCGATGATGTTGAAGCGGAACTTGGTGTCCGACGTGCCCTCGGCGCTCGGATCTTCCTGCCACTGCCAGAACGTCGTCGTCGCGGCCGAGGTGATGGTGATCCCGCGTTCCTGCTCCTGCTCCATCCAGTCCATGGTGGCGGCACCGTCATGGACTTCGCCGATCTTGTAGGACTTGCCGGTGTAGTAGAGGATACGCTCGGTCGTCGTCGTCTTGCCGGCGTCGATATGCGCCATGATTCCGAAGTTACGGTAGCGCGTGAGGGGGTATTCGCGGGCCATCTGCCTGCTCCTTAAATCCGGATTACCAGCGGTAGTGGCTGAACGCCTTGTTGGCGTCGGCCATCTTGTGGGTGTCTTCGCGCTTCTTGACGGCGGAACCCCGGCCGTTGACAGCATCGGCAAGTTCGCCGGCCAGCCGCTCTTCCATGGTGTTCTCGTTGCGCTTCTTCGAAGCTTCGATCAGCCAACGGATGGCCAGGGCCTCGCGGCGCTCGGGGCGCACTTCGACGGGGACCTGGTAGGTCGCGCCACCAACCCGGCGGGAGCGAACCTCGACCGACGGCTTGATGTTGTCGAGCGCCTCGTGGAACACTTCGACCGGTGCTTTCTTCAGCCGGTTTTCAACCCGGTCGAAGGCGTTGTAGACGATCCGTTCGGCGACGGATTTCTTTCCGTCCACCATCAGGTTGTTCATGAATTTCGTCAGAACCCGATCGCCGTATTTGGCATCGGGGAGAATTTCGCGCTTTTCGGCTGCGTGGCGGCGGGACATCTGTGCTTCCTCTTACTTCGGACGCTTCGCGCCGTATTTCGAGCGGCGCTGTTTACGGTCTTTGACGCCCTGCGTGTCGAGAACGCCGCGCAGGATGTGATAACGAACACCCGGAAGGTCTTTCACACGGCCGCCGCGGATCAGGACCACCGAGTGTTCCTGAAGGTTGTGGCTTTCACCGGGGATGTAGCTGATCACCTCGAAACCATTGGTCAGGCGCACCTTGGCGACCTTCCGCATGGCCGAGTTCGGCTTTTTCGGCGTCGTTGTGTAGACGCGCGTGCAAACCCCGCGTTTCTGCGGGCAGGACTCGAGGTGCTGGGACTTCGAGCGTTTGACTTTCGGCTGCCGGGGCTTCCGGATCAGCTGTTGGATCGTGGGCATTGGGTCTCGTTCCCCGTGTTGCAACACTTATGTTTCATGGGGCACATGCCCCGGTTCGTCGAATACGTCGTCGTGCGTCCACGAAAACGCGTTGAACCGCAGCGTTCCCACTTGCTGGGGAACACGCGGTGGGTATCCAGAGGATCGGGACCATCGGGTCCGGATCGTGACCACTTCAGTTCTGTTGAAGGCGCGCGGATCTGCGGTCAGCTCGCCCAAGTGCGCGCCGTATAGACAGAGTCGCTGGGGGTGTCAACAGCGCCCGGCGCGCTTCAGCGGATTCTGAGCGGCACAGGCGCGGAACGATGCACTCCGCGCTCGCGCCAGAGGGTGAAAAGGCCGGTGGCGACGACAATCGACGCCCCCAATATGGTCAGCCCGTCGGGCCAGTCTCCGAACACGAAGTAGCCGGTGATCAGTGCCACGATCAGGCTGGCGTATCTGAACGGCGCAACGGCTCCGATGTCTCCGACCCGCATGGCCATGACAGAAAAGATGTAACCGCCCAGGACCATCACCACGGTTCCCGAAAGGTATGCCCAGTGGGTGCCGGTCACGGGCGCCCATTCGATGAACAGCGACCCAATGGCGGCAAAGACGCCCACGAATACCCCGGTAGCAAGCGCTACGGTCATCGAGGGGACACCGGGAGAGAGCTGTCGCGCGGCAAGGTCGCGAAGCGTCACGCAGACCACCGAAGCGATGGCATAGACCGAATCTATGGTGAAGCCGTCGGAGCCGGGCCGGACGATCAGAAAGACGCCGATAAATCCGACGCCGATGGCCGAAAAGCGTTTCCACCCGACCGGTTCGTTCAGAAACAGCGCCGCGGCCAGAGTTATCGTGAGCGGCAATGCCTGAAGGATCGCGGAAACGTTCGCGATGGGCATGTGAAAAAGCGCCGTGATGAAAAACCAGGCTGCGCCCGCTTCGGCAACGCTGCGGATCACGATCAGCCACCGGTCCCGGGCCAGTTCGGGCATCCGGAACGCGCCCGTGTAAAAGGCGAAGGCCCCCAGAAGAACGGTGACGCCGATGCTTCGCAGCAGCAGGATCTGAAACAGTGGCAGATCCGACCCGAGAAGTTTCAGGAACGTGTCGTTGACGGTGAACGCGGACATCGCACCGGTCATCAGCATCGCGCCGCGAATATTCGGAGTAAGTGGCAAGGCAGGAAGGCTCACACAGGAATCTGGCAAACTGGTTTCACAGAAACGCGGCCCGCACCAGCGAAACCTGTCGCGTTGACGCTGTTGTCCGGGGAACTCATGCTGGGTGCGATTGTTGGCGTGGGACGAGCATGGCGGACGGCAGGTTTCTTCTTATCACCACGGTGAAGGACGAAGGGCCCAATATTCTGGAATGGGTCGCCTGGCATCGGTTGTGCGGGTTCGACCGCATCATGGTCTTTCAGAACGGATCGTCCGATCTGACGCAGCGAAGCCTTCGGGTGATGCATAGCCACGGCATCGTCGAGTACGTCCCGAACGAACAGGGCCGAAGCTCGCCGCAGATCAGAGCCTATGCCCGCGCGTCGGCGTCCGAGGCGTTCGCCAAGGCCGACTGGTGCCTGGCGATCGATGGCGACGAGTTCTTCGTTTCGCGCATCGGCACCGGTACCGTGGGCGAGTTGATCGAGGGGATAAGCGGCGCGGATGCCATGCTTGTCAACTGGAGAAACTTCGGCAGCTCCGGCCACCGGGAACTGTCGGATGACCTGGTCACGGCACGCTTCACTCACACGGTTCCGACCTCGCACGTTGCCCGCAATCTTACGGGTTTCAAGTCTCTGTTCCGCACCGCTGCATATTCGAGAATAGGCATTCACAATGCACGGTATCCGAGACAGGAGGTCATCCGAAGCG
Organism: Silicimonas sp.; assembly: GCA_040220415.1. Lineage (GTDB taxonomy): Bacteria > Pseudomonadota > Alphaproteobacteria > Rhodobacterales > Rhodobacteraceae > JAVJUV01. Next base: position 5,038 of record JAVJUV010000051.1, read on the forward strand.
TGAATGGATCGGGGTTGGAGGATGGTCATTTCGAGCGCCTGAACTGGCGGTGCAAGGACCCCGGTGGCATGGCGCTGGCGCAGATCAGCCATTTCCCCCTGCGCGACGCCTCGAGCTTTCTGTTGAAGACGCTTCGCGGCCGTGGGCATCAGGATGACTTTGCGGCCTGGGAGAAATACTGGCGGCGGTTTGAACACAACAAGGCCGAAGATCGGACACTGGCCGATCGCGCCGCCGACATTCGAGGCGAGATGGCACGGCTGGACGAAATCTCTGGAGGCCGGTTGATGCTGATCCGCCGGAAGTCGCTTCGTATATGGCGCCATGCCGTGGCCGAGGCCCTGGCTGTGCCCGGGAACCGCGCACTTTTCGACAGGCTTCTTTCGATGATCGACGCGCCGGGCCGGCAGGACTGAAGTTGAAGGCCTAGGGTCCGCTATCGTGGTCAGCATGGCCCGGAGACGCGGAACTTCCTGCGCAGCAGGGGTGCCTGTTCAGACCTGTTGCGCGATTCCACAAAAAAAGGCCCCGCACAATGCGGGGCCTTTTCCTGTTTCTCGAGCAGCGATCAGTCGCGGCTTTCCGGCGTCCCTACCAGATCGGAGTCGATCTCGGTCGGTTCCGTGACGTCTTCCATCGGAGCGGCAAGCGCCGCCGCGGCTTCTGCTTCTGCCCGTGCTTCCTGAATGACCTTGAGGTCCCGTTCCGCCGCGATCCGACGCATTTTCTGCGTCGCACCGCCGGTTCCGGCAGGGATCAGACGTCCGACGATGACGTTTTCCTTCAGTCCGACAAGCTTGTCGCGCTTGCCCTGAACCGAGGCCTCCGTCAGAACGCGCGTCGTTTCCTGGAACGACGCCGCCGAGATGAACGACCGGGTCTGCAGCGAAGCCTTCGTGATCCCGAGAAGGATCGGTTCGCCCTGCGCCGGACGCCGGCCCTCTGCCAACGCCTTTTCGTTCATCGCATCGAACTCGGCCTTGTCGACATGCTCGCCCTTCAGAAGCGTTGTCTCGCCGGAATCGGCGATCTCCCACTTCTGAAGCATTTGCCGGACGATGACTTCGATGTGCTTGTCGTTGATCTTCACACCCTGAAGCCGATAGACGTCCTGCACTTCGTCGATCATGTAATCGGCAAGCGCCTCGACACCCATGATCGACAGGATGTCATGCGGCGCCGGATTGCCGTCCATGATGTAGTCACCCTTTTGCACGAAGTCGCCTTCGGCCACCGGGATGTGCTTGCCCTTGGGCACCATGTACTCGACGGGTTCCATCGTCTCGTCGGCGGGCTCGATCGAGATCCGGCGCTTGTTCTTGTAGTCGCGCCCGAACTTCACGTAGCCGTCGATTTCGGCGATGATCGCGTGGTCCTTGGGACGGCGTGCCTCGAAGAGTTCGGCCACACGCGGCAGACCGCCGGTAATGTCCTTCGTCTTGGCACCTTCCCGCGGAATACGCGCAACCACGTCACCTGCCTTGACCTCGGACCCTTCCTCGATCGAGAGGATAGCGTCCACGGACATCGTGTAGGTGATCGGGTTGCCCTGATCGTTCCGGACCGGTTCGCCATCGGCGCCGACCAGAATGATCTCGGGCTTCAGATCGCTGCCTTTCGGCGCCGAGCGCCAGTCGGTCACGATCTTCTGGGTCATGCCCGTCGCATCGTCGGTCTCGTCACGCACGGAGATGCCCGTGATGAGGTCGACGAATTTCGCGGTGCCCGCCTTTTCGGCGATGATCGGAAGCGTGTACGGATCCCACTCGAACAGCTTGTCGCCACGCGCAACCTTGTCCCCCTCGCTGGGGAAGACCTTGGTGCCGTAGCCCAGCTTGTGGCTTGCGCGTTCGACATCGTTGTCGTCGACGATGACCAGCTGCATGTTCCGGCCCATGACGATTTTCTCGCCAGCGGCGTTCTTGAGCAGGTTGGCGTTCTTGAAGACGATCTTGCCTTCCTGAGACGCCTCGAGGAACGATTGCTGGCCACCCTGCGCGATGCCGCCGATGTGGAAGGTCCGCATCGTCAGCTGCGTGCCGGGTTCACCGATCGACTGCGCGGCGATGATACCCACCGCCTCGCCCTGGTTCACCAGCGTGCCGCGTGCAAGGTCACGACCGTAGCACATGGCGCAGACGCCCTCTTCGGCCTCGCAGGTCAGCGGCGACCGGATACGTATCGACACGATACCGGCCTGCTCGATCGCGTCCGCCTTGCGTTCGTCGATCAATTCGCCCTTGGCGACCAGAACCTCATCCGTTCCCGGCACGACGACTTCGTCGGCCGAAACACGGCCAAGGATACGTTCGGACAGGGACGCAACGATCTCGCCGTCGTTGACGGCAGGTTCGGCGGTAATCGCGTTATCGGTTCCGCAATCGTGCATGCGCACGATGCAGTCCTGCGCGACGTCGACAAGGCGGCGGGTCAGGTATCCCGAGTTCGCCGTCTTCAAGGCGGTATCGGCCAGACCCTTGCGGGCGCCGTGGGTCGAGTTGAAGTACTCGAGCACGGTCAGGCCTTCCTTGAAGTTCGAGATGATCGGCGTCTCGATGATTTCGCCCGACGGCTTGGCCATGAGGCCACGCATCCCGCCAAGCTGCTTCATCTGTGCCGGCGAACCCCGAGCGCCCGAGTGGCTCATCATGTAGACGCTGTTCGGCTCCATCTCGGCGCCGGTATCGTCTTTACGGACGGCCGAGATGTCTTCCATCATGGCCGCGGCCACATCGTCGGAACACTTCGACCAGGCATCGACCACCTTGTTGTACTTTTCGCCCTGAGTGATCAGGCCGTCCATGTACTGCTGCTCGAACTCCTTGACCTGCTCGCGCACGCCGTCGACGATTTTCCATTTGGCGTCGGGAATGACCATGTCGTCCTTGCCGAACGAGATGCCCGCGCGGAACGCTTCCTTGAAGCCCATGGACATGATCTGGTCGCAGAAGATCACCGACTCTTTCTGACCGCAGAAACGGTAGACGGTGTCGATGACGGTCTGCACCTCTTTCTTGCGAAGCAGCCGGTTCACAAGTTCGAACGGCGCTTTCGCGTTCAGCGGCAACAGCGCGCCCAGTTTCACGCGGCCCGGCGTCGTCTCGTAGCGCTTCCAGACCTCTTGTCCTTCGTCGTCGATCTGCTTGACCCGCGCCGTGATCTTGGCGTGCAGGTGAACTTCGCCGGCGTCGAGGGCATGCTGCACCTCGTCGGGATCGGCGAAGATCATGCCCTCGCCCTTCATGCCTTCGCGCTCCATCGAGATGTAATAGAGGCCAAGGATCATGTCCTGTGACGGAACGATGATCGGCGCGCCGTTGGCGGGCGACAGCACGTTGTTGGTCGACATCATCAGGACGCGCGCTTCCAACTGGGCCTCGAGGCTCAGCGGAACGTGCACGGCCATCTGGTCGCCGTCGAAGTCGGCGTTGAACGCCGCGCAGACCAGCGGGTGAAGCTGGATCGCCTTGCCTTCGATCAGGATAGGCTCGAACGCCTGAATGCCGAGACGGTGCAGCGTGGGCGCACGGTTCAGGAGAACCGGGTGCTCGCGGATAACCTCGTCAAGGATGTCCCAGACTTCCGGACGCTCTTTCTCGACCAGTTTCTTCGCCTGCTTGACGGTCGAAGACAGACCCTTCGCCTCGAGCCGCGAGTAGATGAACGGCTTGAACAGTTCGAGCGCCATCTTCTTCGGCAGACCGCACTGGTGCAGCTTCAGTTCCGGTCCGGTCACGATGACCGAACGGCCCGAGAAGTCGACCCGCTTGCCCAGAAGGTTCTGACGGAACCGGCCTTGCTTGCCTTTCAGCATGTCGCTGAGCGACTTCAGCGGGCGCTTGTTGGCACCCGTGATGACGCGGCCACGGCGGCCGTTGTCGAACAGTGCATCGACCGATTCCTGAAGCATCCGCTTTTCGTTCCGGACGATGATATCCGGCGCGCGCAGCTCGATCAGCCGCTTCAGGCGGTTGTTCCGGTTGATGACCCGGCGGTAGAGGTCGTTCAGGTCCGACGTCGCGAACCGGCCGCCATCCAGCGGGACCAGCGGGCGCAGTTCCGGCGGGATCACCGGGATTACGGTCAGCACCATCCACTCGGGCCGGTTGCCCGACTCGATGAAGTTCTCGATGATCTTCAGCCGCTTGATGATCTTCTTCGGCTTGAGTTCACCGGTGGCCTCGGCCAGGTCGGCGCGAAGCTGCTCGGCCTCGGCCTCGAGGTCGATCGCGGCCAGCATCTCGCGGATGGCTTCCGCGCCGATGTTCGCCGTGAAGGCGTCCATGCCGTACTGGTCCTGGGCGTCCAGATACTCTTCCTCGGTCATCAGCTGACCGTACGAGAGGTCCGTGAGGCCCGGCTCGATCACCACGTAGTTCTCGAAGTAGAGGATCCGCTCGAGATCCCGCAGCGTCATGTCGAGCATGAGGCCGATGCGGGACGGCAGCGACTTGAGGAACCAGATGTGCGCGACGGGGGCGGCCAGTTCGATATGGCCCATCCGCTCGCGGCGCACCTTCTGGAGCGTCACCTCGACACCGCACTTCTCGCAGACGACGCCGCGATACTTCATGCGCTTGTACTTGCCGCACAGACACTCGTAGTCCTTGATCGGCCCGAAGATGCGGGCGCAGAACAGACCGTCACGCTCGGGCTTGAACGTCCGGTAGTTGATCGTCTCGGGCTTCTTGATTTCCCCGTAGGACCAGCTGAGAATCCGTTCCGGCGATGCCAGCGAGATCTTGATCTCGTCGAACGTTTTCGGAGCGGCGAGCGGGTTGAACGGGTTGGTTGTCAGTTCCTGGTTCATCTTTAATCCTTAAAGGCTGGCGTTGAAGGGATGGGGATGACGGGAAACCGTCACCCCTCGTCCTCCACCGCATCCAGGAGTTCCATGTTCAGGCCGAGGCCACGGACTTCCTTCACAAGCACGTTGAAGCTTTCGGGAACGCCCGCTTCGAAGTTGTCCTCGCCCTTGACGATCGACTCGTAGACCTTTGTCCGGCCTGCGACGTCGTCCGACTTGACGGTGAGCATCTCCTGCAGCGTGTACGCCGCGCCGTAGGCTTCCAGCGCCCAGACCTCCATCTCGCCGAACCGCTGGCCGCCGAACTGGGCCTTACCGCCCAGAGGCTGCTGCGTGACGAGGCTGTACGGCCCGGTCGAACGTGCGTGGATCTTGTCGTCCACCAGGTGGTGCAGCTTCAGAAGGTACTTGATGCCGACCGTGACGCGACGGGCGAATTTCTCGCCCGTGCGGCCGTCAAAAAGGTCGGACTGACCCGACTGGTTGAAGCCTGCGCGCACCAGCGCGTCGTTCACGTCGGCTTCCTTGGCGCCGTCGAAGACCGGGGTCGCGATGGGCACGCCGCGCGTCGCATTCTCGGCCAGTTCGACGACACGGTCCTCGTTCTGTCCGTCGATGCCTTCCTTGTAGACATCGTCGCCATACGCGATTTTCAGAGCGTCCTTGACCGGGGTCAGGTCGCCTTTGCGGCGATACTCGCCCAGCGCCTCGTCGATCTGGATGCCCAGACCGCGGCTGGCCCAGCCCATGTGCGTCTCGAGGATCTGGCCGACGTTCATCCGCGAGGGCACGCCCAGCGGGTTGAGAACGAAGTCGACCGGCGTGCCGTCCGCGAGGAACGGCATGTCTTCCATCGGAACCACCTTCGAGATGACGCCCTTGTTGCCGTGACGGCCGGCCATCTTGTCGCCCGGCTGAAGCTTGCGCTTCACCGCCACGAAGACCTTGACCATCTTCATGACACCCGGCGGCAGGTCGTCGCCGCGACGCACCTTCTCGACCTTGTCCTCGAAGCGGTGATCGAGGGCGCGCTTTTGCGCTTCGTACTGAGCGTTCAGCGCTTCGATCGCCTGGGCTTCCTGCTCTTCGCCGATGGCAAGCTGCCACCACTGGCCGCGAGACAGTTCGCTCAGAAGCTCTTCTGTGATCTCGGACTTGGGCTTGACGCCTTTCGGACCCTTCACCGCGGTCTTGCCGAGGATCATGGTCTTGAGGCGCGCGTAGATGTTGCGCTCGAGGATCGCCAGTTCGTCGTCCCGGTCACGGGCCAGACGCTCGACTTCCTCGCGCTCGATCTGAAGCGCACGCTCGTCCTTGTCGACGCCGTGACGGTTGAAGACCCGCACTTCGACGATCGTGCCGAAGTCGCCCGGCGGCAGACGCAGCGACGTGTCGCGCACGTCGGACGCCTTTTCGCCGAAGATGGCGCGCAGAAGCTTTTCTTCCGGCGTCATCGGGCTTTCGCCCTTGGGAGTGATCTTGCCGACGAGAATGTCGCCCGGCCCCACTTCGGCGCCGATGTAGACGATACCGGCCTCGTCGAGGTTGCGCAGCGCTTCCTCGCCGACGTTCGGGATGTCGCGGGTGATCTCTTCCGGTCCAAGCTTGGTGTCGCGGGCAGCGACTTCGAATTCCTCGATGTGGATCGAGGTGAAGACGTCGTCGCGCACGATGCGCTCGGAGATCAGGATCGAGTCCTCGTAGTTGTAGCCGTTCCAAGGCATGAACGCGACGACCACGTTCTTGCCCAAGGCCAGTTCGCCCATCTCGGTCGACGGACCGTCGGCCACGACTTCGCCCTTGTCGACCGTGTCACCGACCTTCACCAGCGGACGCTGGTTGATGCAGGTGTTCTGGTTCGACCGCTGGAACTTGCGCAGACGGTAGATATCGACGCCCGGATCGCCCGGTTCCATGTCTTCGGTCGCCCGGATAACGATCCGCTGCGCGTCGACCTGGTCGACGACACCGGCACGCTTTGCCTGGATGGCAGCGCCACTATCGATGGCGACCTTGCCCTCGATGCCCGTGCCCACAAGCGGGGCTTCCGCCTGCAGAAGCGGCACGGCCTGACGCTGCATGTTCGAGCCCATCAGGGCACGGTTCGCGTCGTCGTTCTCGAGGAACGGGATCAGCGATGCCGCAACCGAGACCAGCTGCTTCGGAGACACGTCGATCAGGTCGACAGTTTCCGTCGGGGTCAGCGTGTATTCGCCGGCCTGACGGGTGTTGACCATCTCGTTCTCGAACTTGCCTTTGGCGTCGAGCTTGGCGTTCGCCTGAGCCACGACGTGCCGCATTTCTTCGGTTGCGGACATATAGACCACCTCGTCGGTGACCTTGCTGTCCTTGACCTTGCGGTAAGGCGTTTCGATGAAGCCGTACTTGTTCACACGGGCGAAGGACGCCAGCGAGTTGATCAGGCCGATGTTCGGGCCTTCCGGTGTCTCGATCGGGCACATCCGGCCATAGTGGGTCGGGTGCACGTCACGCACCTCGAAGCCGGCGCGCTCACGCGTGAGGCCGCCCGGTCCAAGCGCCGAGAGACGGCGCTTGTGGGTGACTTCCGACAACGGGTTGGTCTGGTCCATGAACTGCGACAACTGCGAGGATCCGAAGAACTCGCGCACAGCCGCCGCGGCAGGCTTGGCGTTGATCAGATCCTGCGGCATGACGGTGTCGATTTCGACCGACGACATGCGCTCCTTGATCGCGCGCTCCATGCGCAGCAGACCGACGCGGTACTGGTTCTCCATCAATTCGCCGACCGAGCGGACACGGCGGTTTCCGAGATGGTCGATATCGTCGATCTCGCCCTTGCCGTCCCGCAGCTCGACCAGCGCCTTGACGCAAGACACGATGTCGTCCTTGCGAAGCGTCCGCATCGTGTCGGGTGCGTCGAGATCGAGGCGCATGTTCATTTTCACCCGGCCCACGGCCGAGAGATCATAACGCTCGCTATCGAAGAAAAGCGTATCGAACAGGTTCGACGCGGCCTCGACGGTCGGCGGTTCGCCCGGGCGCATGACACGATAGATATCCATGAGCGCGGAATCGCGGTTCATGTTCTTGTCGTTCGCCATGGTGTTCCGGATGTACGGGCCCACCGTGATGTTATCGATATCGAGAACCGGAACTTCGGTAATGCCGGCATCGATGAGCTCTTTCAGGGAGCCCCCGGTGACGTTGCCTTCCTTGTCCACTTCCCAGGTCAGTTCGTCGCCGGCCTCGACATAGATCGCGCCGGTTTCCTCGTTGATGATGTCTTTGGAAACGAAACGGCCGACGATATTGTCGAAAGGCACCAGAAGATCGGTGACCTTGCCGTCGTCCTTCAGTTTCTTGACCGAGCGCGGCGTGACCTTTTCACCGGCCTTGGCGATGACGTCGCCCGACTTGGCATCGACCAGATCGAACGTCGGGCGCGTACCACGGACGCGGTCGGGGAAGAACTTGGTGACCCAGCCCTTGTTCTTCTTCAGCTTGTACTGAACCGTTTGGTAATAGGCATCCATGATGCCTTCCTGGTCCATGCCAAGCGCATATAGCAGTGTCGTCACCGGCAGTTTCCTGCGGCGGTCGATCCGCGCGAACACGATGTCCTTGGCGTCGAACTCGAAATCAAGCCACGAACCGCGGTAGGGAATGATGCGGCAGGCGAAAAGGAGTTTTCCGGAGGCGTGCGTCTTGCCCTTGTCGTGGTCGAAGAACACGCCGGGCGACCGGTGCATCTGGCTGACGATCACACGCTCGGTGCCGTTCACGATGAACGTGCCGTTCGGAGTCATCAGGGGCATGTCGCCCATGAAGACGTCCTGTTCCTTGATGTCCTTGACCGACTTGGCGCCGGTGTCTTCGTCGACATCGAACACGATCAGGCGCAGCGTGACTTTCAACGGCGCCGAGTAGGTCATGTCGCGCTGCTGACATTCCTCGACGTCATACTTCGGCTTCTCAAGTTCGTATTTGACGAACTCGAGCACAGCGGTTTCATTGAAATCCTTGATCGGAAAAACGGACTGGAAGACGCCCATGATCCCTTCGCCATCCATTGGCTCGGGGTGGTCGCCTGAGTTCAGGAAAAGATCATAAGAAGATTTTTGCACCTCGATGAGGTTCGGCATTTCCAGGACTTCCCGGATTTTGCCATAGTATTTACGAAGACGTTTCTGGCCAAGATAGGACGTCGCCATGCGCGTGCACACCTTTCGTTTGTTTTCCAGAGTGCGTCAGCCGTCGGGGGCCCGGCGACACGCCCAAGAAACAGGGGGAACCGACTATACCTGGCCACCGTCCCACCGGCAGCCGCCCGTCTGGTTCCGCACCTTAGGAAAAGCATTCGAACCGACTGCTCTTCCTGAGACGCGGAAAGCCGGACCCGGAATTTCCGGATCCAGCCTTGTGTCTCGAGGGCGGGTTGACCCGCCTCGTATTACTTGAGCTCGACTTCGGCGCCAGCCGCTTCGAGCTTTGCCTTGATCTCTTCGGCTTCGGCCTTCGGCGCGCCTTCCTTGACGGCCTTGCCTCCGGCTTCGACGAGATCCTTGGCTTCCTTCAGGCCAAGACCCGTGATCGCGCGAACTTCCTTGATCACGTTGATCTTCTGAGCGCCGGCCGACTTGAGGATGACGTCGAATTCGTCCTTTTCCTCGGCAGCAGCGCCGGCGTCGCCGCCAGCAGCCGGTCCGGCCATCATCACAGCGCCGCCAGCGGCGGGCTCGATGCCATACTCATCCTTCAGGATAGTTTTCAGTTCTTGTGCTTCGAGAAGCGTGAGGCCCACGATCTCTTCTGCAAGTTTCTTCAGATCAGCCATTTCTGTCTTCCGTTTCCTAAGATGTGTTCCAACGTGCGGTTATCAACCCCACGCAGGTCTCGTCTTGTCTCACGCGGCTTCCGCGCGTTCCTCGATGGTCGAGAGAATGCTCGCGATGTTCGAAGCAGGTGCGCCAATGGCACCGGCGATGTTCGAGGCAGGTGCGCCGATCTGCGACACGATCTGAGCGATGAGCTCTTCCCGCGACGGCATGTCTGCGATTGCCTTGACACCAGCGGCGTCCAGTGCCGTCTCGCCCATTGCACCGCCAAGGATCTCGAGCTTCGAGTTGTCCTTGGCGTACTTGTCCATGACCCGGGCCGCAGCCGTGGGGTCTTCGGAATAGGCGAGTACGGTCATGCCCGCGAGAAGGTCACCGATCGATTCGTTCGGCTTTCCCTGAAGGGCGATCTTGGCGAGCCTGTTCTTGGCGACACGAACGGATCCACCCGCATCACGCATGCGTGCGCGCAGGTCCTGCATCTCGGCAACCGTGAGACCTGCGTAGTGGGCAACGACCACAACGCCAGAGCTTTCGAAGATCTGGCCGAGTTCTTCGACCACTTTCTCTTTCTGGGCTCTATCCACAGTTTTACTCCAAGTTTGGAGGTGTGACCCTCCGGCTCAACACGGGCTGGCGGATGCCATCCCACGGGTCCTTACGGGTCCGTCGCAATCGCGCCTTCAGAAACGTCTGAAGTCGTATTCCTCTGTTCCCGTCTCGGGCAGGAATTATTGACCTGGGCCAACCCACCGTCTCGGACGAATCGTCAGGGGGCTGCGTGACCGCAACCCCCGGACGCGCGCTCTCTACGGCGATTCCACGGGGATGTGAAGCGAAAAATCCGAGAAGTCACCTTGGACTGATCGGCGGCCAGCCCAATAATCGCGACAATGGCAAGGCCCCGCCACGGATAACCGAGTTCTTGCGCGGTTTCGTCGAGACCAATGGCATGGGCCAGAACGATTTCGACATATGGCGGCCACCACTGATGGCAGATGTCGCCCTTCGGCCTTTCGAGACAAGCGGCATGGGCCAGAAGGCACGGGACATGTGGCGCCCGCCGCGAATGGCGGAGTTCCTTGTCTTGTGCGGAGACAGCAACCGTAGTCCCAATTCGCGGGAAATCGGCCCGCCCCGGTAGTCTTCCGGCTCGAGCGGCAATGTCATGAAGCGCGGATGGTCCTTGAGGACACTGGGCGCATGATCCGGACGGTCCGGCATATAATAGTCGTTGTGTTCGCTGGCGCTGTCGATCGCGCCGCTGTCTTCCACGATCTCGCGGGCGAGACGCGCGGCGCCAAGGGGCTTGTACGTTGCCTGTATGACGAGAGCAGCGCCACCGGATGCGACTTGCGATGCATAGTCGGCGACCACCGCATCGCTTACATCGGCCCGTTCCAGGCGGCCCCGGATCTGTTCTGAATCACCGCCGTCGGAGGTGATCACACGGACGGCATTCCTGGGAAACCCCTCCCAGCGCAACCGGTTCGCAACCGATTCCGCCTTGCTTGCATCGGCATAAAGCCGAGTGATGACGGTTGTCATGGTGATACCTCCACCGAGTTTGTTTCAGATTTGGACCTCTCGATTTGCGCAGAACGGCGCATCGCGAGAGGTAGGGCTATCAGAATGGCGAATACCAGAAAGACGATCTCGATCGCGAACACAATATTATAGGGCGTGTGGGGCGCACTTCCAGCCTGGTCGGGAAGGCCCATGAAGATATCGCGGACGATCCCCGCAAGTGCCACGCCAATTCCGGCCGACGTCGCCTGCACGGCCCCCCAGGCGCCAAGCGCCAGTCCGACCTGATCCGCCGGCGCGGCGCGCATCGTCGCAGTAAGGGTCGCATGGCCAAACAGCCCTGCCCCAAGCCCGGTAGCAAATGTACCGATCAGGAACGCGGCCGCGCCGGCGCCTGTGGATGAAAGGATTATCGCGGCAAAGCCCGGAACACCGATCAGCGCGCCGAGGATGCCGAGACGGGTCGGCTGAGTACTGCCGCTCAGAACGCGTGACGCGATGCCGAAACCGATCAACGTTCCCGTTGCGAGCAAGGCGGTCAGCCGGGTTGTTTCGGCCACGGACATTCCCAAGGCCTGACCGCCATAGGGCTCGAGAAGAACATCGGCCATTCCGTAACCGAATGTTCCGAAGCCGATCACGGCCAAAAGGCGGATGGTTCCCTTCCGTGACGCGAAATTCTGCCAGGCCTCGGCGAAGGATAACGGCCGGGATACTTCCATCTGCCGGGCGCGGTTCCGGTCGCGCGGTTCCTGTTTCCACATTGCGAACAGGTTCAATCCGATCGTGAGAACCGCCGAGCCCTGGATGACCTGAACAAGACGTCCCGGAGTGTAATTCTCGAGCAGGGCCCCGAAAACCAGCGCGCTCACTACCATGCCGACAAGCAGCATGACGTACATGAGGCCCACGACTTTCGGTTGATCCTCTTTTTTGACCAGATCGGTTGCCAGCGCCAGGCCTACGGTCTGGACGATATGCACGCCGGCCCCGACCATAAGGAACGCCAACGCCGCGGAGGCCTGGCCGATCCAGCGCGGTGCATCGAGGGACTCGCCATATCCCGACAGGACCAGCAGGGCGAAGGGCATCACGGCGAAACCGCCGAACTGATACATCGTGCCCTTCCAGATGAAAGGCACGCGCCGCCATCCCAATGCGGATACGTGAACGTCCGACTTGTGCCCGATCAAGGTGCGAAAGGGCGCGAAAACCAGCGGAAGGGCCAGCATGATCGCGACCAGACTTGCCGGAACGGCAAGTTCCACGATCATCACGCGGTTCAGAGTTCCGACCAGCAGCACAAGAGCCATGCCGACCGTGACCTGGAACAGCGAAAGCCGGAGCAGCCGCGAAAGCGGCACCTCTTTCGTGGCGACATCCGCGAATGGCAGATACCTTGGCGCAATGGACGCCACACGTCTAAGCGCGAAGCTTCTGTAGTCGAACATCCTCAAGCGCCCTTGCAGGAAACCCACCGCACGGAATCAGAGTGAGTTCCATGCTTAAGGGAAGCCCGCCGGGCCTGGCGGACCGGCGGGCTCATACTCATCTGATCGGGATGAGCGGTGGTGCTGCTGACGCCATCGTCTCGGGCGGCTGCAGAATCGCTTTCGCTGTCGTCCCGTCGGGAAGCAGCACAGTGATCTCCTGCGCACCGTTCTGCAAAGGAAGCGCGTAGGCGGCTTGCGCGGCCTGCGAATCCTCGAGCTTCATCGCCGCCATTTCGTCACCGGCTCCGAGCGGTTTGCCGGACAGGAAGTCCGACACCCATGAAGTATTGCTCAGAACGGCCACATGGACCGCGAAAGAACCGACCGCAACGGCGCCGAGAAAAATCGGAACACCTACTGCGGGCGGAACGACAAGCCACATTTTTGCGTTATTCATCTCTGGCTCCCCTTATCCCAGCCACGGCGTGGCAATCGCCACAAGGATATGCGCCAGTAGCGCAATCACGCCAAAGACGCGGGTACCATCGATCAAGTAACTGTGGACTTCTTCCGCTTCACGCAAGTTCAGGCCTGTCGGCCATACCTTGTCTGGATCATCGGACATATCCCGTTTCCTCCTATTTGAATCGCGGGGCATGGAATGCTGATGACCGTCGATCAGTCTTTCGGCCAAGGCAAACCGATTGCTTGCCCACCCGGTTTCAACCGGGCGGTACAGCAAGAGTGTCACTATTTACTTACATAAACAAGTGTCATTTTTAGTTGACACTTTTGAGAGTGGCGATCCACCCGCAGCACTGTTGCGGGCTAGAGAAACGACGAGAACGGAATGTAACGCACCAAGTCCCCGGGTCCGATTTGCCGGGCTTCATCGCCGATCTCCACCAACCCGTCCGCCCAGGCCAGGCCGGATATCCTGCCGGAGCCTTCGGACGGGAAGACCGAGACTGCTCCATCTGCGTCGATGCGGGCGCGCAGGTACTCTCGGCGGCCCGGTTTCTTCGACTTCGAGAAGGCCGCCGGCACATCGAAGCCAGTGGGAATCTTCCAGCCTTCCCCCCGCATCAGGCCAAGAGCCGGTCGCGCGAAAATCAGCGTACAGACGAGGGCTGCAACCGGATTGCCGGGCAGTCCGAAAACGGGGACACCCTGCCACATTCCGAGAGCAAGGGGTCTTCCCGGTTTGAGCGCGATCCTCCAGTCGGCACGGCTGCCCGTTTCGCCAAGGAGTGCAGACACGTGATCCTCGTCACCTGCCGACGCGCCGCCGGAAGTGAGAATCGCGTCGCACCGCCGCGACGCCTGGTCGAGCCGCCTTTTCAGGAGCCGACGGTCGTCTTCGATGTGTCCGAGGTCAATCGCCTGCATCCGCCAGTCGCGAAGCAGTTGAAGAAGCATCGGTCGATTCGCATCGTAGGTTCGCGCCGGATCTTCGGTCGAGCCGGGTGCCGCGATTTCATCGCCCGTGGAAAGGACTCCGACGCGCAATGGCTTGAAGACCGTGAGTTCGGTGATCCCCGTGGCGGCCAGAACGGCCAGTTCCGGCGGACCAAGAACCGTGCCGGAGGCGAGCACAGTGCCGCCTTCGACGACATCTTCACCCGCGCGCCGCGTATTCGCGCCCTGCCTGACCGGCCCTTCGAATGCGACCCGCCGTCCGTCGGTGGAACAATCCTCCTCGAGAACGACTGTGTCCACACCCTTGGGAAGGAGTGCGCCGGTCAGAATGCGAATGGCATGACCGGTCGGCACGCGGCCGTCATAAGGCGCGCCGGCAGCAGCCCGACCTTCGAGCAGCGGCAGAACAGTGTCGCCACTTCCGGTTGCCGCGTGTGCGAACCCATAGCCGTCGACCGCTGAATTCGCCGCCGGGGGATTGCTTCGCCGGGCTATCGCATCCATTGCCAGGATACGGCCGCCGGCGTTCTGGCATGCAATCGATTCTGTCCCGACCACCTTGTGGAGCCTCTTGCGCAGGCGCGTCAAAGCCGTATCGACCGGTGTCCAGTCGACGCCCGGAGGCAGGGCAAAACAATCGTTCTTCAGGCGAGGAGGAACGAGGGTCGAGCTATCCGGTTTTTCTTGCGCCAAGACCTTCTCCAGCAATTCGGAATGCTCGCCACCCAGTATCCACGCCTCTTCGCGCGCCGCAGGTGGCGTCTGCATCATACTTTCCAGGCTGTCAGGGGGAACCAGAGACAGAGCCTTTGAAAGAAGCGCGACCTGGGCGCGGTCTCGTATCCGGTCTTCGGACGCCCGGACAGCGCGGTCCACCAATCCTGGCCAGACTTCCGCCAACACCACCGGCGCATCCCGCCATTCCTCGTAGGGCCAGACCATGACACCCTTTTTCCGCCTCAGCCGAGCCAACACCGGAAGGCCCGTCAGGACCTGCCCGCCAACCGTCGGCGGGAATGCCAGCTGGAAGCAGCTCGAGGCCGATCTGGCCACGACATCGGTTTCGCGCTTCTCGGCAAATCCCGTGAATCGCACGGTTTCCTTGCGATAGGGAACACCGGGAAAATCCGCCTTTGCGTGCCTTCCCCAGAAGGGTCCGGGGTCAGGAAACAGGGCGTTGATCTGCTGGGCGATCTCGAATCGATTGTTCTCTCCGTCGGGGGTGTCGACGATCCTCTCTTCGAGCCAGTCCCACAAGGTCAGCGGGTCGTCCGAACCGGTGACGTGACGGGCGAAGCCCTGCGGATAACCGAAGGGAAAATCGAAAGCCGCCAGCACGCGGCGTCCCGAGGACATCTCCTGGTCGAAGAACTGCGAAAGGTGCCGTTCCGCTTCCATCCGGCTGCGCAGGTATAGGGCCTGGTGCTTTCCATCGCGGCGGGCGATGCCGAACCAGATGGCATCCGTCTGCGGCCGTGCGGACTTTGCCTTGGCTGCCGACCAGTCGACCACAAGGAACGTATCGAAATCAGTCAAAGCTTGAGTTCGCCAGAGATGAAATCGGCGATTCCCCTTGTGTCGTTCAGGTCGAAGGTCGGACGCGCCGGAACCGACGCCTTGCTGTCCGACGCGATGGCGCGGACGGTCTCGTCGTCGTTCGCGATCAAGGGGTTGCCGGTCACTGCCCGGTGCGCTTCGATCTTCGGATGCCTATCGCGCTTGAAACCCTCGACCAGGACAAGATCGACCGGCGAGATTTTTTCGAGAAGCGCGTCCAGCGACGGCTCGTCCGCCTCGCGCAACTCGTGCATCAGCGCCCAGCGGTTCCGGCTGACCAGAAGCACCTCGGTAGCGCCCGCGACGCGGTGTCGGTGACTGTCCTTGCCTTCCTGGTCGACGTCGAAGCTGTGGTGGGCATGTTTCAGGGTGGATACACGCAATCCGCGGGAAACGAACTCGGCCACAAGCCGCTCCATCAGGCCGGTTTTGCCCGAATTCTTCCAACCGACAATTCCGTAGACCTTCATTCGCCCTCCAACAGGCTTTCCGCCTCGGCAAGGTCCTGGGGTGTATTGACGTTGAAGAAGGGGTCGAACCGGCCGGTTGGGAAATCCGCCGATGCCGTGCCGTGTCTGTCCGTCCAGAGAACGACCTTGCGCAACCCCTCATCGAGAGCCGCACGCAGATCATCGCGCAACGATACCGGCCAGAGGCCGAAGGTCGGGTGCCGGCCGTTCGCGGTTCTGGCAAGCGCGATAGGTTTGCCCTGGTCTTCCGCCGCGGCAATCAGACGGGGCACCAGATCGCCGGGAAAGAACGGCGTATCCGCGGCGGCCGTCACAAGGTGCGACGCGCCTTCGCCAGCCGCCCAGTCGAGCCCCGCCAGGACACCCGCGAGCGGTCCGGCATAGCCTTCCACGCTATCGGGCAGGACAGGCAGACCAAGTGCCGCAAACCGCGCCGGATCTCCGTTGGCATTCAGAGCCAGTTCGGAGACCTGCGGAGACAACCGGTCGACGACGTGACCCAGAATGGTGGAGTCCCCCAGCGGCAGAAGACCCTTGTCCCCACCCCCCATCCGTGACGCAAGACCGCCTGCAAGGATGACGCCAACGGGGGCCTTCACGATCGCCTCCAGTCCTGAAGTTGCGCACGAAAGACCTTGCCTGTCATCTGATCCGGAAGCGCGGAATCCGGCACCGCAATCATCGAGAAGCCCGAACGGATCACGGTAACGCCACGCTGTCCTCTTATCGCGTCGACCGCTTCCCATTGCAGGTCGCGACGCGATACGTCGTCGGTCAGAAGAATTCCCTTCGGGCCGAAGACGGCCCGGGTCGGACCGGCCTTGTCCCAATGCCTGCCGACGACGTCCCAGAAACGCTCCATCCGGGTTCGTTGCAGGTATCCGAAGACACCGACAAGGAAAGCGGCCCCGATGAGTCCCGCGAAGACGTAGTACGGGGTCAGACCGACGGCGGTGATCACGAGGGCAAGTATTCCGATCAACCCCCAGACGACTGCCCAGAAGATGGCGCGCTGAATGAAAGGCGCGGGCGGCACCACGCTTTGCCACCAGGCGGTCATTGCACTCCGCCACATCGTCCGATCATAGGTCAGCGTCAGCCGGATCTCGCTTTCCGCCAGTGAATTCGGGGAATCGAGATCCCTCACGTTTCCGCCCCCTTGCGGCGATGCTTTCGTTCTTCGTCGCCGACCGCGGCGGGGTCTGCATCGCGGACGAGGCGTTCGTCCCCGGACAGACAATTGAAGCGGCGGCCCCGCATCCGGCCGATCAGCGTCAATCCGACCTGAAGGGCAATGTCGACGCCCCATGCGGTGAAGCCGGACCGGCTGGCGAGAATGGGAATGCCCATGTGAGCGCACTTGATGACCATCTCGGACGTCAGACGTCCGGTCGTGTAGAGGATCTTGTCTTCGCCGGTCACGCCTTCCGACAGCATCCATCCCGCGATCTTGTCGACCGCATTGTGACGGCCAACGTCCTCCATATACACAAGCGGCCGGTCCTGACGGCATAGAACCGTGCCGTGGATGGCGCCGGCCTCGAGATAAAGAGAGGGCGTCCGGTTGATCTTGTGCGCAAGCGAGTACAGCCAGGACGTGCGCACCTCGGCCGGCGGAAGCCGGAGATTCTCGAGGCCCTCCATCATGTCTCCGAAAACCGTTCCGACGGCGCAGCCGGATGTGCGTGTCTTCTTGCTGAGCTTTTCCTCGTAGCTGGTGGAACCGTCCGTTCGCACCACGACGGTCTCAAGCTCGTCGTCGAAATCGACGGCCCGCACCACTTCGTCTGCCTTCAACATGCCCTGATTTTTCAGGAAGCCCAGAGCAAGATACTCGGGATAGTCGCCGATGGTCATGGCGGTCACGATTTCCTGCCCGTTCAGGAAGATGGTCAACGGGCGCTCCTCGACCACCGGGATGGCACCGCGCTGGCCGCTTTCGTCCACACCTTCGACGCGGCGCGTCAGGCCGGTCCGCCCGGGATCGGGTGCGATGAGGTATTGATCGATTATTTCTACAGACATGTTTGCTGATCGAACTTTGGTCGGATATGCGCTTGCTTCCGCAACTTAGGGCGCGCGCATGAGGTCCACCACCACAAAAACGGCATTTCGGGAAGGCGTCGTCGCAGGACTGCCTTTCACGGTTTTCGCGATTCCGTTCGCCACCCTGTTCGGGGTCGTGGCCACGGAAGCCGGTCTGGACATTGCCCAGACCATGGGTTTTTCGCTGCTGGTGATCGCGGGCGCTTCGCAGTTCACGGCTGTTCAGCTGATGACGGAAAACGCGCCTGTCTGGGTGGTTCTTGCCGCTGCGCTTGCCGTCAATCTTCGCATGGCCATGTACTCGGCCAGCCTGCAACCGCATCTTGGTGCGCTTGCCTTCCGCAAACGCGCGGTTGTCGCATATTGCAACGTCGACCAGAGCTTCGCCGTCGGTATGGCGAAGTTCGAGGCCGATCCGGACATGGGCCTTGGCGAGAAGTTCTGGTTCTTCATCGGGTCGGTCCTGCCGGTGATGCCGCTGTGGGTGATTTTCACCTGGGTAGGCGCCGTCGCGGGTGCGGCTATTCCAGAGGAATGGGCGCTCGATTTCGCAATGCCTATCCTGTTTCTTGCGCTTGTAGGTCCGATGCTGCGCACACTGGCCCATGTCGCCGCCGCCGCGACTTCCGTCGTCGTCGCATTGGTCCTTGCGGGGCTTCCCTCGGGCTTTGGCGTTCTTCTTGCCGGACTGGCGGCCATGGCCGTTGGCGCGGAAGTCGAACGGAGGGCCAGCACGTGAGCTATTCGAACGGGCAGGTCTGGCTTGTCATCGCTCTGTTGGGCATCGGTACCTATCTGGTGCGGCTCTCATTCCTCGGTCTGATCGGAGACCGAAAAATGCCGGATTGGGTCCTTCGACACCTGCGTTATACCCCGGTAGCGGTTCTTCCGGGCCTGGTCGCGCCGCTGGCGGTCTGGCCGTCGGCAACCGGCGGCGACACCGATCCGGCACGCATGACCGCCGCCCTGGTCACGTTGCTGGTGGCCTATTGGCGCAAGAACATGTTGTGGGGAATTGCAGCCGGCGCGCTGACGCTGGCCCTGCTGCTCAACCTCGGGGTGGTCCGTTTTTGACGGCCTCGAACAGGACGTTGTGGTTCTTGTCCGCATCATCGTCGGAAATCACCCGTGTCGTGGCGCCGGGCAACGCACCGAACCGCCGCGAGGTACTGGTCGGAAAGTAGCTGACCGGCACCGAATCGAACCCCGGAATCTGCCGAAGTACACGGGTTATGGCCAGCGAACACTGCGCTTTCGGGACCGCGCCGTATTCCTTCACCAGCCGGGCCGCCGCGGCAGCCTGTTCGGGGGAAACGGGCATCCGCTGTTCGATCACGTCAAAGGTCTCGCGCGCGTGATAGTCGATGTAAACCTTCACCGCATTCTCGGTCATCCCGTAATGAACGTCATTGCGTTCCGGGGTGAACGGCAACTGAAAAGTGCCCGCCGGGTCGAACAGGACGCGTTCGCCGGGTGCGTTGATCAACAACCCCGAATGGGCCCCGGATCCGTTCCGCGTGCTTACGACGGTGTATAGTCGAACCTCGGGCGGGCCATCATGCTGGTAGGAGTATTTCCGGACCAGTTCTTCCGGCGCCCAAACTGGTTCCGCCGGACCGCCGCAGGCCGCAACAACCAAAGGCAAGAGCAGAAGGGCGATGACACGGACAAGCCGCATTTTCAGGTGCTTCAAGAGTTGAAGATAGCAAGGAAAATAAGGATCAGGATGCAAACGATTGCACCGTTCGTCACCCAGCGCACGAAGCCGGCGAACGTCTTTTCCTGAGCCGTGATGTCCATTTCACCGTTCTTGTTCTCGGCCATTCCGATATCTCCACAGTTTACCGACGATTGCCTAGCGCAAAGCCGTGGCGGTGTCACGCCCCGGCGTTGACGCTTTGTGCCGCAGGTATTCGTGCGCGGACACGTGCCCTGATCCCCCCGTGCGGGAGACAGTTCCGTAGGGCAATCACGCAGCCTTCGAAGCGGAACCGAACCTTCCGTAGAAGCTTTGTCCTTTCTTCATCACGTCGATCAACAGGTCGGGCGCCCTGAAGCGCGGACCGAAGTCCGCAAGGTCGTCGCATATCCCGACCGCCTTCGATGCCCCGATCATGTCCAGCCAGGAAAACGGCCCGCCCGACCAGGGTGCGAACCCCCATCCCAGAATGGCGCCGACGTCGCCTTCGCGGATGTCTTCCAGAACGCCTTCTTCCAGCGCGCGGACGGCTTCAAGGACCTGCGCCATCATCAACCGGTGCTGAACCGTGGTCAGTTCAGGCTGAGCATCGGCAGCGGGGTACCTGGACGACAGCCCGTCCCAAAGTCCGACGCGCTTGCCCGCTTCGTCATACGCGTAGAACCCGGCTTTCGATTTGCGTCCCAGACGGCCTTCGCCCGCCATCCAGAACAGCACTTCGTCCACGGCATCGTCCGGATAGGCATCGCCCATCGCGGCTTTCGTCGCCTTGGCGATCTTCACGCCAAGATCGATCGAGGTCTCGTCGACCAGCTGAAGCGGTCCGACCGGGAAGCCGAGAAGCCGCGCCGCGTTGTCGATAAGCGCAGCCTCGACACCTTCGCCCACCATTCGGATACCCTCGTTGATGTAAGGGATGATGCAACGGTTGGCATAGAAGAAGCGGGCGTCGTTGACGACGATCGGCGTCTTCCGAATCTGCCGCACGTAGTCCAATGCCTTGGCCACGGCACGGTCGCCGGTCTTCGCGCCCTTGATGATCTCGACCAGCAGCATCTTGTCCACCGGCGAGAAGAAATGAATGCCGATGAACTGCTCGGGCCGGACGCTGGCCTTGGCAAGTTCCGTGATCGGCAGCGTCGAGGTGTTGGTGGCGAAAATGCAGTCTTCGCCGACGATCGCCTCGACCTTCCGCGTCATTTCGGCCTTTACACCCGGATCCTCGAACACCGCTTCCACGATCAGATCGCATCCCTTCAGCGCGTCCAGTTCGGTTGTCGCGGTAATGCGGTCCAGGACTTCCGTCTTCTTCGCCTCGGTCACCTTCTTGCGCTGGATGCCCTTGTCGAGAATGCCCGCCGAGTACGACTTGCCCTTGTCCGCGGCGTCCTGGTCCTGGTCGATCAGCACGACGTCGATCCCCGCATTGGCGCTGACATAGGCGATGCCGGCACCCATCATGCCGGCGCCCAGAACACCGACCCGTGAGACCCTCTGATCAGGTACGTCCGGACGGTTCGCACCCTTTTCCAGCGCTTCCTTGTTGATGAAAAGCGACCTGATCATCGCAGATGACGTCGGATCCATCAGGATCTGGGTGAAATACCGCGCCTCGATCCGAAGCGCGGTGTCGAAGGGCACCATCGCGCCTTCGTAGATGGCTGAAAGAAGTGCCCTGGCCGCCGGATACACGCCCTGGGTCTTGCCGTTTATCATCGCCGATGCGCCAACGAAGGTCATGAAGCCCGCAGGGTGATACGGCTCTCCGCCCGGCATCTTGTAACCCTTCTGATCCCAGGGTTTGACGATGTCCGCGTCGGTCGCCGACAGCACCCATTCCCTGGCCTTGTCCAGCAGTTCGGCCGCCGGGACGACATCGTCCACCAGTTGGGCGCTCTTTGCCCTGGCAGGTTCCAGCATCTTGCCTTCAAGCAGAACGGGTGCGGCCGCCATCGCGCCGACCATGCGCGAGTAACGTGTCGTGCCGCCCGCGCCCGGGAACAGGCCGACCAGGATTTCGGGCAGTCCGATCCGCCCCTTCGGCGTGTCCGCCATGAAGCGGCGATGACAGGCAAGCGCGATCTCGGTGCCGATCCCGGCGCAAAGACCCGGAATCGCGCAGGCGACGGGCTTGCCGCCCTTCAGCGTCTTCGGGTCCATTCCGGCGCGTTCGATTTTGCGCAGGATGCGATGCCCGTTCATGATGAAGTCGAACAGGGCAGGTGCGGGATCCGCGCCGGCTTCGGCCTTGATGTTGGCCAGCACGTTAAGGTCCATGCCGCCTGCGAAGCTATCCTTGCCCGACGTAATGACGATACCCTTTACCCTGTCGTCGGAAAGTGCCTGATCGAGAAAGCCCTCGAACAGCGAGAATGCTTCCCGCGTGAGAACGTTCATCGATTTGCCGGGCACATCCCAGGTGATGACCGCGACGCCATCGTCGTGAACGTCATAGGTGAAATCCGTCATTCGTTATCTCCTCGAGGAATGTCATCGGAACGCGTCGGCGCCGGGCGCTCAGACCCGCTCGATGATCGTTGCCGCGCCCATGCCGGAGGCCACGCACAAAGTGGCCAGCCCGGTTTCCTTGTCCTGACGTTCCATCTCGTCCAGCAAGGTGCCGATGATGATTGCCCCGGACGCCCCAAGCGGGTGCCCCATGGCGATGGCCCCACCGTTCACGTTCAGCCGCGCATGATCGACGCCGAAAGCCTGCATGAAGCGCAGAACGACCGAGGAAAACGCTTCGTTGACTTCGAACAGATCGATATCGCCGATGCTCATTCCGCTGTCGGCGAGGATCTTTTTCGTCACCGGAACCGGTCCGGTCAGCATGATGGTGGGGTCGGTGCCGATCTTGGCGGTTGCCCGAATGCGCGCGCGCGGCTTCAGTCCATGAGCCTCGCCGAATTCGCTGGACCCGATCAGAACTGCGGCCGCACCGTCGACGATACCCGACGAGTTGCCGGCGTGGTGAATGTGATTGATCCGCTCGAGATGCGGATACTTCATCAGGGCGACCTTGTCGAAGCCCGGCATGACTTCACCCTGATCCTTGAAAGCCGGCTTGAGCGCGCCCAGCGCCTGCATGTCCGTCCCCGGCCGCAAGTATTCGTCACGCGCCAGTATCGGCAGGCCGTTCTGATCCTTGATGGCGACGATCGACCTGACGAAACGTCCCTCTTCCCATGCGGTTGCGGCGCGCTTCTGGCTTTCGACCGCGAAGGCGTCCGCATCGTCACGGCTTATGCCGAACTCGGTGGCGATGATGTCAGCGGAGATGCCCTGCGGCACGAAATAGGTCTTCATCGCCACACTGGGGTCCACCGCGATCGCGGCACCGTCAGAGCCCATCGGGACGCGGCTCATGCATTCGACGCCGCCGGCGATATAGCCCTCGCCCGCACCGCCCCGAACCTGGTTTGCCGCCAGGTTCACCGCCTCCATGCCCGACGCGCAGAAACGGTTGATCGACAGCCCGGGAATGCGTTCGTCCAGATCGGAGGCAAGAACCGCCGTTCTTGCCAGGCATCCGCCCTGCTCCTTCACCTGAGTGGCATTTCCCCAGATTACGTCCTCGACCGCATGGCCCTCGAGGCCATTGCGGTCCTTGATGGCGTTCAGCATGTCGGCGCTGAGCTTCACCGGCGTCACCTCGTGGAGACTGCCATCGGCGCGGCCCTTTCCGCGTGGCGACCGTAGGGCGTCATAGATGTATGCTTCCCGCATCTTCGTCTCCTGAATCTCAGCCAGCATGTCCCGGAAATGCCGGACGCATGAGCTCGTAGGGGTGTTTCCAGCCGTCAAGTTCCGAGAGGCGCGTCAACCAGCGATCGATGCCTGGCCATTCCGTGCGCTCGAAGCCGAAGGGCTCTTGATAGAAAAGGTAGCCACAGCAGGAAAAATCCGCATTCGTGACGCCACGTCCCACGATCCAGTCACGTTGCGTCAGATGAGCGTCGAGAACCCGGTAGGCCGCCTTCAGGCGGCCCTGAAGGAAACCGATCACCTCGGCGGGGCGCTTTTCTTCGGGAAGAAAATTCATCAGGAACCGCACCGTGCCGGCCTGGCTGGACAGCTTGTGATTGTCCCAGAGCACCCAGCGCAGGACTTCGCGCCTCTCTTCCGGCGTTTCGCCGCCGAACCGGCCGGTCTTCCCGGAGATGTAGTCCTGGATGACGCCCGACTGCGCCAGCTTGACGTCGCCGTCCACCATGACGGGCGCTTCGCCCATCTCGTTCACGTTCGCCAGGTATTCGGGGGTGCGCGCGGCACCGTTGAAGAAATCGACGAAGACCGGCTCCCAGTCCAGCCCGGACAACTCGAGCGGCAGCGCCGCCTTGTAGCTGTTGCCGCTTTCTCCGAAGCAGTAGAGTTGAATCATGATGCGCTTCCTCCCCGAAGCGGCAAGGACGTCAGGCGTCACGCCATGCGTATTTCCTGCAAGATGAAGCCGGGAATTAACCGGCGGCCAAGGACTACCTGCGCAAGACCTTCCCGCGGTACAGGCTGGCGAGCCGATGACCGCGCAAGGTGAAGCCCTGCTGCGCGGGTCATGTCTGAACCGGCGGCGCGGCAGGGCGACCTGACTGCTTCATCTTGCTTCCAATACGCCGGTCCAGGTGTCACCGCTTTCGCGCCTCCAATTCAGAATTGAAGAGCCTGAGACGAGTTGCGAGATTTTCGTGATCCATGACGGAACTGAAGTTCTCGAACAGAAAGGAAAGGGCTTCGCCTTCATCCAGTCCCGCTTCACCCGAGAATTTGCGAAGGCGCCTGTAGGCGTCTTCGGTCATGGCGACGGAAATTCGGCGGGTAAGTCTCAGGCGTTTCGGCATGGTATCTCCGCGGGACGGGCAGAGCGCCCGTCTTGTTCAGAAGTTGGCTGCGTCGAGCGCCATCACTGGCTCTGCCCCCGACTGGATTCGGGCAAGATGCATACCCGTCGCCGGAAGCTGGCGCGCCATGTAGTAACGGCCCGTCGCGATCTTCGTTCGATAGAAGTCGACATCCGAGGCGCCGGCGTCAAGCGCCTCCATCGCGGCCTTGCCCATTCTCGCCCACATGAAGCCCACGGCGACATGCCCGAAAAGATGCATGAAGTCGTAAGAGCCCGCGAGCGCGTTCAGCGGATTCTTGACACCTTCCTGCATGAAATACATGGCCGCTGCCTGCAGGTCTTTCGAGCCGCGCTTCAAGGGCTCGAGAAAACCTGACGACAACTCTTCGTTGTCGTCGTTCTCCTTGATGAACGTCTTGATCATCTCGAAGAAAGCCATCATCGCCTGACCGCCGTTGGCCGGCAGCTTGCGGCCGACAAGGTCGAGCGACTGGATGCCGTTCGTCCCTTCGTAGATCATCGCGATCCGCGCATCGCGGACGAATTGCTCGATGCCCCATTCCCGGGTGAAGCCCGAACCGCCCAGCGTCTGCTGGGCAAGCACGGTCGTCTCGAAGCCCTTGTCGGTAAGGAAGCCCTTCATGACCGGGATCAGGAGCGAGATCAATGCCTCGGCCTTCTCGTCGTCCATCCGCTGCGAACGGTCGATCAGCTCGGCCCCCCAATAGACCAGCGCACGACCCCCTTCGACGACGGATTTCTGATCCAACAGGCCACGGCGCACGTCCGGGTGGACGATGATGGGATCGGCGGGCTTGTCCGGCGCCTGCGCCCCGGTCACGTCGCGGCCCTGAAGGCGGTCGCGGGCAAAGCTCAGGGCATTCTGATAGGCGACTTCGCCTTGCGTGTAGCCCTGAAGCGCCACCGAAAGCCGCGCCTCGTTCATCATGGTGAACATCGCGCGCATGCCCTTGTGCATCTCGCCGACCAGCCAGCCTTTTGCGCCGTCGTAGTTCATGACGCAGGTGGCGTTGCCGTGAATGCCCATTTTCTCTTCCAGCCCGCCGCAGGAAAGGCTGTTGCGCTCTCCGGCCGAGCCGTCTTCCTTCGGCAGGAATTTCGGCACGACGAAAAGCGAGATGCCCTTGATCCCCTCAGGCCCGTCCGGGATTCGGGCGAGGACGAGGTGGACGATGTTGTCGGACAGATCGTTCTCGCCACCCGAGATCCAGATCTTCTGGCCGGTGATGGAATAGGTGCCGTCGTCCTGCGGTTCGGCCTTGGTGCGGATCAGCCCCAGGTCGGTACCGCAATGCGGTTCCGTCAGGTTCATCGTGCCCGACCATTCGCCCGAATAGATCTTAGGCAGATAGAGCGCCTTCTGATCTTCCGAGCCATGTGCGAGCAGAGCCGAGGCCGCACCATGCGACAGGCCCACATACATCTGGAACGCCATGTTCGCGGTCGAGAACAACTCGCCCGTCGCGGTGTTCAGCAGATGCGGCATGCCCTGACCGCCGAACTCCTCCGGACCGTCGAGCCCCATCCAGCCGCCCTGCGCCATCTGGTCCCACGCACCCTTGAATCCCGTCGGCGTCCGGACGACGCCGTTCTCCAGAGTGCACCCCTCCGTGTCGCCCACCGCGTTCAGCGGCTGCAGCACGTTCGCCGCGATCTTGCCGGCTTCGTCCAGAACCGCCCGGGTGAACTCGCGGTCGAGTTCGCCATAACCGGGAATTCCGCTGTCGGTGATCTTCAGGACGTCATGCAGGATGAACTGCTGGTCTTTCACGGGTGGGTCATAGGTGGCCATATACGGTATCTCCCAACACTGACTTCAACTATTCGGCTGCCTGCGAGTTCGATCTACTCAAGGATTCAACCATTTCTGCACCCCATTCGAGCTGGTTCCGAAGCTCTTCGATCGCCTCGTCCAGTTCTTCGCGTTGCCGCTCCATATCCACCAGTCTTTCCTGGCCCAACTGATAGGCGCGGATCATCTGGGCAAGGTTCTGGCTGGAAGGATCGTAAAGATCGAGCACCTGGCGAATATCTTCGAGGCTCAGGCCGAAACGCTTGCCGCGAAGGATCAGCTTCAACCGTGCGCGATCTTTTCGGGTAAACAGTCTGCGGGTGCCGCGCCGCACCGGCGACAGCAGTTCTTTCGACTCGTAGAATCGAAGGGTGCGCGGCGTCACGTCGAACGCCTCGCACATCTCTCTGATGCTCATGTATGTGTCCGTCATGGGACTACCTCCAAATCTTGGCGGGAAACACATGATCAGCAAGCCACTCCTTCGCAAGCAAGGTTGACGTTTACGTAAACGTAACGTGGCGTCACTGGTGCCGCTACGTAACTTTCGGAGATTTGACGCGACGTTCCGCGCAATTTGACTAAAGGGTCAAAAAGTCGAAATGGAAATCAGGAGAGCGATTCCGCGACCTCGAACCGAATCTTCTTCAGGTCTTCGATGGTCTCGTCGAGTGTCGCGCGTTCTTTGTCCAACGCATCGAGTTGGCGATCGGCAAGGCGAAGGAACTCGCGATACTGCGCTTCCGTGCCCTGCTCTTCGTATATCAGCAGCCACTGGCGAATCTCTTCCAGCGAAAACCCCCAACGGCGGCCGCGCAGTATCAGCTTCATTCGAGCCAATTCGCGCGCTCCGTAGTAGCGGGAACGGCCTTCCTTTTCGGGGGCAAGAAGCTCAATGTATTCGTAATATCGAAGCGTACGCGGCGTGACGTCGAATTGCGCGCACATCTCCTTAAATGACAGGCGCTCGGGCATAGGTATCCTCCCGCGGACAAACTAGGGCCCTTGCCTCTTGGTATCAATGCAGTTGACAGGCCTTGCCCTTGCCTACCGCCGCGGTCGATAAACCGGGCAGGAAGGAGGCCGGTCAATGGATCAGGAACAGAAGATACGGCTTGCGCGCCAGTTCATATCCGGCCTGCCCTATGCTCGGGCCCTTGCGCTCGAGATGGAGGACATCGGAGACGGCCACGCGGTCATTTCCATGCCCTACGATCCGAAACTGGTCGGTGACCCGGCGACGGGGGTCATTCACGGGGGCGCGGTGTCCGGTCTCATGGACACGACCGGCGGCGCTGCGGTCATGAGCCACCCAAGCTCGCCTGGCGGGACGGCGACCATAGACCTGCGGATCGACTACATGCGGTCGGCGTCGCCCGGCCAGACGATCGTGGCCAAGGCCGAAGTCTATCACATCACGCGCAGCGTGGCATTTGTAAGGGCCGTCGCCCTGGATGATGATCTGGAGAATCCGGTTGCCACCGCGACCGGCGCGTTCACTGTCGAACACGGGCGCAGACCGGAATGAAAAGACGGGCACCCGAACCTGTTCAGGTCGTCAAGCAAAGACGGGACCGCGCCCTCGACGCCCTTGTTGGCGGAATTCCCTATATCCGGTTTCTGGGGATCACCTTCGACAGGCGCGGCGATGAGTTGACTGCGGTCCTCAACTACGACGACAAGCTTATCGGAAATCCGATGCTGCCCGCGCTTCATGGCGGCGTCACGGCGGCTTTCCTGGAGACCACGGCGTTGATCGAACTGGGATGGCAGAGGCTTTGGGAAGAGATCGAAAGCGGCCAGCGTGACGCGGATTCCCTGTCTCCCGAAGATTTGCCGCGATTGCCGAAAACCATTGACTTCACCATCGACTACCTGCGGTCGGGTCTGCCCCGAGACGCCTATGCCAGGGCCCGCGTGAACCGCTCGGGAAGGCGCTATGCCAGCGTTCATGTCGAAGCGTGGCAGGACAACAGGTCTCGCCTTTACGCGCAGGCCAGCGGACATTTCCTGATGCCGACACCGGTGGAATGACTGATACGTCCGCGATGCCACCTCGGCCGATCACGCATCGCCGCGTTCTGGCCATCGCCCTTCCGATCGTTCTGTCGAATGCGACGATACCCATCCTGGGGGCGGTCGATACCGGTGTGGTCGGTCAGAT
The DNA here is from genome assembly GCA_040220415.1 of Silicimonas sp. GTDB lineage: Bacteria > Pseudomonadota > Alphaproteobacteria > Rhodobacterales > Rhodobacteraceae > JAVJUV01. Next base: position 33,630 of record JAVJUV010000051.1, read on the forward strand.
CGGCGATCCCGTTCCGATCGGCGCCGTCGGCATTGGCGCGGTGGTACTCTCGGCCATCTACTGGGTGTTCGGCTTCCTCAGAATGGGCACCGTCGGGCTGACAAGCCAGGCGCTTGGCGCCGAGGACCGGGGAGAGGCTGACGCCTTGCTGTCACGCGCACTTCTGATCGGCCTGTCCGGCGGACTTGTTCTCATCCTCCTTCAGCTGCCGATTTTTGCCGCCGCCTTTCTGGTGTCCCCCGCATCCCCCGAGGTCGAAACCCTGGCGCGCGACTACATGGCGATCAGGGTCTGGTCGGCCCCCGCCGCCATCGCGATCTACGGGATTACAGGCTGGCTGATCGCCGCCGAGCGCACGCAGGCGATTCTGGTCATGCAGATCTGGATGAATGGCCTGAACATCGTGCTGGACCTGCTGTTCGTGCTTGAATTCGGCTGGGGCGTCGAAGGTGTCGCCATCGCCACTTTCCTTGCCGAATGGACAGGACTGGGCCTTGGCCTCTGGTTCTGCCGGGATGTGCTGCGCCGCCCGTTCTGGCGCGAGTGGAGCAGAATCCTGAACAAGGCGCGGCTTCTGCACATGGCGTTGGTCAACCGCGATATCCTTATCCGCTCGCTTTTGCTTGAGGCGATCTTCGTCTCCTTCCTGTTTTTCGGCGCCGATTTCGGGAATGTTCCCCTGGCTGCCAACCAGATCCTTCTGCAATTCGTTCACATCTTTGCCTATGCTCTGGACGGCTTCTCTTTTTCGGCCGAATCCCTTGTGGGCAATGCGAAGGGTCGGCGCGACCCGCACAGGCTTCGCCGGTCTGCTGTCTTGACGACATTATGGGGAACGGTGGTTGCCGCCTTGCTTGCCATGACCACGGGTCTTGCCGGGCCCTTCCTGATCGATCTGATGACCACTTCGCCCGAGGTCCGCTCGGAAGCCCGGGCCTATCTTCTCTGGGTGACCCTGGCGCCCCTGATCGGCGTATTCGCCTTTCAGCTGGATGGCATCTTCGTCGGTGCCACGCAGGTCCGCGACATGCGAAACATGATGGTGGTTTCCACGGCGGTCTATTTCGCGGCGGTCTGGATACTGGTTCCCACGCTGGAAAACCACGGTCTGTGGATCGCGCTGCTGGTTTCGTTCGCCGCCCGCGCGACGACGCTGGCCCTGAAATACCCCGCGCTGGAGCGCTCGGCAGCCGCCTGATGCGATCAGGTCAGCAATTCCAGAACCGTCTCTGGCGGACGGCCGATCCGCGCCTTTGCCGCAACGAAGACGATGGGTCGTTCAATGAGCCTGGGGTGGCGGGCCATCGCGGAAATGAGCGCGTCATCGCTGCTGTCCGGACCAAGACCGGCCGCCTTGTAGTCGGGTTCCTGCTTCCGAACCAGATCCGGGACCGGGCGACCGAGGGCCCTGATAGCCGCGCGGATCTCTTCCTCGGACGGCGGGTCGTCGAGGTAATGGCGGATTTCGGGTTCGATGCCCCTGTCCTGCAGGATCTTCAATGTCTCGCGAGATTTCGAGCATTTGGGGTTGTGCCAGATGATGGGTTTCAAAGCCAGTCCTCCACGCCAGTTCCAACCGCCTCGGATACGTTTCGGTACCCGTCGTTCACAAGCATTTCCTCGACGCCGCGGGCGATGCGGACGGCAAGCGAGAGGCCCTGATAGACCATCGCGGTATATAGCTGAACCGCCGACGCGCCCGCGCGGATCTTGGCATAGGCGTCCGCTGCCGAAGAAATTCCGCCCACACCGATAAGGGGCAGCGATCCGCCCGTCTCGCGGTAGAGCCGCGCCAGAACTTTCGTGGACGGAACAAAGAGAGGCCGACCGGACAACCCGCCCTTTTCGTTTCTGTGGCGCCCGACCAGACCTTCGCGTGACAAGGTCGTGTTCGTGGCAACGATGCCTGCCACGCCAGCCTCGATCGCAACCGCGGCAATCCCGGCAATCTCTTTTTCATCGAGATCCGGTGCAATCTTGAGAAACACCGGCACCGAACCGCGCTCGGCCATCACGCCGGCCAGAAGACTGCGCAACGAATCGGTTCCCTGAAGATCGCGCAGTCTTTCGGTATTGGGCGAGGACACGTTGACGGTGGCGAAATCGACAAGCGTGCGCGTGACGCGCATGACCTCGGCGAAGTCGCGTGCCCGGTCTGCACTGTCCTTGTTGGCGCCGATGTTGAGACCGACGGGAATGCCTTCGGGCCGAGTGGCAAGCCTGTCGGCGATGGCTTCGACACCGTCATTGTTGAAGCCGAACCGGTTGATGGCCGCTCGATCCCTGCGCAGCCGGAACATCCGCGGCCGGGGATTACCCGGCTGGGCGCGCGGCGTGGCGGCCCCGACTTCGATGAAACCGAAACCCGAACGCATCAGAGGCGCCAGGGCTGTCGCGTTCTTGTCGAAACCCGCGGCCAGACCCACGGGATTCGGGAATGTCAGATCGCCGAGACGGGTCTCCAGATGCGGGGAACGGACGGGACCGGGCAGCGGCGCAAGCGGTGTATGCAACGCCCGAAGCGCAAGGCCGTGCGCCAGTTCCGGGTCCAGCCGGTTCAGAACCTCGAGGCCCAGGCGCTCGATCACGACAGGGTGTTCCCGAAATCGTGCCCGTCCGGCCCCAGAGGCAGATCCCGGGCCCAAAGCACGTCGTTCTGCCGTAACGGCCGGTAGAGATGTGGAAAGAGCGCGCCACCGCGCGACGGTTCCCATTTCAGTGCGTCACCCAACCGATCCGACTCGAGCGCCAGAAGTTTCAGATCGCCCTCTCCGGCGAAATGCCTGGCCGCTGTCTCGGCGACCTGTTCCCGGGTCGAGAAATGAACGTATCCGTCGGCCACGTCGACCGGCGCGCCGGCGGTTTCGCCCTGCTGGACGAAGGCATCGTATTCGGGTTTGCGGAATATCTTGTAGATCATCGCCATGCATGCTCACTGACAAGGCAGGCTGCCGGGGTCAAGCCGCTTGACGCAAGGGTAGCGCAATCTGCCTTTTGACTTGCCGCACGGATGGCGTCAGTCTCGGATTCAGAAAAACCGACAGGGGAATCCAAACATGATCACCAAGCTGTTTTCGAGCGGCGCCATAGTGGCGTTAAGCGCTACCGCCGCGATGGCCGACTTCGATCTGACCATACTTCACACCAATGACTTCCATGCCAGATTCGAACCGATCAGCAAGTACGATTCGGGCTGTTCGGCCGAAGACAATGCCGCCGGCGAATGCTTCGGCGGGTCCGCCCGCCTGGTGACTGCCATCGAAGCGGCGCGCGAGAGGGCCGGCAACAAGCCGACGCTGCTGGTCGACGGCGGCGATCAGTTTCAGGGCACGCTGTTCTACACCTACTACAAGGGCAAGCTGGCCGCGGAAATGATGAACAAGATGGGCTATGACGGGATGACCGTCGGAAACCACGAGTTCGACGATGGTCCGGAAATCCTTCGGGAGTTCATCGGTGCCGTCAATTTCCCGATCCTGATGTCGAACGCGGATGTCTCGGGTGAACCGCTGCTTTCGGATGTGCTGCAGAAATCGACCGTGATCGAGAAGGGCGGCGAGAAGATCGGCCTGATCGGTTTGACACCGCAGGACACCGACGAACTGGCCAGTCCCGGGCCGAACGTGATTTTCACCGACCCGTCGGACGCCGTTCAGGGCGAAGTCGACAAGCTGACGGAGATGGGTGTGAACAAGATCGTCGTGCTCAGCCACTCGGGCTATGCCGTCGATCAGCGCGTCGCGGCCAACACCACCGGGGTCGACGTGATCGTCGGCGGGCATTCCAACACGCTTCTGTCGAACACCGTCGAAGGCGCCGCTGGTCCCTATCCTACCGTGGTGAACGGCGTGCAGATCGTGCAGGCCTATGCCTATGGCAAGTACCTGGGCGAGTTGAACGTGACTTTCGATGACGGCGGCAACGTCAAGGCGACGTCAGGCGATCTGGTCGTGCTGGACGGGGGCGTTTCCGAGGACGAGGGCACGGTTGCGAGAATCAGCGAGGCGGCGCAGCCTCTTGAGGAGATTCGCAATCGCGTGGTGGCCGAGACCGCGACAGCCATTGGCGGAGACCGCGAGGTTTGCAGGGCGATGGAATGCTCGATGGGAACGCTGATCGCGGACGCCATGCTGGAGCGGGTCAGGGATCAGGGCATCGAAATCGCCATCCAGAACGGTGGCGGCATCCGCGCTTCGATCGATGCCGGACCGGTGACGATGGGTGAAGTCCTGACGGTGCTGCCGTTCCAGAACACGCTGTCGACCTTCCGGGTCACCGGGGCCACGGTCGTCGAGGCCCTGGAGAACGGCGTCAGCCAGGTCGAGGAAGGTGCGGGCCGCTTCCCGCAGGTGGCGGGTCTGACCTTTGCCTTCGATCCGAAAGCCGAACCGGGAAGCCGAGTCAGCGACGTGATGGTGGGCGGTGCGCCTATCGAGATGGACAAGATTTATGGCGTTGTTTCCAATAACTATGTCCGGAATGGCGGCGATGGATACCGGATGTTCGTCGATGCCGAGGATGCCTATGACTTCGGACCCGACTTGGCCGATGTGACGGCAGAGTTCCTGGCCGAGCAGGGGCCGTTCACCCCCTATACGGACGGCCGGATCACCGTGAAGGAATAAGGCAAGCCTTATCCGCTTGAACGGGCCGCCCCGAAAAGGGCGGCCCGTTTCGTTTCAACCCTTAATGCTGCGCACGCCGAAAGGGCGTTGCGTGCAACAGTCAAAAAGGTAAACGCCTTGTTTCATTGGGCCACACGCCGGAATCGCAACGTCGGAATCACGTCGGTATTTTGTCGGTATCACGTCGGTGGAAGGGGTCGGGAACGCCGGATTTCATGCTCGTTTTCGAGCGTACGGTAATGAAGGTTAACACCGCGTTATCCGTTGTCGGCGGCAAAGCGCATTCACCCTGCGGATCACGGGAGGCGTCATGGGGGGATCGGTTCGGAAGTATGCTCAGGCGCGGCCAGCGGTACCGGACAGCATCAGGGGATCGACGCCAAGCGTCCTGAGCGCGGCGCTCCACTTGGTATCGTCATCGTCGCCGAAGACGATCTCGGGTGCCGCATCGCAGGTGAGCCAGCCGTTCTGGAGAATCTCGGATTCAAGCTGACCCGGCCCCCAGCCGGAATACCCCAGCGCCAGAAGCGCCGAGGCCGGGCCATCGCCCCGCGCGATGTCTTCCAGAACATCGAGCGTCGCGGTCATGCCGAAGGCATCGGTGACCTTCAGCGTCGAGGTGTTGGACAGGTAGTCGGCCGAGTGCAGCACGAAGCCGCGACCGTTCTCGACCGGGCCACCGAAATGCACGCGGATGTCCCGCTTGGGATCGCCGGCGTCGATACCGAGCTGTTCGAGCAGGCTGGCGAACTTCAACTCGGGCGCGGGCTTGTTGACGATCAGCCCAAGCGCGCCGTCCTCGGAATGTGCGCACATGAAAACGACGCTTTTCTCGAAGCGCGGATCGCCCATGCCAGGCATCGCGATCAGGAGTTTGCCTTCAAGACTGTCGGGCGCGGTCATACATACAGGATGGGGAAGGCGAGAGTTTCAATCAAGGGGAACCGCAGCAACACTCACGAGGCGTGACCTGAATGTGATTTCAGTTTCAATGCAAGATCGGCTTATTGCGGATGGTATGAAGAAAAGCAGGATCATAACCGCGGCGCTTGCCGCGCTGGTTTCGGTGCCCGCCGCCGCGCAGGTTCCCGACGACGTGGCCCGTATGGGCATTGTCGAGGGGTGGCGCGATTCCGAGGGGCGGCACGTGGCGGGTCTGTCGATCCGGCTGGCGCCGGGTTGGAAGACCTATTGGCGCGCGCCGGGCGATGGCGGCATTCCGCCCGTCTTCAACTGGTCGGGATCGTCGAACGTGGCGGACGTGGATGTGCTGTATCCGGTGCCAGAGGTATTCCTGCAAAACGGCCTTCGGTCCATCGGCTACAAGGACAGCGTCTTGTTCCCTTTGCTGATCGAGCCGCGCGACGGCTCCGACGCGATCAGCCTGCACGGCGAGATCGAGATCGGGGTCTGCGAGGACATCTGCATTCCCGTGACATTCCGAATTTCGGCGCAGCTTTTGCCGACGAAACAGGATTCGGCCGCCCTGTCGGCCGCACTGAACGACCGCCCCGAGATCGGGGGCGCGCTGCGCTGCGAGATCTCGCCCATCGCGGACGGTTTGCGCGTGGGCGTCGAAACGGACGTCGAACAGATGGGCGGCGAGGAAGTCGTCGTTGTCGAGGCGGGCGAATCGGGGCTTTGGATTTCGGAGGCCGATGTCAGCCGGTCGGGCGCGACCCTTCGCGCCGAAGTCGAGATGGTGCCGCCGGACGCAAGGCCGTTCGCGCTGGCGCGGTCGGATGTGCGGGTGACGATTCTGGCGGGCGGCAAGGCCATCGAGGCGCTGGGTTGCGACTGACTGAACGCCCGCTTCGGGATCAGGCGCCAGCTCGGCGGGACAGGGCAAGGCGAAGGACAGCCACCAGCCATATCGCCAATGCAATCGCGGCGCTTGCGGCCACGAAATAGCCAAGCGCCAGCGGAAGCGAGGCGCCACCGCCAAGGACGGCCGGCAAGCTACCCCGGACGATCACCGAACCCAGCGTGACCGCGAAGGCCGCCGCCATTCCGGCGCCGGCCACGCCAAGCGCAAGCCCCAGTCCGGGCGCGCGCGCGCCCACGGCGACGGCGCGGCGCGCGGCGCGGATGTTGCGGCTGATGTCGTGACCCATCGCCAGAAGCGCCGGGACCACCAGCAGAACCAGCACAAGGCCGAAACCAAGCCCGTAGGTCAGCGTGATGACGGTGGGTTTCAGGAATTGCGCATCCTTCGACGTCTCGTAGAGAAGCGGCGCAAGCCCCAGAACGGTAGTTGCGGTGGTCAGGAAGACGGGACGCAACCGGTCGGAGGCGGCGTCGACGATCGCCGGGAAGAGACCGCGTTCCTGGGCGTATTCGTCGACGGTGGTGACCAGAACGATCGAGTCGTTGATGATGATTCCCACCATTCCGATAAGGCCGACGACCGAGAACATGGACAGCGGCACCTCCCAAAGGTTGTGGCCCCAGATCGCGCCGACAAGGCCGAAGGGAATGATCGCCATCACCACGAAGGGCCGTGACCACGAGGAGAAGACCCATGCGAGCGTCAGATAGATGCCGGCAAGGCACAGGATCAGGCCGCTGAGCGCGTCCGAGAGGAAATCGCGCTCTTGCTCGGCCAGACCGGACATGTAGGTCGAGATACCGAAATCCTGTTCCAGCTTCGGCAGGATGACCTCGCGTACTTCGGTCTGGATCTGGGTGGCGCGTTCGGGGTCGTCCTCGGACAGGTCGCCCGAGACGGATACGACCCGGATGCCGTTTTCGCGCCGGATAGTCGAGAAGCCCGTGCGTCGCTCGACCGTGACGATATCGGCAAGCGGCACATATACGCCCTGCCCGGCCTGCGCGGGACCGGTCCGGATCAGCATCCGGTCGAGGAAGTCGGCGGTCAGTTCGCCTGTCGGCAGTTCGACGCGGATAGCGGCGGACCGGGGGCCGTCAGGATAGGTGGCGGCCTCGACGCCGTTCAGGCGGGCGCGAAGCGTGCCGCCCAGATTGTCGATGGTCAGGCCCAGCGCCTGGCCCTGGGGCGTGAGTTCGAGGATCAATTCTTCCTTGTCGTAGGCCAGATTGTCTTCAAGCGCGGAAACCTCGCCGTATCGGGCCAGTTGCGCCTTCAGGTCCTCGGCGGCGGCTTTCAGCGTTTCCGACGAGGCGCCCGACAGCTCGATGTCGATGGCGTCGCCACCCGGGCCGCCGCGCCAGCCCCGGAAGCTGATGGTTTCAAGCATCGGGTGACTGGGGACGGCGTCCTGCAGATCGGCCACGAAGGCGAACGAGGAATAGGGCCGCAGGTCGGCGTCGATCAATTCGATGGCGATCGAGCCGAGCTGGTCGGGTTCCTTCGTTTCCGCCCCCGCAAGGCCGCGTCCCGACGAGCCGCCGATCTCGGCCAGCGCGTAACGGATGGGGTTCTGGCCGTGTTCGGCCTGATACTTCGCGCCCAGATCCTCGACCGTTTTCTGAAGTGTGCGCATGACCTCGACGGTGTCTTCCCGAGTGGCGCCGGGGACCATGGCGAAGTTACCCGTGACCGAGGATTGCTCGGGCGCGTTGAAGAAGCGCCATTGCACGTCGCCCCGGATCAGAAGGGCGATCTGGCTGGCCAGAATGACGATGACAAAGGCCATCACCGGATAGCGCGCCCAGATCACGCCGACCATGAGGGGACGGAAAAGCGTCTCGCGCACCCAGCGGAATCCCCGGTTCACGACACGCGAGGGCCAGTCGTACCAATGCTCTTTCGCGGTATGCGTCAGCGCGTGTTTCATGTGGTGCGGCAGGATCAGGAAACATTCGATCAGCGAGGCGACCAGCACCACGATCACCGTGAAGGGAATATCCGCGATGAGATCGCCGAAGCGCCCCCCGATCGCGACAAGCGCGAAGAAGGCGATGATGGTGGTCAGTGTGGCCGAGAAGACGGGCATGAACATGCGCCTTGCGGCGTTTTCGGCGGCGGTCGTCGGATCCTCGCCCAGGCGGCGGGCACGGAAATCGGCATGTTCGCCGACGACGATGGCGTCGTCCACCACGATGCCAAGCGTGATGATCAGCGCGAAGAGCGAGATCATGTTCAGCGTCAGGCCGGCCGCCCACATGATCGCGATGGCCGCCGTCATCGCAACGGGAATACCCGCGGCGACCCAAAGGGCTGTGCGGGCATTCAGGAAAAGGAACAACAGCGCTACGACCAGCGCCAGACCCATCGCGCCGTTGTCGAGAAGCAGGTTCAGGCGGGCGGTGATCGATTCCGCCAGCGTGCGGATCAGGTCGATCTCGACCCCGGCCGGCAGCGTCAGTTCCATCTCGGCGGCGACCTGTTCGACGGTGTGCTGCATCCGGATCGCATCGCCCTGGGCCGAACGGTCGACCCGGATCGAAATGGCAGGGTCCGGCCCGACGAAATACGCGCGCTCCCGGTCGATGCCCTCGACACGAATGCGGGCGACATCCCCGATGGTCAGTTGCGTGCCGTCATCGGACGAGCGCAGCACGATGTCGGCGATCTGGTCGGCGGACCGCTTGGCGACGCCCGTGCGGACGCGGGCCGCGCCGGAAACATCCCCGGCGGGATCGGCCTCGGCCTCTTCGGCGATGGCGTCGGCGATCTCGCGCAGCGTGATGTCGTATCGGATAAGGTCCAGTGACGTGACTTCGACGATTGTTTCAGGCGCGGCCAGGCCACGGATCGTGGTGCGCGTGACACCCTGGGCAAACAGGCGCTGAACGAACTCGTCGGCGAAATTCGCCAGCTGATCGACGCCGACCGGACCCTTTATGATCACGTCGGTGACGCGGTCGGACCACCGGCCGCGCCGGATCTCGGGATCTTCGGCTTCTTCGGGAAGGTTGCTCACGCCGTCGAGGGCGGTTTTCACATCCTCCTCGGCGCGGTCCATGTCATAGCCCGGCTCGAACTCAAGGCTGATCGACGCCCCGCCCTCGCGAGAAGTGGCGGATGTCTCGGAGACGCCGTCGACACCCTGAAGCGCGGGTTCCAGCACCTGCACGATGGCGGTATCCACATCTTCGGCACCGGCGCCGTCCCATGAGACCGAGATATCGATGTCGTCGACGATCACGTCGGGGAAGAACTGGGCTCGCATCTGCGGGATCGCGTAGGCCCCTGCCAGAAGCAGCAGCATCAACAGAAGGTTCGCCGCGGTCCGGTGCCGCGTGAAGTAGGAAAGGATGCCTCCGGTTGCGCGGACCAGATCGCGGGCCATTCCCTAGCCTCCCATCCGGCTTTCGATCCGCTCGACCACCTGGATCGGGACCATGTCCTGCTGAAGCTGGGCAAGGACGCGCGCCTTGGCTTCGGCCGGCATGAACTGGTTGCCCTCGACGAAAGCCACCAGGCGGGCGCGCCGGTCGGGATCGAGCGTCAGCATTTCCGGCTGGGGCTCGGGCCGGAGGGCGCCGTCGGCGCCGCGCCGGATCGGGCGGATGCGAATCCCCGCGCCAAGGAGCGGGGTGCGCTCGGCCACGACCTCGCGTCCGGCAAGCCCGCTGGCACGCACGATCACGTCGTCGCCTTCCCGGCGCAGCACGTCGACGTCGGCAACTTCAAGACGATCTTCGGCGCCCACCAGCAGCACGGTGCCCGACGCATCGACCGCGGCGGCAGGCAGGCGCACCACGCGCTCGAGCGGCGGCTCCTGGATGCGGACCGAAACGAAGTCGCCGGGGCGGAACCCCGGAGCGCTGTCGAGTCGGGCGAAAAGCAGCCGGCCGGTCTGACCCTCGCCGACGGCGGCGCTTTCGCGGCTGATGACACCCTTCGCTTCGAGGTTCACGCCAAGTATGTCGATGGCGACGGTCACGTCGGCGCCGACCAGACGACCGCTTTCGGTCAGCAGTCGGGAATACTGGGGCGTGGAGACGCGGAACGTGACCTCGAGTGCGTCCGGGTCGATCAGCTGGGCAAGGCTTTCGCCGGAACTGACAAGACCGCCTTCGACGACCGAAACGTTGCTCAGGACGCCGGCGAACTGGGCCTCGATCTCGGTGTCCGCCAGCCGCCTTTCGGCTTCGGCAAGGGCGATCCGGCGGCGTTCGAGGGTGGTTCTGGCCTGATCGACGCGCGATTCTGCGCTGGCCTGGGCCTGGCGTCGGGACAGAAGCGACTGGCGCGCCGACGACAGCGCCAGTTCGGCGGTTTCCACCGCGGCGGTCGAGCCCACGCCCCGGTCCAGAAGATCGTTCTGGCGCGACAGGGCGCTTTCACGGAGACGGACCTGGTCCCGGGCGGCGACGATGTCGTCGGCGGCCAGGGACAGGGCGCGTTCGGCGTCGCGCAGATCGGCTTCGGCCTCGGACAGGTCGGCGCGGGCCGTGTCGAGCGCGGATTGCGCCTCGGCCGGGTCGATCCGGGCCAGAAGGGCACCCGCTTCGACTTCGCCGCCCTCTTCGAACTCGGGCGAAAGCCAGACGACCTGACCGCTGGCGGACGCGCGAAGCTCCAGCGTGCGGCGAGAGCGCACTTCGCCGAAAGTGGACAGCACGGGGCGGATGGTCTGGGGCGTGACCGTGACGACGTTGGCCGCAAAGACCCTTTCCCGCGCCGGGCGCTCGCCCGGTTCTTCCGACCAGCGCGCCTGAAGCGCGCCCCAGACAAGCGATCCGGCATAGGTCATCAGGCCAATCGTCGTGGCCAGAAGGAACAGTCCGACAAGGGAACGCCTGAGAAATCGCACAACGGTTCGCCCGCAATAATTAAGCATGTATTATGTAGCCCTGCCGGTCATTTAGCAAAGCCTGCACAGATCAAACGAGCGAGAGCGCTATTTCCGTCGCTGATGTTCGTCCAGACGTGGCATGATTTCCACGAAATTGCAGGGCCGGTGCCGGTAATCCAGTTGCCAGACAAGGATTTCGTCCCAGGCGTCCTTGCAGGCGCCGGGACTGCCGGGAAGCGCGAAAAGGTAGGTGCCCTGCGCCACGCCGCCACAGGCGCGGCTTTGCACCGCGGATGTGCCGATCTTGGCCATCGAGACATGGGTGAAGACCGTGCCGAACGCCTCAATTTCCTTCTCGTAGACCTCACGGTGCGCCTCGACCGTCACGTCGCGGCCGGTCAGGCCGGTGCCGCCGGTGGACAGGATCACGTCGATTTCCGGGTCGGCGCACCATTCGCGCAGCTTCGCCGCGATCCTGTCCTGGTCATCGGTGACGATGTCGCGCGCGGCCAGCTTGTGCCCGGCGTCGGTCAGGCGCTGCACCAGCGTGTCGCCGGAGCGGTCATCTTCCAGCGACCGGGTGTCGCTGACAGTCAGGACGGCGATACGGACTGGGATGAATTCCCTGGAATCGTCGATGCGGCTCATTTCGACAGCCTTGCCTTGAGGGACAGAAGATCGGCCCAGGCCTCGCGCTTGGCCTCGGGCGTGCGCAACAGGTAGGCCGGGTGGAACATCGGCAGGACAGGTTTGCCCAGCGCCTGGTCCCATTTCCCACGCAGGCGCGTGATGCCGCGTTTCTCCAGAAGCGCCTGGCACGAGTGGTTGCCCATCGCGATCAGGATGTCGGGGTCGATCAGCTCGACGTGGCGCTTCAGGAACGGCAGCATCATCGCCACCTCGTCCGCCTGCGGGTCGCGGTTCTGGGGCGGCCGCCAGGGAAGGACATTGGTGATGTAGAGCGCGCGGTCGGCGTCGGGGCTTTGGCGCGACAGGCCGATATGGCTGAACATCAGGTCCAGGAGCTGGCCGGCGCGGCCGACGAAGGGCTTGCCCTGCAGGTCCTCGTCGCGGCCGGGGGCCTCGCCGATGATCATGACTTTCGCGTTCGGCTGACCGTCCGAGAAGACAAGCTGCCGTGCGCCGCGCTTCAGTTCGCAAAGCTCGTAGGCTTCCATTGCGGCGCGCAGCCCGTCTAGGTCGGTGGCGGTTTCGGCCGCGGCGCGGGACACGGCCACCGCGTCGACCTTCACCTCTGCGGGCTGTGCTGGTGTCGCCGCCGCCTTTTTCGGCTGGGGTTCGGGCAGCGCATAGCGGTCGACGGGCGCGTCGAGGATCGCCTCGTCCGCACCCATCGCCAGCTGCCAGTCCAGCGCGGCCTTCATTTCCCAGAATCCCATGACCAGAAGCTAGGGTGCCGCCCGGGAATGCGCAATCGCCTCCGGCCATTTGCCGCGCCTTCGGCGCCGTCGCTTGGCAGAAGGCCAAAGCCATCCTATAGAGGGGCGCATTCCAAGGACGAGCCCATGAGTTTCCGCGCCCGCCACCTGCTTGGCATCGAACATCTCGCCCCCGACGAAATCACGACTGTTCTGGATCTGGCCGACAAATATGTCGATCTGAACCGCCGCGACATCAAGCACGACGACGCGCTGGACGGGCTGACGCAGATCAACATGTTCTTCGAGGCTTCGACCCGCACCCAGGCCAGTTTCGAACTGGCGGGCAAACGGTTGGGCGCCGACGTCATGAACATGCACATGGCCGCGTCAAGCGTGAAGAAGGGCGAAACGCTGATCGACACGGCGCTGACGCTGAACGCGATGCACCCCGATCTTCTGGTCGTGCGGCACCCGAACTCGGGCGCGGTGAACCTGCTGGCCCAGAAGGTGAACTGTGCCGTGCTGAACGCCGGCGACGGGCGGCACGAACATCCAACGCAGGCGCTTCTGGACGCGCTGACCATCAGGCGCGCCAAGGGACGGCTGCACCGGCTGTCGATCGCGATTTGCGGAGACATCGCGCATTCCCGCGTGGCGCGGTCGAACATCTGGCTCTTGGGAAAGATGGAGAACCGCGTCCGGCTGGTCGGGCCGCGCACGCTGATGCCCTCGGGCGCGGCGGACTGGGGTGTCGAGGTATTCCACGACATGCGCGAGGGTTTGCGGGATGTGGACGTGGTAATGATGCTGCGGCTTCAGAAAGAGCGTATGGACGGCGCATTCATCCCGTCGGAGCGCGAATATTTCCACCGCTTCGGCCTTGATGCCGAAAAGCTGGGCTATGCCAGGGACGACGCGATCGTCATGCATCCCGGCCCGATGAACAGAGGGGTCGAGATCGACGGCACGATTGCCGACGACATCAACCGGTCGGTTATACAGGAGCAGGTCGAGATGGGCGTGGCGGTGCGGATGGCCGCGATGAAGCTGCTGGCGGACAACCAACGCGCGGCACGGGCCGCCGAAAGCGCGGCGGTCTGACATGTACGACCGCTGGGAGGACTGGTTTCAGCCCGGCGAGACCTTGTTGTGGGAAGGTGCGCCGGCGCCCGGTTTCAGGCATGTCCCGCGCAACATCTTCTTCACCGCTTTCGGTATCCCCTTTCTGGGCGCCGGGCTGTTCACCTCGGGGATGGGCCTTGGCCATCTCTTCGATCTGGCCGAGATGTGGCATGTCGCGCTTGGGATCTTTCTGACGGCGTTCGGCATGCCCTTCATCGCCGTGGGGGCGGGAATGGCGTTCGGGCCGTGGATGCACGAATATCTGCGGCCATCGCGCGTCCGGTACGCCCTGACCGATCGCAACGCCTATATCGCCTCGCGCCTGTGGAAGCGGAACATGGAGGTTCTGGCCCTGCGCCCGGAGACCGACATCGAGATCGAAGAGCATCGCGACGGGACGGTGTCGCTTTACTTTCACTTCGACAGCTACAGGGACAGCGATGGCGACCGGCGCACCGAGAAGAAGGGCTTCGAAGCCCTGAGTGACGGGCGCGACGTCTATGCTATGCTGCGAAACCGGCTTGCCGAGATGAAAGGCGAGCCCCAATGATCACTACCTTGCGAGGGACACACGATGTCGGATCCTCTTGAAGTCAGATCTGGCGAGCGCGGCGTTGTGCGCATCTTCACCACGGATCTCGAACCCGAGGGGGATGCCGCGATCACGCCGGCGAACGTCCACAAGCTGTTGGGTAGAAACATTTCGCTCGATCCCAGGAAGGTCGAGGTCTTTCCGGCCCGGATGATCGACGCAATGGGACTGCCGACGTATCTGCGGGAAGGCTATGGCATTCCGAACGAGGCGATGGCGGGGAAGGCCGCGGTTCTGGAGGCTTTGAAGGGTCTTGTCATCCTTGTCCCGTCCTCGGCATTCCATGACCGCGAAGTGCGCCTGAGCCCTAACCCCGGGCTTCGGTTCATCGCGGCCTTCGAGGAGGAGAAAGCGCCGCCGCCTGTCCGGATGGCGCGAAGCGAGTCGGCCGAGGGCGTCGTCGCGCCAAAGGGCCCGTCGCGCGCACACCGCGAGGCGGAACGGCATTTCAAATGGTGGATCGTCGCTTTGGCGGCGCTGGCGCTGTCCGGCGCCCTTGTGCTTTTTTTCGTCTTCTGACACCTGAGGCCTCATGACCGCACGACTTTTCCGGAATGCCCGCCTGATCGACCCCGAGAAGGGAACCGATACGATTGGCACGCTGGCCGTCCGCGACGGGGTCATCGCCGGACCCGGCGGCATGGAGGGCGCCGAGGTGATCGACTGCGGCGGCAAATGCCTGGCGCCGGGTATCGTGGACATCGGCGTGAAGGTCAGCGAACCGGGCGAGCGTCACAAGGAAAGCTTTGGAAGCGCGGGGGCCGCCGCCGCCGCCGGCGGCATCACCACGATGGTCACCCGGCCCGACACGCTGCCCGCGATCGACACGCCCGAAGTGCTGGAATTCGTCCGCCGCCGCGCGAACGAGGCGACGCCGGTGCGCGTGCTGCCGATGGCGGCCCTGACGCGGGGACGCGAGGGACGCGAGATGGCCGAAATCGGGTTCCTGATGGACGCCGGCGCGGTGGCGTTCACGGACTGCGATTCGGTCGTCGAGAACACCAAGGTGTTCAGCCGCTGCATGACCTACGCCGCCTCGCTTGGCGCGCTTGTCGTGGCGCATCCGCAGGAGCCGGGCCTGTCGGCGGGCGCCGCCGCCACAAGCGGCAAGTTCGCGGCGCTGAAGGGCCTGCCTGCCGTCTCGCCCATGGCCGAGCGCATGGGTCTGGACCGCGACATGGCCGTCGTCGAGATGACCGGCGCGCGCTATCACGCGGACCAGGTCACGACCGCCCGCGCGCTGAAGCGGCTGGAGCGCGCCAAGGACGCCGGGCTGGATGTGACCGCCGGTATATCGATCCATCACCTGACGCTGAACGAGCTGGACATCGGCGACTACCGGACGTTCTTCAAGGTCAAGCCGCCGCTGCGGTCCGAAGACGACAGGCTGGCCGCCGTCGAAGCCGTGGCGTCCGGTCTGATCGACGTCATTTCCAGCATGCACACACCCCAGGACGAAGAGTCGAAGCGTCTGCCGTTCGAGGAAGCGGCCTCTGGCGCCATCGGCCTGGAAACGCTGCTGCCCGCGGTGATGCGTCTGATCCACGGCGGACACATGGACCTGCCGACGCTTTGGCGCGCGCTGTCGCTGACGCCTTCAAGAAGGCTGGGCCTGGACAGCGGACGGCTGTCGCCCGGCGCACCGGCCGATCTTGTCCTGTTCGACCCCGACACGCCCTACGTGCTGAACCGGTTCAACCTGCGGTCGAAGTCGAAGAACACGCCTTTTGACGAAGCGCGGGTCGAGGGCCGTGTTCTTGGCACATGGGTGGGCGGAATGCGGATTTTCGACTACAATACGTCCGAAGACGAGTTTTCGGCGTCATAAATGTCTGGAACCCGCACGAGGTGCGTGTTCTGCCTTGGACGAGTTCTTGCAACAATGGTTCGGCCCGACCGGCCGATGGAACCGCAGGGTATCAGACCAGAATGCCTACTTTCGACAGTCCCGTAAGCTTGCTGGTCCTGGTGGCGGTCGTTGCGTATCTCATGGGGTCGATCCCGTTCGGCCTAGTGATCACGCGGCTGTTCGGCCTTGGCGATGTCCGGAAGATCGGATCGGGCAACATCGGGGCGACCAATGTGCTGCGTACCGGGTCGAAGCCGGCCGCGCTGGCCACGCTTCTTCTGGATGCCGGAAAAGGCCTTGTCGCCGTTCTGTTGGCCAAGGCCTGGATCGGCAACGACGCGGCGCAGATCGCTGCGCTTTTCGCGTTCCTCGGCCATCTTTTCCCGGTCTGGCTGGGGTTCCGCGGCGGGAAGGGCGTCGCCACATTCCTTGGCTCGGTTCTGGGCCTTGCCCCGATCGTCGGGCTGATCGCCTTGGGCGCGTGGGCGTTCACCTTCTTCGTCTACCGGATTTCGTCGCTTTC
>JAVJUV010000052.1:0-41838 GCA_040220415.1 Silicimonas sp.
ACAGGTTCAGGGTGAACCTGACCAAAGCCTCAGGGCTGTGAAGCTCAGGAATCTTGACGCGTTGGTGAAGCGCTAAGATGAAATTCCAGCGCTTCAGTTTCAGCTTACTGCTTCAATTGAAATCGGGAACTAAACGCGACAACCAAAGATCGTCCTCGGACGACTGTTCCACCTCCTCAGCATCGAGAAAGAGAACGTCCGATTCATCATGAAAGGCAGGCGCTTGAGGCTTCATATGTGCAAAATACTGGGTTTTTGCATTTTACCCAAGGGTTTTGTCAGAGTGCACCCGCGCTTCTTATATAGCACGCGCGGGCGATGGTCGGCGAGGGCTCTCTGATCGCGCTCAGCCTATGGAAACCAAGGGCTTTCCGTTGAGCAGGGGCACAGAGATCGCCCTTGCATCCGTTTACAAACGGTCGTTTATTAGCCGTATCCTTAACTGCAAAAGGCAGGATTTGATGCCGTTGATAGGCTATGCGCGAGTATCGACCGAGGATCAGACCCCCCTGCCCCAGTCGCAGGCGCTGAAATCAGCGGGCTGTGTCGAAATCCATGAGGAACAGGCTTCTGGCGGTGATCGTGCGCGGCCTGTGCTGGCGCGGGTGCTGGAACGGATCGGCAAGGGCGATACGCTGGTGGTGGTGCGCATCGACCGGCTGGCGCGGTCGCTGTCGCATTTGCTGGAGGTGATCGAACAGCTGGAAGCAAAGGGCGCCTTCTTCCGCTCGATTCAGGACCCGATCGACACCGGATCCCCGCAGGGCAAGTTCACGCTGCAGGTTCTGGGTGCAGCAGCCGAGTTCGAGCGCGCCCTGATCCGTGAACGGACCAAGGCTGGGCTTGCCAGCGCACGAACAAAGGGGCGGGTCGGCGGAAACCCTGGCCTGCGCGCCCGGGATCCGGCTGCGCTACGCAAGGTCCGACTGGCGCGACAGGACGGATATATGGAACGCCTGAATGAAACTGCGCAGGACTGGGTGCCCCATGTGCGTCGGCTGCGCCCCGATCTGGCTTGGGAAGATGTGGTGCGCATCATCAACGGCCCCCTACCCGAGGCCCGGCGCTGGACGCAAAGCCGTCTGCTGCGCGCTGTGAACGCCTACGTCCGCGATGGGTTCCTCCCCGCGACCGTGCTTGATCGCGCGGGCCCGCGTGCGCGAGATGATCGCCTGCCCGCCATCGTCGCGGGTATCAAGGGCGCCGATCCCGACATTACGCTTCAGGCCATCTGCGCCCGCTTGGAGAACATGCGTGAGCGCACACCCCGCGGCCGGACAAGCTGGCAGCCATCATCAGTGAAGATGTTGCTGGAGCGGGCGAAGCGGCTTGGGATACTATGAGTGAGTTTTGACGCTAAGCCTGTTCGTCACATCAGGCGACATCTCCAATTGAGTGGCAACTTTATCCGCTAAGCAGTTTATCCTTGCAAATCTTCCATCGTGTGGAGTAATTGCAAGGTATGTATAAGCGCCAAACTCATCACTTTGTGCAAACCGCGCTCGAGAGCCAAGCTGCTGTTGTCCTCCTCGGCCCCCGGCAGGTTGGGAAAACCACGCTCGCTCTAGACATCGCTTCGGAGCAACCATCGGTATACCTTGATCTAGAACGAGATGCGGACAGGCAGATCCTGACCGAACCGGATCTATATCTGGATGAACAGGCGGGAAAACTCGTCATCCTCGATGAGGTGCAGCAGATGCCTGGCCTGTTCAAGAGCCTGCGTGGTCAGATCGACCAGCGCAGGCGGGCCGGTTTTCGAGCGGGCCAGTTTCTGCTCTTGGGATCAGCCTCCAACGTCCTACTCCAACAGTCGGCAGAATCCCTTGCTGGACGTGTCAGGTATATCGAAATGCCCCCTCTACAGCTTACCGAGGTGGGGGCTGATCAGTTGAATGCGCTCTGGCTGCGTGGTGGCTTTCCTGACAGCTTCATGGCTTCAAGCGATCAAGCCAGCATGGATTGGCGTCTGGATTTTCTGCGTACATATTTGGAACGTGACATCCCTGCCCTCGGACCGCGTATTCCAGCCGCAACCTTGCGGCGCTTCTGGACAATGCTTGCGCATGTGCAAGGTGGTCTATTGAACGCTGCAGCCCTCGCCGAGGGGCTGGGCGTCTCCGGCCAAACGATTGGACGCTACCTCGATCTGCTCGTTGATCTCATGCTGGTGCGGCGACTGCAGCCCTGGCATGAGAATGTCGGCAAGCGTTTGGTGAAATCGCCAAAGGTTTATGTCCGCGACAGCGGGGTCGTGCATGCCCTGTTAAGCATTGGGACAATCGAGGGCTTGCTCGGGCACCCTGTCGTTGGCGGCAGTTGGGAGGGGTTCTGTATCGAGGCCCTTCTTGCCGCTGCACCAACCGGCACCGAACCCTTCTTCTATCGCACTTCTGCCGGAGCTGAACTTGACTTGGTCCTTCGCCTGCCTGGGGGCGACATCTGGGCCGTTGAGATCAAGCGCACGACTGCGCCAAAGGTCTCGCGCGGGTTCTATGTGGGCGCGGAAGACATCAAGGCCAGCCGGAAGCTGTTGATCTACGCCGGAGAGCATGACGTCCCCGTGGCCGAAGGCGTTCGTGCAATGCCTCTTGAGCAAGGGATCGGGCTGTTGAGAGCACTATAGCGCAACGCTTGTTGCGCGCGTGCACGAGAGTAAGGGGTCTACTTGTTTTGTTCAGTTTTAAGTACGCCGCGCATTTCCCTGTGGCATTTTTTCCGGTCCCCGCAGGTCTCCCGGTGCGTACCGGTTGCATGGAATGCACATCGCAGCGGCCGCCCCGTCTACAACGGCTGTGGCCCATCTTCCTCCCCTACCCTTCTATGCGGCGCTTCGCATCCAGCGTGGTCAGGCCTTGGTCAACCGCGCAGCTACCCTTCGGGCTGCATCAGTTTCACAAGCGCCGACAATGAAACCGCCAAAAGCTTCGGCTCAATCTCCATCTTGACCTCCGACCTGGAAATTACCATCGAACCCGTCGCGAGGTCGAACAGCACGGCCTTCGCGCAACGCGTCGCCGGACGCTCCCCGTGAGGCAAGCTGACCGAGTGCGGCGGCATCTAGAAGATTCAGAAAGGGGAGACCGGCGCTGGCTACTTCACGGTGAGCATCTGTGATCACGGCTTCAACGCAAACATGGGCAAAGCCACCAACTAGGACGGTTATCTCCTGGGGTCCGAAAGACGCGGCGTGAAACATGCATGGTTGATCGGCTTCGCTCTGGCCAGCCGACTTAAACTCCAATCTTGAACGCGTTCAAGATTGGAGTTTCTGGAGCCACTGAGCCTCAAAATAAGCGCCTGGAACCTATAGGCGCGTGGTATCTTTATCTTTTACTCAGAACCGTGCTACCATTGAAGCAGAATCGAGTCGAACTCGGACCCAACCGAAGTCAGGGCTTATAAATGAGCGGTAGTTTAGAACAGTTTTTGACGGATCTGTCACGTGGGCTTGAGCGCACGATGGTGGCAGTGAACAAGGAACTCACCTTGCGTCAGCGCATCAAGCGAACCTGGTCCATGCGCCAGTGCGCTAGGTTTCTCAATGTGAGTATTCAGTATCTGACCAAGTTCGCCAATTCGAGCGATGACTTTCCCGCAGGAGAATATGTTGGAAGAGAGCGTGTTTTCACGCTTTCAGAATTGATGCACATGCGGGCCCTTCTGGCAGCCTCGGCAAAGCGGCCGTACGACTACCTGGCCTGGCGGAAGCCTGACGCACCTTTGCCCGTCATCTCGTTTGCAAGCCAGAAAGGCGGGACCGCCAAAAGTCTGAGCGCCGCGCATTTTGCCCAGTATCTCAGCTTGCACTACGGCATGCGTGTCGGTGTTATGGATGCTGACCCGCAAAGTACAATAACGCTCTACTTCGTCGGGGGAGAGGGCCTTCCCCAAATGCCCGACGAAAACACCGCCTCCATGGTGGACTTTGCTGGACTCTTTCAGTCGGAAGACGCGCCATATACCGACCACGATGCGCAAACGCTCGATAGCTTCCTTCTCAAGACCTCCTGGCCAGGCCTGCGTCTGCTTCCAGCTCACGGCGAAACATCCGAGGGTGAGATCCAGATTGCGCGGCTTGTCCGCGAAGCCCCCGCCGGAAAGAGCTTTTACCGCTACCTACGCGATGCCATCGACCGCTGGAAAGCGGGCCACCCACCGAAAACGCTACCCAACGAATTGGTAGTCGACGGCAAGGTCGACCAGGAGCGGCTCGACACCGCACTAGCGGAGACGCTGGATGTCATCATCATCGACTATCAACCCGCGCTCACACTGTTCCAGTTGAATAACGTGATTGCGTCTACTTCGCTGGTCATACCGCAAACCATGAAGGGGTTCGACATTGCGACGTTGTCGACCTTTGTGACTGGCCTGCTTGGGATGCTTCAGCACATCCTGGCCCATGAAAGGATCGAGATCGGAACCGGTGCGAACATGCTGTTGCCAACGATCGTTCAACGGTCCAATGCGCAGGATCTTAACCACATCGGAAACCTGCTAGAACATTGCCCCACGGAGATTCTGCCCGTGTTTTATTTGCGTTCCGACGCGATCTCGAACGCTTCGGACGTCTATCAGTCCGTATACGAATACGAGCCAGACACGCCGGGAAAGCGCAAGGGGATCAACCGGTTCATCACGAATGCCGACGCCGTGAACGACGCCATAATATCGCGACTCTGGCCAGGACTCGAACGTGGCTACGCCAATACTTGGATGGACGAATTCTATGAAGATGACGGCGAGGGTGAAGCATGAAACGCAGTATTCCAAGGTCGCTGGTCAGCAAGGCTACCAATCTCAATACAAACAAGGAACGTGCGAGCGGCTCCGAAGGCAGGACAGAATCGAGTGATGCTGTTTCGACTCCTTTCAAGGGGGCCGGCAGTGCCTGGAAATCAGGAGCGCTTGCGCAGTCGCAAGCTGCAGTAGAGCGAAGCAGAGCCGAGCTTTGTTTGGATATCCTCAACGGTCGCCATGAGATAAGCCTGTCGCCAGATCAAATCTCCGATCCAATGGGAACCGACCGCCGACAAGACTGGATGTCCCAGGAAGCCTTCAGGTCTTTGGTAAACAGCATCGCTTCGAACGGGCAGGACACGCCCATTCTAGTGTGGCCGGAGGATCCGGATTGGCAGCCGGATCCGTTGGACCCGTCGAATATCGCGGGGGTTCCATTCGTGATGCTGACAGGACGCCGCCGACTGGCTGCCGCGTCAGAGCTCGGTGTACCCCTTCGTGCAATACTTGCTCCGCCTGACGCGCGAAACGCTGAGAACAGCAAGTTTGAAATGTTGTTTCTGCGGTTTCGCGAGAATGAGGAGCGCGAGAATCTCAGCCCTTTTGAGCGATTGGTTTCGATTGGTGAAATGTATGAGACGCTGGCTTCTGGCGAAGAGAAACTGACAGCTGTGGCCTTCGCCAAGAAAATTGGTGTGCATGAGAGCCTAGTCTCGCGAGCACGGTCCGTTTTCGCTGCGCAGGATCAAATCTTGAACACGTTCAAGAACGTCTACGACATGAGCTTTCGCGATTTACAGGGTGCCTTAGCGAGCTTGGAGAGAACGAACAAAGCCAAGCCAAAACCAAAGACAAAGCCCCAAAAACTCACCGTAAAGCGCAAGGTGGGCAACCGAAATCTTTCGGTCACTTCCGTCGATGGAAACCTATCAATCAAGGTTGCAGGAGTGCCGATTGACCAAGAGCGTCTCGAAAAGCTTGGAGACTTAGTCGCAAGCTATTTGAACGTCGAAGACGCGGAGAAGGATACCGACTGAAGACAGCGTTGGTGAGATGTTCTTCGGAACGATGAGGCAAGGAGCAAAAAAGGAACGACAAGTGAATTAACGGCAAAAGAAAAGCCCCCAAGCGGTGTGGCCTGAGAGCTGATCTTAATGGTTTGGTCACCTTCAAGATAAGTCTCACAGGATTCACTGTCAACGACGAACGCTTCTGAGCGAACGGCTTTCTTTTGCCTCCACACAACCGGAGGTGAGATACAGGCATGAAACATACAGGTTGGCGCAAGCCGACACCGGGTCTTGGGATTGCTGAGCAGCTTGCCCAAGCCGGTGAACGGGTAGCAGTACCCAAGACGCGGGCATTTGTCGCGCTCAAGCGCGTTGGAGCGCATATCGGTCTGAAGGCCGGCGACATGATGCTCCTCGATACACTGGGGGCCTTCACGCAGGCCCAGGACTGGGAGGAGGGGCAGCGCCCGATCGTCTGGGCCTCTAACGCCTATCTGATGGAACAGACCGGCTTCTCTCTGTCGGCACTGAAGCGTCATGCGCGGCGTCTGGCAGAGAACGGTGTGATCTCTTTCCAGGATAGCCCGAATGGCAAACGGTGGGGCCGCAGAGACGCTGAGGGGCGTATCGTCGAGGCCTACGGCTTCGATCTGTCGCCGCTTTCGGCTCGAGTCGAGGAGTTTGAAGAGCTGCAGGCCGAGTTGCAGGCCGAGCGCGAGCTCTGCCAGCGCTTGAAGCGTCAGATCACGGTTGCGCGCCGGATAATCCGCGCGCGGATCGAGGCGGCGGTAAGCGGCGCGTTGCGCGGGCCCTGGACGCAATTCACGGGTCTCTTCGAGGAGCTTCTGGACCGACTTCCGCGCCGCCATCAAGCCTCTGAACAACTGGAGCGACTACTGGCGTGGTTCAAGGAACTTCAGGAACGAGTCGAGGCGGCCTATCTCAAGGCGACTGGTGCGATAAACCCTGTGGAAAACACCGACAAAAATGATGCCCAAGTTATGAAGAAGACCCAAGAAATGAACCCCAGGGAGGTCATTTCTGAACCCCATATACTAATTACAAATCAACTTATTCCTGTAATAAGTAATTCCTCTGAAAAAGAGGAAGCGGCGGATGTCGTGCCCAATGCACGACCCGAGGAGCGGGTTGATGGGGAACTGGAAGACTGGGTTGCAGAGGTGCGCAAGAAGCGAACCGCGCTTGACCTGCCAACAATCATGCAGGCCTGTCCAGAGTTCGCGTCCTGGGCGCGTAATATGGGCGGATTCCTGAAGGATTGGGGCGATCTGCATCGGGTTGCCGGGCAACTCAGGCCGATGATCGGGATTTCGGAGCATGCTTGGAACGTGGCTCAGGACCGAATGGGCACTCAGGTGGCCACGGCTGCGTTTGCACTTGTGTTCGAGAAGCACAGCGCGGGCGAGGTTGCTTCACCAGGCGGATATCTGCGCGGCATGGTCGAGAAAGCCGGGGCAGGGGAGCTGCATCTTGAGCGTAGCTTTTATGGCAGGCTCAGCGGGCAAGCGGCGTAAGAGGGTAAGATTAAAAGATGTTACGCATCCGCAGATGTAGGCAGGGCTGTAGAAAAATATCTTGCCGATCTGCGGAATCTGCTAACTATCTGCCAAGTAACGATAATTTAGCAACTTGTGCAAAATTTTGCCGATCCCCGTTGCCGATTTTGCGTCCCCAGATGCCTCTGCTGTTCCAAATCAATGGCTTCGACAAAAACGCAGACATGGCGCGGTGTGGTGAGGATCCGCTGAAATTGGCCAGGACAGGGTCAATGCCCGAAAAAAGTGAAAGTGTCCTTCGGGTTTTGTGACTGACGGATGAGGGCCTTTGGGGTCCCTCAGATGGGTCCGGGCCGGATTCTGGTCTGCCGTTCCTGATGAAGGACATTCCCATGCAAATCGGTGTCTTGCGCGTGTTGCGCGCGACCGCTGCCTCGTGGTGGCGACACAAGGAACTACGCCGATCCGGCCAGACGGGGAAGGCACAGCGGCTCGAGCGCGAGACCGTCCTGCGTGATCTCGGGTATTTGAAGCAGGCCGCGTCATTGCCAAACGCGCAGGTCATCTGCGGAGAGGGCGGGACATTCATCCATCTCGGCTGGACCACCGTTTCGACTGTCGCGCCGATCGAGCGCTTTCCCTTGGCCGCACTGGCGGTCGCACGAGGGACGCCCTTCATCGATATCCGACCCGTCACCGATGTCATCGCCATCGCGAACCTGCCGCGGGTGGCGCGGGACGGATCGGTCGACCCTGAACCCTGGGGCCCCGGCAGTTCTGTATCGCTGCTCACCTACATCGACATGGTCGAAGGGCTCGGCGCGAGGATCCTCAACGATCCGCGGTCCCATCAGACAGCCTGATCACCACTTACTCTCACCAAAACTCGAAAGGACGCCAACCATGGCCCGATCCCGCACGCCCAAATTCGATGCCTCCGAGGTCATCACAAACGAAATCATCCGCATCATCGAGCGCGGCGTCCTGCCGTGGCGCAAGCCATGGACCGCAGGTGGCAGCTCTCGTCCCCTGCGCGTGGGCGGAGAACCCTACCAGGGAGTGAACAACTTCCTGCTGACCATGCGGACCGTGATGGCGGGCCACAGCTCACCTTTCTGGATGACACTGCCGCAGGCCAATGCGTTGGACGCAAAGGTCCGCAAGGGCGAGAAGTCCTCCGTGGTGGTCTACTATGGTAAGAGCCGAACCCGGGGGCAGGGGGACGACGATCATGACGATGGTGATGCAGACGATCCTCGCGTCTTCCGTTTCCAGAAATCCTACCGTGTGTTCAATGCCTGCCAGATCGAGGGCCTGCCGGATAGCTTCTTTCCCGACCCAGAGCCAGCGGCCGAGCATCCTCCGTCCGAGCCCATCCCGCACATGCAGGCATTTTTCGACGCCATCGACATCACGACCGTCTTCACGGGGACGGAAGCGTACTATTTGCCCCCCGTGGACAAGGTTTACATGCCATCCATCACGCGGTTCCAGGACCCGCGCAATTTCTACGGGGTCTGGGCGCATGAGCTGGCCCATGCCACGAAATCCCCCCATCGACTGAACCGTGATTTCGGGTTCTCGAAGTTTGGCAACACCTCTTACGCGCGCGAGGAGATCGTCGCGGAGTTGACCTCGGTGTTCCTGGGACAAACGCTCGGCTTCACGGCGCATACGCTCGAGATGAATGCCGCCTACCTCCATAACTGGTTGCGCGTCCTTCGGTCGGACAAGGGCGCGATCTTCCGGCACGCGGCTGATGCGCAGCGCGCCTGCGACTACCTGATCGCCAGATCGGAGGCGGGCAGGGCAGGGGACAGCGCCGAGGCCGCCTGACCACACAGAGAACGAAGACTCGCATGTCACGCAAGGAACCCAAGACGCTGCGGGTGGCCTGCTTCGAAGACGGCCGCCGCAAGATCATCACCTTCAAGCGCGGTGCCTATTGGTGGAGCCAGTCCGAGGGCGCTTATCCGTTCTCGGCAGCGCTCGAGAGCATCAAAGAACAAGGCGGCTGGATCGAAACCATCCCCAACCCGAACTACAGAGTCAGAGGGCTGTTCGGATAAGGCGCCTTCGGCCTCAATTCATCCGCCAGGCGGAAAAGTGAAAGCAGGCTTTGGGAAGGGTGTTTCAACTTCTCAAAGGAGATCCCCATGGCCATGACCGTTCAACCCCAGCCAGATCGTCCCGACTCGACCGTGATCGCGGCGCAGAACGACGCGTTTCGCAAGCTCGCGTGCCTTGGAGTGCCTCCCGCGCAGCCCATCCAGGGCCGAATGCATGTCACCCGCGCGCTTATGGAGGCTGGTGACGGCTTCATGGCCGAGGCGGTGAAGGCGACCGGTGAGTTTGCCACATTCGAGCCTGAGAATGATCCCGAGGGATGGCACGATTTCGGGGCGGTCGAGATCCGGGGCGAGACCGTGTTCTGGAAGATCGATCTCTATGAAGCAGACTCGGACTTCCGCCATGGGGCTGAGACCCCGGACAATCCTGCCACCACCATGCGCGTGCTGACCATCATGTTGGCGCGCGACTGGTAGGGCAGGGGACTCCTCCCCCTAACACCCCAACAAATGAAGGCCCGCTGGCCCTTTAAAGGGAGAGTGGGCCTTTTGTCGTGGTGATCCCCGAAGCCGGGGATTGGTCACGCGCACCTGCGCGGGCCGCATCTTACCCACCGAGAAGGATATCCCATGACCACAAGCTTTGCCCCCCTCACCGTCGCGATTGGCGATCTGGTCCCGCATCCCGCCAATGTGCGCAGCAAATCCCCGGAAACCTATGATCCTGAGAACATCGCCCATCTAAAGGCCAGCATCGCTGTGCTGGGCCTGCTCCAGCCGCTCCTCGTCCAGAAGATCGACGGCAAATACGCCGTCCTGGCCGGTGGCCGACGTCGTGCCGCGCTGAAGGAGCTGGTCGCCGACAAGGTCGCCAAGGGGTTCACGGCGAAGACCAAGGTGGACTGCCGCCTCGTGCCGGAAGACTGCGACGTCACCACGGCACTGTCGCTCGCCGAGAACATCACCCAGGCACCGATGAATGCCATCGACGAGTTCGAGGCTTTCGCCCGGATGATGGAGGTCGACGGCCAGACGCCCGAGACCATCGCAAAGACCTTCGGCACCACGGTGGCGGCCGTGAAAGGCCGGTTGCGCTATGGCCTTATCCACCCCGACATCCGCGCCGCGGCCCGGGGCAAGGTGATCACGCTCGACACGATGAAGGCCTTCGCCGAGCACCCGAGCCAGGAGGCGCAGCGCGAGGTCTTCGAGGTGCTCACGAAAGACGGCGGCTATCTGCAGGCCTACACCGTCCGTCAGGCGCTCAAATCCCGCGGCGTGCAGGTCAGCGACGATATCGGGGCCTTCGTGCGCGCGGACTATGAGGCGCGTGGCGGCGCTGTCGCGGCTGACCTTCTGGAAGAGCATTCCGTGCTGGAGGATGCAGCGCTGGTCGAAACCATCCTGCTCGAGAAGCTCGGTGCCGCCGCCGAAGAGGCCCGTATGAGGCTGGGATTTGCCTGGGCCGATGCGATGGTGCGCTATGATTACGCGACCATGGCCGACTACGGCCGCGTCTACCCCGGCCCGATCGATCCGGATGAGGCTGCCCAGAAGCGCATCGATGAGATCACCGCCGAGCTTGAGAAATTGCAGCTCGAGATGGAAGATGAGGAGCTCGAGGACGGTGCCTACAATGCCCTTTACGAGCGCGTGGACGCTCTGGAAGAGGAAGCGCGCGACCTGCAGGAGGCTTACAGCACCGAGGACCTCGCGCGGTCCGGGGTGATCGCGTCGTGGTCGAGTGGTAATGTCACGCTCCATGTGGGACTCGTCCGCCCGGAAGACACCGTGAAAGAGGAAGGCGCGCGCGGCTCCTCGGCTAGCCCGACCGGGGAGGAGGCCCCGGACGCCGGCGACATCACCTACCCGGCCTCGCTGGCTGAGGACCTCAAGACCGAGCGGGCCATGGCCCTTGGCGCCGCGATGGCGCTGCATCCGGAAGCCACGCTCGATCTGACGCTCTTCAAGCTGGTCAGTGACGTTCTGGCCAGCGGCATGAGTGTCACGCAGGCGATCAAGATCGATGCCCGCAAGGAATACCGCAGCCACGCCAAGATGGACGAGATCGACGAGACCTCGCTCGAGCAGGTGGCGGCGGCGCATGATGCGCTTGACCTCTCGTGGCTCGATGACACCCGCGCGCCCGCCGATCAGTTCGCGGCGTTTCGCGCGCTGGAGACAGGGGAGAAGGCCAAGCTCGTCGCCTTTGCAACCGCCAGCACCACGCAGTCCTGCTTCGCGCGGGACCGCCAGCGCGACAGCCTGATGCATGCGTTCGAGATCGAGATCATGCCCGACATCCGCGCCCACTGGACGCCGAATGCGGCGCTCTTCAACCGCTTCAAGAAGGCCTGGCTCCTGAGGATCCTCGGCGAAGATCTGGGTCTCGCCCAGGAGGCGGTGACGCTGGCCTCGTCGAGCAAGAAGGAGATCGTCGCCTTTTGTGACAAGCTCTTCGCCGAACCCTTCGCCACACTCACGGACGCGCAGCGCGCTGCCGTGGCCGCCTGGTGCCCGCCGATGATGCAGACCGCCGGTGTCGCCTGTGATGAGGCGGAGCCCGCTGCGGAAACCCCCGAGCCTGACAGCGAGGTCGCGCAAGCGGCCTGAGTCCTCACGCGACCCGCGCGAGGCATTCCCCGCGCGGGTCGACCCTCCCACACCCAACCGAAAGACATCCTCATGGCTATTCTCAAGTTCTCTGCGTCCGCTGTTGCGGCACAGATCGCCCATGCGCGCGCCTGCAAAACCTTCCTGCCCAACTGGAACGGGCCCGTGGACAGGCCCGCCCTGATCCTGATCCTCGGCAATGGTGTGCATCTGCGCTCAAACGGCATCGATGGCACGACCACCCGAATCGTCACCACCGAACAGGCCGATCCCTCTTTCGCCTTCGCTGACGGCATGAACCCGTTTCGGGACACCGACTGGATGGCGCAGCGCCGCATGGCGTTTCGCGATCTGACCGGCCAGTTCTACACCGACATCCTGGATGACGTGCAGGTTCTCATCGACCGGGGGCGGGGGGCCATCCGGCTGGCCACCGATGGCCACAGCATCCGCGTCTTCGTGCGCCGGGCCTCGGACTATCTCATCGGCGGGACCTACGAGGTGCCCTCGGGCCTCGGCGGCACCTTCCGGGTCATCCTCAAGGATGCCTGCGACACCTTCGCGATCGTGCAGAACTGCGGCAATACGGCGTTTTGGGAATTCGAAGAGGATGAAGCAGCACCAATGTCCCGAGAGCGCGCAGCGCGGCAGGGTATTGGTGCTTCAACTTATTCCCATAAACGCTGCGAGGATTTCGACGCCATGCAGCCCTACCGCGTGCCGCTCGATGCCCTGATGGAAATCGATGACCGGAGGGTGGCATAGTGGGTTGGCTCTTCTACACCGACGGCCGCGTCCAGAACTACGCGGATGAGAAAGCGGAAATCGCCCGGCTCTGCACCTCTCATGGCGACACGCGCAAAGCCGAACTGGTAAAAGCCTGCAAGGTCGGCTCCACTTGGTATGCGGCGGCAAAGGTCACCAATCTTGACGGCACCCCTGTCGAGGACACGACCTATGTCACAGATGCTGATGGCTCGATCACCTTCGGAGCTGTCTTCCTCACCCGATATGACGACGGCTGTTGGGGATACAAAGACATCGAGGAAAGCGCAGGACCAGTCGAATCTCGCGCACCACTGAGCCTGTTGGCCCTGCTGTCCGAGCTGAAAGACCCGGACAGCTACGCCAAGGACTGGCGTCAGCGCTGCCGGGATTGGGCTGCGATCCCGGACTACGAGGAAGGCGACAAGATCAAGCTCGCCACCCCTGTGACGCTCACCGATGGCAGCACCTGCCAGATCGTCACTGCGACGCACTACAGGCGGGGGCGGCAAAAACGCCGCTGCTACCGCATCGAGGAAACCGGTGGGCTCGTACGCCTGTCGAAGGCCTCGCTTGCGGGCTCGGAGCTGCTGAGCTCCGCAAAGGGCGCGGCCAGTCCGGTGCTGGCGGAGTATCTCGTGGGGCGAAATTAGGTCCTGCGCTGGACGGTTCATCGACCTGCCCGGCGACAGCAGATGCTGCGGCTTATCTTGACAGTGCAATGCAAATGCATTACCTATCGCAAGCAGCAAAGACCCCCATTCTTTCAGGAGACTGCCATGACAGCCCTCGCACAAGATGTCTCGAAACTCACGGATCGGTATCAGACGACCGTGCCGGCGGGTGTTCGCAAGCAGCTCAAGCTGGGCAAGGGCGACCAAATCCGCTACTGTACCGAGCCGAGTGGCAGGGTCTATATCGAGCCTGTGCGCAGCGACGAGGAAGATCCCGCGCTCGGAGCCTTTCTCGATTTTGTCGAAGCCGATATCAAGGCGCATCCGGACCGCATTCGTGCATTCGATGGGGTTTTGCATGACCGTCTTGCAGCACTGGTCGGAGACGTTGACGTCGATCTCGATGCGCCGCTCTCGCTCGAGGATGAATGAGCAGCGCTAGCGTGCCCGCGCAAGCGCCCCTTGTCGTAAACGGATGGTCGATTTATGCGCATCCACTCTTTCTGGACCAGCTCGAAGGGCTGAACCTGGAGGTCGAGGCGCGTAAGGCGCGCGATTCCAAGACCTGGCGCAAGAAGAACTGCTCGAAGCGGCTGGCAGCCATCTTCAAGCTGGTGACCAAGGCGATACCGGCGGATCCGGGTGCCGCGGCATTCCGGCAAGGCGGCACACTCGGCGATCACCGCAAGCACTGGTTCCGAGCGAAATTCTTCCAGCAGTATCGGTTGTTCTACCGCTTCAACAGCGATGCGAAGGTCATCGTGGTGGCCTGGGTGAACGACGACAAGACCCTACGCGCCTATGGCAGCAAGACGGATGCCTATGCGACGTTCAAAGGGATGCTGAAAGATGGCAACCCACCTGACAATTTCGACGCGCTGTTGAAAGAAGCTGCAGCGGCGGACAAGCGGTTCGAGACGTCCCTTGAAGCGGTGCCCGATCGGTAAGTGGGGTCGAATTCCGGAGGGGGCAGAATCTCCCGCTAAGGCTGCCCAGTAAGGGGGGCATTATGCGTTTCAATCTCCCGTTACCCTTGGGCCGAGTGAAATAGGCGACATTTGTGTGTCATATGGCTGGTGCGATAAACTTATCAGAAGTCCCTACCTATCCGTACACCTGCCGTTCGCTGCAAAGTATATGAACTGGTAAGATGCGGGACAAACTGAGCCTTCATCATCCATGCCGGAATGGCGGCTTACCCATCTCGTCCGGGCTCGTGGGAAAACAGCGGGTTCTTGTTGCCATGGGAGTCAAGAAGATAGCCCACGTAGAAATTGGGCCATAGGCGTCGCGGAACGCAATCATCGCGCTGAGGTCGGCCAATGCCGGGCGTCCGTCGAAGGGCGGTTTGACCTAGAAGTCGGGCAAAACGGCAGGTTGGCCCGTACGCTCGGGAAGCGCGCAGCTCAGGCCCCCCGAATCTTGCTCCTCTCGTACCCGAGAGCAGGCAGGAACGCCGAGTGAATTGCTTCGCGCGCGCGGTATGTCATCGGTGCCGACGGAGACATAGCGTGTGAAGGTCCAGTGTTAGAGGAAGGTTTGACCGTCGTGTCGGATTTCATCAGCTGTCCATACACCGAAAAACTGCACGGCTTCGGCTTCGGGTGCAGGAACCCAAGCAAATCCGGCATTCAGGTCTACCGCAGCGTCCGTCGTCCTATTGGTCATTTCCCCGACCCAAAAATCGCCCGGCGCGACCGATAGCTGCTGAACGCTGTGCGGGAGGTGATTGAAGCGTTCGGAGCCGACGGGGCAGATCAGACCGAAAGTCGCTGAAGGAGCTCTTCCTCTGCGGCCTTGTCCCCGGCGTTGCCCTCAAAGACGATGGCGCCGCGTTCGACCAACACGAAGCGGTCACAGATCGACAGTGCCTCGTGGATGTTCTGTTCGACCAGCACGATCGCGCAGCCCGCGTCTTTCATCTCGCGCAGGATCGCAAAAATCTCAGCGACGATCATCGGGGCCAGCCCCTCAGACGGCTCGTCGATCAGCACCGCTCGGGGCTCGGCCACCATGATCCGCGCCATGGCAAGCATCTGCTGTTCGCCGCCTGACAGGGTGGTCGCAGGTTGCTGCGCGCGTTCGGCCAGGCGCGGAAAGCGTTCAAGCACCGGATCGAGTTTCGAGCGCGGTTTCGGGCCTTTCAGCCCCAAAAGCCCCAGTTCGAGGTTTTCCTGCACCGTGAGGCCTGGAAAGATGCGTCGGTCCTCGGGCACGATGGCAAGACCGGCGCGGTTGATCGCATCCGGCTCGTCGCCGCCGATCTGTTTTCCGTCCATTCTGATGGAGCCGGAGCTGGGTTTGACCCAACCCGCGATGTTCTTGAGCAACGTGGTCTTACCGACACCGTTGCGTCCGAACACGCCCAGGATTTCGCCGCGCCCGACGTCGAGCGAGACGCCCTGTATCACGTGGCTGAGGCCATAGTGGCTGTGAAGGTTTTCGATGCTCAGCATTGGCTTATCCATGTCCGAAATAGGCCGCCTGGACGGCGGGATTCGCGCGCACCTCGGTTGGTGTGCCATCCGCGATCTTCTGGCCCTGGTGCATGACGATGACGTGGTCAGACACCGCCATGACGATCCCGATGTCGTGTTCGATCAGCAGGATCGACACGTGATCCGTCAGGCCGCGGATCAGCGCCTCGGTCTCCTCGGTATCAGCGTGGCTCATGCCCTGGGTCGGCTCGTCCAGCATCAGCACCTTGGGTTCGCACGCGAGGCACATCGCGATCTCCAGTCGGCGTTGTTCGCCATGGCTGAGATAACCGACCTGTTCGTGGACCTTGTCGTGCAATTCGAAACGGGCGATCAACTCGTCGACCTTGTTTGCCGCGCGCCCCGTGCGGCGCAGCGGACGCATCAGGTGCGAGGCAGGCTCAAGCACCTGCGTGGCAAGCCTGAGGTTCTCGCGCACGGTCATGTCGAAGAACAGGTTGGTGATCTGGAACGACCGTGCGAGGCCGGCGCGTTGCAGTTCGGCCGGACCGGCGCGTGTCACGTCACGGCCATCCAGATTGACACTGCCGCTGCCCGGCTTCAGCGCACCGGAAATCAGGTTGAACAGCGTCGTCTTGCCCGCGCCATTTGGCCCGATCACGGTCGTGATCTGATTTGGCAGAGCATCGAAGGAGATGGCATCGACGGCCCTCAACCCGCCAAAGGAGATGCCCAGGCGGTCGGTTTGCAGGATCGGCGTCATGACGTGGCCCCCTTTGACGTTTCTGCGTCCGGCGCTCTGCGCAGTTCACTGTCGCGCAGGCGGGTTTCGAGCCGGGGTTTGATCAATCCGATCAGCCCCTTGGGCAGGAACAGGATCGCGCAGATGAAGATCAGGCCAATGGCGATCAGGTGGTGCTCGGTGTAGCTGCCGACGACGGACTTGAGGAAGGTCAGGATCATCGCGCCGTAAAGCGCACCCGCCAGTGTTCCGACCCCGCCGAGGATGACCATGATGACCGCGTTGCCCGAGGTGGCAAAGAACATCAGTTCGGGCGACACGAAGCCGCGCAGCATTGGGTAGAGCGCGCCGGAAATGCCCGCGACCAGCGCCGCCACCACATAGGACACCATCCGCGGCCACCACGTCGAATAGCCCAGAAACGGAACGCGCTTTTCATTGGCCTTGTTGGCGATGACCAGACGACCGAACGGCGTGGTCAGAAGATAGGCGACCGCGCCGTAGAGGACCGTGAGGACTGCCAGCGTCAGCAGGAAGAACGCGACCGGATCGCCGGCAGAGATCGTTGCCACCCCGAGCGGAATTTCAAGCACGGGCACGCCGATCAAACCGTCGGACGCGCCCAGTTCGCGGGTGTTGTAGACGATCTTGGCGACCACCTGGGCCATGCCGAAGGTGATAAGCGCGAAATAGACGCCGCGCACCCGGTTGGCGATCAGCCCGCCGACGATGCCCGCGACCAGCGACGCAAGGGTAGCTGTGCCAAGCGCCAGCCAGAACGACGGCACATCGCGCAGCACCAGCGCCGAGACATAGGCCCCGATCCCGAAATAGAGCGCCTGTCCGAGGCTGAGCAGCCCCCCAAACCCCAGCAGGATGTCCACCGACAAGGCCAGCCCGCCGAGGATCAGCGCTTCGGTGGCAAGGCGCAGATAGAACACGTCGCCAGTCGCGGCGGCAAAGACGACGCCGATTGCGACGATGCCCAGAAGGGCGGCAAAGAAGATGTGGTTGGCCCGCATCGAAATATCCAGACGGTCATGCATGGCCGATCCTCCCGAACAGGCCCTGCGGGCGGAACATCAGCACCAGCACCATGACACCGAACACGATGGGTTCGGACCAGACGGGTGAGATGACGAGGCTAGAAATCGCCTGAATCTGCGTCAGCACGATCCCCGCGACCACAGCGCCCCAGATCGACCCCATGCCGCCGACGATCACGACCGTGAAGGCGATCAGGATGAAATCGCGTCCCATGGTCGGGAACACCGAATAGATCGGCGCCAGCAGCACGCCCGCCAGACCCGCCAGCGCCACGCCAAAGGCGAATGCGCCGGAATAGACCCAGCCGACGCGCACCCCGAGGCTGGCCGCCATGTTGCGGTCGAAAGAGGCCGCGCGCACGATCGCACCGAGCCGTGTGCGGTAGACGACGAACGCCACGGCAAGGATGACGGCGGCGCTGATGGCGATCAGGAACAGGCGGTAGGTGGGAATGAAGATGCCCATCAGGTCGGTCGCACCGGGCAGTGGGTTTTCGGGCCGCTGCGTGTTTGGCCCGAAGATGATCTTCAGCACATCCTCGGCAATGAGCCCCAGGCCGAAGGTCAGCAGCAGGGTCGAGACGTGCCTGTCCGCACCGTCATAGACGCGTCGGATCAGGTAGCGTTCCGTGACGATCCCGAGCGGGATCATCATTAGTGGAACCATCGCCATCAGCACCCAGTAGTTGACGCCGAAGGCGGCCAGCGCCAGCGCGCCATAGGCCCCCACGGCGTAGAATTCGCCGTGGCTCATGTTGATGACATCCAGCAAACCGAAGATGATCGTCAGACCCAGCGCCACAAGGATCACGGAGACCCCGAGCGCCAGGCCGTTGAGCATCTGCGGAGCCAGAACGAAATGCAGATACTCTGCCATTTGCTCTCTCCGCGGTTTGCCTAGAAGCGTTCACATGTGTCCGGGCCGATGGCGGCGTCGCCGTCGATGGTATTGGCGATGGTGAACGCGCTGTCCTTGATCTGCACCGCGTACATCGGCTGGATCGCCTGGTGGTCACCCGCGCGGATCGTCTTGACGCCCTGGGGCGTGTCCCATTCAAGCCCTTCGAGTGCTGCGCGCACCTCGTCCGTGCCGGTGCCGCCCGCCGCTTCGACCGCCTTCTTGTAGGCAAAAAGCAGGCCATAGCTGTCGGCACCGTAAAGGTCCGGATCGGCCCCGTTGCGGGCATTGAATGCCTCGACGAACGCCTTGTTTTCCGGGCTGTCGATCAGGGTTGAATAGCCGACCCCGGTGATGAACCCTTCGGCGGCGGCGCCGATGGCGTCGATGTTCTGGCTGGTCACGGTGCCGGACGCGCCGAGGATGGTCAGCCCGTCACGTACACCGAAATCCTGCATCTGGGTGAACAGGCGCACGGTGTCGTTGCCCGCGACCGAAGTATAGAGGACTTCAGGCTGGGCGGCGCGGATTCGACCGAAATACTGGCTGTAGTCCTTGGAATCGAGTGGCGCAAAAACTTCGCCAGTCGATTTGGCACCGACCTGTTCCGCGTTGCTTTTGAATGCGGCGACGGTCGAGCGGCCCATCTCGTAGTCCGGGCCGAGGTAGAACACCTTGGCACCCGGTTTCTCGCTTTCGACCCAGGCGGCGAGGGCCGCCGATTGCTGGCCTGCCCGCGCGTTCACGCGGAACACGTTCGGCGAACATTTCTCGCCGGTGATGGCGTCAGAGAAGGAGACCGTCGTTGCCAGCAGCTTGCCCGCCCGCTCGGCCACCTGGCCGACCGCGAGGGTGGCACCGGAATTGACGGTGCCGGTCAGGAAATCGACATCCTCGGCGGTCATCAGCTTTTCAGCTTTCTGCACGGCGACCGCCGGGTTCGCCTCGCTGTCCTCGTAGATCAGCTCAATCTGGCGGCCCATGATGCCACCCGACGCGTTGATCTCCTCCGCCGCGAGGTCGAGCCCCCAGCTGACCTGCTGGCCGATCCCGGCATAGGTGCCCGAAATCGGCGTCACCACGCCGACGCGGATCGGCCCGTCCTGGGCCGTGGCCGACCCCGCGACAAGTGCCGCGACTGCGGCTGTCTGCAAAAATCCCTTGATAGACACTGTTATTCCTCCCTTTGGTTTGTTTAGCGGCCGACAAATGTCGGTTTGCGCTTTTCGTGAAAGGCCTTGACGCCCTCGGCGAAATCTTCGGATTGGCGAAGGCGGCTATAGCAGTGGCCTTCGAGTTCGATGCCGGTGGCCACGGTCGCGTTTTCGCTGTCGTTGAGCAGTTTCTTCGCAGTGCGTTGCGCCATCGGTGAAAAGCTGCGCAGCTCGTTCACCAGCTTGGCGGTCGCTTCCTCCAGCTTGTCATCCTCGACCAGCTCGACCGCGATCCCCCAGTCAAAGGCCTGCTGGCCAGAGATCCGGCGCGAGCGCATGACCACGTCCTTGGTGCGTGCCAGCCCGATCAGCGCCTGCAACCGCGCCGAACCGCCCGAACCGGGGATCTGGCCCAGCTTTTGCTCGGGCAGCGCATAGAAGGTGGATTTGGCGGCGATGCGGAAATCGCAGGCCAGCGAGATTTCGAAACCGACGCCGAAAGTGTAGCCCTTGTTCGCCGCGATCACCGGCTTGGCGCAGCGCCAGGGGGCCGCCACATTGTCGGCCAGATGGCTGACATGCTCGGGCGATGCATCGAGGAAGCCGTGAATATAGCCACCTGACGAAAAATGCTCACCCTCCGCCCGCAGCACGATGACCCGAACCGCGTCATCGGCATCCAGCGCCTCGAACGCCGCGCGCAGCTGGTCGCGCTGATCCATCGAGATCACGTTCATCGGGGCGCGCTCCAGAACGATGTCGCCGCGTTCGGCTTCGGCGTCCACCTCGATGCGGAATCCGTCGAGTTTGGACAGCAGCGGTCGGTCGGAATAGGGGTTTGTCATGGGTCGTCTTCTCCTTGCAGGCGGCCTTATCCGGCCGCGGTCTCTTCGGGTTCGGGGGTGTAATTTCCGGCCACCAGTTCCCGGCGCAGCAATTTGCCAACCGGCGATTTGGGAAGCTCGGACACGAAAATGATCCGGCGGGGCCGTTTGAAATTGGCCAATGCCGAGTCGCGGCAATGCGCGTCCAGTTCCTCGGTGCTCACGGCGTGGCGGCGTTTGACAAAGGCGGTGACGATCTTGCCCCAGCGTTCATCGGGCAGACCCACGGCGGCGCAATCCTCGACCGCCGGGTGCATCGACAGGCAGCTTTCCACCTCGACGGGCGACACGTTTTCGCCACCGGTGATGATCATGTCGTCGACGCGGCCCGTCACGTACAGATCGCCCTCGGCGTCGAAATGCCCGCAATCGCCGGTAAAGTACCATCCATCGCGTAGCGATTTTTCGTTCGCGTCCGGGCGTTGCCAGTAACCTTCAAAGGCTTCGTCTCCGGCGAGTGTCGCGATGATTTCGCCTTCTTCGCCCTGTGCCATCACGGCAGCGGGATCGCCCGCGCCCATCCTGACCACGCGCAAATCCTGATTGAGTCCCGCCTTGCCCGCCGAGCCTGGTTTCGACACCGCGTCCTGTTCGATCGAAAAGGTGTAGATCTCGGACGAGCCGTAGTGGTTCATGAAAAGCTCCGGCTGGAACGCGGCCTGAACCCGTTTGAGCAACCCGTCCGTCATCGACGCCCCGGCAAACCCCAGGCGTTTGACAGCGGAAAGGTCCGTTGACGCAAAGTCGGGGTGTTCGAGAAGGTCGTGATAGAGCGTCGGAACCAGATACAGGCTTCCGATACGTTCATCGGCGATCAGCCCCAGCGCATCGGCACAGTTGAATCTGGGCAGGCAGACGAAAGTGCCGTTCAGCAATGTCATCGCCAGAAGCGAACGCACCCCCATGGTATGATAAAGCGGCATGACCCCCAGCGTTGCGTCGTTCATCGGCATCAGGTTCTGCGCCACATGCGCCAATGCCCCCGCCCGTTCGGCACGGTGGCGGCGCGGCACGCCTTTGGGCCGGGCGGTGGTGCCGCTGGTATAGAGCATGATGGACCAATCGTCGGCGCTGGCCTTTGGGCTTGCGTCCGGTGCCGAACCGGCGACGACATCCTCGAACCTGACCGCGCCGTCGACATCGGTTTCGTATGCCAGGCACGGCAGATTTGTTGCTGACGCACGCACGGCATCCACGCTCGATCCGTCACAGGCAATGGCGCGGGCGCCGCTGTTCTCGGTAAAGAATGTGATTTCGTCGGCTGTCGCCCGCCAGTTCACCGGAACGATCGTGATGCCGGCCATTTGGCAGGCCCAGTGGATGCTTGCGGCGGCATGGTTGTTCTGCATAGCCGTCACCAACCGGTCGCCATGGCGCAGGCCCATGTCCGCAAGGCCTTGGACAAGCGCCGAAATCTGGCGCAGCCAATTGGCATAACTCAGACGTACATCGCGATCGACAATGGCCAGCGCATCGGGATCGCGGGCAGCACTTGCGATCAGGGAACGACCTAGGTCAAGCATTGTCTGTCTCCTCCCTGAGGGTTTGTGCCGCGTCCAGTGCGGCAGCGACGATCGGTTGGTAGCCGGTGCAGCGGCACAGATGCCCCGACAGAACGTCGCGGATGCGTTCCGCGTCGGCCTGCGGTTCGGTTGCGAGCAACGTGTCGAGCGACATCAGGATTCCGGGGGTGCAAAAGCCGCATTGCAGCGCGTGATGTTTGCGAAAGGCGTCCTGCAGGACGGACAATCTGGCGGGGGCGGGGGCCAGGGCCTCGACCGTGTCGATCTCGGCGCCTTCGATCTGGACCGCAAATGTCAGGCAACTGCGTGCCGTCGCGCCGTCGATCCGAACTGTGCAGGCGCCGCAGACACCATGTTCGCAGCCGACATGGGTGCCTGTCGCACCCTGGACGCCACGCAGGAAATCGCTGAGCAACATGCGCGGGTGGGCTGTGCCCTCGGCGGGCTTGCCGTTCAGGGTAAAGCGGACGGGGTGCCTTTCGGTGGCGGTCAATCGGCGCATGTGTGGGCCTCCTTGAGTGCCTGCGCGCCCAGATGGCGCACCAGATCGCGGCGATAGCGGGCGGTTGCATGCAGGTCGCCCCGCGCATCGAGCGACCAGGCGAGCGCGTTGAGCGCCTCGGCTTCGTCCTGGGGTGAGAGGTTGTCCCAGTCCCTGACAAACGGCGTGTCGTTCACGCCGCCGACGGCAAGGCGGACGCGCTTGGGCGAAATCAACGCGGCGCAGGCGACGATGGCGAAATCTCCCTTGCGGCGGCCGACCTCGGCAAATCCCGTGCCGGTGCCTTGCTGGACATCGGCAAAAGTCACCGCCTCGATCATTTCATCATCGGCCTTGTCGGTCAGCATCATACCGAGGAAGAAATCGATCGCCTTCACGCTGCGCCGCTTGCGCCCGCGCCGCAGGATCACCGTGCCGTCCAGCGCGGCCAGCGCCAGCGGTATCTCGGCGGAAGGATCGGCATGGGCCACCGAGCCGCAGATGGTGCCGCGCGCACGGGTCTGGGGGTGGCCGACCCACGGCAGCATTTTCGCAAGCAGCGGGTTGCGCGAGGCCAGGTCGGGATCGCCCAACAGGCTCGCCTGCCGGACAGCGGCAGAGATTTTCAGCGTGCCATTTTCCGCCGCGACTTTCCGCGCGTCCGGGGCCGGCATGACGTCGACCAGGACCGCCGGCGTGGCAAGCCGCATGTTCAGCATCGCCACCAGCGACTGACCCCCAGCAAGGATGCGGGCGTCATCGCCGGTCTGGGCGATCATCTCGGCGGCCTCATCGAGCGTTTCGCAGCGGACATAATCGAATGCGGCGGGTTTCATCGCGTCCCCCCGATCCAGCCGCGAATGCGGGCGATCATGCCGTCGGGCTGTGGTGCGTCTCCGGCCCTGCGTCCGAGGGCGGCAAAAAACTGGCCAATGACGATTTTCGCAGCACCGTCCAGCAGCCGCCCACCGACGGATGCGACCTTGCCGCCCACGGCGGCCTCGTAGCTGTAGCCGATCACCGTGCCGCCCGATCCGTCCGGTGTCAGCGTGACCCGGCCCGACCCCTCGCCGGTGCCAAGCGCGCCGCCGGCCTTGCCGGTCAATGTAGCGCTCTTGGGCGCGTCCAGATCCGATAGCCCGACCTGCACCCGGTAACGCCCCTTGACCGGCCCGACGCCCAGCGTGACATCGGCCAGAAAGCGGGTTGGCGACAGGCGCTTGACGCCATGTGCGCCGGGGATGATCGCGGCGAGTTGGTCTGCGTCCATCAGCAGATCCCATATCTCCTGCGGTGCGGCACCGACGCGCGCCTCGCCCTGACCGGACAGCCCCTTGCCGGAGCTGGGCCGTGGCTGCGCGATGCCTTCGGGTGCTGTGGGTTCGTCCGGCAGATACGATGCGATACGCGCAGGCGAAAGCGGCAGGGTGACATCGACATTGCCGCGAGCCGGTGCCAGTGCATCGGCGACGGCATTGGCAATGCAAACCGGCGTGGACATGCAATTGCCCTCGCCCACGCCCTTGGCCCCCAGCGGGGTCAGCGGCGAAGGTGTGCAGGTATGCAATATCTCAAGGTCAGGGATTTCATGCACCGTGGGCACCGGGTAATCGGCCA
The DNA here is from genome assembly GCA_040220415.1 of Silicimonas sp. Classification (GTDB taxonomy): domain Bacteria; phylum Pseudomonadota; class Alphaproteobacteria; order Rhodobacterales; family Rhodobacteraceae; genus JAVJUV01. Next base: position 24,175 of record JAVJUV010000052.1, read on the forward strand.
GGGTGCCCGCAAGGAACGCGCCGTCGTCGTCATAGGCGTATTCCTCGTAAAGCGCCGCACCGACCGCCTGCGCGAACGCACCGCGGATCTGCCCCTCGACCATGCCTTCGTGCAGGATGGTGCCACAGTCGTGCATCGTGACGTAGTGGTCGACGCGGGCTTCATGGGTCACGGGATCGATCTCCACCCCGCAGAAATCGAAGATGAACGCGTGGCACAGCGATGAGTTGATCCCGTCCTCATCGGTCGGGGCGGTCAGTTCGGGGGCGGTCCAGATCGCGGTCTCGCGCATCGGCGCGGCAATTCCGTCAGGCAGGGTGCCGGGAGCCCAATGCCCGGTGGAGGCGACACGTGCGAAGACGAGCGCGGCCCCGGGGTTGGACGCGATGAAAACCTTGCCATTCTCGAATTCGATATCCTCGGGCCGCGCGTTGAGTTGGCTTGCGGCAATTGCGGCGATCCGCTCGCGCAGGCCGTCGGCGGCGATGCGCACCGCCCCGGCGGAGGCGGCGGCAAAGCGGCTGGAATAGTTCCCGGCGGCAATGGACCAGGCGTCCTTGCCGGTGTCCATCGCGGCCACGACCGTGATCGCGCCCGGCTCCAGCCCGAACCGTTCGGCGACGATGCTGGCGGCGACGGTCTTGTGGCCCTGGCCCTGGGGCACGGAATCGATCTGCACCGTGATGCTGCCGACCGGGTCGATGGCGATGGTCGCGCAGGATTGCGCGCCGTTTTTCGGCCCCGCCTTGGCCCGTTCCGCAGGTGTCAGAGCGGTCGAAAGGTATCCCATGTTCGATACCGACGGCTCCACCGCCACGGCAAGGCCGATGCCGTAAAGCCGACCCTCGGCACGGGCCGCGTCGCGCTTTTGGCACAGCGCGTCATAGCGGCCGTCCTTCAACGCCGTGTCGAAGGCATTTTGATAATCGCCCGAATCGTAGGTGGCACCGCTGGCGGTGCGGTAGGGAAAGGCACCCTTGGGGATCAGGTTGTCGCGGGCAACATTCACCGGATCGAGACCCAGCTCGATGGCGATACGTTGCATCAGCCGTTCCAGCGCGAAATAGATTTGCGGGCCGCCGAACCCGCGGTTCAGCCCCGTCGGCGTCTTGTTCGTCATCACGATGCGGTTGCGCACCCGCAGGTTGGCGATGTCATAGGCACCGCAGAGGTTGCCGTGCATGCGGTAGAGCGTCGCCGGCTCCGGCGCCCGCAGATAGGCGCCGACATCCTCGACCTGATCGTAGTCGAGCGCGGTCACGCGTCCCTTCGCCGTAACCGCCGCGCGCAGCGTGATGGCGCGATTTGTGGCAGATACCGAGGCCGTCAGATGCTCAAGCCGGTCCTCGACCCATTTGACCGGCCGGTCGGCCAGCCGCGCACAGGCGGACAGAAGCGCGATGTAGGGAAACACGCCCTGCTTGATGCCGAAACTGCCGCCGGAATCCTCGGGCGTGCGCAGGCGCAGACGGTTGCCAGGTACGTTCAGCGCGCGCGCGATCACCGGATGGATCGAGAACGGCCCCTGAAAATTCGACGTGACATCATAGGACTGCGTGTGCGGATCCCAGCGGGTCAGCACGCCGTAGGTTTCGATGGGCGTGCAGGAATTACGCGGATAGCGCACCGAAATCTCGACGACATGGTCGGCCTCGGCAAAGGCGGAGTCAGGGTCGCCATAAGAAAAACGGCGATCGGCGCCAAGATTGCCGCCCATCTCGTCGTGCAGCACAGGCGCGTCGTCCGCGAGGGCCTTCAGCGGGTCAATGACGGGGGCGAGCGTATCATAGCTGACTTCGATGAGATCGAGCGCGTCCTCGGCGAGGTAGCGATCATCGGCCAGAACCACCGCGACCGGCTCGCCTACATAACGCACCTTGTCGCGTGCGATCGGCCAGCATTCGATGGGCAGCTTGACCCCGACCATCAGCGGCGATGCGACGCTTGCGTAATCCTCGCCTGTCAGGACGGCGTGAACGCCTGCCAGCCTGCGGGCGGCATCGGCCGAAATGTCGGTGATCCTTGCGTGGGCATAGGGGCTGCGCAGGATCGCGGCCTGCAAGGTTCCGTGCGGCGTCGGCAGATCGTCAAAGAACTGGCCGCGCCCGGTCAGAAGCGGGGCGTCTTCCACTCGCAACATCGTCTGATGCAGCCCGTCCTTTGGCATGCGTCCTCTCCTCCCAAACCGTCAAGCGGCTTGGCAGGACATTAGAGGGCGGTATTGATGAAACCGATTGCCAAGGGTCGCAGAATTTACCAAGGAGTCTCAAATACGGAAGAAATCAGAGGTATCCCCAAGCCGCGAGATCGACCGGAAGCTGCTGGGCGGTACGCCGGTATGATCGCGGAAGAATCGGGTGAAATGCGCCTGCGCGGTAAATCCCAGCTGATCGGACAGCGCACCGAAGCTGAGGTCCGACGAAACGACGGCGCTCACCGCCCGCTCCAGCCGGATCATGTTGGAAAACACCCGTGGCGTCACGCCGGTCGAGCGTTCGAAAACCCGGAAGAAATTCGCGCGGCTCATGCCAACGGTCTGCGCGAGGCTGTCGATGTCCGACACCTCTCCGGCAACCTTGTGCAGCTTGCTGATCGCCTTGGACACGCGCCAGTCGATGGCCTGGCTTTGCGCCGCGTCGCGCAGGCTTGGCCCGACTGACCGCCATTCGGTAAACCGTTCGATCACCGACACCATCAATTCGCCCAGCTGCGTCTCATGATCGGCGATGGCGGTCGGGGCATGTACCATGCTCGCGGCAAGTGTCATGGCCTGCTTGCGGATCTGCGGCGTGATCGCATCGACGGTTCTGTCAAAGAACCCGGACCCGGCGCTGGCGACCCAGTTGGAACGAAACTCAGCCAGCCAAGAAGGCTCGATATAGAGGGCAAGGATGATCGTGCGCGGGGCATTGGGCCGATGCACATAGGCATGCGGCGTCCATGCGTTGATCAGAACCGCGCTTTCGTGGGTCAGCGGCACAACCTCGTCACCGACGAGAAAACTCGTATCGGCACCCTCGACCTTGAGCAGGACATGGCAATGCGGGTGGGCGTGACGCACAAGCGGACGATCCATGTCGAGCAGCGCGACACGGCCGAATTTTCCGGTTCTGATCCTCAGGGCGTTGGACATCAGGCGGCGGTAACGCGCTCCTCGCTTTCTCGCTTTACGTTCTAGCCACATAATATGCGCCAAAACACCTGCGAATCAAAGCTTGAATGCGCCGGTCGGTTCGCTCAGTGACCGACGACACCGACGTTCTGGTAAACGTGCTTGAGCTCGCAGAAATCGAGCAGACCGTCGAAACCGTGCAATCTGCCCAGGCCCGAACGGCGATAGCCGCCGGTCTCGGCTTCGGCGAAAAGCCTGTTGTGGTCGTTGATCCAGACGGTGCCATTGCGCAGGGCACGCGCCAGCCGCCATGACGCATCGCCGCGATGGGTCCAGATTGATGCGGACAAGCCATAGACGGTGTTGTTTGCCTTTGCCACCGCATCCGCCTCGTCTCGGAACGTCTCAAGCACCACAAGCGGGCCGAAAATTTCGTCCTGTACGAAGCTGGCGTTCGGATCGCTATGCACGACCAGCGCCGGCGACATGAACGCGCTGCCCTTCGGACCGTCGAGCGGGCCGCCGCGCAGCACGACCTCGTCGGCGGTATCGTATACCGTTCCGCAATCACGCATGACCCGGTCGCGCGACTGGATGTCGATCAGCGGCCCCATCGCAGTGCCGTCTGACATGCCGTCGCCGATGGAGACAGCCTGAAGCGCAGCGGAAAGCGCGCTTTTCGCTTCATCAAGCCGGGATTCGTGCACCAGAACCCGACGCGCCGCGGTGCATTGCTGGCCGGAGATGATCGTGGCTGCGGCGGCAAGTTTCGGTGCCACCACGCCGATGTCTGCATCATCCAGCACGATGCAGCAGGATTTGCCGCCCAGTTCCAGCGACAGTTTCTTCATCGTCGGCGCGGCGTCCGCCATGATCCGCTGGCCGACCGCGTTCGAGCCGGTAAAGCTGATGACATCGACATCGGGCGATGTGACCAGCGTTTGCGCTGCGTCATGACCGACCTCGAAAACCACATTGACCACGCCCGCGGGGATGGCGGCATCCTCGAACAGCGGGGCCATGCAGGCCGCGGTGAACAGCGCCGTTTGCGGCGCGGGTTTCGTCACCGTCGTGCAGCCCACCGCCAGCGCCGGAGCGAGCGACCGGATCAGCAGCACGGCGGGTGCGTTCCACGGCACGATGATGCCCGCGACCCCGGCCGGCTCGCGCAGAATCACCGAAAGCTCGCCCGGCGCCACTTCCATCGCGTGGCCGGGATTGTGGCGGGTCAGGCCCGCATAGTATCGGATTTCCGATATCGCCGCGCCCAATTCGCCCTTGGACGCGCCAAGCGGTTTGCCATTGGTCAGCGTCAGCAATTCCGCAAGCCGTGCGAGATCGGCCTCCAGCGCGTCGGCCCACCGCAGCAGGGCCATCTGCCGGTCGCGGGGTGATTGCGGCCAGAGCGTTGTGTCGAATGCGGCCCGCGCGGCGGCAATGGCGACTGTGGCCTGCGCCGCGCCGTCGGCCCGGACATGCCCCACGACCGCCCCGGTCGCCGGGTTGACCGACGCGATCTTGTCGCCCGCGTCCGAATAGGAGCCGCCGATCATGTGCCGCGCGATCAAGTCCGTCGTTGTCATGTCATTCTCCTAAGTGCTTCTGTCCCGCGGGCCATCGCTCAGGATCCGAGCAGGGATGCGAGCTTGGCGTCAGGGTCGATCACCGCGTCCAGATCAAGCTCCTGTTCGCCCGGCACGCGAATCCGCTTGAACCGGAATTCAGGTGCGTCGAGCGGCACCGTGGCATCCAGCCCCATCTTGGCCCCGAAACCATTGTCGGAGGACGGGTCCAGCTTGGAGCCCTGGGAACCTGATATGACAACAAGATCGCGGTCCGCCTGGAACCGGGTGGCCACCGCCCATTCGACCATTTCGGGGTCATGGATATCGACATCCTCGTCGACGACGATCGCATGCTTGATGTCGTAATGAGCGGCGAACGCACCCAGAAGGACATTCTTAGCCTCGCCCGCGTGGCGGGCCTTGATCTTGACGTAAAGGTGATAGCGGCACGTCCCGCCGGGGGCGAGGTGAACGTCGCGCACGCAGGAGAACATGTCCTGAAGGGCCTTCAGGATCGTTGCCTCGCGGGGGATACCGCCCAGGATCAGGTGTTCCAGCCCGCCGCCGACGATGGTGTGGAACAGCGGCTTTTGCCGTGTGGTCACACAGCTCACCTCGATCACATGACGGTCGGCGCGTTCGCCGTAATATTGCGGGAATTCCCCAAAGGGGCCTTCGGGGCGGCGCAGGTTGGCGCGGCAGCGTCCTTCGATCACGATCTCGCTTTGCGCGGGCACGAACAGGTCGACCGAAATACCGCGCACCACATCTAGCGGCGCACCGCCAAGCGCACCGGCGACGGTCAACTCGTCGAAATCCATCGGCACGATGGCCTGCGACGCCAACAGACAGGCCGGCGATGCGCCGATGACGATCGCGACCTCCAGATCATCGCCCGCTTCCTCGGCGGTGGTAAAGAAACTCAACGTGTGCCGCGGCAGCAGCAGCGCGCCCAACTCGCGCGGGCCGGAGACCTGAAGGCGGTGGATGGCGACGTTCTGGATGCCGGTGCGCGGGTTGCGGCAGATCATCAGGCCGGCGGTGATATAGGCACCGCTGTCATGTTCGTTATGGGTCGGAATGGGCAGCATCGCGGTCAGGTCGATGTCGTGCTTGTGCACGACCTCCTGACATGGTGCGGTCTTTACCTCGTTCACGGGCAATGGCGACTGCGCCGCTTCCTCGAAGGCCGACAGCAACGTGCCGGGCTCGACCCCAAGCGCCTCGGCCATCCATTCGCGGCGCGACAGCAGGCCGGATATGACGACCCCGCCGGCATGACCATCGGGGGCAGGGGCGACAAGGGCGCGGCTGCCGTCATGCCGGTTGGCCAGACCCGCGATTTCAAAGGCCAGCTTTCGGCCGGTTTTTGTCACGGCAAGCCGGTCGGTGGTTTCCAGATGGCCGAGCCATTGCCGCAGATCCATGTCCCGGCGGGAGCCCGGCGCAGTCGGTTTTCGGCTCATGTTCATACTCCCAATTGGCAGCCAGACGCTATTGCCCCGGAGCAATCAAAACCATTAATATTGGCTAATCTCAGGGATAGCGTTTCGTGATGGCGCGGTGCGGATCCGAAACTGAAGGTCAAGTGCGATGGAATTGAGACAGATGCAGTATCTGCTGGCGATCTACGAAGAAGGGTCGCTGACCGGGGCGTCGCGACGGCTGAATGTCGTGCAACCGGCACTCAGCCAGCAGCTTCAGAAGCTGGAGGCGGAGATCGGGCAGCCGCTGTTTACCCGCGCACCCAAGGGCATGATCCCGACCCAGGCGGGTATTGAGGCCTATGAACATTTTGTCAGGATCACCCGCGATCTCGATACCGCCCTGAATGCGCTATCGGGCGACGGCGGGCCGGTGCGCGGTACGGTTTCCATCGGGGTGGTCAGTTCCGCCGCCAACAACGCGCTTGGCGAAACCCTGCAGAAATTCACCGTGAAGTACCCGGATGTCAGCGTGAAGGTGACAGGCGGCTATACCGGAGAGCTTCAGGACCAGTTGCGCATGTCGCGGATCGACCTGGCGATCATCAACATGCCGCCGCTCAAACAGGATCCGCGCATCGTGGACATCGTCAAGGAGGATTTCTGCCTGATCGCCGCGCCGGATACGCCGATCACTGGCAAGGCGGGACTGCGGCTTGAGGATATCGAAACGATGAAACTGGTGATCCCGTCGCAGCGGCATGGCCTGCGCACGATCATCGACCGGGCCGCGAATGGCGAGGGGCTGGCATTGTCCCCGTCCATGGAATTCGACGAGATGAAGCTGATCGAGGATTTCGTCTGCGCGACCGACTACGTCACGATCCTGCCGCCCATCGCGGTCAATCGGGCCCTCAGGTCCGGACGTCTCAAGGCCTATCCGATCCGGCCCGCGATCTCGCGGCGGCTTGTCTACCAGATCAATCCCAGCCGACCGCTGAGCGCGGCGGCCCAGATCCTGATCGACGAGATCCGCGAGGACATCATCGAGTTCTCATATTCCCTCGGCAATCTCGTGGGCTGATAGCATTTTCGGGGCCATATAGGGCGTCGTGATCCCCCGTATCACGACGCCTTTCTTGCTTTCGACGCTCCCGGACGCCACGCAGGGTCAAGGGAGGATCATCGACATGGTTTCGTCAGCGCCGCGCCTGATCGTCGGAATATCCGGAGCTTCGGGTGTCATCTATGGCATCCGGCTGCTTGAGATTCTGCGCGACATGCCCGTCGAGACGCATCTGGTGATGTCCCGCTCTGCCGAGATCACCATCGCACACGAAACCGACCGCAAGATTGCCGACATAAAGGCGCTGGCCGATGTCTGGTACAAGCAGGAGGACATCGGCGCGGCGATATCCAGCGGCTCGTTCAAGACGCTTGGGATGGTCGTGGCACCCTGCACCATAAGGTCCGCATCCGAGATCGCGGGTGGCGTGACCTCGACGCTGCTGACGCGGGCCGCGGATGTGGTGCTGAAGGAACGGCGCAGGCTGGTGCTGATGGTGCGCGAGACGCCGCTGCATCTGGGCCACCTGCGAACCCTGACGACCCTTGCCGAAATCGGCGCGGTGATCGCGCCGCCGGTGCCGGCCTTCTACGCCAACCCCGCCTCGCTGGCCGAGATGATCGACCACAGCGTCGGGCGCGTGCTGGACCAGTTCGACCTTGATACCGGCACGGTGCGGCGCTGGAAGGATGGCGACGTCAAAGGCACAGCTCGATAAGCCGGTTCACCTGCGGCGCGCGGGCCACACCGACCGCCGCCAGATTGGCCGCCATACGTGCCGCAACCGGCCGCGCATCGCGATCAGGCGCCAGCGAACCGTCGTGGATCAGCCGGAACAGCATGTCCTGCTCCATCCGTTCCGCCTCGATTTCCCAGGTCTTGACGGCGTCCCGCAGGCGGTCGCGCGCCGCCGTGTCCTCAACATCGCGATCCTTCAGCCAGCGGCGCACGCCACGCATCGGCACCACGACCGAACCGTGCCAGTCGCGCACTGCGGCCACGCAATTTTCGGCGTCGTCCGGGCCGAGGCTGCGGCCCTCCTGTGCGAGCCACAGCGCGAACAGCACGAGGTTCACATCCGCGCCACGTTCATCCTGAAGCGACAGGCAAATTTCCGGCACACCCTTGCGGCCATATCTGTCCAGCGAATATTGCCAGAAAGCGTGATCGGACATAAGACGTCGCCGCCTCCGGTGCATTTGCGTCTGTCCCATAGGATGGCGCACGCGCCCGGGATCGGCAATCCAGGATCCCGGATGTGCCATAGCGGTTCATGATAGACATATTAAGTATTGATTATTGTTCTTTAACACTTTCGGTCCGTAGTTTGCCGGAAGCTCATGCGAAAGGAGCGGCAGATGCCTCGGCTTGACGGAAAAGTTGCGATTATCACAGGGGCGGCCCAAGGCATCGGTGCCGTCTATGCTCAGGCGCTTGCGGATGAAGGCGCCAAGGTGATGATCGCCGACATTCTCGACGGAAACCCCACCGCATCACGGATCTCGGCCCAGGGCGGCACCGCGGACTTCATGCAGACCGATGTCAGCGACGAAAGCAGCGTTGCGGCGATGGTCGACGCAACCGTCGCGAAATGGGGCGGCGTTGATATTCTGATAAACAACGCGGCCATCTGGGCCTCGCTGCGCGCCAAGCCGTTCGAGGACATCTCGCCCGAGGAATGGGACAAGCTGATGGCGGTCAACGTCAAGGGCCCGTTCCTGTGCGCCCGCGCCGTCGTGCCGCATATGCGGGCCGGGAAATACGGACGCATCGTCAACATCGCGTCGGGCACCGCCTACAAGGGCACACCGAATTTCCTGCATTACGTCACCTCGAAAGGCGCCGTGATCGCCATGACCCGCGCCCTGGCGCGCGAAGTGGGCGAGGACGGGATCACCGTCAACACGCTGGCCCCCGGCCTGGTGCTGTCCGAACAGGTCGTCGCCAGCCCCGAGCTCTTGGAAAAGCTGAGTGCGCCGGTGATGGCCAGCCGGGCGATCAAGCGCGATCAACTGCCCCAAGACCTCGTCGGCCCGCTGCTGTTCCTGGTCTCGGACGATGCCGCATTCATGACCGGCGAAGTCACCGTGATCGATGGCGGCTCTGTCATGCACTGAGCATGCCCACAGCATCTGAAATGAATTCTGGAGGAGGAAGACAATGACTTTCAACCGCTTTTCAAAAGCAGCCCTGACGGCCCTGACACTGGGCCTTTCGAGCGCCGGCATCGCCGAGGCCAAGGATTTCCGACTGGGCACGATCGTGCCGTCGGGCCATGCCTGGAACGAGGCCGCACGCGCCTTTGCCGCGGATCTTGCCGAGGCATCGGGCGGCGCGCACAGCGTCGAGGTTTTCCCCGCCGGCCAATTGGGCAGCGAGGAACAGATGGTCCAGCAGTTGCAGACCGGCGCTCTGGATTTCGCCTTTCTGACCATTGCCGACGTGTCAAACCGTATCCCGGCCTTCGGGGCGCTCTACACGCCGTTCCTTGTCGAGGACACCGGCGAAGCAGCCAAGATACTCAAGGGCGACACCACGCAGGCATTGCTTGACCGGCTTCCACAGGAGATGGGCGTCGTCGGCGTCGGCTACGGTCTGGCCGCCATGCGGCAGATGATGGCGACCGCGCCGGTCGAGAACCTGGGCGATCTCGAAGGCCTGAAGATGCGGATCACACCGTTCAAGCCGTTCCGCGATTTCTACGACCTGCTGGGGATTGCGCCCACGCCAATGCCGTTGCCCGATGTCTATGACGCGCTGGCCAACGGCCAGGTCGACGCGATGGACATCGACGCGGAGTTGGTTGTCAACTTCAAGTTCCACGAACGCGCCGATCACCTGCTGCTGACCAATCACGCGATGTTCCCGATGGTCGGGCTGGTGTCCGGGCGGGTCTGGGCGGAACTTTCCGATGAGGACAAGCAGATGGTCCGCGAACACATGCGAGCGGCACTGTCCGATCTGATGGATCACTACGTCGAGGCCGAACCGAAGCTGATCGCGCAGATCGAAGAGACCGGCATCGAAGTGCGCAAGGTGGACCCGGCGTTCTTCGGCGACGTGACGGCACGTTGGGAAGAGTTGTGGGCCGACCAGAAAGACGTGATCGACGCGCTGCGCGCCGAAGCGGCTGCATTCTGAACCGCAATCCGTTGGAAAGCCGGTCGGGGTCGATCCCCGGCCGGTCGATGGGACAGACGTCATGGAAATACTGCGCAAATTGAGCATGGGCATCGCCCGGATCGAAGTGTTGATCGGCGCCGCGCTCGGCGCGGTCACGACAGCGCTGATCCTGCTCAACGTCGTCACCCGCAGCTTTGCCAAGGCGCTGTTCTGGGTGGACGAAGCAGCGATAACCTCGATGGTCTGGATGACATTCCTCGGCGCTTCGGCGGCAATCCACCATCGCCAGAGCGTCGCCGTCACCTTTGTGCCGGACATGCTGCGCGGCCCTGTGGCGCGCGCACTCCTGATCGCAACGGATCTGGCCGTGCTGGTGTTCTTTTGCGTCCTGTTCGCCTTGGCCTGGAACTGGTTCGATCCCATCACGCTGGCCCGGCATGGCTTCGATACCGGCGCGTTTTCCGGTGCGACCTTCAATTTCATCTACTCCGAGGTCAGCACCACGCTGGGCGTGCCGAAATTCTGGCTCTGGCTGATCGTACCGATTTTTGCCTTCGGCGCGTCCGTTCATGCGCTGAACAACCTGGCTCAGACCGCTTACGGCGGCCCCGAAACCGGCCCGCTGGGGTCCGAAAGGGAGGTCGCGTAATGGTTCCGCTTTCCTTCGGCCTGCTGCTGTTTGCCGGCGTGCCCATCGCGCTGGTGCTGGCGATCACCGCGATGATCTACATCTGGGCCAGCGGCAACGACGTGCTGTTCCTGTCCTATCCGCAACAATTGTATGGCGGGCTGGAGAAATACGGGCTGCTGGCGATCCCGCTCTTCATGCTGGTGGGCGAGCTGATGAACGAGGGCGGCATCACCAAGCGTCTGGTCAAATTTGCCAGCGTCTTTGTCGGGTCGCTGCGCGGCGGGCTGGCCTACATCAACCTTGTCGCCAACATGTTCATGGCCGCCATCATTGGCTCGACCAACGCGCAGATCGCGGTGATGGGCCATGTGATGGTGCCCGAGATGGTCAAGCGTGGCTATGACCGGAACTTCGCCGCCGCCGTGACCGCGGCGGGCGGGCTGATGTCGCCGATCATTCCGCCGTCGATGCTCTTCGTGATCTACGGCGTTCTGGCGCAGATCAGCATCGGCGATATGTTCATCGCCGGGATCATTCCCGGCCTGCTGATGGGAGCCGCGTTCATCCTTGTCGTCGTGGTCCTGGGCTTTTTCTACACCTACCCCACGGAAGCGAAGCTGTCGCGCGGCATGGCGGTATCGCACATCCTGCGGGCGCTCCCGTCGCTGTCCATCCCGGTGGTCATCATCGGTGGGATCGCGGGGGGCATCGCCACCCCGACCGAATCCGCCGCGGTCGCGTCGGTCGCCGCGATCATCGTCGGCTGGGCTTTCCACCGCGAGTTCGATCCCTCGCACATTCCGGGCATGTTGGTGCGCCTGCTGGCCAGTTCGTCGATGGTGCTGTTCCTGGTCGCCACAGCCAACGTGTTCGGCTGGATCATCGTCTACGAGAAGATACCGCAGAACCTGGCCGCCTATCTGGTGACGCTGACCGAGAACCCGATCGTGTTCATGCTGCTGCTCAACGTGATGCTGTTGCTGGTGGGCACCGTGATCGACGCCATCGCGGCGCTGATCCTGGTGGTGCCGATCATGCTGCCGATCGCCATGCTGAGCTACGGGATCGACCCGTTCCATTTCGGTGTCGCCGTCTGCCTCAACCTCGTGATCGGCCTCTTGACCCCGCCGGTCGGCACCGCGCTATACGTGACCGCACAGGTGTCGAACTGCAAACCGATGAGCATCATGAAACCGCTCGCGCCTTTCCTTCTGGCGGCGCTGGTGATCCTTTTGCTGGTCTCGGTCTGGCCCGCGCTGACGCTGGTGTTGATCGACTGAATCAGCCGATGTCGTGCAGGGACCGTTTGAATTTTGCCGGCGACACGCCGGTGTGATACCGGAAGAACCGATTGAAATTCCCCGGCGAACTGAAGCCGAGATCGGCCGCGACATCCTGCGCGCTGGCCCGGTCGGCCAATGCCGATACCGCGGCCTCGATCCTGATCGCGTTTCCATAGATGCCCGGCCCGACCCCGACAGTATCCTTGAACAATACGTTGAAGCGCGATCGTGACAGACCGACGCTACGGGCCAATGCGTCCAGATCGTATTGTTGGTCAGGATTGTCCTGCATCTGCTCGACCGCCCGCCGTATTCGGAAATCGACAAAACCCTGCGCGGCCTTGCGCCCGGCATTTTCGGCCCGCACGAAATGGGTCATCAGCGCCACGATCACGTCCTCGGCCCGTTCGTTGCGGCCCTCCAGTGCGTGGATAAGATCACGCAATTCACGCGCCAACCCTTGCGCGCGTTCGTCAACCCGGATCGACGGGCGTTCAAAGAAACCCGGCAGGCCGCAGCCATCGAACAGGTCGCTGGCCCGGCGCAGCCAGCCGGGATTGAGGTACAGCGCGAGATAGGACGATATCGCAGCCGTGTCAGTCGGCGTATAGTGATGCTCTTGCCACGGGTTGACCACCACGGCGCGGTCCGCTGTCAGCGGAACGGTCTGGCCATCGACGACAAAAACCTGGTCGGGGCCACCGAGTTTGATGATCAGATGGGTCTGCGCATGGGCATGGGCGGTCAGCCGATCCTTGAGCGACAACAGCGCCGCCCGGCCAAAACGCCCGGCCAAGATCTCGGCGCTCTCTGTCAGGTCCATCGAATGCTTCATCGCGCAAGGTTAGGCCAATTGGCACCTGCTTTCCTAGCCCGAATAATTTATGAAGATGTGGTGAGGATGACATAAGCTTTTGAAAGCAGGTATTTTTCGGTTGTTGAAGCCAGAAATTTCAGTTTTCAAGGCAGGCTCCCTCACCATGATTCAGTCTAGCTCCACCACACCCGCTTTGTCACCCTTGAACGGCAAACCCATCCTGCTCAATTTTGACGGCGCGGAGATGAGCTCCGATGCCGGTCTGACGCTCTTGCGAGAGGTCGAACGCCGGGCCGATCTGGCGGGTCTGGTTGGGTCTTGCCTCACGGATCTGCGTGAGCCGGGCAAGGTGCAGCACAGCCTGAAAGACATCATCCGGTTCCGGATCATGATGATCGCGGCCGGATATGAGGACGGCAACGATGCCGCCGATCTGCGCGATGATCCGGCGTTCAAGCTCGCTCTCGAGCGTGATCCCGAGACCGGGGCGTCGCTGTGCTCACAACCCACGATCTCGCGGATGGAAAACCTGGCCAACAGGCGGGCGCTCATCCGGATGGCGCATGAGATGGTGCGGTTCTATTGCGCTTCCTTTGCGCGTGCGCCCCGACAGATCGTGCTGGATATCGACGACACTTTCGATGCCGTTCACGGCCACCAGCAGCTGCGCTTGTTCAATGCCCACTATGACGAATACGGTTTCCAGCCTATCGTGGTCTTTGATGGTGACGGGCGTCTTGTAGGCGCCGTGCTGCGGGCAAAGAAAGCGCAGGCCATATCCGGCGACTGATCCGGGCGATCCGCCGCCATTGGCCCACGACCGGGATCCTGCTGCTGGCCGACAGCCACTACGGCACCCCGGAGGTTCTGGACCTGTGCGACAGCCTCGGGCTGCGTTTCGTGTTCGGCTTGTCGAAAAATGCACACCTGCGGGAGCATGTGCAAACCCTGGAGGCCTCCACGGCAGAACGCTATGTGCGCAAGGGCCAGAAACTTCGCCGTTTCAAGACATTCTCCTACGCGGCACGGTCGTGGTCGAAAACCCGTCGCGTCATTGCCCGGGTCGAGGTGGGCCCCTTGGGACGCGACACCCGCTTCATCGTGACCAATCTGATGGGCTCGCGTGGCACGCATCTCTACGAAAAGCTCTACTCCGCGCGCGGCCAGGCCGAGAACCACATCAAGGGCTGGAAGAGCCATCTCGCCTCCGACCGCACGTCCTGCTCGAAGGCCAGCGCCAATCAGATGCGGCTCATGCTGCACGGGTGCGCCTACTGGCTGTGGTGGACATTGCGGGCGGTCTGTCCGAAACGCTCCCCGTGGCGGAAAGCCCAGTTCGACACGTTGCGACTGCACCTGGCCAAACTGGCCGCCACCATCGTCGAGAAGAAAACCCGGATCATAATAACGCTGCCAGCTTCGTGCCCGCGCCAGAGCCTCATCCGCCTTCTGTTCGACGAACTCGCACCGCCACACCCGACATGACGCAGACATCACGCCCCGCTCACCCTGAAACAGCAAACCGAAAGTCCCAGATGACACCGCCGTCCGCCGTGAAAGCCCGGACGCCGATTGCGCTCGCGCTCGTCATCGAATGCTCGCGCAAAACAGGGGCTTCCCGGCAATGACACCGGCGTCGTGAATTATTCGGGCTAGATGATTGCACCTACCCGGTCTGCAAACCTGTCCGTTCGTTCAAAAAAAGTTCCAGATGAGAATTTCCCACGCCCGGTGAGAACGACCGCGCCGGCGCTGCGGGATACACCGGAGGCCAATGCGAAATCAGCCATACCGGAGGACTGCCATGCCCCATTTCACCCAATCGCCCGAGCGTGACGCGCGCGAACAGGACCGCCAGCGCAAATACCGCAAGCAATTCGTTGCGGATACGCCGTCGTGGTATCACGGTCTTTATCATCTTGGATTCACTCTGGTCCTGACATTAGGCGCGCTGGCCTATTCCATCAGCCAATTGAACAATCCCGCACCGTGGGAATGGGCGTTGATCCCGATATTCGCTCTCGTCGGCAACCTGGCGGAATATTCGGCGCATCGCTGGATCATGCACAGGCCCGTGCCGGGGCTGAAGATGGTCTACAAGCGGCACTGCACCACGCATCACCAGTTCTTCACGCATCACGATCTTGGCTACAAGGGCCACAAGGAATGGCGGGCGCTGCTGTTCCCGCCGCTGGCGCCGGTCGCCTTCGTGCTGCTCTCGATTCCGCCGGCGCTGCTCGCCAATTGGCTGGTCTCATCCAACGCGGCCTACCTGATCGTCATTTCGATGTCCGGCTATTACCTGTTCTACGAATTCGTACATACGCTGTCGCATCTGGACGACGAAAAGAGCCCCTACCTGCGGCACGTGCCGCTGATCAACACCATACGGCGGATGCACTATATCCATCACGTTCTGGGATTGATGCAGACCAAGAATTTCAATCTCACCTTCCCGATCGGAGACTGGATTTTCGGGACAAGCGATCTTGACCGAGGGTTCTGGGGAACGATGTTCAACGGCGACAGCGACGCGCATCAGAAAAAGGGCCTTCAATACGAAGATCTCGAGGTGCTGTTGCCCGGTGTCGACACGTCCACCGCGCGCACGGACCTGCAACCGGCAGCGGCGCGCGCCAAATAGCCACGGCAGAAATCGCGTCCAGTCCCCGTCGCTGACCACGAACAGTTCCGACCAGGACGGACGCTGAAATCTCTCACTCAACGAGCAAATAGTGTAGAACCAGACGTTCGCGCTTTCTGCGGTACCAGTCGCTGTGGGGCTCGAAGTGTGAATTCGCCGCAGCCCGCTCTAATGTCGGCAATGGTGATAAGCGCGTCCGTGCGCGGATGGCTTGGTCGTTCCTCTAATATTGAGATATCAAGACTCTTATCGTTCGTGGAGCTTTGCTGTAACCTCCGATCATCTCGTAAATGGAGAACTCGAATTGAAACAGCCTTCAGATAGTAAACAGGCCGGCGACAAAGTCGATCTGTCCAAGGGCCATTCCCCCGACCGCCGGTCTCAGGTCGCTCTGAGTGTTGCTGAGATGCCTAGAGACCTAGGCGAGCTTCTGGATAGGGGCCTTGAGGACCATTTCCGTGACCGCTGACATGAAATCTCACGATGCCTGGTTTCGGTCCAAGGTGGAGCAGGCGCTGAATGACCAGCAGGCCGCAACACCTCATTCCAACGTAATGAATCTGGTGCAGGCGTTGATTGATGAGAAGCGCCGCCAACAGTCTTGAGCAGTGCATTCTGCTCGTACCTGGTACCTTCGTGCGTTTCGGGGTGTTTTGATGGGTTGCCGCCGCTTACTCTGTTGAAAATACGTTTGTCAATTGGCTGTTTGACTTTCCCTTGAATGCTGAAGAGGACTGATCGCGTTGGTGGTCTGAGGTTCTGTACTCCCTCTCACTGGCCAGCCCTTTTCATAGCTTTCGGTGGAACCCCAAAAAAGGGAAAGCGGGCTTTTTGTCCTTTGGAACTCAGACCCTGATCCAAAGGAATTCCCCATGTCCAAGCACCGCTCAACGCTCCCCAATCCTGTTGAATCCAACGCTAACCTTACCTCTGCCCTCGCGCAGATCGGCGCGGAGGTCGACCACCAGCTCCTGCGGAGTTCAGCGCTTGCGCGCATTATGCGCGAGACGTTTCATGGCAGCGATGCCGGCGGTGCCTGGGACTGGCGCATGGCATATGACCTTATGCAGGCCGCGGCTGTTCAGGTGCTGCTGCGTGGGGACGGTGCTTCAGGTGACATCGCCGCTGCAAGGCTGCTTGCCTCGCGGCTGCTGACGGAAACGCGCCGGTCAGAGCAGCAGATCCGGCTGCAGCAGTTTTCCACGCCGCTGCCATTTGCGGCGCTGGTCTTGCGGGCTGCGGCGATCCGCAAGGGCGAGACCGTTCTGGAGCCCTCGGCTGGCACCGGTGCCCTGGCTGCTTTCGCTGCCCAAACCGGTGCCACGGTTGTGCTCAATGAGATCGACCCCTTTCGCCAGCGCCTCCTGCGCGCGGTTTTCGGCGGCGAGGTGACGGGCCATGACGGCGAGCATATCGACGATCTGCTGCAGTCGCCGGTTCTACCCGACGTCGTGGTGATGAACCCGCCCTTCGCCTCCTCGGTCGATCGCTCCCGAGACAAGCACATCGCCGCCAAACATCTCGTCGCGGCTGCAAAGCGTCTGGCACCAGGTGGGCGCCTGGTGGCGATCATGCCGCCGGGATTCGCGCCCGAACGCGATGCCGCGCATTGGTCACGCGCCTGCGGTCTCCTGACGCCGCGCTTGGCGTTGACGATGCCGGGGCAGGTCTACCGCAAGCTCGGCACCTCTGTCGAAACCCAGCTGATGGTCTTCGACAAGGTGCAGGAGGACGGCGAAATGATCCGCGTCCCTGTGCGGGATCTGGATGAAGCCTTGGCATATGTCGATGCTGTGGCCTCAACCCGGACGGAGATGCGCCCCGTACAACAGGCAGCGGCGATCCCTAACGGGCGGCTGACCGTTCCATCCTCTGCTCCGCGCAAGACCGCCGCTGCGCCTGTCGCCGCCTCCAAGCCTCGGGCCAATGCCGTTGTCCCGCTAACTTTCACGAGCTTTGATATCCCGCGCGACAACACGCCCATCTCGGACATCTATGC
>JAVJUV010000053.1:0-13019 GCA_040220415.1 Silicimonas sp.
AACCTCGGGAGCATCAGACTTGCAGCCCATGGAAATCAGACGCCGATAACACCCTCATATATCTACTTTTTAGATAACAGATTTCATCCGCTAGCGACGTCACAAAAGGTATGTGACGCGTGGCAAAGACAATCAGAAGCACAGGACAAGTGGCACTCTGCCGGGCGTTGGTCGACGCGCGTGTCAAAGCGGGCCTTGGACAGAAAGACTTGGCGGATAGGCTCAGATGCCACCAATCCCTTATTGCCCGTCTTGAAAGCGGTCAGCGCCGGGTCGACGTTGTCGAGCTGGTCGTCCTGGCGCGCGCCATCGGCTTTGACCCGTTCGAGGTTCTGGCGATCGTTGAAACCGCCACGGAGCCCGACCACAGGATTTGAAGCCAATGAATTGTTGAGAACACGGAAACCCATTTTCCCGGTCTGATGATCATTCCCTCCTCGAGGACCAGTTAGCCAACATTAACGAAGCCCGGCGCGCGGTCGTAGTGAACGCTCTGCAAACCCACGCCGCAATTCGCAGCGCCACAGTGCAGGAAGTCAGTAAACAGTGAACGAAGATAAGGGTGAGGGCGTCGCGATCGCCAATCTGATCGGGACCGATGGGTGCAGTGTTGTTGGTTGGGTTTATCGCTGGAGGACAGGATCACATGCGGTGATGTGGGACGTCCAAGGGCCCCGGCCGGTATCGGAAACCCGGCCGGATATAAGTGACGAACAGAAGCAAGAAATCGACTTCGATGCACTCATGCGGATTTGAAAAAGTGACAGTGGATAGGCTTCTCAGGCAGCCGCCATTTCATATTGATGGAAAGGGTCTGCGAGCGTACCGGTCATTGGAGAAGATGGCAGCGAAGGTCTCGAAGGAGCCCATTCTTACCAATGCTGCAGCTTGCATGAATGGCCGCAACGCGCAGGGAGCGGAAATTCGGCGCGCATGCCTCGGGATCATTTGGCTGATCGGGTCATGTCGTGCCGATGCCGAAGTAGATGACTGCTCGCCATGCTTGTGCTAGGGTTCGCCAAGCCGAAATCACGAGGAGGAGCAGGAGTTTGTTGCACGATGCCCTCTTGCGGGACGCGGGAGGTCTGGCGATCGACCATGGAAGCGCATCGCGCTCTGCAGATTGGGACGAGGTTCAGGCCTTCTGTCGAAACGTCTACATGCCGTACCGCGTCAGGCCATTGGTCAGGCTTTCACGCCCCGATGCCACCATGATCAGTGCCCGTGCAGGGCGCCTGACCATGACTCGTTTCTCCTATGGCACGGGCATCCATCTGGACAGGTTCGATCCGGAAGCGGGGAACATCCTCGTCCTGAACACGCTGCGGGGCGCGCTCGATCACCAGGTGGACGGCGGGTCCATCGCCACGGGTGCCGGTGACAGTTTCGTCGTGGATTGCTCGCGCACGGATTACTGGCTCCAAGGCGATCCGGACCACATGCAGCTGAACCTGACCATCCCGCATGCGGTCATGGAGGAAACGGCAGAGCGCTGGTTCGGCTTCGTGCCGGATGACGGGTTGTGGACACGGCGGGTCAGGTTCGGCGGGCCGGGGTCGGCGTGGCTGTCCTTGCTGGACTACACAGCGCGTACACTGGTACAGGCGGGCGGCGCGCCCAGCGATACGGCGTTGGCGCGTCACATCGAGGAAATGCTCTGCGTGGAATTGTTGCGGCAATGGGCTGGTGCGGCGGGTTTCCCGCTACAGGAAGGCGCTCGGTGCGCCGCGCCCGGATACGTCCGCCGGGCCGAGGAGATCATGGAAGCCGAGGCGCGCGATGCGCCGTCGATAGGGGAAGTGGCGCAGCGTGTTGGCGTCTCGGCGCGCACGCTTTCGGGCGGCTTCCACAGGTTCCGGGGCGTGTCGCCGCGGGCCTTCCTGGCAGCCCGACGGTTCGACGGGTTTTGGAGGGACCTTGAAACGCTGCCGCCGGAAGAGACGGTGACGGCGATTGCCAGTGCGTGGGGCTTCAGCAATTTCGGCGCTCTTGCGGGGCGCTATCGTGACCGGTTCGGCGAGTCCCCGTCCCAGACACGGAAGCGTGCAACGCGTGGCCAACTCGGCTTCCGATTTCGGACAGGCTCTGCCGATGGGTGACAGCGCTTTCCGTATTGGACGGGCATCCTGTGATGCACTGTTCAAGGGAGGACACCATGAAGGACATTCACACCGAAGACCTCGCCGCCGCGCTCGACAGCGTGCTACGCGGCACCACCGAAGGCCCGGCGCGCGTGCCCGGCGTCGTTGCGATGGTCACAGACCGCGAAGGCGACATCTACTCAGGCGCAGCGGGCGAGCGGCGGCTGGGCGACGACGCGATGACCGAGGACACGGTCTTTGCGATCTTCTCCACCACCAAGGCCATCGCCGGGACAACGGCGCTTCAATGCGTCGAAGAGGGGCTTTTGGACCTTGATGCCCCCGCGAAATCCTACGCCCCGGCCATCGGGGACCTTAAGGTTATCGAAGGGTTCGACGCCAACGGCCAGCCCCGACTGCGCGCGCCGAAGTCCGACGTGACCACCCGGCAGCTGATGCTGCACACGGGCGGCTTCGGCTATGACTTCTTCAACGAGATGTACAAGCGCATGGCGGAGGAGCACGGCCAGCCTTCGGTCATCACCGGCTCCCGCGCCGCCATCGAGACTCCGCTGCTCTTCGATCCGGGCGATAAGTGGGAGTACGGCACCAACATCGACTGGGTCGGGCAGGTGGTCGAGGGCATTCGCGGCAAGCGGCTGGGTGAGGTCATGCGAGAGCGGGTGTTCGATCCGCTGGGCATGGAGGACATCGCCTTCACCCGCACGGACGCGATGAAAACCCGCTCTGCCACGATCCATGCGCGCGGCGGCGATATGTCCCTGACGCCGATGGATGATTTCTCGCTGCCAGACAATCCTGAGGTGGATATGGGCGGGCACGGCCTTTACGGCACGGTGCCCGAGTACATGAAGTTCATCCGCATGTGGCTCAACGACGGCAACGGGCCGAAGGGGCGCGTTCTGAAACCTGAAACGGTGGAATGGGCCGTGAAGGGCGCGCTGGTGCCGCCGCAGAAGGTGACGATGCTCCCGGGGGTGATCCCGACGCTCTCCAATGACGCGGAGTTCTTCCCCGGTCTCGGCAAGGACTGGTCCTACACCTTCATGGTCAACACCGAGGAGGCGCCCACGGGCCGTCCGGCGGGGGCGATTGGCTGGGCCGGACTGGCCAACAGCTTCTATTGGATCGACCGCTCGACGGGCGTTGGCGGCTACTGGGCGACCCAGATCCTGCCGTTTGGCGATCCGACCTCCTTTGTCGGCTACCTCGATTTCGAGACGGCGGTCTATCGCGCCTTACGCGGCTAAAGCGCCAAACTGACCAGCGGGGGCGCGCCATGTGCCCCCGTCTCTCGTTTCGTATGGCTTTGGGAGGAGGCTGCGTGATGAGCGATTTCATCAATTTCGAGGATCTGCCCCAGAGGGTGCCGGGGCGGGTGCTTCTGGCGAGTGACGGCTTGGGTTGGAAGAATGTCGGCCTGCGGTCCTACCACTACGAGGCGCAAGACGTGATCGTGCCGAGCATGAAGGACTTCATGCTGGTGGGGTATCGCGCGGGGGTGACACCGATGCAGCGCCGTTTCGACGGGCGCTGGACCAAGGAGACTCTGTGTCCGGGGGCAGCGTCGCTGCTCACCCGCGCGCAGCAGGTGTCGTGGAACTGGAAGGAGCCGATCGACGTCACCCATGTTTACCTCTCTGGTGCCTTGGTGGCCGAAGTGGCGAGCGAGGCGTTGGATTGCAGCGTTTCTGAGGTGGTTCTGGCGGATGTGCTGCGCACCGATGACCCGGTGATGAGTAAGCGTCCGGTCTGACCGCCCTATGATGCGGCTTTCCACGGCAGAAGATCGTCGACACGGTTGATCTTGTAATCCGGGATGCGGGCGAGTGTGTCAGCCAGCCATGCCTGCGGATCGACGCCATTCAGTTTTGCTGTTTCAATCAAGGTATAAGCGATTGCAGCGGCGCGGCCGCCGGTCTGTGATCCAACGAACAGGTAGTTTTTGCGCCCGATTGCAACAGAGCGCATCGCCCGTTCAGCGGTGTTGTTGTCCAGCTCTAGGACGCCGTGGTCGAGGTAGGGCCGCAGCCTTGCCATGCGCGTCAGGGCATAGCGGATTGCGCCTGCCAGCGGCGATTTACCAGAGATACTTGGGAGTTGGGCGTGTAGCTAGGCTTGCAGATCATCGAAGATCGGTTTCGCTTGCGCTTGTCGGAGTTCGACGCGTCGATCTGGTGGCGATCCGCGCGCTTCTTTCTCGACCGCATACAGCTTCGCGATGCGCTTTATGGTTTCATCTGCGATGGCCGAACCTTGGGCGCGGTGAACATCAACGAACTTACGTCTGACGTGCGCCATACAGGCCACCTCGCGGATATCACCGGAACGATACAAGTCTTCGAACCCGGCATATCCATCCGCATGCATCCAACCTTGATACTTTGCGAGGTGGTCCTTTGGGTGCTGCCCTTTGCGGTCTGGCGAGAACTGATACCAACTGGCGGGTGGGATACGGCTGCCCCAAGGCCTCTCATCGCGGCCATAAGCCCAGAGGCGTGCTGTCGCTGTCTTGCCGGTGCCGGGTTCGAGCATCTTTACGGGTGTGTCGTCTGCAAAGATGGCCTGTCCGGCCAGCACATGCCGTCCGATGGCATCCGCCAGTGGTTCCAACAACGCCGTGGATTTACCAACCCAATCGGCCAGCGTTGAACGGTCAATGTCGATCCCGTCGCGCTCGAAGATGCTGCTCTGGCGATAGAGATGCGCTGATCGGGCTTTGCGCCAGACGGCAACGTTGGGATGATATCTTTCGTTGCAACCAATCAAGGGAGTTCAGGAATGGAATTTTTTGTTGGTCTCGATGTGTCCCTCGACGAAACGCACATCTGCGTTGTCGACGAAGGTGGACGTATCATCAAGGAAACACGCGCGGCGAGCGAGCCAGACGCGATCGCCAAGGCAATTCGGCACAAGGGGCGCCGCATTGAGCATGTAGGCCTCGAGGCCGGAAATCTTTCGCAATGGCTGTATGAGGGCCTCGTCAAGGAGGGCTTCTCGGTATCCGTGATGGAGGCACGCCACGTCCGCGCCGCTTTCGCCGCCATGCGCGTGAAAACGGATCGTCATGACGCGCGCGGCATTGCCCAGCTGGTCCGACTGGGCTGGTTCAAACGCGTCCATGTCAAATCTCTGGATGCCCAGGAGACACGCGCGCTGCTCACTGCCCGCGGGTTCCTCGTCGAAAAGGTGACGGCGACGGAGAATTCGCTGCGCGCTGCGCTCAGGAACTTTGGGCTGAAGATGGGCTCGGTAACACGAAAGACCTGGGAGGCACGGGCGCGGGACCTGGCTGACGGTAACTCAGTCCTCGAGGGCCTCGTGGAGGCAATGTTGCGGGTGCGGACTCTGCTCCTTGACGAACTTGCCAGCATCGACGGCCAGCTCACGGCACTCGCAAAGTCCGATCCCATAACACGGTTGCTCATGACGACCCCTGGGGTGGGCGTGATCGTGGCGCTGACATTCCGAAGTGCTGTCGATAATCCGGACCGCTTCCCGCGGAGCCGGGATGTCGGAGCCTGGGCCGGACTGACACCGCGAAGGTGGCAATCGGGCAAGACGGACATCGCCGGCCGGATCACCAAGGCTGGTGACCCGCGGGTTCGCGTCATGCTCTTCGAGGCCGCCGCAAGTATCCTCGGGCGGGCGCGGGTCATGTCGCCCTTGAAGGCATGGGGGCTGAGGATCGCGAAGCGGACATCAATGAAGAAGGCGATCGTCGCCGTGAGCCGCAAGCTCGCCACGATCCTGCTGGCGATGTGGAAATCCGGCACCGCGTATTGGGCGGCAGGCCGACCACCAGCTTCGGCCCAGGACTTCGCAGCAGCATGATGACGACATCGATCAGGCCGCGCGAGCCACCAAGACCACGCACCCGTCATCATTGAGATCCGTCGCCCATGGGCGACGGTGTGACGTCCCGGGCAGGGACGACGGACGGGATAAGCTCGGATTTACCCATGGCTCGATTGAGGCCGAGGTAGAGCTTTGGAGCATCCCGACCTCCACAGTCCGCATCTTGTGGCGGCGTGCCGACCACGGACAGAAGTATGGACCTGCTCGTTGGACTGTCATCGCCATTGACCAAACCCGCCCGATCACAGAAGCGGAAGGTGATCCGCATATTTGTTGACCAACACATGCGCCAGCAAACCAGGGCTAGGACGCCCGCGCTCGATGGGGCGCGATGGTAGCACTGCCTGCGTAAAGGCTTCACAACCTGAGCACGCAAAGCGTGGACGCACGATGCGGTTCACGATGAACCGACCCGGAACATATTCCAGTTCTTCGGTCACATCCTCGCCCAGGCGGCGCAGTCCACCACCGCATTGGGGGCAATCGTCGTCGCCTGTGGTCAGTTCGACCTCCATGCGCGGGATGTGATCTGGGATAGGGCGGCGTTTTGGTTGATCCTTGGGTTCCTCATCAGGAAGACGCAGCTTCGCCGTCATCTTTGCAACGGCAATCTCGCTCGTCTCCAAGGCCAGTTGAAGCTGATCAATGCTCTCAGATGATACACCAAACCGGTGATTGCGATGGCCCGCCAGTTGATGGCGCAACTTCTCTATCAGGACGGCCTGCGACTTCACTTCGGCCAGCAAAAGCGCCGTGAACTGTCGTAGTTCATCAGGGTCGTTTGGCAGAGATTTGTCGATGTCCAGCATGGCCAGACCATAGCAAAACAACGGGCTGGCGGGAATCCCACACGCGCATTTATCCCGCCTTGAGCGGTGTCCAGCTGCGCTGCGGCACACGCCAATCGATCCCTTCCAGCAGCATCGCCAATTGGGCCGCAGTCAGGGCGATCTTGCCCTCTTTCGCCGATGGCCACACGAACCGACCCTTCTCCAAGCGCTTGCTGAACAGGCAGGCACCTTGTCCGTCCCACCAGATGATTTTGATGAGATCACCGCGACGACCACGAAAGACGAACAGGTGCCCGGTGAATGGATCCTGCTTCAGCGTTTGTTCGGCCTGCGCCGCCAGCGTCGTGAACCCGCGCCGCATGTCGGTCACACCGGCAGCCAGCCAGACACGCGTGTTCGCGGGAACAGGAATCATGTAGAAAGACCACGGATCAGCCGGGCCAACGCCTCGGGATCATAGCTGCCGACAATCCTCAGTTGATGACCGCCTGCGATATCGATCTCAATCGCACTTTGTGCGGGCTTGATGTCAGTCGTCGAGGCCGTGTCTTTGGCCGGGGTGCGGTCGACAATCTCGACGGGAAGAAAGCATGGCGTCTCAGCTACCTCACCTTCAATGATCTCCGGATCAGGAGCAAACTTGGGATCCCGTAGCCATTTGTGGATCAGGTTGGTGTTCATCGCGTACCGCCGCGCGACCTGCGCAACCGATACCCCCGGCGCGCAGGTTTGCGCGCAGATCGACACCTTCTCCTCATCCGACCAGAACCGCTTCTTCTGACCCTTCTTACCCGCCATATCCGTCCTCAAGATGTCCACTATCAATGGTGGACACTTATCAACACACTCTATGGCGCGTCAGAGCAGCCAGGCCGGACGCTTACGGTGATGATGCAGGCGATGGAGTTGATTTCAAACGAGGCGCGGACCGCCGGATTGGGCGGTGCGCTTTACGTGGATAGCATCGCGCGCGGCCTCATCATTCATCTGCTGCGGCGTTATGCTGGAATCCGCGCGCCCGAGGCCCGCAGCGAAGGTGCTTTGACGCGCGTACAGGAGCGCATCATCACCGAATACATCGACGCCAACCTGGCTCGTTCGATGGATCTCAAATGCATGGCGGATGTGCTGGGGCTGACGTCCTGTCTCTTTGCCCGCCAGTTCCGGCGCAGCTTTGGGAAACCGCCCTATGCCTATGTCACGGCGCAACGGCTGGAGCGGGCGCGGCACCTTTTGGCGACCACCTCCGAGCCGATCAAGGGCATCGCTTTGGACTGTGGGTTCTCCGATCAGGCGCATCTGACGCGCATGTTCCGTGCCGCCTTCGAGGAAACGCCCGCAGTCTTCCGACGCCAGGCGCAGTAGGATTTTCTCGGTTCCCTCAGAGCAGGCCGCCAAGACCCGCCCACCCTGAGGTCTCTGGGAGGGAGTTACTCCGCCGGTTCCGCCATCTCCGGCGCGCCGGTCATGGCGAAGCCTTCATAGCCCTTGTCGGCGATCTCCTGACACTTGGCGCGGTAGGTGCCGACGCCGCCGGTGTAGGACAGAACCCGGCGCGGCTTGCCCGGCACGTTCGAGCCGGTATACCAGCTGTTCGTCTTGGCGATCAGCGTGGCATTGGCCGTCTCGTCGTGATGCCTGACCCAGGCGTCTTCGCCCTCGGCGGTCGGCTCACAGACGGTCGCGCCCTTGTCACGCATGGCCTTGATGCACTCGGTGATCCACTCGGTCTGCTGTTGTAGGCAGGTGGTCATGTTGCACAGCGCCGCAGAGGGGGCGAGGGGCGCGCCGGTCATGAAGAGGTTCGGGAAGCCGTATTTCTGAAGGCCCAGCGTGGTGCGGATGTCCTTGTCCCACTCGCCCTTGAGCGTCATGCCATCGCGCCCGCGAATGTCGATCCGCGCCAGCGCGCCGGAGCCTGCATCGAAGCCCACCGCCATGATGATGACGTCGAGCGGATAGACGGTGCCATCCTCCAACTTCACACCCTCGGGCACGATCTCCGTAATTGGGTTCTCCTTGACGGAAACCGCCTCGACATTGTCCTGAAGGTAAACCTCGAGGTAATTCGTTTCTAGCGGCACGCGGTGGGTGCCAAAGCCGTAATCGTCCTTCTTTGGCACGAGAATGTTGATGAGTTTCGGGTCTTTCAGCCGCGCCTCCATCTTCTCGCGCACGAACTGGCTGATCTCCTCGGAGACCGCCTCGTCAAAGAACATCTCCGCGAACGAGGCCAGCCAGAGCTTTAATGAGCCATCCGCATGGATTTCCTCAAGGATTTCGCGGCGTTGCTCCGGCGAACATTCGGCCCATGTATGCACGAAGTCATACTCGAAGCCGGTGAAGGTCTTGGGCAGGTTGGTGGTCAACTCACCCCAGCGCGCCTTGTAAGCGGCGGCCTCCGTCGGACCGTACTTTGGGTTCTTCATTGGCAAGACATACTGCGGCGTGCGCACGAAAACGGTCATGGAGCCAACGATGGGCGCGATGGTCTGGATCACCTGAATGCCCGTCGCGCCGATGCCGATCACGCCCACGCGCTTGCCTTCGAGATCCAGCCCGCCCTTGGGATAGCGCCCGGTATGCACGATCTGGCCCTTGAAGGTGTCCTGTCCCTTGAAGCGATCTGTCAGCGGCGCGGATAGCATTCCGGTGCAGCCGATCAGGAACTGCGTGTCATAGGTGTCGCCGCTGTCAGTCTCGACCGTCCAGCGCCCGGTGCGCTCGTTGAACTCCGCCTTCGTCACCTTGGACGAGAAGGTGATGTCCTTGCGAAGGTCCAGCCGGTCCGTGATGTAATGCATCCAGCGTTCGATCTCCGGCTGCGCCGGAAAACGCTCCGACCATGTCCAGTCCTTGTAGAGCTTCTCGTCAAACAGGTACTGGTAGATATAGCTCTCGCTGTCGAACTTTGCGCCGGGGTAGCGGTTCCAGTACCACGTCCCCCCCACATCGGTGCCTGCCTCGACGCCATGCACGTTCATTCCCATCTCGCGCAGCTGGTGAAGCTGGTAGAGCCCCGCCACCCCTGCGCCGATCACGAGGGCATCAATTCTCTGGGTCATGTCTCTCTCCCTTTGGGTTTCTCGATGCAGCCGGAGCGCGATCTCCTACATCGCGTGGCCGGTGCCGGGGGTCGAGGTTAACGGAGCTTGCGGCTCACGTATTGAACGATCCGAAACGGCGCTTTGAACAAAACATGCACCGTGCAGAAACCTTCAAAAGCCGCCAAGGGAACGTTCAAGACCGGGGCGCGAGCGGCCCTCTAGCTTGCCAGAACCGCATTCAAGGGAGGACGGGAAATGAAAGCTCTGATTTACAACGGCGTCGGCCAGAAGGAATGGGTCGACAAACCCATGCCCACGATTGAGACCCCTACGGACGTGATCGTGAAAATCACCGCGACGACGATCTGCGGCACCGATCTGCATATCCTCAAGGGCGACGTGCCCACCGTCGCTCCGGGGATCACGCTGGGCCATGAGGGCGTGGGCGTGGTCGAGGACGTCGGCGTGGGCATTCAGGGCTTCAAACCCGGCGACCGCGTGCTGATCGCCTGCATCACCGCCTGCGGCTCCTGCCGAAATTGCCGCAAGGGGATGCATTCGCACTGTCTTAACGGCGGCGGTTGGCAGTTGGGCCATCTGATCGACGGTACTCAGGCGGAATACGTCCGCATTCCACATGGCGATTTCAGCCTGCACCGCATCCCCGAAGGCATGGATGAAGAGTCGCTCGTCATGCTGTCGGACATCCTGCCCACGGGGTTCGAGATTGGCGTGCTCTCGGGCAAGGTTTCTCCCGGTGATACGGTCGCCATCGTCGGTGCGGGGCCGGTCGGCATGGCCGCGCTGCTCACGGCTGGCTTCTATTCGCCTGCCAAGATCATCATGGTCGACATGGACAAAAAACGCCTCGCGCTGGCGCGCCAGTTCGGTGCGACCGATGCCATTGACGTCTCCGAGGGCAATGCCACCGAGGCGATCATGGAAATGACCGACGGCGTCGGCGTCGACGTGGCGATGGAGGCCGTCGGCATCCCCAAGACTTTCGAGCTCTGTCTGGACATCATCGCCCCCGGTGGCCGCATCGCCAATATCGGCGTGCATGGCACAAAGGTGGATCTGGCGCTAGAGCGTCTCTGGATTCAGAACATCACCATTTCCACGGGTCTAGTGAACACGGACACCATGCAGCAGCTCATGCGCTCAGTGGAGGCCGGGCAGATCGACCCGTCTCGCCTCATCACCCATCGGTTTGATCTTGATGAGATCCTGCAAGCCTACGAGGTCTTCGGAAATGCTGCCGAAGAGGGCGCGCTAAAGGTGCTGTTGACAGCGCCGTCGTCCTGATACCCGCCATCTGTATGTGGGCCACGTCTGAACGGACAACGAGCCAAGACATTATCGTCGAGAGACAAAGTGGTACGAGGCAGAAGCCAAAACGGACCGAGCACCAAGGAGAAGTCGGCCGAGAAAATCGAAAGGCAAAAGCAGACCGACCTGTGAACTCTATGGAAATCCCCAGCGGCAATGTGTTTCATACAATTGCCCTGGCGGTTTTCTGGTCAAAATGGGCTGGGACCGGTTATCCGCCACTTTCGGGCAGAGGTCTGTTCTGTCCGCATTGCAGTCATTGGCTCATTCTGCAGTGAACGTCTGCTTCAGTGAAAAATGCTGCAGTGCGGCTAACTATACAACCGGCGCAGCTGCAAGCAACCGTACCAAACCCGGTAAACACGGCAAACCCGGGCACCCCACCCCATGCACGGCTTTTTGGGGCTACAAGCCGGTGGGGCGCGCTCGGGTCACCGCCTCTCTCGGCCTGTTTTCGCTCCAATAAGTGCCCTCATGTTAAACTGAGCAAGTACTATGGCGCATTGTGACGCCGGGTGATGTAGGAGCCAATTTGCAATAAACGCCTGCTCCGATCGCTTGCATGCCATTCGATAGGGGCACAGGCTTACTTCCGAAAAGCGGCGCTCTATTCGCCTGTCTTTGCATCTGGTCTCAGGGACGCCGCAGACTGGTTGAACAAGACTGTGTTGTTGTCGGCCCGATGCCGCCCTTTGTTTTGTTGTGACTTGTGCAGGTCAATGGCGCGCTGCACTGCTGGGCGTTCCTTGATACGTGCGCGCCAGTCAGCCACGTAGGGGAAGGTCTCGAGTGAGGCCCCGAGCGGTTTTGCGATGAAGGCCCATGGAAAGGCCAGCATATCTGCGATGGAATAGTCCCCGAGAAGATAGTCGCGCTCTTCAAGACGGTTTTCAAGCACACCGAGATTGCGGTCGTATTCGCCGAGGTAACGCGTGAAACCATAGTCCCGTTCGGCCTCTGGCGCGTAATTTCGGAAGTGACTGAGTTGCCCGCCCATCGGGCCTTGGTTCCCCACTTGCCAGAACAGCCATTCCATCAGTTCTTTACGACCCAGAAGATCACTCTTTGGCGGCGCGAATTGTCCGGTCTTGTCAGCGAGGTAAAGCAGGATCGCACCGGATTCAAAAACTGTCACCGGGCCATCCCCCCAAGCCGCATCCGGTGCATGATCCACGATGGCGGGCATCTTGGCGTTTGGACTGATCTGGAGAAACTCAGGGGAGAACTGATCGCCTTCGCTCAGCCGCATCAAGATAGGGCGGTACGTGAGCCCAGCTTCCTCAAGCATGATGGCGACCTTCCAGCCGTTCGGTGTGGGTGCAAAGTAAAGGTCGATCATTGCGGGGCGTCCTGCGTGTCCGTTGCTATGCCATGTGCGATCATCTCGGCGATGGTTTCAGGATCGTACCCCGCCTGAGCCAGAACAGTAAGGGTGTCCTCACCCAGCCGACGCGCGGGTTTCGGGGGATCGATCGGGGTGGTTGAAAAGCGGGCCGGCGTACGGGCCTGACGGATAAGACCCGCCTGTGGGTGATCGTTCTCTATGACCGTACCGTTGGCCTGCACCTGCGGGTGCCCATAGACCTGATCGCGCGTCAACACTGGCGCACATGGCACATCATGTGCGCCGAGGCGTTGCATCCAATTGTCGGTGGTGTCGTTTAACAGGGTGCTGAAATAGTCCCTTCTGGACAACGATTTGAGAACATGATTCCTCCTCCGCAGGAGAACGGTGGGGGTCAAGATGCGCAGGACAGATGAAACGAGCAGGTCGCTGTTCAGCTATGTCGATCTTGAGGAACGCATTCCCGCCAGACATCCGTTGCGCAAGATCCGGCAAGTGGTCAACGATGCTCTCGCCAGCCTCGACGGTGAGTTTGCGCCGCTCTACG
>JAVJUV010000054.1:0-1658 GCA_040220415.1 Silicimonas sp.
CTGCCCGGCTTGTCGGTCTGGATGTTCGGTTCTCGGCGCCGGTCTATCCCGGCGAAACCGTGCGGTTCGAAATCTGGGAAGAGGACGGCGAGGCCCGGTTTCGAGCGTCTATTCCGGCACGCGACGTGGTTGTTCTGAACAACGGCGCGGCGCGCTTCGCCTGAGGCAATGAAGATGGCTCAACCTCTCTAGAATATCCTGGTGCTGGATGTCAGCACCCTTCTTCCCGGTCCTATGGCGACGCTCATGCTGTCTGAGACCGGCGCCGAAGTGATCAAGTTCGAACGGCCCGGAGTCGGCGAGGACGCGCGCCACACGGAGCCCAGGATCGACGGAGAGAGCATCGGGTTTGCCGTATTGAACCACGGCAAGCGATCGGTGGCCATCGACCTCAAGTCAAAGGGCGCAGTGGAACGACTGCGCCCCTTGATCGAGAGGGCCGATGTTCTGGTAGAGCAGTTTCGTCCCGGCGTGATGGACCGGCTGGGGCTCGGTTATGAAGCGTTGCGAAAGATCAATCCCGGTCTCATCTATTGTTCGATCACCGGCTATGGCCAGACCGGACCAAAGGCCAGCGCCGCCGGCCACGATCTCAACTACGTCGGTGATGCGGGTATCCTGTCGCTCAGTCGCGGACCGGATGACCAGCCAACAGCCCCGTTCGGGCTGGTCGCCGATATCGGAGGCGGAACCTATCCTGCGGTGATGAATATCCTGCTGGCCCTGATTGCGCGGCAGGCAAGCGGGCAGGGGACGCATCTGGATATCGCAATGGCCGAGGGGGCGTTCGCCTTTGCCTATTGGGCCCATGCCGAAGGTGTGATTGCCGGGCAGAACATCGAAAGCGGTTGCAGCCGTCTGACGGGTGGCCTGGCCCGTTATCGGCTTTATACGGCTGCGGACGGGCGTCAGATCGCCGTCGGCGCGTTGGAAGAAAAGTTCTGGCAGTCGTTCTGCGATGTCATTGGTTTGCCGGTGGCCCTTCGCGATGACTGGTCCGATCCAAATGCCTGTGCCGCAGAGGTTGCACGTCGTCTGAGGGAACACCCCTCGACCCATTGGGAGCCTTTGCTGGCTGCGGCAGATTGCTGCTGTTCGGTCGTGAAGACGCCCGCCGAGGCGGCGCGTGGCCCGCATTTCAAAGCGCGTGACGTGTTCGGGCGGACCGTAAAAATCTCCGGCCGGGACGCGCCCGCTTTGCCGCTGCCAATTGCCCCGGAGTTCCGTTCTTCCGGAAATTCGGTCGGAGTTGCAGCCACTCTGGGCGAAGACAATACGCGTTATGGCTTGGACCAACCAAAGACAGAGTAAATCCCGTTGACGGGCAGGTTTTGAATCGGTATTCTAACATTTGTTAGAAAAAAGGAGGGGCCAATGGACAAGTCTGACGATGACCTGCCGACTGAAGCTGAGCGTTATGTCATGCCATCGCGCTTTGTGGAAAGCGATAGCTTGGAAGTGCAGGGTTTCGTGACATCGGCTTTGCGTGATCTTCCTGTGGGCGCAACCAATCGAGATAAGGCGATCCGCCTGTTCGAAGCGGTGCGCGACGATATTCGCTATGATCCCTATTGTTTTGCGCTGGATGAGGACTCTTACCGTGCCAGCCGTATCGCTGGGGCGGAAGCGGCGTTTTGCGTTCCCAAGGCAATTCTTCT
>JAVJUV010000055.1:0-39165 GCA_040220415.1 Silicimonas sp.
ATTAGCAACGTGTGGTCCGATCCTAAAACAACAACGGCGGGGCCGCTGGCGCGCCCGCCCTTCCGGTTTTCCGGTAACGGGATCAGGCCGTCGCGGTCTTCCGCCGGCGTCCCATGCCGAAGGCCATCAGACCCAGGCCGCCAAGCATCAGCGGCAGCGCACCCGGTAGCGGCACGGCGCTGAGATCGGCGTTGGTGCTGACCGTCAGGTTGTCGATGGCCCAGCTTTCATCCAGCCCCGCCTGCCACTTCTTGCCGTTCGCGAAAAACGAGATATCGGCAGTGTCGCCGGAATGCGCGAAAGTCGTCGACAGGCGATACGCCTCGTCGTCGTATTTCTCGCGGAAGCCAAAAAATCCGTAGACGCCATCGCTCAGCTCGTTGCCCAGCCCGCCGAAGTTGGTGGTGATCAATTGCGTCACGCCATCGACGACGATGTTGAAGAAGTCGTCGCCGTAGATGCGCCCGATCGCGCCGTCCCAGGAATCGATGAACGCGATGTCGAATTCCAGCGTCATCAGGCTGTGCGCGGCCAGACCCGAAAGGCTGAGCGTCGTCGCCAGGCTTTTGGTGTCGTTGCGCCAGAACGAGCCCGCGATGCCGTTCACGCCGTCGTAACCCTGCGCGCTTTCGACCCCGCCGGCGCCGCCGACGGCCGAAAGCCCCTCGAAATCGTCGAAGTAGACAGGTGCCGCGCCGACAGCCGAAGCGGTAATGCCCAACATGGCGGCGATCGTAAGCACACGTTTCATGTCAATTCCCTTGACCACAATTCATCGTGGTACGTGTGACCGGGGAATCCGGCGAATTTTTGACGAATTCGGGATGACATCGAAGAAATCCGTCACGAATACGGGAAACGCCCGGTTTCACATGGAAATGAAGCGGAACGGACCGTGGCCTAACCGCCGGTTCCCTCAAGCGACCGAATCCGCGGCGTGTCGTCGTCATCCTCGCCCGAGGCCTGCCGCTGCCACAGGCTGTAGTAACGGCCGCCGCGCGACAGAAGGTCTTCGTGGGTGCCCTCCTCGACGATCCGCCCCTTTTCCAGCACCACGATCCGGTCCGCGTCGGCGATCGTCGACAGCCGGTGCGCGATCGTGATCACGGTGCGCCCCTTGCCCATCGCCGCCAGTTCGCCCTGGATTTCGACCTCGGTCTCGGTGTCGAGCGCGCTTGTCGCCTCGTCCAGCAGCAGGATCGGCGGGTTCTTCAGAAGCGTCCGCGCGATGCCGACCCGCTGCTTCTCGCCGCCCGACAGCTTCAGCCCCCGCTCGCCCACCTGGGTGTCATAGCCCTCGGGCAGGCTCGAGATGAACTCGTGG
This sequence comes from Silicimonas sp., assembly GCA_040220415.1. Taxonomy (GTDB): domain Bacteria; phylum Pseudomonadota; class Alphaproteobacteria; order Rhodobacterales; family Rhodobacteraceae; genus JAVJUV01. Next base: position 1,325 of record JAVJUV010000055.1, read on the forward strand.
ATACTGGCCGCCTTGGCCGCCTCGATCACCTCTTCGCGGCTGGCCTCGGGCCGGCCGTAGGCGATGTTGTAATAGATCGTGTCGTTGAACAGCACCGTGTCCTGGGGCACCACGCCGATCTCGGTATGCAGGCTCTCCTGGGTGACGTCGCGCACATCCTGCCCGTCGATCCGAAGCGCGCCGCCGGTCACGTCGTAGAAGCGGAACAAAAGCCGCCCGATGGTCGACTTGCCGGAACCGGACGGGCCGACGATGGCCACGGTCTGACCAGCAGGCACCTTCAGCGAAACGCCTTTCAGGACCGGACGCGCGGCATCGTATCCGAAGTGGATGTCGTCGAACACCACTTCGCCGCCCGAGACTTTCAGGGGCTGCGCGCCGGGCTTGTCCTGCACTTCGGCGGGCTGTTCCAGCAGGTCGAACATGTCGCCCATGTCGATCAGGGACTGGCGGATCTCTCGGTAGACCGTGCCGAGGAAGTTCAGCGGCATGGTGATCTGGATCATGTAGGCGTTGACCATGACGAAATCGCCCACCGTCAGCGTTCCGTTCGACACGCCCATCGCCGCCATTACCATGACGATGACAAGACCCGCGGTGATCAGCAGCGACTGGCCGAAGTTCAGGAACGCCAGCGAATAGGACGTGCGCAGCGCGGCGTCGACATAGCGCTCCATCGCGCCGTCATAACGCTCGGCCTCGCGCCGCTCGGCGCCGAAATACTTGACCGTCTCGAAGTTCAAAAGGCTGTCGATGGCCTTCTGGTTGGCGTCGGTGTCCTGGTCGTTCATCTCGCGGCGGATCTTCACCCGCCATTCGGTCACCTTGAAGGTGAACCAGGTGTAAAGCGCGATCGTCACGACGACGACGACCAGGTACCAGATGTCGAAAACGACGGCCAGGACCGCGCCGATCATTACCAGTTCCAGGATCAGCGGGCCGATCGAGAAAAGCATGAAGCGCAGCAGGAAATCGACGCCTTTGACGCCCCGCTCGATGATCCGGGACAGGCCGCCGGTCTTGCGCGTGATGTGATAGCGCATCGAGAGCGCATGGATGTGCTCGAAGGTTTCCAGCGCCAGCATCCGAAGCGCGCGCTGGCCGACGGTGGCGAAGAAGACGTCGCGCAACTGCTGCAGGCCCACGTTCATCAGCCGTGCAACGCCGTAGGCCACGGTCAGCCCGACGGCGCCCAGCCCCAGTGCCCAGGCGGCGTCGACATTCTCCCCGCCCAGGGCGTCCACCGCGGCCTTGTAGAAGAACGGGTTCGCCACGGCCACCAGCTTGGACGCCAGCAGCGCGATCATCGCCAGAACGACCTGCCGCTTTACCCAGGGCAGGTCATCCGGCCAGAGATAGGGCACGACCTTTCGGATCGTACGCCAGCCACTTCGCCGGTCCGCTTCAGAAGAATGGGTGTCGCTCATCAGAGGCTAGTTAGGCCCATTCCCGGGCGAATGCCAGCGGCCTCGCCTTCTTCTTTTCGCAAATACTCCGGGGTGGTCCGGAGGGGCGGCGCCCCTCCGGCGGGCCGGTGCGGGCATCGCCCGCGGCGGAACTCAGTCCGGCACGCTGAAGATCTGCCCCGGGTAGATCAGGTCGGGGTCGCGGATGCGGTCGGTATTGGCCTCGAAGACCCGCACGTAAAGTATGCCCTCGCCGTATTTCTCGCGCGCGATGCCCCAAAGCGTGTTCCCCGGCTGCACCGTGATCAGCGAGACCGGCGCCAGCGTGGCGGTGGCGCCCGCGTCAAGCGCCTGGATCGCCTCGACCGATTCGCGCCTGAACGGCGTCTCGGCGCGGCTGACGACCTGGCCTTCCTCGTTCAACTCGTCGACGCGCAACGTGTAGGTGCCGGTGTCGACCTCGGGCAGATCGGTCCGCCACTGGCCGTCCGCGCCGATCTCGACGTCGATCAGGGGCTGGTTGTCGAGGTAGACGCGCACGCTGGACGTGCCCGTCGCGCGTCCGGCCAGCGCGACCTCGCCCGCCGCGTCGTAACTGATCGAGTCGATCGACACATTCGTCATGGCCTGGGGCTGATCGCCCGAATTCTGAAGCACGCGCACGCCTGTCTCGTCGGCCAGCAGCACCGTGGGCGCGACGGGGGGGCGGGGCGCGGCCTGTTCGCCCCTGTCGGGATCGCTGGCCGCGGGCGTGGTCACGACCTCGGGTGCATCCGCGGTCTCTACCGCATCCTCGTCCGAGGTCTCTGCGACCACGTCGTCACCGGATTCCAGCGGTTCGGGTTGCGCGGGCTGTGTCGCGGCGACTTCGGCCTGCACGTCCCCGGGCGCTTCGCCGGCCGGCGCTTGCTCGGCGGTGGTCTCGCCCGCGTCGGCCACCTCGACCCGCGGCAGGGGCGCAACCGGTGACAGGATCACGTTCGCGCCGGCCTCCAGCGTCGTTCCATCCTCGCGCGTTTCCGTCATCGTCAAAACGCGGGGCGCATCCGATGCGCCCAGTTCGGCGAACATCACGAAGCCGCCGGCGGTGTCGGCCACGGTCATGGCGACCTCGCTGCCCTCCATGAAGAGCCGCACCATCGCGCCGGGCGATGCGCGGCCGGCCAGAAGGGTCGATCCGCCCGGCTCGACGCGCACGATGTCGAAGGTCGCCGTGCTGGTTTCGGACTCTGGCTCTGGCTCTGGCTCGGAGGCGGGCTGTGCCTCGGCCGCTTCTTCCGCCGGTGCCGGCTCTGGGGTCTCGGCGGTCTCTTGCGCCGGGGTTTCCGCAGGCTCGGCCGCTTGTGTCCGGGGTGTTTCCGCAGGCAGCGCCGCCACTTCCTCGGAAGGGGCAGTCTCCGAAGGTGTTTCGTCGGCGATGGTTACGGCCTCTTCGGAAGGCATCTCTTCCGAAGGAGGTTCCACGGCGGCGCTTTCCGCCTCGGCCTCGGGTTCGACAGGTTCCACGCCTACCGTCTCGACCGGCTCCGATGCCGCCGCTGCGGCTTCGGGCGCTGCCGTCTCCGCCACGTCGGGCACGCCGGGGGCGCGCAGGAAATAGAGCAGCGTGGCGATGACCAGAACGATGGCCAGGGCCGCACCAAGTCTTGTTCGCGACATCACGATCCAGAATTCCCCAAAAGGCAGCCATCCCCGACACGGGCCGGCCCAACCCCGGCGCGCGTCCCCGCGACCATATCAACACCCGCAATAGGGGTCAAAACGCTTTCATCCAAGGCATTTGTGCCGATTGCCCGTCCGGGACGCGCAGAACAATGCCCGCATCCCGCCCGGCGGCTTGAGCCCGGGGCCCCCGGGGGCTACACCCGAGGCGAGGCAACCCGCTGACAGGCACTTCATGACACACACTCCCTTTTCGCTTTGCGTCTACTGCGGATCGCGCCCGGGCACCGACCCGGCCTACATGAAGGCCGCGACCGAACTGGGCCGCACCATCGCCGCCGAAGGCTGGCGTCTGGTCTATGGCGCGGGCGATATCGGCATGATGGGTGCCGTGGCCGAGGCCGCCGCTGCGGCGGGCGCCCGGACCCTGGGCGTCATCCCCGCGCACCTGATGGACGTCGAGGCGCCGAACCGGGCCTTCGGCGACCGGATCGTCACCGAGACGATGCACGAGCGAAAGAAGGTAATGTTCATGAACGCCGACGCTGTCGCGGTCCTTCCGGGCGGGGCCGGATCGCTGGACGAATTCTTCGAGGTGCTGACCTGGGCGCAGATCGGCCTGCACCGCAAGCCGCTGGTGCTGCTGGATGTCAACGGCTACTGGCAGCCGCTGATCGCCCTTGTCGATCACGTGATCGACAAGGGCTTCGCCGGCCCTGGCCTGCGGACCCTCTATCAGCCGGTCCCGACCGTCGCAGCGCTGGCCGAGGCGTTGCGCTCGGCCCGTCCCTGAGAGATCGCGCTCCAGGAATAGATCGCCAGCGCAAGCCAGATCAGCGGGAAGGCGACGGCATGGGCCAGCCCCATCGGCTCGCCCAGAACCGCGGCGGCCAGCAGGAACTGGATCGTCGGGTTCATGTATTGCAGAAGCCCCAGCGTCGCCAGGCGCACGCGGCGTGCCGCGAAGGAAAACAGGATCAGCGGCACCGCGGTTATCGGCCCGCTGAAAATCAGTAGCGCCAGCGTCCGCGTGTCGGGCATTCCCGTTTGCGCGAAGAAGACAAGCCAGGTCAGCGACAGCGGCGCGATCACGCAGACCTCGGCCGTGACCGACACGACGGGCCCGGTCGAGACCCGTTTCTTGAGCACGCCGTAGACACCGAATGTCGTGGCAAGGACCAGGCTGATCAGCGGCGCCTTTCCGAGGCCGAGGGTCAGGGTCGCGACGGCGACACAGGCCAGCGCCACCGCAAGCCACTGAACCGCAGACAGTTTCTCGCCGAAGATCACCATCCCCAGAAGGACCGAAACCAGCGGGAAGATGTAATAGCCAAGGCTGGTCTCCGTCACGCGGTCGATCTGGATCGCGTAGATGAACAGGAACCAGTTGATGGAAATCATGATGGCGGCCAAGAGCAGCCACAGGATCTGTCCCCTGTCCCGCAGCGCCGCGCCAAGGACCGGCAGGCGCCGCTGCAGGGCCAGGACGATCACGAAGAAGATCATCGACCAGAAGGTCCGATGCGCCAGGATATCGGCGGGCGCGACATGGCTCAGAAGCCGGTAGTAGAGCGGCGACAACCCCCAGATCAGGCAGGCGCCGATCATGGCCAGCACACCCATCCGGGCGCTCTTTCGGGCGTCGTCGCTCATGGGTCCTCGTCAGAGCAGAAGGCGGGCGGGTCGGTTCCGCGCCCGCCGCCGTTCTCTGCCCTTGAGCCGCTGGCGTCAAGGTCGCGAGGTCAGGCCTGAAGCTCGGCCAGAAGCGTCTCCAGGATGTCCATCCCCATGCCCCAGCCCTGGCCCATGCTGTCCAGCGCACCGGTGAAGAAGGCGATTTCCGCCGCGCCGGCCTCGTGCGGTGTCCAGACCAGGCGCATGTCGGTCTTGCCGTCACCGGTTCCGGTGAAAGTGATGTCGGTATGCATCAGGCGCGGCCAGTCGGGCATCTTCGGGTTCGAGGCGATGGCCCAGTCCGCATCGGCCATGCCCTGCAGGAACACAAGGCGCTCAGGTGGCTCGACGACAAGGTAATCGGCCCGCTGAAAGGCCGACCAGCCCTCGCCGGTCATCTCGACCAGCCATTGGCCGCCCTGGCGCAGATCGTTGCTGTGGATCACCGTCTCGACGCCGGGTCCGTACCAGCGCGGCTGGTAGGTCTCGTTCGTCCAGGCATCCCACACCAGGTCGGGCGGTGCGTCGAAGCTGCGTTCCAGGACGTATCCTGTCTTGTCGGTCATCCTAGATCTCCCTTGGATCTCGGAGCGAAGGGAAGAGCGTCGACGGCATCGAGGCCACTTTCCCGGAATGCCCGGACCCCTGCCATGTGTGCCACCGCCGGGGACAGGCGCGAAAGGGGTCTTTCGGCGCGCGGAACAGAAGCGGCGGAACCTGGCGCGGCGTTGGGGGATTTCGCCCGAAGGCTTGCGTGATTCATCACCCAATGGTCACGGAATGCGGGCCGTCCGGCAAGCCGGTTTCTATTCGGCGACGTGAACCCGTGGCAGCGCGGACCCATGCTCAGCACTTTCGGCGTGTATCCAGTCCGAGAAGGCCCGGATCATCGGATCGTCCGCGCGATGCAGCGGATAGGCGACCGCGTAGATCACCACCGGCATGGTGACATGGTCGAACAGCCGGACAAGGCGGCCTGTGGCCAGCGTGTCGCGGACCATTGCGTCATAGGCAAGCGACACACCCTGCCCCTGCTCGGCGGCGGTGGTCGAGAACTCGCAGTTGGGAAAGGTCGGCCCCAGCGGCATCCGCGGCGGGACGACGCCCGCGATCCGGAACCAGGCCTCCCAGGCGTCCATGACCTCGTCGTGCATCAGCCTCGCCCGCGTCAGGTCGCGGGGGTGCGCGATCCCCTCGCGCTCGACATAGTCGGGATGGGCCACCGGATAACGCGCCGACTGCATCAGCGGCTCCACCCGAAGACCGTCCTCGGGCGCGTCTCCCCACTGAATCACCACGTCGGCATCGTTGGTCGCGAAATCGGTCGAGGGCGCACCTTCCGAGACGCGCAGCCGGACCTGCCTGCCGAACGGCAGCCGGTCAAGGCGCGGCACCATCCAGCGCGCCGCGAACCCCGGCGTGGTCAGGACCCGCAGGTTACGGTCGTCGTGCGAGGTCATGTCGGCGGTCGTGGCCTCGAAGTCGTCCAGGAGATGGGTCAGCTTCGTCGCATATGTGCGCCCGGTCAGCGTCAGCCGCAGCCGGTTGCCGTCGCGTTCGAATAGCCTGGTGTCCAGGTATTCCTCAAGCGCCCTGATCTGGTGACTGACCGCAGAGGGGCTGAGGCACAGCTCATCCGCCGCATTCTTGAAGCTTTCGTGCCGCGCGGCCGCCTCGAAGGCGCGGACGGCGGCAAACGGAGGGAGTTTTCGGGCCATCGCGGATGAATTCCTTTCATCTGCCGTTGAAAACAGGCCTTTTGCGCCGGTTTGGCGTCAATCCTAACATCTCATCAGACAATCTCAAAACCGAAGGGATAATCCCGATGACCCGTCCCTGCCGCGCCGGCCTCGTGCTGGCCGCCCTCTCTCTTTTTGCCTTCCCGCAGGTTGGACAGGCCGACGCCGCGTCACTGTCTGCGCTTGCCGAGGACCTGGAAGGCTGGCTTGACGACAACAGCCCCTGGCCCCGGCGCGAGGCACCGCCCGCCATCCGCATGCTGCCGCCGTCGCTGGCCGCGGGCATTTACGGCTCGACCGGCTATGCCGGCGGACACCTGCGCGCCTTCTACGACGACCGGACCGAAACCATCACGCTGATCAGCCCCTGGAACATGCGCGACCCGGCCGATCAAAGCGTGCTGCTGCACGAACTGGTGCACCACCGTCAGGCGCCGCACCACTGGTACTGCCCCGGCGCGCAGGAATTGCCGGCCTACGAATTGCAGGCGGCCTGGGCCGAAGAACAGGACGCGGAAGTGTCGATCAACTGGATGGCGGCGGTGCTGGAATCGGGCTGCACGCCGCGCGACATTCACCCGGACTGACGCGGCTCGTCAGATACCCCGGATCTCGACCAGCGTGATTTCGGGCACGATGCCGATGCGCACCGGGATCGTGCTGCATCCCAGCCCGCCCGAGACCACAAGATGCCGCCCGTCCTCGTGGAAGTGTCCGTAATCGAAGCGCGTACCGTGCAGCGACGGCGCGTAGAACGCCCGGCCGAAGGGCCGGATCTGTCCGCCGTGCATATGCCCCGAAAGGGTCAGCACCACGCGCGGCTCGGTGATTTCGGGGAAAATATCCGGCTCGTGCGCCAGAAGAATGACCGGGTCGTCGCCCGGTGCGGCGGCAAGCGCCGCGGCCATGTCGTGGCTGCCAAGCCGTCTCGGTTCGCCGCGCCCGCCCTTGAAAGCCTGCTGGGAATCGAGGCCCGCCAGCCAGATGTCGTCGCGCCCCGGCCGGCAGGCCGCGTTCTGCAACAGACGGAAGCCCGCCGCCTCGAGATGCGCCATCGCCCGCACCGGGCCAATGCGCCGCGCCTGCGCTTCGGGATCGTCGTGCCAGTCGTGATTGCCCAGGACGGCATAGGCCCCGAGCGGCGCGGAAATGCCCTTCAGTTCCGCCGCCCCGAGGGCGCCGTTCGCCTGTTTCGCGGCGATGTCCCGGCCTTCCGAGAGGTCGCCCAGAAACACCACCATGTCGGGTGCCAGTGCCGCAAGGCGGCGTTTGATGTTGCCGAAGAAACCGGCGTTCACCGGTCTGTAGCCCCAGTGCAGATCGGACAGAACACCGATCCTCAGTGCCGGGCGCGCGTCCCACAGGGGGGTCTCGATCGTCCATTTCCGAACGCGAAAGCGCATGTTCGGGGCCAGGGTTTCCTGGCCAAGCCGCGTTTTCAGGACACGCGCCAGGATCCGTTTTCTTCGCATCGCCTACCCCTGAACGACGAAGGCCCACCATCGGCGGGCCTTCCTCTGATCCATCGGCCGGATCACATCACATCCGCGACGCGACGTTTTCCCAGTTGACCAGGTTGTCGAGGAAGTTGGTCAGGTAGGCCGGGCGCTTGTTGCGGAAGTCGATGTAATAGGAATGCTCCCACACGTCGCAGCCCAGAAGCGCTGTCTGGCCGAAGCAAAGCGGGTTGACGCCGTTCTCGGTCTTGGTGACGGCCAGCGATCCGTCGGGGTTCTTCACCAGCCAGGCCCAGCCCGAGCCGAACTGACCGGCGCCGGCGGCGGCGAAGTCCTCCTTGAACTTGGCGGTCGAGCCGAAGCTTTCGGTCAGCGCCTTTTCCAGCTCGCCCGGCATCTTGCTTTCGCCCGGCCCCATCATCTCCCAGAACTGGTTGTGGTTCCAAAGCTGACTGATGTTGTTGAAGATGCCGCTCTGAGCCACCGCGCCCTTGTCGTAGGTACCGGTGATGATCTCTTCCAGGCTCTTGTTCTCCCACTCGGTGCCCGCGATCAGCTTGTTGCCGTTGTCGACATAAGCCTTGTGGTGCAGGTCGTGGTGATACTCGAGCGTCTCTTTCGACATGCCGTCCGAGGCCAGTGCATCATGGGCATAGGGAAGATCGGGAAGTTCGAAAGCCATGGGTAGGGTCCCCCTCTGTCTGTTTGTGTTCGCTACAGCTTTACCTGAGGCGTAACCCGGCTGTGGTCAAGGTCGTTCGCCGAAATCTCCGTCCTCGGCGGCACTTGGGAAGCGTCAGCCGCTGGCGTCCGGGGCGATCCAGACGGAAAAGCCGGGCCATCGGGCCCGGCTTCGGTGTTCATTGCGCAGAGGGGTCAGAGCAATTCGAACATGTCTTCCTGTTCTTCTTCGGTTTCGGAAGGCGTGTCGTCTTCAACGGGGATCATCGGCAACCCGGTCGACCCGCAGAAACCGTCATCTTCGTCGAGGAAAGCCATCTCCTGCTCTTCTTCGGAGGAGGATTCTTCATCCCCGGCGCCTTCGCCCTGGGACTCCTCGGATTCTTCCGAGCCGTCATCGTCGGCGCCTTCGCCGTGGGATTCCTCGGTCTCTTCCGAGCCGTCATCCCCGGCGCCTTCGCCGTCGGACATCTCGGTCTCTTCCGAGCCTTCACCCTCGGCGTCGTCCTCCGTCAGAAGCTGAAGGGCTTCCTGATCGCCGTCCGCGCCGTTCTGGGCGAAAAGCGCCTGCAACAGCCCTTTAAGGCCCTGGTGCGCTTCCTCGTCTGCGTCGTCATCCGGGCGCCCTGCGCCCGCTTCGTCCATCCGTGTCGCCAGCGCGGTCGAGGCATTGCCTCGTCCACTCAAGACGTCACGCAGCATTTCCAGTAAATCCGATAGCATCCTGGCCTCCTGCTCGGTTCCGTATTCCCGGTTGGAGCGGAATGATTCCCGCTTCGGGTTCCAGAATGCCACCTATGGAATCAGCCGTCATGCAGCGCTATTTCGCCGAGCGGCATGTTGCCGGTCGAGGCCTGCTGTGGCGGCGGAAAACAGCGGATGGACCCGTTGCCGGGGATATCCGACCCGGCGGCGGTCAGAAATGGCCGACGTCGGCCCCCGGTTCGGCGGCATTCACCAACAGACCCCAGACATACTCGGCCACCGACCGGAAACAGATCAGTTCGGCAGTGCTGTCGTTGCGGAACCAGATCGCCGCGGGAACCTGCGCCAGCCTTGTCCGGCGCATCTCGCCCGCCGGCAGCGCCGAAGGCCGCATGTCGGCGGGCGTCAGCTTGGCCAGCACGTTGCGGATCGACCCACCGTCCCCCGCCAGCTGGAACGACGCCCGCGCGTCCGAGACATCCACCGCCAGGTGATGCGTTCCCGCGAGTGCTTTCGCGATCCCCCCGAGCGCCAACTTCACCTCGTCGTAGGGCACGAGAACCAGCAATTCGTCGGGCGACATCCAGCAAAGGCCGTGGCCGCCTGCCATGTTCGCCCCGCGCCGGTCGGGGAAATCGACGCCCGTGACCCCGGTCGCGGCATCCCTCAGCGACGCGGACGACAGGTCGCCCCGAAGCGTGATCATGCCCCGAAGGCCGTTTTCCCTGACCTCCACCTGGCCCTTGAACGCGGTACCCTGAAGTGCGCTCACCCGATCAGACATTCTGCTTCTCCCCGTCCGGGTCATAGAACACCGGGCTGACGATCTTGGCCCGCACCACGCTGCCGTCGACCCTCGCGAATTCCAGCACCTCGCCCATCCGGTCCGGTCCTCGTTCGACAAGACCCATCGCGATGCCGCGCCCCAGCGTCGGGGAATGGTAGGTCGAGGTGATGCGGCCCTCGGTCTTGCGCTGACCGTTGTCGTTGACGCCGGGCTCGGCCGCATAGGCGCCGTCGGGCAGGACCGAGCCGTCCTCGGTCTCCAGCCCCACCAGTTTCCAGCGCAAGGGGTCGCGCATGTGATCGCGTTCCTGCGCGCGCTTGCCCAGGTAGTCTTCCTTTTTCTTCGAGATCGCCCAGCTCAGGCCCAAGTCCTGCGGGATCACCGTGCCGTCGGTCTCGTCGCCGATCATGATGAAGCCCTTCTCGGCCCGCATGATGTGCAGGCACTCGGTGCCGTAGGGCGTGATGCCGAAGGGCTTGCCCGCGGCCAGGAGCGCATCCCAGAAAGCGCGGCCCTGGCTGGCCGGCACGGCGATTTCATAGCTGAGTTCGCCCGAGAACGAGATCCGGAACACCCGCGCGTCGAAATCGCCGATCCGTCCTTCAGCCCATTGCATGAACGGCAGCGCCTCGCGCGAGAGGTCCATGTCGCCGCCAAACGCCTGCAAGACCTCGCGCGCCTTCGGCCCAACGACGCCGATCTGGGCGTAATGCTCGGTCACGTTGGCGACATAGACCTTCCAGTCCCACCATTCGGTCTGGAGCCATTCCTCCATGTGGGCGTGGATGCGGTCCGCGCCCCCGGTGGTGGTGTGGCAAAGCCAGGTGTCGTCGTCCATGCGCGCCACCACGCCGTCGTCGGTCAGGAACCCGTTCTCGGTGCACATCAGGCCATAGCGGCATTTGCCCACCGGAAGCGTGCTCATCATGTTGGTGTAGAGCATGTCGAGGAAACGCCCCGCGTCCGGCCCCTTCACGATCAGCTTGCCCAGGGTGGAGGCGTCCAGCAGGCCCACGCCCTCCCTCGTCGCCGTCACCTCGCGCATCACCGCGTCATGGATGCTTTCGCCTTCGCGCGGGAAGGCATAAGGCCGCCGCCAGTGGCCCACCGGCTCCCAGTGGGCGCCGTTTTCGGCGTGCCAGTCGTGGATCGGCGTCTTCCTGAGCGGCTGGAACAGGTCGCCCCGCGCCTCGCCCGCGATCGCCCCCATCGAGATCGGCGTATAGGGCGGCCGGAACGTGGTGGTGCCGACCTGAGGTATCTCGGCGCCCAGTTGTCCCGCCAGGATCGCCAGGCCGTTGATGTTTGACAACTTGCCCTGGTCGGTCGCCATGCCCAGCGTGGTATAGCGCTTGGCGTGCTCGACGCTCTCGAACCCCTCGCGCGCGGCCAGTTCCACGTCCGTCACCTTGACGTCGTTCTGATAGTCCAGCCAGGCCTTGGCCTTCAGCTCGTATGGCGCGTTCGCGGGCATGTTCCAGACCGGCGAGATCGGCTGTCGGGTCTCGGTGGCAGAGGCCGGCGCGGCACCGCCGGGCGTCGTGTGCCCGACTGCTTCGGCAGCGGTTCGGCCCGCCTGGAAGGCGTCCTCCAGCACTTCGGCCGTCGTTATGGCACCGCTGGCGATGCCGGCGGTGCGGACGAAGGGCAGGCCGTCGGCGCCGGTCGGCGCGCGCGCGGGATCGGGGCGGAAGAACGCCTCGGCCTCGTCCCAGTCCAGCTTGCCGCCGCAATGCGACCAGAGATGCACGACCGGGGACCAGCCGCCCGACATCGCGACGCAATCTGCCTCGACCTCTTCGATGGATTCGCCCGTTCCAAGCTGGTCGCAGATGTGAACCGTCTCGACCCCGTCGCGGCCCGTCACCTTCGAGATGCCGCGCCCAGGCGTCACGCGGATGCCCGCCGCGCGGGCCGCTTCGGCCAGCGGGCCGGTCGCGTGCGGCCGGGCATCGACGACGACGGGTACGCTCAGCCCCGCCTCTTTCAGCGCCAGCGCCGTGCGGTAAGCATCATCGTTGTTGGTGACCACGACGGTCTTGCGTCCGGGCGCCACGGCATAATCGGTCACGTAATCGCGCACTGCGCTGGCCAGCATGACACCCGGCAGGTCGTTGCCCGCGAAGGCCAGCGGCCGCTCGATCGCGCCCGTCGCCGTCACGATCTGGCGGCTGCGGACCTTCCACAGGCGATGGCGCGGCAGGCTGTGATCGGGCGCGTGGTCGGTCAGACGTTCGTAGACCAGTGCATAACCGTGATCATAGACGCCCGATCCCATGGCGCGCGACCGCAATCGCACGTTCGGCATCGCCCCCAGCGCCGCGACGGTCCCGTCGATCCAGTCCTGGGCGGGCTTGCCGTCGATCTCGGCGCCGTCCACCGGCGCGCGGCCGCCCCAGTGGGCGGATTGTTCGACCAGCAGCACCTCGGCCCCGGCATCCGCCGCCGCCTTCGCCGCCGTCAGGCCGGCGATTCCGCCCCCGATCACAAGCACATCGACGGTGACGTGGAAGTATTCGTAGCGATCCGCATCGCGGTGCCGCGGAGCCTTGCCCAGGCCGGCCGACTGGCGGATGAACGGTTCGTAGACATGCTTCCAGAAGGCGCGCGGCCAGAGGAACATCTTGTAGTAGAACCCCGCCGGCAGGAACCGCGACAGACGCGCGTTTATCGCGCCGATGTCGAATTCCAGGCTTGGCCAGTGGTTCTGGCTTTCGGCCACCAGACCGTCGAACAACTCGGTCGTCGTCGCGCGTGCGTTCGGCTCGAAGGTCTTGTCGATCCCGAGGTTCATCAGCGCGTTTGGCTCTTCGGGGCCGCTGGTCACGATGCCGCGCGGGCGGTGATACTTGAACGACCGGCCGACCAGCGTCTGGCCGTTGCCCAGCAGCGCCGAGGCCAGCGTGTCGCCCTGGAAGCCCCGCATCGGGCGATTGTTGAACGAAAACGCCTGGGCGTGGCTGCGATCGATCAGCCGGCCGCCGTTCGGAAGACGATGGCTCATGCGAATTCCCTCCAGGCCCAGCCGGGCCGTTTCGCGCTGATCCTGTCGCGAAGTTCCTTCGGCGGCTCGGTCACCTGCGCCGGATAGGTGCCGAAAACCTCCAGGGTCACGGTGTCCCGCGCCGCATGGAACCACTTGCCGCAGCCGTGCGCATGCCGCCAGCGCTCGAAATGAACACCGCGCGGGTTTTCGCGCTGAAACAGGTAGCCCTCGAATTCCTCGTCCGCCGAGCCGGGGCCGTGGCGCTTCAGATGCGCCTCGCCACCGGGCGACAGCTCGGTTTCGTCGCAATCGACGCCGCAATAGGGGCACGTCAGGATCAGCATGGGCTGATTTCCTTTGTCGTCATAGAGTTGCGGGATAAAGCGGACACTAAAATGGCGGCAGCCCGAAGGCCGCCGCCAAGGGCGCGTCCGAAGGATGGCTCAGTCGGCCGGAGGTGCGGCCGGTGCGGATGCGTCGGGCGCTTCAGGTGCGACCGTTGCGGCCGCGTCGGGTGCTTCGGGTGCGACCGTCGCCGATGCGTCGGGCGCTGCGGGCACGGCCTCGGTGGCCGCACCCTGTTCGGATGTCCCGCCCCCGCCGCCGCCGGCAAGGCCGACGCCGATGAGCGCGACGATGGCCACCAGCACGATGGCCACCCATATCCACGAGCCTGTGGTTCCGGCGTGGGCATAATCCGGATACCCGGCGCGATGCCCGGGACGGTCCTGGTCTCGATGCGAATAATAGTCAGACATGTCATGTCCTCCTTTCTCTGATGGAAAGAAGAACACGGAAGGGCGCGCCGCGCTCCGGAGATCTTTTCGCCGGGCGCCGATGCGCCAAAACCTGCGGGAATTGCCTGAGTCGATGCGCTTGGAATGGCCGATCCAGGCAATTCGGCAGATTCCGGCCTATCAAAAGCTGGTGTAGACCTGCGGTCCCCGTGGCGGCTGGTCCATGATGCCGTAACCCCGATGCGCGACGATGACGAGGCCCGCCAGCATGAGGGGAACCGCGATGCCTGCGAGATATCCAAGACATGCCGCAGGTCGGCGTCGTAGGCTTTCGGCAAGTCTGGCGATACCGCGAACAAGGCGCATTCAAGGGTCTCCGTTCTGTCCCGACCACGACTTATGGCGTGCAGGCCGGGGTTCAAGGCGGGGGCGCATATTCGCGCCACGACCGGCCCTGACGCCGCCGAACAGACCGTTTCCCCGTGTCCGGTTATATCTCCGTTCTCAGGTCCCATATGCACTTGTGGAAGGGGAGTGCCCTTTGGAGGGGAAGGTTCCGAGGTTTCGTTTTTCCGAGTGCGCTGATCGGCATTCTCTTTCCGTCCGGTGCGCATTATGTACGTGCCAACGCCACTTCGGGAGCGGTGAACGCCGCATTGCCCGGAGAGGCCGACCTTAATCGCGCAAGCGGTATCCAATACGTCAAAGGTGGACCCAGAATGAAACCCGCACTCCAGATCGTGCCCCTTGCCCTTCTCTTCGCGGGCGCCGTCGTCGGCGTCTGGCGCGGCTTCAACACGAAGCCCGACAAGACGAACAACCGCGCCAAGGGCGGCGGCGCGAAGTGGAAGAACTGGAAGTAGGCGGTTCTCGGCGGAACCGACCGACCCCGCAGCCGGACCCCGGGAAGCGGGCGGCCCCCCGGAGCCTTTTGTTTTCACCTGGCCGAAAGTCTCAGTTGCCCGAAGGCTCGGCTTCCGTTGCGGGTTCGGCTTCCGCTGCAGGTTCAGTTGTGGTGGTTCCCGTTTCGGCTCCGTTACCGCCCATGAAATACCAGGCGCCTCCGACGACGATGACGAGAACGACAATGATGATTCCGATACGCGTTGAGTCCATTTTCCAAGCTCCAGCACGGCCATGACCGGCCGCACATAACAGCTTAGCATAGAATCGGGACCGATCGTGCGGCGTCTTCCGCGCGCCGCCTTCGTGTGCAGAAGGCCGCCCACGCGCCCGGTATCCCCGATCGCCGCCATCAGTGCGCCACGCCCGCCGCGACGCTTTCGTCGATGAACCGGCCCTCGCGGAACCGCTCCAGTCCGAACGCCGCCGCCAGCGGCCCCGGCTCGCCCCGCGCGATCATCTCGGCCGTGGCCCAGCCCGATCCGGGAATCGCCTTGAAGCCGCCCGTGCCCCAGCCGCAGTTGATGAAGACGTTCTCGACCGGCGTCTTCGAGATGATGGGCGAGCGGTCGCCCGTCATGTCCACGATCCCGCCCCATTGCCGCAGCATCTTCAGGCGCGAGATCATCGGGAAGGTCTCGACCAGCGCGCGTACCGTCTCCTCGATGTGATGGAACGAGCCCCGCTGGGTGTAGTTGTTGTAGCCGTCCGCCCCCCCGCCGATCACCATCTCGCCCTTGTCGGACTGACTCATGTAGCCGTGCACGGTGTTCGCCATGACGACCACGTCCATGCAGGGCTTGATCGGTTCGCTGACCAGCGCCTGCAGCGCCACCGACTCGATCGGCAAGCGGAACCCGGCCATGCCGGCCACGTGCCCAGAATGGCCCGCCACCACGATGCCCAGCTTGTCGCAGTCGATGTCGCCCTTCGAGGTCGAGACCCCGACCACCTTGCCGCCCTCGCGCCGGATGCCCGTCACCTCGCAGCGCTGGATCACGTCCATGCCCATCTGGGAACACTTGCGCGCATAGCCCCAGGCCACCGCGTCGTGACGCGCCGTGCCGCCACGCGCCTGCCAGAGCGCACCCAGGACCGGATAGCGCGGTCCCCGCGTCTCGATGATCGGGCACAGCTGCTTGACGCGCTCGGGGCCGATGAACTCGGTCTTCACGCCCTGCAGCGCGTTCGCGTGCGCGGTGCGCCTGTAGCCCCGCACCTCGTGCTCGGTCTGCGCCAGCATCATCACGCCGCGCGGGCTGAACATCACGTTGTAGTTCAGATCCTGGCTCAAGTCCTCGTACAGCGACCGCGCCTTTTCGTAGATCGCCGCCGACGGGTCCTGCAGATAGTTCGAGCGGATGATCGTCGTGTTCCGCCCGGTATTCCCGCCACCCAGCCAGCCCTTCTCCAGGATCGCGACATTCCGGATGCCGTGATTCTTGCCGAGGTAATAGGCCGTGGCCAGACCGTGCCCGCCCGCGCCGATGATGATCACGTCATACTTGCGCTTCGGCTCCGGCGCGCCCCAGGCGCGTTTCCAGCCCTGGTGGTTGCGCATGGCCTCGCGGGCGACGGCAAAGACGGAATAGCGGTTCATGATACCCCAAACTCCCTGATCCGGGCGTCCCCGGTGATCTATCCGGACTTCTGCAAGGATTCCCCAACGACCGGTCTTCAGCAAGCGGCAGGACACACACGTTTCGCGACACGAGGACGCGGAGGATTGTCGCGCTTCGCCCTTTCCGTTCGGCGCAGGGGCGATTAAGTCGGGTTCATGTTGTTCTGGCTCATCTCTCTGCTGATCGCGACCGCCGTCGCGCTGATCCTTCTCAGGGCGCTGCGCGCGCCCCGCGATACGGGTCTGTCCGCGGCCGATTCCGATATGGCCGTCTACCGCGACCAGCTTAAAGAGGTCGACCGCGACCTGGCCCGCGGCGTCCTGACCGAGGCCGAGGCCGAAGCCGTGCGCACCGAGGTCTCGCGCCGTCTTCTGGACGCCGACCGGCGCGCGGCGTCCCGGACCGCAATTTCCGAGGGCGGGCTTCTGCCCGCCGCCGTCATCCTTGTCGCCGCCGTCCTGGCCGGCAGCTTCCTGCTTTACGCCCGGATCGGCGCGCCCGGCGTCGCCGACCTGCCGATGGCCGAGCGACTGGCCAACCTGGAAGACGCCGCCCGCAACCGGCCCGGTCAGGCCGAGGCCGAGAACCGCGCGCGGCCCTTCCTGCCCGAAGCGCGCGAACCGGATGCGTCGTTCCTGGATCTGATGGAGCGTCTGCGGGCCGCGCTGAGCGAGCGGCCGAACGACATCCAGGGCCTGACGCTTCTGGCCGAGAACGAGGCGCGCCTCGGCAACTTCACCGCCGCGCGCGAGGCGCAGGAACGCCTGGTCGCAGCCTATGGCAACGACGTTCCCCTGGAAGAACGCATCGCCCTTCTCGATCTCATGGTCTTCTCGGCGGGCGGTTTCGTCTCGCCCGAGGCCGAGACGGTTCTGGCGGGCATCCTGGACGACGCGCCCGAGGACGAGGCAGCCCGCTATTACGCAGGGCTTCTTTTCGCACAGAACGGGCGACCCGACCGTGCCTTCCCGATCTGGCGGCGGCTTCTGGAAACCTCGGCGCCCGATGCGCCCTGGGTTCCGGTGATCCGCGCCGAGATCGCCGGCGTCGCAGCCGATGCCGGTATCGAGTATACTCCGCCCGACATCCGCGGTCCCACCTCGGCCGATATCGCCGCGGCCGGCGACATGACCGCCGAGGAACGCCAGGACATGATCCGGGGCATGGTCGAGGGCCTGTCGGACCGGCTGGCCACCGACGGCGGCCCGCCCGAGGACTGGGCACGGCTGATCGGCGCGCTGAGCGTGCTGGGCGAGACGGGACGCGCGCGCGCCGTGGCGGACGAGGCGATGCAGGTCTTCGCCGACGCCCCCGAAGCGCTGGCCACCATCGAGGCCGCGCGCGACCGGCTGCCGCAATGATCTGCGACACGATCGAGGACTTCGCCGCCGCCCTGCCCGCCTTGCGCTCCGTCGCCGGTCTCGACCTCGGCACCGAGACCATCGGCGTCGCGGTCTCGGACGGCTACCGCCGCGTGGCGACGCCGCTTGAAACCATCCGGCGCAAGAAATTCACGCTGGACGCCGAAAAACTGCTGGCCATCGTCGCGCACCGCGAGATCGCCGGGCTGGTCCTGGGGCTGCCGCTGAACATGGACGGCAGCGAAGGCCCGCGCGTCCAGTCGACCCGTGCATTTGCCCGCAATCTCTTGCGCCTGACCGACCTGCCCATCGCCTTCTGGGACGAACGGCTGTCCACTGTCGCTGCCGAACGCGCGCTGCTCGAGGCGGATACGACACGAAAACGTCGCGCCGAGGTTATCGACCATGTCGCGGCGAGCTATATATTGCAGGGAGCGCTCGACAGGATGGCGCATCTGGAGGCAAGGCAGTGAACGACAGACCCGGCGACATCGTCTGGCGGCGCGACGAGATCGAAAGCCCCTGCGTGCAGGTTTGCGTTCTGCATCCCGAAGCGCGCGTCTGCCTTGGCTGCTACCGCACCGGCGACGAAATCGCCGCCTGGTCGCGGATGACGCCCGACGAAAGGCGCGAGATCATGGCGGCGCTGCCCGACCGCGCCAAGGCGCTGCCCGGACGCCGCGGCGGCCGCGCGGGCCGGATCGCACGGAAAATCTGAAAGGCCCCGGGCTTACGCGCCACCGCGCCGCTTCATCTTGCGCCAAATACGCAAAATCGCGCGATTGCTCAGGCCGGCACCACCTCGGTCGGCGCCTCTTTCGCCCCTGTCATGAAGGCCACAGCATCCGACATCGTATAGTCTTTCGGATTGATCACACACAGCCGCTTACCCAGCCGATGAATGTGAACCCGGTCGGCCACCTCGAAGACATGCGGCATGTTGTGGCTGATCAGGATGATCGGAATGCCCCGCGACCTGACGTCCAGGATAAGTTCCAGCACGCGCCGGCTTTCCTTCACGCCCAGAGCCGCCGTCGGCTCGTCCAGGATGATGACCTTCGACCCGAACGCCGCCGCCCGCGCCACGGCGACACCCTGGCGCTGACCGCCTGAAAGGGTCTCGACCGCCTGGTTGATGTTCTGGATCGTCATCAGGCCAAGTTCGGTCAATTTCTCGCGGGCGAAACGCTCCATCGCGGGCCGGTCCAGTTGGCGCAACCATTTGCCCATGAACCCGGGCTTGCGAATCTCGCGCCCCATGAACATGTTGTCCGCGATGGAAAGCGCCGGACTGACGGCCAGCGTCTGGTACACCGTCTCGATCCCCGCGCCCCGCGCCTCGATGGGCGTGGCGAAGGAAACGCGGCTGCCGTTAAGGAAGATCTCGCCGTCGTCGGGTTGGATGGCGCCGGACAGCGCCTTGATCAGTGTCGACTTGCCCGCGCCGTTGTCGCCGATGACGGCAAGGATCTCGCCGGGCATCAGTTCGAAGTCGCAGTGGTCCAGCGCGACCACACGGCCATAGCGCTTTACCAGATTGCGGCCGGAAAGGATTGGTTCGCTCATGCCGAAACCTTTCTGATCGAGGGCGGCATTGCCGCCGGGAAGGACTTGCTGCGCCGGGTCATGCCGACACCTTTCGGATCCACTGGTCCACGGTCACGGCGGCGATGATCAGGACGCCGATGAGAAGGAAGGTCCACTGCGCATCCGCGCCGGCCAGCCTCAGCCCCATCTCGAAGACACCCACGGTCAGGGCCCCCAGGAACATCCCGATGATCGAGCCACGCCCGCCGAAAAGCGAGATGCCTCCGATCACGACCGCGGTGATGGACTGGATGTTGCCCTGCACACCGGTCGATGCCCCGGGCGAGATCGCCCCGAAGCGACCGATCGCGACCCAGGCCGCGATCCCGCAAAGCAGCCCCGCGACGGTATAGACCTGGATCACGACGCGGTCGGTGTTCACACCGGCCAGATCCGCGGCCTCCTTGTCGTCGCCCACCGCGTAGACATGCCTGCCCCAGGCCGTGCTGGACAGCACGTAGGCGAAGAACAGCACCAGCACCAGGAAGGCGACGACGCCGTAGGTGACGCGCGCATCTCCGATCTGGAAGATCTCGCCCCAGAACTGAAGCGCCCCGGCCTGTTCCTCGATGTCCTGGCTTCGGATCGTCTCGTTCCGGGAATAGATGTAGTTCGCCGCCAGGATGATCTGCCAGGTGCCCAGCGTCACGATGAACGGCGGCAACCGCAGGCGCGCGACCATCCATCCGTTGGCAAAGCCCATCAGGGCGCCCGCCGCCAGGCCGATCACGATGGAAATCTCGGCCGGCACCCCGTATCTGAACGAGACCTGGCCCATGATGACCGTGATGAAGACCAGCATGGCGCCGACCGACAGGTCGATCCCGGCGGTTATGATCACCAGCCCCTGGGCGATCCCCAGGATACCGACGATGCCGACCTGTTGCAGGATCAGCGACAGGGTGCCCACGCGCCAGAAATTCGGATTGATCAGTCCGAAGACGATGATCGCACCGATGATGACGACCAGCGGCACCAGGAACGGATACTTGTGCAGAAGTCCGTGTACCGTGCCGATGAACCCGCTGCGGTGATTGTCGAACTCGGCGACCGCTTCCTGGGCGCGTGTCTTCACGGAATCTTCGAAACTGTCGGAATCGGCGGCCATGGTTCCCCTCCCTTGAACCGGAAAGGGGGCGGGCCGTGGCCCGCCCCCTCGGTCAACCTTCCATCAGGCGATCCTTCGGATCAACCCCAGCAAAGCTCCAGGCCTTCCGCGACGCTGATCGAGGGCACGCCTTCGACCGGGTTGTCGGTGATCAGCGCCACACCGGTATCGAAGAAGTCCTTGCCCGGCGTGTTTTCGGGCAGCGAACCGTCGGCGGCGTATTGTGCGATCGCCTCGATGCCGAGCGCGGCCATCTTCAGCGGATACTGCTGCGAGGTCGCGTCGATGATGCCCGCTTCCACGTCGCGCACGCCGGCGCAGCCGCCGTCGACACCCGTGACCAGAACGTCATCGGCATTCATGCCCATCGCCTTCATGGCTTCCCAGCCGCCGGCGGCCGCCGGCTCGTTGATGGCATAGACGACGTTGATGTCGGGGTTGATCGCCAGCAGGTTCTCCATCGCCTTGCGGCCGCCTTCGGGCGTCCCCTGCGTCACGTCATGGCCCACGATGCGCGGGTCGTCCTCGTCGCCCCACTTGGCGGGGTCCTTGATGTCGATCCCGAAGCCGTCCATGAAGCCCTGGTCACGCAGAACGCCGACGGACGGCTGCGAGACGTCAAGATCCAGGAACGCGATCCGGGCGTTCGCCGCATCGTCGCCGAGAGTGCCGGCGGCCCACTGGCCGATCAGCTGGCCGGCAAGGAAGTTGTCGGTGGCGAAGGTCGCGTCGGCCGCGTCGATCGGCTCGAGCGGCGTGTCCAACGCGATGACCAGAAGACCGGCGTCACGGGCACGCTGGACGGCCGGCACGACGGCGGCCGACTGCGCCGGCGTGATCAGGATACCCTTGGCGCCATTGGCGATGCAGGTCTCGATCGCGGCGGTCTGAGCTTCGACATCGGTGTCGAACTTGCCCGAGAAGCTGGAAAGCTCAACGCCGTGCTCGGCAGCGGCGGCCTGGGCGCCTTCCTTCATCTTGACGAAGAACGGGTTGGTCTCCGTCTTGGTGATCAGGCAGGCGCTGACGCTATGCGAAGCGGCAAATGCCGTCGAGGCGGTAATGGCGAGCGCGGCCGCAGACGCACCCAGTGTCAGAATCGTTTTCATGGTTAGTCCTCCCAAAGACTTTATAGGTCCGCAGACCCTTGGATCACGTGTCCATCGACACGCTCCATTTGGTAACAAAATCGGAAAGCACGCATCGTGTCAATAAATACATCACTTTTATTTATTATTGACAAAGCGACTCCCCGCACAGCAGTCTCGGTCTACCAGGGAGGACGGTCGTGAACCGGATCGAGGCCACGGAACCCCATCAGCTTTCGGGTATAAAAGGCTCGAATCAAAGCGGAATCCGCGCCCATAACGAGCGGCTTCTCTTGTCGATCCTGCGCCAGAACGGGCCGATGGCGAAAGCCGACATCGCCCGCTCGACGGGGCTTTCCGCGCAGACGGTCTCGAATATCATGCGCGGGCTGGAGGTCGACGGCCTGATCGTCAAGGGCGAACCGCAGCGGGGACGCGTCGGCCAGCCCTCGGTTCCGATCGCGCTGGCCGCAGACGGCGCGTATTTCTGGGGCCTCAAGATCGGGCGGCGCAGCGCCGAACTGGTCCTGATCAACTTTCTCGGCAAGGTCGTCGGCAGCGCGCACAAGACCTACCGCTATCCGACGCCCGAGGATACCGTCAGCTTCGCGCGCGAGGCCGTCGAGGATGTCTCGGCCACGCTGAGCCCGCATCAGCGCAGCCGGATCGCCGGCCTCGGTATCGCCATGCCGTTCCGGATCTGGCGATGGGCGCGCGAGATCAACGTCGCGCCGGAAACCATGTCGGCCTGGAAGACATTCGACGTTGCCGCAGCACTCGAAGACGTGTGCAACTGCCCGGTGTTCCTCGAGAACGACGCCTCGGCGGCCTGCGGCGCCGAACTGGTCTTCGGCGACGGCACCCTGCCCCCGGATTTCCTCTACTTTTATATCGGCTACTTCATCGGCGGCGGCGTCGTCCTGAACAACCGGCTCTACACCGGCCCCACCGGCAACGCCGGCGCCATCGGGCCTTTGCCCGTGGTCGGGCCGGACGGCCGCATGGTCCAGCTTCTGGACGTGGCCTCGCTTTCGCGCCTCGAACGCGAGGTTCTGGCCTCGGGCGGCGACATCGACAGTCTGTGGCGCGCGCCCGAGAACTGGGATGTGCCGGAAGAGATATTGCACCGCTGGGTCGATACGACCGCGGCCGCGCTGTCGCAGGCGATCGTCGCCACGCTGTCGGTGATCGATTTCGAGGCGATCCTGATCGACGGATGGATGCCCGCCGGCCTGCGCGACGAACTGGTCGCCGCCACGCGCAGGCACATGGCGGGGGCCAACATGACCGGCCTCAACACGCCCAAGGTTCGCGAAGGCACGATCGGCGCCGACGCGCGCGCCCTCGGCGCCGCCAGCCTGCCGTTGTCGCACCGTTTCCTGCTGGACGGCCGCGTGTAGCACCGGACTTGCCCCTGACCGCACACCCGGCGTAGCTTCCGGGCGACATGAGCATCCGTTTCTTCTCCGACAAGTCCCGCCCCTTCCATCTTGGCCCCTATCCGCTGGAGCGGCTGGCGCGGCAGGACACGCCCGAAACCGGCGGTCTGCCTTCGCCCGCCCCGCTGGAGTTCCGGCGGCCCGAAGCCCCTGCCAGCCTGGTCAACGCGATGGCCGAGTACCAGGCGATGATGGACGCGATCCGCGACGGTCTGGTGAACAAGGCCCGCGCCGGATGCCCCGACGATCCGCAAGAACGCGCCAATCACCTGAAGGCTTTCAGCTACTTCTCGGACGCCGCGATGATCGGCATCTGCCGCCTGCCCGCCGACGCGCACCTGGCCCGGCCCTGGCAGAACCCGGACATCGACCGTCTGGCCAACGACCTGAAAACGCGCCAGACCAAGACGCTGGCCAGCGGCATCGACATGATCATGGCCGACCTGAAGGAATCGATGGAGGCCCCGCCGTCGACCATCGGCGGTCACACCCATGCGGTCGTCTTCCTTTACGACCATCCCCGCGACCCCCGCGGCGGCGAGGCGGGCACCGAGTGGCTGGACGACGCACAAGCCCACCGCGCCTGCCTGCGCGCTTCGGAAACCGCCGTGGTGCTGGCCAACTACATCCGGCTTCTGGGATGGGACGCCAAGGCGCATACGGGCACGTCCTCGGACGTGGATCTCGACCGCCTGACCGTCGAGGCCGGACTGGCCGTGCCGCAGGACGGCCGACTGGTGAACCCCTTCGCGGGCGACCGCTTCGGCGTCGCCGTCCTGACCACCACGTTCGAGATGGCCACCGACCGCCCGCTGGCGCGCAGACAACCGATCCTCGGCCCGCGCTGGTGGCTGGGCTACCGCACGCAGAAGAACGCGATGAACCGCGATCCCTTCGCCAAGCGCCGCTTCCACGAGGGCCCCCACCCGTTCGAGACGCTGAAGCGCGTGGACGACCCCACGACCTTCATCGACGAGGCGCGTGTCGCCCGCGTGCCCAAGCGCACCGACATGTTCGCCCGCGCCCAGTTCGGCGACCTTGGCAAGACCGTGCAGGAGGGTGCGAAGAACGGCCATTATGCCCGCAAGGCCGCGCCATCCGCCGCCGAGCGCCGGATGCTGGGCGCTTTCGTCCTGTTGCAGGACGGCCTGCCCGAGAACGGCCCACGTCCCGACGACGCGCAAAGGAACGCCCTGAACATCAAGGCCGCCAGCTATTTCCTGGGCGTCGACGCCGTCGGCATCTCGCGCTGCCCGGACTGGACATGGTATTCGCACGACGCCACGGGCGCGCCCATCGACCCTCCCCACGATCAGGCGATCAGCATGATCATCGACCAGGGCTACGAAACGATGGAGGGCGCCAGCGGAGACGACTGGATCAGCGTCGCGCAATCGATGCGCGCCTATCTGCGCTTCTCGCTTCTGGGCGGCGTCATCGCGAAACACATCCGCAACCTCGGCTACAAGGCCAAGGCGCACACCGTGCTGGACGGCGAGGTGCTGCAACCGCCGCTTCTGCTGCTTTCCGGCCTGGGCGAGGTCAGCCGCATCGGCGAGGTCATCCTGAACCCCTTCCTGGGCCCACGCCTGAAATCCGGCGTCGTCACTACCGACATGCCGCTGGCCCACGACAGGCCCATCGACTTTGGCCTGCAGAAATTCTGCGAGGCCTGCAACAAGTGCGCCCGCGAATGCCCCTCGGGCGCGATCACCGCCGGGCCGAAGCTGATGTTCAACGGCTACGAGATCTGGAAATCCGACAGCCAGAAATGCGCGACCTACCGCATCACCACGCCGGGCGGCGCGATGTGCGGGCGTTGCATGAAGACTTGCCCCTGGAACCTCGAAGGCATCTTCGCCGAAAAGCCGTTCCGATGGGCAGCGATGAACGTGCCGCAACTGGCGCCCACGCTGGCCAGACTGGACGACAGGCTGGGCCGTGGCGGGCTGAACCCGGTCAAGAAATGGTGGTGGGATCTCGAGATCGAGGATGACGGCGGCTATCGCCCGACGAAAAAGGAGGTCAACGCCCGCGACCTGCAACGCGATCTCGACTTGAAATACGAGGACCAGACGCTGGCCGTCTACCCTGCCCCCCTTACGCCGCCGCCCTGGCCCTATCCCTATCCGATGGACCGCGAAAAAGGGATCGAGGCCTATCAGGCCATGATATCCGCCGAGGAATACAAGGATCGGCTGGAAAAGGGTCAGACCGAGGGCATCGTTCACAAGGTGCCGGACTGGTCCGATCCGCCGGTCGTTCGCGTCGTCGTCTCAAAGGTCGAGAAGATGTCGGGCGACATCACCAAGTACGAGTTCCGCGATCCCGACGGCAAGGATCTGCCCGAATGGACCGCCGGCGCCCATCTCGATATCGTCGTGGCGCCGGAATACCTGCGGCAATACTCCATGTCGGGCGATCCCGCCGGCCGGTTGACATACCAGATCGGCGTCCTGCGCGAGGATACCGGCCGGGGCGGCTCGAAACTCATGCACCGCATCTTCGCCGAGGGCCGCCGCGTCTTCATCTCGAAGCCCATCAACCACTTCCCGCTGGACGAGACCGCGACCCGCACCTTTTTGATGGGCGGCGGGATCGGCGTGACCCCGATGATCGCGATGGGCCACCGCCTGCATGCGCTCGGGGCCGAGTTCGTGCTGCACTACTCGGTCAAGACCCGCGGCACAGCTGGCTATCTCGACGACCTGGCGGCGGTACCCTGGGCCGAGCGCGTATCGCTCCATGTGTCCGACGAAGGCACCCGCGCCGACCTCGACCACTTGCTCTCAGGCTACCAAAAGGGCTGGCACGTCTACACATGCGGCCCCGAACGCTATATGCAGGCCGTCATCGAAGCCGCTGAAAAGCAAGGGTTTCCGGACGAGGCGCGTCATCTCGAATACTTCTCGGTTCCCGAGGTTCCCGACTACGAGAACCATCCCTTCACGCTTCGCCTTGCGCGCTCGGGCCGCGAGGTCGAGGTCGCGGCGGACGAGACCGCCACCGACGCGCTGGCGCGGATCGGCATTCATGTCGACGTGAAATGTTCGGACGGTCTTTGCGGGGTGTGCAAATGCGGCCTTGTCTCCGGCGAGGTCGAGCACCGCGACTTCGTCCTGTCGAAAGCGCAACGTAACGAGGCGATCATCCTTTGCCAGTCGCGCGCGGCACAGCCCGGCGGCGTGCTGGAAATCGACCTCTGACCGGATCAGGCGCGGCCGAGGGCGCGGCCGATTTCTTCCTCGCTGGACGACAGGATACGGTACATCAGCTCCTGGATGCCCGACACCTCGGTCTTGGAGTAAATCGACCTCAGGTGCGAACGCACGGTGGATTCGGTCAATCCCAGTTCCTCGGTCATCGCCCGTACCGACAGCCCGCGCGACAGCAACAGGCAGACCCGGAATTCCGCGCGGCTGAGCCTCGCCGGGTTCGACATGCCCAGGATCGGCGCGTCCGGCTTCAGCCGCGCCGCCTCGGCTGCGGCCCGGGCGCGGACCATGCGGTCATCCATCTGCACCTGTGTCACCAGCCCGGTCTTGCGGCCCGACCACGCGCGGACAAGCGTCGGCATCAGCGTTTCCAGTTCCAGCTTCTCGCTGTAGGCCAGCTCGCGCGTGAAGTGGAACTCCAGATAGTCCCGCTGCTGAAGGCTGGCGGCGATGACGACTATCACGATCTCGCGGATGCCCCGCGCGGTGCGCCAGTTCTCCAGCGTGCCGGTCGATTGCCAGTTCGCATCTTCGAGGTGATCGGTCAGGAACCAGATCGTTGAAGCCAGGGCCTTCGGATAATAGAATCCCAGCACGTCGCCGCAAAGCGCCCGGCGCAGCATCGCCGCATTGGGGTCTGACGCCTGCGCGTCATGCGTGGCGATGGCCCGCGGCCGCGGTTCGCCTCTTGCGTGCCGCGACAGCACCGCCGCCTCGGCACCAAAGCCACCGGCCAGCGACGCAAGCGCCTCGGCAAGCGCCATGGAACCGTGCAGTCCCCCGCACCAGCTAGCTATTCCGTCCAGCACCCTTAAGTCAGGTCCTGTAATTCCGGCGGAATTCACACCGTCACCCCTCTTTAACGACGCACCACATCGTTGGTTGTGCGCCTACCAGCCCCACAGCCGGTCTGAACCTCGTTGCCGATGACTTTTTGCGTGTATTTTTGTTCTGCCCCAGTGGTTCGACGGAACTCAAGAACCGGCATCATGTCAAGCATTCCGGGAAGCGAATGAAAAAATCTTCCGCGAATTGCGAAATGCGCCACAGGGCTTCAAAGACAATCAGCCGCACTCTCCACTCATTGTTCACGATTGGAAAACGACCTGCCGCGTATTTGATCGTTGGTTTTTGCGTCCTGTCCCTTGGACCGAAAGACGCCAGTTTGCCTCCATGAAGGCGCCACATTTCAGCGGTTTTGTCCCCGCCACACCGACAATTGCCGGAACCGCCTGCGACTGTCACCGAATTTGTCCAACGCAACGCCTCTGCCCCGGCGTCCGGCTTGCGTCCGAATGCCCGAGAGGTTCGCATGCCGAACAGTGCCATTGCCACCGCGGCACCTGCGCAAAGCGAGACGCGCCAGCGTCTGGCGCCGGTCTTCCTCTCGACCTATGCCGTGCTTCTGATCGCCGCCGGCCTGACGCAGATCACCGACCCGTTCATGCACTACGACGACTACCCGGCACTGCTGCTCGACCCCGAGGGCTACTACTCCAAGACCCTGTCCGAGGGACGTTGGATCAACTATCTCTGGCATCTGCGCAGCATCGAGACGCCGGCCACGATGAACTACCAGCTCTACTTCATCGGCTGGGCGCTGTTCGTGTCCGCCGCCGCGCTCAACATCTTCCGGACGGCCCACCTGAAGTACCCCGCACTTCTGGCCGCTTTGCTGGTCGTCGGGCCTCAGACGACGCTGATCTCCGGTTGGTTCAACAGCCTGATTCCCGGCATGTGGCTGCTGGCGTTCTATGGCGTCACAGCGCTCTTCATCTCGCCCCGCGCGAACCTGGTGTTGTTGTTCCTGATGGTCCCGGTCGGGCTTCAGGCCTACACGCCCTACCCGTTTCTGATGCTGGCGATCCTGCTTCTGAGGCAAGACCAGACGCGCTCGCTGGGAACGCTTCTCGGCACGATGCTTGTTTTCGCCGCCTCTTTCGCCGTGGGAATCCTGGTCATCTACTCACTGAACTACGCATTCCACGGCGTGTTCGGGCTGGCGCTGGCCGACTGGCGCGACCCCAATCCCGCGACCGGTCTCGCCGGCTACGTCGCAAACCTGTCCAAGGTCGGCGAAAGCCTTGCATGGACTTATGCCATGAGCGGCTTCGGCAAGCCTGCCCTTTCGGCCATCCTCGCCGCCGCCTTCCTTGCCAGCCTTGCCGTGATCGGGCGAAAAAGCCCGGCCGAGGTTCTTTATGTCCTGACCGGCATCGCCGCGGGCCTTGGCCTTCTTTCGCTGCATGCGCTGATGGAAGGGATCCTGTTTCCTTTCAGGTCCACCTATTTCCTGTGGTTCCTGGTCGCCATCGCCCTCATGCGGGCGGTCTTTCTGCTGGAGACCGATGGCAAGCGCAAAACCTCGGCGACCCTTGCGCTGGCCGCGATCCTGGCGGTCTCGATGGGATCGATGGTGCGGGTCCACAACCAGAGCTTCGCGGCCTGGCAGGTCGAGACGCGCGACCTTGCCGCGCGTATCTCTTCCGCGGCGCCCGAGGTCTTCATCTACGGATCCTACCTGACGCTGAACGGATACGGCGCATCACGGGCCCAGATGCCGCGCGACCTTCAGTTCCGCCTGGGCCACCTGACGGGCATCCCGACAAGGATGTGCACCGAAGCGCCGGCCGAATGCGCCAACGCCGCACCGCCCTTCGATCCGCCGCGAACCGGTGACGCCCTTCTTGTCATGAACGAGCCCCGGGGCACCTTCATACGCCTGCCCGTAACAGACGAACCCGTCGGCGCGGGACAGACCCGCTGACAGAAAAGCCGGCGGCCGTCTCGGGCCGCCGGGATCATCCCGCGCCCGGGCGGGCAGGTCAGCCGAAGGTGTTCATCCAGCGGATCGCAACCGGTCCGACGATCAACAGGATCATCGCGGGAAGCATCAGCGCCGACATGACGGCCGACATCTTCACCGGCAGCTTGTTCGCCTTCTCCTGCGCCTTCAGTTCGCGCGACAGCCGCATTTCCTGGGCATAGACCTGAAGCGCATCGGAGATCGACGTGCCGAAGCGCAGCGACTGCAGGACGACGTTCGCGAACGAGGCGATCTCGTCGACACCGGTGCGCCCCGCCATGTCCAGAAGCGCCTTCTCGCGGTCGCCACCGGCCGAAACCTCCAGTTGCACCATGCGGAATTCCTGGCTGATCGCGGGGGACGAGTGCACCATCTCGTTGGCCACGCGGGTCATCGCGGCATCCAGCCCCATTCCCGCCTCGACCGAAATCTGGATCAGGTCCAACGTGTTCGGAAAGGCTTCCTCGATCTCGCGGATACGCTCGTTGACCTTGTTCTTCAGCCATATGCTGGGCAGGAAGAATCCGATACCGGCCAGAACCGTCAGGATCTGGAACATAACGAGGCGTGGCGTCTTGTCTACGAACCAGATCACCGGGTCCGGCAGCCAGACACCGTTCTGGCGCAGGAACAGAAGCGACACGACGATCATCGGCAGGAAGATCGCCAATCCCATCCGCCAGAGAAAGAATTTCAGAACCGCGCCTTCGCCGATGAAGCCGGCGTTGATGAGGTTGCGGCGCATCGTGCTGCGTTCGCGCTTGTCCGTCGGCATGAGGGCCTTGTAGAGGCCCTTGGGATCAAGCTCGGGATTGTGCAGAAGCCCCGCATCGAAGGTGCCCATCCTGGTGCCTAGGCCGCTGCGCTGGTAGCGGCGCGCCGCCGGGTTGGCCGGACGAACCGCGTCGAAGGCACCGTAGACGAACAGCATCGTCCCGATGCCGACGCCGATCATCAGCAGGATGTTTCCGCCACTGTTCAGGGCCGGGAAAAGACTCTGGAACCATTCAAACATCTCTATTCTCCCTAGAACCTGAAGGTGACCAGCCTGCGCAGGATCAGTGCGTTCAGCAGCACCAGTGCGACCACGAAGAACACCAGCGGCTTGGCCAGCGGTTCATCTGCGATATCGCCGTAATAGGCCGGCGACATGGTGTTCAGGCCGACGAAGATGATCACCGGAACGACGCTGAGAATGGACGCCGACAGACGCCCTTCCGCCGAGACCGCCTTGATCTTGCGGCGCATGGTCATGCGGTCGCGGATGACCTTGGACAGAACGCTGAGAATCCGCGCCAGGTCGCCGCCGGTGCCGTGCTGGATGGCGATCGCGGTGGCCAGATAGTGGATGTCCTCCTGGTTTATCCGGTCCGCGAACTCGTTGAAGGCGTCGGTCAGATCGTCCCCGTAGGAGACCTGGTCGACGACGATGCCGAACTCGGTCCCGATGGGATCGGGCATCTCGTTGGCGACACTGGCCAGCGACGCGTTCAGCGGGTGACCGACCTTCAGGCCGCGGGCCATCATGTCCAGCGCGTCGGGCAACTGGCGGATCAGATCGTTGACGCGCTGCGTCCGCTGAAGCCGCACCGCTATGATCGGCACCAGGAAGCATATGAGAAAGCCCAGAATCGCGGCCTTCGGCAAAGACGTCAGCTGCGAGAAGACAACGACAACGGCGATGAAACCGGCGCCGCATGTCGTCAGGAAAGCCCCCGACGACATCGTGATCCCGGCCTGGCGCAGAACCAGCGGCAGATCCCCGACCAGCGGCAGACGGTTGAAGATCGTCCGCTTCTCTTCGGGCTTGAGGATCGCCAATATCTCTTCGGTCGTCGCGCCCTTTGCGATCATCCGCATCCGGCGGCTGCGGGCCTCGTCGCGGCGCCCCCGGCGCGAGAACATCTGCCGCAGACCTTCCGCGACCATCAGCACGCCCACGACCGCGCCCACGTAGGCCGCGAATTGCATGTCGACTTGTTGCAGGAATTCCTGAAGCATGGCCCTAGTTCCTCGCGATGTTCGTGCCGCTCAGGTCGACGCCCGAGGAGATCAGCTGTTCAGCACATTTCGGACGCATACCCGTCGGCAGGAATTCACCCAGGACCTTGCCGTTCTCGTCGCGGCCTGTCCGCTTGAAGACGTAGATGTCCTGCATGGTAATCGTCTGACCTTCCATCCCGGTGATCTCGCTGACGCTCATCACCTTGCGGTTGCCGTCCGACAGGCGGTTCAACTGAACCACGAAGTTGATGCCGGACGAGATCTGGCTTCGGATCGCCGACAGCGGCAGGTCGATACCGATCATCGTCACCATCTGCTCGATCCGAGTCAGCGCGTCCCGCGCCGTGTTGGCGTGAACCGTCGTCATCGAGCCGTCGTGGCCCGTGTTCATGGCCTGAAGCATGTCGAAAGTCTCGGCGCCCCTGACCTCGCCGACGATGATCCGGTCCGGGCGCATCCGCAGCGCGTTCCGCACCAGGTCGCGCTGCACGATGGCACCTGCGCCCGATGGGTTCGGCGGACGGGTTTCCAGGCGCACCACGTGCTCCTGCTGAAGCTGAAGTTCGGCGGCGTCCTCGATCGTCACGATCCTCTCGTGCGGGTCGATGGCGCGCGACATCGCGTTCAGAAGCGTCGTCTTGCCCGAACCGGTGCCGCCCGAGATCAGGATGTTCATCCGCGCCGCGACAAGCGCGCGCAGCAGCGCCGCCGCGTCCTTGCTGAGCGATTCCAGTTCGATCATCTTTTCCAGAAGGATCGGCTTGCGCGAGAATTTCCGGATCGACAGCGTGGGGCCATCGATCGAACAGGGCCGGATGATCGCATTCACCCGGCTGCCGTCTTCCAGGCGCGCGTCCACCCAGGGCTGGCTTTCGTCGATCCTGCGCCCGATGGACGAAACGATCTTGTCGATGATCCTAAGCAGGTGACGTTCATCGCGGAAGCGGACGTTGGTTTTCTCCAGGACACCGAAGCGCTCGACATAGACGTTCCGGTGCGAGTTCACGAGGATATCGTTGATCGTCGGGTCGGCAAGCAGCGGCTCCAGCGGGCCGAAACCCAGAACTTCGTTCATCAACTCGTCGACGATCAGCTTGAAATCGTCGGTCTTCATCGGCCGCTTTTCCTCGGCCAGCACCTGTTGGGCCAGGTTGGCGACCTCGCGGCGCAACTCGTCGGGCTGCACCTTGTCGATGACGCTGAGGTTCAGGCGCTCGAGCAGCGCGGTATGAAGCCGGTTTTTCAACTCCAGCCGATCCACAAGCTTGTCGTCCGCGTCGTTGAGTTCGCGCAGCGCTCTCGACGTCACGGCATTCGCCGCCTCGAGAGGAACCACCTCCGCCGTGGTGTCGGCCGGCTTTGTCGTCTTGCTGAAACCCTTGAACATGACTGGTCTCCTCGTTAATGCGCTGCGCGTTCGACGGCCGGCATCGCCTTGAGCGTGGCCTTCGCAAGGGCGGTGATCGCCTTGTTCAGGTCCGAACGCGGTGCCACCGCCGACAACGGTTTTCCATAATCCACCGAGGCCCTCGCGGCCTTCGGATCGTGCGGCAGCCAGAACTCGAACTTCTGGTCCAGGACTTTCGCCGCTTCCTTGTGATGATGCGCCTGAACAAGGGGACGCTTCTCGTGGTTGATCACCACCTTCAGGTTCAGGCCGGGATTCTCGCCCGTGTAGAAATCCATCAGCCGCTTGGTCGAGCGGATCGACGGCACCGTGGTATCGGTCACGATGACCAGCTCGTCGGCCACCTCCATCACCGGCTGAATCCACGAGACGAGGGCCCGCGGCAGGTCGAGCACCACGTAATCGTAACTGCGCCGCAAGGTGTCGATCAGCGCCACGATCTGGTTGTCGTTGATCGCATCCAGCGGCATGAAATCGGCGGGCGCCGTCAGAACCTTCAGCCCGCTATCGGTCTCGGACATCGACTGCTCCACCCACATGGCGTCGGGCACCACGCCGCCCGCGGCCATCTGAAGGATCGCGTTCTGCGGGTCGAGGTCCAGGAAATCGCCGACCGTGCCGAATTGCAGGTCCAGATCGACCAGCGCGACCTTGTTGGCAGGTTCCTTGCGGAAGCGGCTTTTCCGGGTCAGAAGATGGTCGGCCAGGTTGACGGCGACGGTCGTGCTGCCGATGCCGCCACGGGCCTGGATCACCGGGATGATGACACCCTCGTGGTCGCCGGGCGCGTGGGTCGCGGCATCCAGCTTCTTGATCCACTTCTCGACCTGGCGCGACAGTTCCGCGTCGGAAATCGGATAGGGCAGCACGTCGTCGACGCCGGCATCGCTCAGCGCGCGGGCGCGGGCCAGCGGGATGTTGCTGTCGGTCAGTGCCAGAAAGACGGTATTCGCGCCGCGGCGCTGATCCAGGTTCCGGATCGCCGACAGGTCGTCGGCGTTCTCGGGATCGGTGGCGAAGATGACGATGTCGTTCTCGGACGCCATCTGGATGGCCTTGCCGTTGATATTGGCGACCGAGACCTCCTCGGACTGCATCTTTACCGCACCCATACCCGAGAGAGCCTTCTGAACCGACGACGAAATCTCCTTGTCGCCGGAAAAGAGCAGGATCGAAGTTTTGTTACGCGACATATGTCATCCTCTCGGGTTACTCAGCCCAATTATCCGTTCGTACCAGTATTAAGGTCCTCGCCCGGCAGCGACACGCTCATGTCCGGGAAGGGGATCGACGGCAGTCCACCGCCTGAGGGCAGATTGCCCATCGCGCCGCCGCCGGCCAGTGCGGCCATGCCGGGGATCGGTGTCAGGAACTCGAACCGCAGTTCCTGGGCGAAATTGATTGGGTTGGTAGCCGCACCGCTACTATTATCGTTGTCTGCAGTCGCAATCCCGACCTCGATCATCGGCGTGTAGGGTCCGCCTGCGAATCCGAGTTGGGGATCATAGGTGTAGCTGACCCAGATGTGCCTCGGCGTGGCGTTCGATGGCAGGATCGGCTCCAGAGTGCACCAGATCTCGCCCGCTGTATTCGTCACGGCCGTGCAATCGAAAGTATTCACGTTTCCGAGGACGCACTGCTGCACGCCGCCATTTGCACAGGCGCTGCCCGTCCGGCAAAGCGTGCCGATCCTGTCGGTCGTCCCGGATAGAAGCGCATGCGTGACCGGAACCCCGGTGCAGACCGGCGGGCGCACCGTGGCGATCCGCGCCGCGCGCTGCATCGCCTTTTCGGTCATCACCCAGTTGAACCCCAGCCGTCCGAAATCCAGGATCGCGAAGAACACCAGCAGGAACAACGAGATCACGACCGTGTACTCGATCAGCGACGCCCCGGTCTCTTCGCGAAGATGCCGGCGCGCGGCGTTTATGAACCTCGACCCGATCATATCCCGTAGATCCGCGACTGGTCGGTGATGGTCGATGTCATGACCCCGTTCGGAAAGTTGCCGAAGAGATCGAAGAGTGTGGAGAAGGGTAACTGGATCTCCACCGTCGCGGCGACCACGGCAACCGGTACGATGCCAACACCGGTGACGGGGATGCAGTCATACGTCGCGCTCAATGGCGTGGTGGTCGACAGGGTCACGGCCGCCGGGAATAGCCCGTTTCCATCGGTGTCGATGTTCCGGCTCATGATTGGGGTCACGACCGCGACGCCTCCCGCAATCGGTGTCCCCGTCGACGCGCCGCCAGGGCACACATCGTTGTTGGTAGTCCGCGCCAGGTACCGCGCTGCATCGCGCACGCCGACGACGGCGCCCTGGTAGTTCCAGTAGATGCGCGATCCTTCGACGATCGCCGCGAACGTGACCAGCATGACCGGCAAGAGGATGGTGAACTCCACCGCCGTCGCCCCCCCCTCGCCCCGCGTCCAGCGGAGCACTTTACCAATATATGTCATACACTTACACATCATGTCACTTGTATAACTGAATCACTTCGCGGAAGATGCCGTTGTCCAGCGTGCTGGCCCCAGCCTCGCCACCGACCGGTTCGATGATTTCGACCCAAAGGTCGAACATCTGTCCTTGGCTGGGGCTATTCGAAATTTCGGTCGCCGGACTCAGCATGAACGTTCTGTAGTATTGCGCGACAGGGACATTCTGCTCGCTCCCGGTCAGCGTCTGGTTCACGCAGTCGATGCCAGCCACGATGAGGACCCGCCTATCCGGTCCGGCTCCCTCGCCGGCCTGGCTGCATTGCGGAAGTCCGTCTTCCGACCGGTTCTGCGGGTTCGGAATAATCGGATTGAAGCCGTTCGCGGGCGGGTTCCCCCAGTAGTCGTCCCAGGTATCGTACTGGACCCCGGGTGTCTGGTCGGCGTTGTACTGCGCCCCGGCGTACTGGCTCATGACGCCGCCATTGGCCGCGCGCTCGATCTCTCTCAGGTAGTATTCGTAACGGGTTAGCGACTCGGGAAAGTCGAAGAAACTGCCCGGCTGCACGACGGTCCCGGATGGGGTCTGGTGCGTGTAGTTGGTGTCCAGATAGTCAGCACGGCCGTTCGTCCAGTTGCCATTGCCGAAACGGCCGTCCGCGCAAGAGGAAGTGTAGTGGCAGTCGTCCAGCGGAAAGGCCACCGTATCGGCCGACGCGCCGGTGTCTCTGCAATTATTGTTGACATCGCGCCCAGCCACAACATGCGGGCCAACCTCATATCCGGGCTGGCCACGTAGCTGGTTCATCACCTGTTCGAACATCCCGAATGACAGGTTGAACCCGGCGGTTTCCTGGCCCGTGCGCTGTCCCGGCTGAATATCGACGTTCCGGCTATTGAAACACGCGTTTATTCCCTTCGCCAAAAGACACGCCTGGCGACGGGATTCCGGCGACATGGACGCGCATTCGCCAGCCGCGGCATTCGGATCGCTGGCAATCAGTCTGTCGATGTCCAGAAAACCGAACTGTCCGGGATTCCATTGCGCGTTGCGCCCGACACTCCGCAACTGCACTGCCTGCCCGGCAGTAAGAGTCTTGGGTATCTGCCCTCCTGATCCGTTCGATTGCATGGGCAGGCAGAACATCACAGGCGCGATATCGCAAGTAAACGCCGAGTTTCCGGCAACCGCGACGGCGCCGATGTCCGTGCTGATCGACAGGTTGCTGCCGAAGATGTTCCCGAACATCCAGTCCACCGGAACCTCCGACAGCCGGACGCCGACAAACGCAGCCTCCGTCGGCTCGGTGGTGACCCCTGCCGCGGGAAGATCGTATTTCGTCGCACTGAGCGAGGCGACGGTATAATTGCCGGGCGAGTCGTTCGCGGGGAGTGAAGAGTAGAAGACAAGCCCGTCCACCGGATCGCCCAGTGCGGTGGACGCGATCCGCAAAGTCGTCGCCGACCCCGACGCCCCCGCCTTCAACTGTTCGTTCGCGGCGACGATCGCATTCTGCGCTGCCGCCGTCGCCCGCGTGATCGCGTCAGGCTGCCCGTCCAGCTCGCCCGCCGCGGCCAGCGCCACGTTGTCGGCGAAGGACTGCATGTCGCTCTGGGTCGAGGCGCGCCGCCCCATGTCGAAGGACAGCGCCATGATCCCCAGGATCGCCACGATGCTGACCACGAAGAATATCAGAAGCGATCCGTCTTCCCGCTGCCTGAAGTCCTTGATCTTGCGAATGGGTTTCATGACGACACCGTTTCAAATGGAACACACCGGACTGCGCAAAGGCGGCAGAGCGCGGGGGGACCCGCGCCCTGGCAAGGCCTCAGTTGACGGCCTCGGTTTCCTCGCCGGGCGCCAACTCGGCTTCCTCGTCGGGATTCAGCTCGATCTCGATCTCTTCGGCAGCACCAGCGGCGCGGCGCACCCTGACAACCTGCTTCGGCCCGGGATTATCGTCGGGCGACTTTTCGCGCAGGATGTCCGAGATCCGGATCGATTCCAGCGGCGCATCTTCCGGCGCGCCTTCCTCGGCGATGTTGCGAAGGGTCAGGCTCAGCCGTCCGGCCGTCTGGGCGACCGCCAGCATCTGCGCCTGTTCGGGCGACACCTCGACGGTCGCGGTCCGGCCGACCTGCGCCTGTTCCTGGCTTACGTCCGACTGCTGGTCGACGGCCACGACGCGGATGTTCTGCAGGATCGTATTGACGCGCAAGCCCTTGGTGTCGGACGTCGTCAGAAGGATATCGACCATATCGCCGGGCGTCACGAAACCGCCGACCGAGCTGGTCGCGTCGACGCTGATCGCCATGGCGCGGTGGCCGGGCTTCAGGGTCTGCACGATCGTGACCTTTTCGCCGTACTGGGAAATCTTGTTGGCCATCACCAACTCACCCTGCGCCATCGCGCGCTTGGCGCGGCGCGGCTCGGTGCCCGGTTGCGGCAACAGATCGGAATAGTCGCGGTAGGTGCCCGGCGGCACCGCATCGGCGGGCCACTGGATCGTGGTCAGCTTGTGCGCCTCGATCGTGGTGCCGAAGGGAATGTCCTGGCCGGCCACGACGACGCTCACCAGCGCGGGCGCGCTGGGATCCATCGAGGCGGTCGCCGGCTGAACCTGCAGGAGTTCGCGCGAGGTGTAGATTGAGACGGCTGCCACCACCATGCCGACCATCGTGATGAATAGGGAACGGAATCGCATTTCACTTACTCCTGGGCGTGTGACGACTGCGGCAGGTCAGAATGCGCCGGCGGACGCGTCGATGATGGTGGCGATGTTGCCACCGAACGTGAAAATGATGCCGCCGACGATCGTGACGACGATCAGCGCAACGGCATACTCCACCATCGACGCCCCGGCGGTCTGGACGATGAACCGGGAAACCTGGCGCTTGAACTTCGTCATGCTGGACCTCTTAACGGAACTGATAGGTGCCGACGGCCAAGGGCGCGCGTAGCACGGGTTGCCCAGCGCAACCCGGAAATCCCTAAGCCGTCAGCAAACACCGAGGCGGGGTTTGTGG
>JAVJUV010000056.1:0-5240 GCA_040220415.1 Silicimonas sp.
ACTAGGCCGTGGACTCATAATGGCGCAGGCGTAGCCTGATGCAAGCGAGCTTTGCCATGGCGAGGAAGGTCGATCCGAGCTTGTCGTATCGCGTGGCTATCCGCCTGAAATATTTGAGTTTGTTGAAAAAGCGCTCGATCACGTTACGCCGTTTGTAGAGCCATGGCGAAAAGCAGATCGGGGTATTCCGGTGTCGCTTCGGCGGGATATTCGCCCAGCTGCCCTGCTCCGTTACCATCGCGCGCAACCAGTCTGCATCGTAGGCGCGGTCGGCAAGCACTATCTGACCTTCGCCGATCCCGTCCAGCAATTCTGCGGCGGCCAGGATATCGTGCGCTTGCCCTGGCGAGATGGCGAGCCTGACCGGCAGGCCATTGCCATCGGTCAGAGCATGGATTTTCGTAGTAAGACCGCCCCGGCTTCGTCCAAGACATCGATCCGGGTGGCTTTTTTTAAGGTCGCGGCGGAGTGGTGGACGCGCACGCTCGTGCCGTCAATCATCCGCACACCGCCGCCGTAAGCCTCTGTAATCGCGTCCATGATCCGGTCCCACACGCCCGCCTTGGTCCATCGGCGGAAGCGGTTGTAGCAGGTCGTGTGCGGGCCGTAGCGCTCCGGCAGGTCGCGCCATGGCGAGCCCGACCGAAGCACCCAGAAGATGCCGTTCAAGACGCGACGGTCATCGACGCGCGGCACCCCTCGTGGCTTATTGGGAAGAAGCGGCGCGATCACGCGCCATTCGAACTCTGTCAGATCGTAGCGGCTCATCAGGCACCTCCAGAAGGGAGGTTGAATCACGCCAATGCCGGATTGAGAATCCCGTTTATGAGTTCACGGCCTAGTGCATCTCCTCGACTCACACGCCAGCACTCATTTCCTTCCCGACGGACTTGCAGACTCGACGATGCGTTGCGTGGACCAACGCACCACCATGTTCCTTCTGTTTCTGGCATGAGTAAGCACGCTCAGTTTGAAATCTCTGACCTCTATCGGCAGTTCCATGGCCATCAATCCGAACGCCTCACCGTAACGACGGACCAGGGTTGCGGGCAGGGTCGACAGAAGATCGGTCTGCCCAACCAGTGCAAGCGCCGACAGGAAGCTCGGCACCGACAGGACCACGCGGCGCTCGGCGCTGATCCGGGCCAGGTAATCATCCACGATGCCCCACATCGATCCATCCGCCGAAACCAGCACGTGCTCAGCCGCCGTGAATGCCTCCAGCGACAGCGTCTTTCCGGAAGGGGCCCATCCTTGCCGAGCAACGACGAGATAGTTTTCCCGGCGCAGCACCTCTTGGTCGAGGTCATCAGTCGGTTTCGCGATAAAACCGACGGCAAGGTCGAGCGCACCGTCGCGCAGGGCCTGCACGGCCTCGGGCGCCGCCATCGACTGTAGGGCGAAGGTCAGGCCCGGTGCCTGACGCCGGATCTCGGCTAGTGCACCGGGCAGTGTGGCGGCAATTTCACTGTCGCGGGCCGAAAGGCGGAGATGCGCCACAGCGTTCGCCGGGTCGAAGTTGGAAGGCCCAGCGAGTGCCGTTTGCAGGGCGTCGAGCGCTGCATCCATTTCGGGTTCGATGGCGAGCGCGAAAGCGTTGGGTTCGAGTCCGTGGGGACGGCGCAGGAACAGTTCGTCTCCGAAGACGTCCCGAAGACGACGCAACGCATGGCTGATTGACGAAGTCGCGAGCCCCAGATCCGCCGCCACTTCCGCCGCCTTGCCGCTGCGCATCAGCCCGCGAAAAATCAGCAGCAAGGTCCCGTCGAGTCGCCTGATCTTGCTCTTGTCGAATTCTGACATGATTCGAATTCAGTATCATTGCACGCGCCGAGTTCCTAGATTCGATTTAGAAAGCAGGAGGCGACAAACGTGAAACTGGCGATCATCGGTCGAGGTGCGGTGGCGCAGGCATTGGCCAGAGCCTTGGTGGGCCATGACGTCACCTTGGGCGTGCGGAACCCGACTAGAGTGAAAGAGGCCACGATGGCCGAGGCGGCCGCGCGCGCCGATGCGGTGATACTTGCGACGCCCTGGGCGGCCGAGGCGGAGGTCGCCGCCGCCATCGCCCCCTACGTCGCGGGCAAGACGTTGATCGACGCGACCAATCCCGTCGGCATGACGGAACACGGACTCGACCTTGTGCCACAGGACGGGCGCGCGGCGGCAGAAGCCCTGCAGGCGCGGCTGCCCGAAGCGCGCGTCGTCAAGACCTTCAATCAGATTGGGGCGGAGTTCATTGCCGATCCAGCAGCGTTGGAGCGTCGCCCGGTCATGTTTGCGGCGGGCGACGACGACGCGGCGCGGCAGCTTGCGCTGAACCTGGTGAAGGAGGCGGGCTTTGAGGCCATCGACGCCGGGCCACTGACGAATGCCCGTCACCTCGAATCGCTGGCGGTGCTTTGGATTTGCTCGACGCTTGAGCCAGACCTCGGCCGCAGTTTTGGTTTTTCGCTGTCGCATCTGAAAGAATGAAGGAGCCGTGATGGAACTCTATCACTGGCCGATGTCGCACAACGCCCGCAAGGCACGCGCTCTCGCACATCACCTTGGGATCGACATCGACGAACGCGCGCTGTCCATGCAGGACAAGGACCACAAGACGACGGAATACCTCGCCATCAACCCGATGGGGCAGGTGCCCGCGATCCGGGACGAAGACTACACCGTCTGGCAGGCGAACGCCGTGCTGATCTATCTGGCCGGGCTATCGCCGAATGACTTGCTCGGGCAGTCGGCGCGGGAATGGGGCCATATCACACAATGGATGCTGTGGCAGAGCGTCGAATTCTCACGCGCCGTCGTGCCCCTGCATGTCGAGAACTATTTCAAGCGCGTCCGCGGGCAGGAGGCGGACATCGATAGGCGCGATGCGGCAATGACCCGGCTGCGCGAGCTACTCGCCGTTCTTGATGCCGCGCTGGACGGTCGCGCGTGGCTGGTCGGGGATCGTCTGACCGTGGCGGACTTCGCGGTCGCTGGCGATTTCACCCATGCGGTCAATGCGGGCTTCCCCCTCGACGACTTCCCACACGTCGCACGCTGGCTGGGCCGCATCGAGGCGCTGCCTGCTTGGGCCGACACTGCTCCACCGCAAATAGGTGAGTAACGAAAGGATACATGAAATGACGCGAGAAATCTTGATGATCGCAGCCAACCGCGCAACCTCACCCGTGACCGGATGGCCAATCGGCTTCTGGTGGGCGGAACTCAGCCATGCCTGGCTTGAGTTCAGCCGCGCTGGCTACGAGATCACCATTGCGTCGCCTTCCGGCGGCGACCTGTTCGCCGACGCTTACTCCGATCCCGAGGATGACAGCGGCTATTCCGGCCACGACATCGTCTCCTTGGGCTTCAAGTACGGGACGACCACGCGGAATCTCATCCGTAACACGCCCGCGCTGGCCGATCTCGATATGGAGAAGTTTGACGCGCTCTTCGTGGTCGGTGGCCAGTCGCCGATGGTCACAATGATCGACGACGGCGATCTGCACGCCCGCGTTGCGCGCCACTACGAGGCTGGCAAGATCACAGCGGCCGTCTGCCACGGGACCTGCATTCTGCTAAAGACGCGCCTATCCGACGACTCCCTGTTGGTTGCGGGCAAGACCTGGACCGGCTTTGCGGACAGCGAGGAAGCGTATGCCGAAAGCGCCGTGGGGCAGAAGATCCAACCGTTCTGGATCGAGACCGAAGCGAAGAAGATCGAGGACACGAATTTCGTCACCGGCGGTCCCCTTGCAGAGTTTGCGGTACGCGATGGCAATTTGATCACCGGGCAACAGCAAGTGTCCTCGGCGGCTGCGGCGTCCAAGGTAATCGCGGCGCTTGGATTCTGAAAAGCAAAAGGGAGTTGACCATTGAAACGATCCATCATTCCCATGGCGGCATTGCTCGCCTTTGGAGTGGCTACACCTGTTGAGGCGGACACTTTTGTCCTCGTCCATGGCGCATTCCAATCGGCCGTCGTCTGGGACGAAGTGGCGGAGACGCTTCGGTCCGAGGGACACAACGCGATCGCCGTCGATCTGCCGGGCCGCAATGCCGTGGGCGTAGCGGCGCAGACTGTCACCTTACAAGACTACATTGAGGCAACGCGCGCGGTGGTCGAAGCCGCATCCGAGCCGGTGATTCTCGTCGGTCACAGCTTTGGCGGCATCACGGTCTCGGGCGTGGCCGAGGCCGTGCCGGACCAGGTGGACCTGCTTGTTTATGTCGCCGCGTACCTGCCACAATCGGGCGAGTCGATGGAGACACTGGCGCTTTCGGACGCCGACAACGCGTTCACGGCCGAAACCTTCGTCATTGCGGAAGACTATTCCCATGCCACGATCCTCGACACCGACCAGGTCCGGGTCTTCGCCGCCGATGCGACGCCCGAACAGGCCGCAGCGCTCAGAGCCTCGATGGTTCGCGAGCCGTTGCCCCCGATCGGCACTCCCGTCATGTTGACTGATGAACGCATTGGCAGCGTCCCATCGGCCTACATTCGGACGCTCAAGGACGGCACAGTGTCGCCCGAGCTTCAAACCCAGATGATCGAACGCGCAGAGGTCGAGACCGTGCGCGATCTTCCCAGTGGCCACGCGCCCTACTTGACCAGACCCGACAATCTGGCACGTCTGCTGATGGATATCGCGGAGGTGGGGGCTTGAACGCCGCCGTTCTGGTTGCATTGGCGCTCCTGACTGGTGCGCTCGTGCCGCTACAGCTGGCCTTCAACGGGCAGCTTGGCACGGCATTGCGATCGCCCTATCTGGGAGCGTGCGGCGTCTTCGTGATCGGAACGCTGTCGACCATGGTACTTCTCATCCTCGTGCGCAGCCCATTACCATCGCCGACCGATCTCAAGGACGTGCCGGTGACTGCATGGATCGGCGGGTTGATCGCAACCGCGTACATCGTTGCGATCGTTTTTCTCGTGCCTAAGCTCGGCGTTGGCGTTACGGCAATCTTGATTATCGCGGGACAGATCGTTGTGGCGCTGGCACTTGATCATTTCGGGGCATTTGGTGCTCCGCAAGACCCGCTGACTGCTGCGCGGTCGGCCGGCGCTGCGCTGGTGCTTGCGGGAGCGGCCTTGGTGAAACTGGCGTGAGCGCACAACACAGGACGCGGACGCACAATGAGCCTCAAGGATACAACTGCCATTGGTCTGTCTGATTTGCGTGAATACTACTTCTATTACAGCATTGCGTTATACCAAGCACTCAGGGTTTGAGGTCGAAAACGCTTAGCTA
>JAVJUV010000057.1:0-55215 GCA_040220415.1 Silicimonas sp.
TCCCGATGGCAACGGGTTCGACCTTGTCCGCAACCTGCGCGAGCGGCACGAAGCAGGCATCGTCATTCTCTCCGGCCGCAAAGACGAGACGGACAACGTCCTTGGCCTGGAACTCGGAGCGGACGATTACGTCATCAAACCATTCCGGCCGCGTGAATTCGCGGCCCGCGTCAATGCGGTGATGCGGCGCTACCGCCGGCCGGTCGAACAGCGGACCGGTGAGGAGGCACCGATCAATCAGCCCGACTTCGAGTTCGGCGAGTACGTTGTAAGCACGTCCGCCCGCCTGGTCTGGGATGACCAGGAACAGGAAATCCTGCTGACTTCCGCGGAATTCGATCTGCTGCATGCGTTGTTGGTCAGTCGTGGGCGGGTTGTCAGCCGTGACCACCTCATGAACGCGATCAAGGGCCGGGACTGGGAGGCCTACGACCGCGCGATCGATGGGTTGGTCAGCCGGCTTCGCAAAAAGCTCCCCGCCCCTCCCGGGCGCGCGCATTTCATCCGGACCGTTCATGGCGTCGGGTATTCATTTACCGGATAGCGCCTCTTTATGCCGCCGGATGCGAAATGCCGAAATGTCGGCGCAGCAGGCGGATCTGTTCGCCCGGCGCTCGTTTTGTCGGCTTTGTTCCAGGTAAACCGGCCCGGATCGGTGCCCGCATCTTGCCCATCCTGGATGTGGACGGGCCGGTCGATCTCGTCAGATTGCACCCGTCGGTCAGCCCATAGGGCAACCGATCGTATCCGCGCCTGGGTAAACCGTGGGTCCGGCGCCGCAAAGATAGAACCGCAGGTTGAACTTGCCTTTGTGCAGCGACAACCGCGAGGGTGCCGGCATCGCTCCAGTGGCCGAGAAGGCTCGCCGCAATTCCAGGCTGATACGGTCCACTGTCCGTGTCAGTTCGTCCGCTCCATCTTGTCCGGTCGGGCAGGATGGACAGATGTCGCGCAGCACGAAGACTTCCTTTTGCAGGGCCAACGCCAGGGAGAGAAGACGCTGCAATTCCTCGGCAACGTGCTGATCCGCAATGCTCTGCGAAGTCACCCCGTGGACGTCCATCTCCAGAAGGCCGATGTCGAACTGGATGTATTCGAGTTCATCCGCAATTATCCTGACAGTGCGCTGGGCGGCGCGGTACCGGTTTTCCTCGATTTCTTCCGCGTTGATGCAGTTTTCCGCGAACGCTCCGGTGTGCAAGTCGTATTTGGTCATCACTGGTCCCTTACAAGTTACAACCGGAGCGCCTATTGTGCGCGTCGCCTTTGGCACACCGGATCGTTTCCGGAGTTAACCCTGATATTGTCGAATTAATTTTGCGATTTTGTGTGGAAATGTACGGTTCAG
The DNA here is from genome assembly GCA_040220415.1 of Silicimonas sp. Taxonomy (GTDB): domain Bacteria; phylum Pseudomonadota; class Alphaproteobacteria; order Rhodobacterales; family Rhodobacteraceae; genus JAVJUV01. The sequence goes on from JAVJUV010000057.1 coordinate 1,349, forward strand.
GATTTTTTCAATTCGACGACCGACCAGGTTCGCCATAAAGGCATCAAACGTTCTTCACACCGCGATCAGCCACCAGAGAAGAACTCCGGTGTGCGTCTTGTTTCACGGGGGAAACCCGCATGCCGATCCCTCTCGGTGCATCTGTGGATACGCCTACGCCACATTCATGATCATCCGAACAAGCTCGGATACCGCACGATCTGACAATTCACGCAGTTCCTCGCGGTCGTCGGCGTCAAGATCACCCGGAGAGCCGTCCATCACGCAAAACGCGCCCAACCGGATATTTTCCATGTAAATCAAAGGCGCCCCTGCATAGAAGCGGATGAAGGGCGGGCCGATCACCATTGGGTTGGATTGAAAGGTGGGGTGCGTCTGTGCGTCCTGAACGATAAAGAGATCGTCCGTCAAGATCGTGTGATTGCAGAATGCCACATCGCGCGGCGTCGATTGCGACTGACTTCCGCAGGATGCGCGAAAGGTCTGCACATCCTCCTCGAGAAGAGTGACCAGCGCCGTACTGACCTGGAACCGTTCGCGCGCCTCACGGCAAAGTTCTTCCAGAACGGGATTCGCATCGCCGTCAAGAAGACCGCTTTCGTACAGAATCGAAAGCCTCATCTTTTCGAATGGTCCTACCGGGAAATCCATGGAATACCTCGCAATTTTGAACTGATACAGATAACAAATTCATTCACAACTTTCCGGCAATGAAACAGCGCTGAATAAATCCCCTAAATTCTTTAAGTCATGTAATTATTGAACATTTCCTTTTGCTAATCTCTGGATACGCTATTTCTGAAAGCGCGCTTATGGCCATTGGCAACTTCGATCGCCGAGTCAGATCGCAGGTGCCGAACAAAGGGCTTGGCACAGCCATTGCCTGCGGGCTGCACAGGGGTCGGCCCGCCGAACCTGTCGTCACCGGGCGCGCATGGCTGCCCTGCCCGCGAACGTCATCGATCGTCGGCCAAGCAGATCAGCGCGATCAGGATCATCATCGCGATCACGCCGGTCAACATGTAGGCGAGCAAGGCGGCCAACAGGCCACCCCCCATGAACAGGGTGGCGGCGGATCCCACGATGCCTGCAAGCGTTCCCGACAGCATGAACCCCAGGCCCGAGACCGAGCCACCGTGGCTTTCGGCAAACGCAGAGGATTCGTCCGGCCGCCAACCGGCCTCGCCGCTTCCTGTCGTCGCTACGGGCACCGTTTCAAGCCCGTCAAACCCATCACCCGGGTTGCGGAAATATTTCATGTCATCTGACTTTCACGTCCGCGCCCCCACCACCTGATAACTCGAAAATGTCGATCCGATTAGGCAAAGATGTTTAAAATCGTACACGCTTGGATCGGTGAATCCGCCCTCCCATACAATCCGTTCGTCAGTCGGTCAGGACTTCGGACACGACGTCGGACGCCTGGCATGCTTGGCACGCTTGACGGGGTGTGGTTCGACATACATCCTCCACACCTGACGCACCTTCAAGAAGGTCTGCAAATGAGCGGCGCGCCGCATCGAAAGGGGATCGGGATGGAGTTTTTCTACGCCAGCCCGGATCCCATGTGGGTGGTCGATTTCGAAACGCTGCACATCGCCGAGGTGAATACGGCAGCGATCGAACTCTACGGTTACACCCAGGCAGAGTTCGTCGGACTCTCGATCATGGATTTACGGCCCAAGGAAGACCGTTCTGCGGTCTTCGAACGCGCCCGAAATCGGGTGAGCGGGGTCAATCATCACGGTATCTGGCGCCACATCACCAGGGACGGCGTGCTGCTTCATGTCGATGTGCGCACGCATCCCATCGACTGGCACGGCCAGCGCGCCTATATCGCCCAGTTCCGGAATGTCACCGAGCAGGTCGCCTTCGAGGCCGAGCGCGACCGCCAGTACGAGGAGCTTGCACGCCAGACCGCGGCGGCCGCCGAGGAAGCGGCACATTTTCATGCCATGACCGCGGCGCTGCCCGGTCACAACCTCATCCTGGCGACAAAGGACTTCCGCATCTTGACGGCCAGCGAAGAGTTCTGCGCATTCGCTGGCCTTTCGGCGGCCGAGACCGAAGGTCGCGACGTCTTCGACGTCTTGGAAGCCGGACGCGGAGGCGACTCTCTGCGCACCATGCTCGAACAGGCGCGCGCCAGCGGGCAATCCGGCCTGCTGGACGACGTGAGCCTGCAGCGCTCGGGCCCCGTCAGTGCGGGCGCGGCCGATCGCGACACACGGATCAGCGCCGTTGCCACCCCGGTCGCCGACGCGCAGGGGCAACTGAGCACCATCGTGCTGCGCTTGGACCCGAAGTCCGGTTCGGCCCCCGCAGAAAAACCTGCCGAGGGCGGGGCGACAGAGCTCGATCACGCGATCCGCGGGCATGAACTGCAAGCGGCCCGCGCCCGGGTCGAAAGCCTGTCGGTCCGCTTGCACAGCGCCGAGGTCCTGCTCGACATCGGGTCATGGCGGTTCAACCCGGATACGCTCGAACTGTTCTGGTCGGACAATGTTTTCCGTATCTACAGGCTGCCGCCTGACCGGACCCCGCCGGATTTCGACACCTATTTCGACATGGTCCATCCCGACGATCGCGACGAGGCGCAGGCGCGCGCTGCCGGCTGGGCCACGCACCGCAAAGGTACCCTCGAATTCGAGCATCGGATTATCGCGCCGGACGGGCAGATCGTCCATGTCCGCGGGTTGGCCGAGCCGTTCGACACGGCAGAGGGCGTTCAATTGCTTGGCGTCGTGCAGGATGTCACCCAGCAGCGCGAGGCACAGTTGGCGCAAGACAACGCAAGTGCGCTGCTGCGAATGGCCGGTGAAGCCGCCAGATTCGGCGGCTGGCGCGTCGACCTGGACACCGGAATATGCGACTGGTCTCCGGAATGCGCCATGATCCACGACAGTCCCGGCACGCGGCAAGTCAGCATCGATCAGGCGATCGGCTTTTATCCCGATGAACCCGCGCGCGAGAGAATTCGCGCCATCTTCGAGAAATGCGCGACCTACGGCATCCCCTTCGACGAGGTGGTCGAAATCATCACCGCGCGGGGCCGACGCCGGCGCACCCGCGCAATCGGCAGGCCGGTCTACGAGCCATCCGGCAGGATAATTGCCGTGAACGGGGCTTTTCAGGACATCACCGAATACGAGGAGATGCGCCAGCGTGCCGCAGAAGTCGCCGAACGCCTGACCGAAACGCTGGAACAGATAGGCGATGCCTTCCTGGCCATCGACACCAATTGGCGCATCCAGTTCGCCAACGCCCTCGCTTGCGACCTATTGAAGTTACCGTGCGACGACGTTCTTGAACGGACAGTCCGGGATCTTTTTTCAGATACCTTCGCAACCGAACTGGAGACCCAGTACCGGATGGCGGCGGAAACCGGAGAAGTCGGGCTGTTCGAGATTTTCTTCCCGGAACCGGAGGGGTTATATCGAATCCGCGTCCACCCGGTCTCTGACGGGCTTGCCGTCTTTTTCAGGGACATCACCGACGAGCACGCCCGCGCCGAGCAGTTGCGCCTGCTTGAAGCGGCCGCAGACCGACAAAGCGACATGCTGGTGATTACCGACGCAGAGATCGAGGCCCCCGGCGGTCCCCGCATCGTCTACGTCAATCCCGCTTTCGAGCGGCTGACCGGCTATTCGCGCGACGAGGCCATCGGAATGACACCGCGTATCGAGCAGGGGCCACAGACCGACCGAGCGGAACTTGACCGGATCCGCGCCGCGCTCGAGCGCGGAGAGGGCGTGCAATCCGAACTGATCAATCATCGCAAGGACGGCACACCCTTCTGGAAGGAACTCAATATCGAGCCGATACGTGATCCGAGCGGCCTGCTCACGCACTGGATCGCGGTCTCGCGTGACATCACCAGGCGCAAGGAGGCCAGCGAGGCGCTGCGCGAGAGTGAAGAGCGTTTCGCGCTTATCGCGCGTGCCAGCAGCGACGCGATATGGGACTGGGATGTCGAGAAAGACAAGATCTGGTGGGGCGACGGCCTGACCAGAACCTTCGGACATATCCGCGACCCCGAAGGCCGCATCCCCTCGGTCTGGCAGGAAAATCTGCACCCCGACGATCGCGACCGCGTTCTGGACGCGCACCAGAAGTTCCTCGCAGGGCGCGACGAGGAGTTCACCATCGAATACCGCTTTCGCCGCGGAGACGGCAACTGGGCGCTGGTGCGCGATTACGGCTACGTCCTGCGCAATGACGAAGGCCGGGCGATCCGCATGGTCGGCGGCATCGACGACATCACCGAGAGACGGCAACTCGAAGACCGTCTGCGCCATACCGACAGGCTGGAAGCGGTGGGCCAGCTGACCGGCGGCGTGGCGCATGACTTCAACAACCTGCTGACCATCGTGATCGGTAATGCGGAATTTCTGGGCGAACGCCTGGAAGAGGATTCGAAATCGGTGCGCATGGTCGAGACGATCATGAGGGCCGCCGAAAGCGGTGCCCAGCTTACCTCGCGACTGCTGGCCTTTGCACGCCGACAGCCCCTCGAACCCGAGGTTGTCGACGTCAACAAGTCCCTCGGCGCCATCGAGAACATGCTGCGCCGGACGCTCTCGGGCGACATCGAGATCGAAGTGGTCCGCGGTGCCGGCCTCTGGTTGGCCGACATCGACCGCAGCCAGTTCGACACCGCCATCCTCAATCTTTCCCTGAACGCGCGCGACGCGATGCCCGCTGGCGGACGGCTGACCATCGAGACGGCGAATACCCATCTCGACGAATGGTACAGCGCAAGCAACATCGACGTGCCACCGGGCCAGTATGTCATGGTGTCGGTTTCGGACACCGGCTCAGGCATGGACGAAATGACGCTTCAACAGGCGTTTGAGCCGTTCTTCACGACGAAGCCCTCGGGCCGTGGCAACGGCATGGGACTGAGCATGGTGTGGGGTTTCATGAAACAGACCGGCGGTCATGTCTCGATCTATTCCGAGCAGGGAGAGGGCACCACTGTGCGGCTCTATTTGCCCCGCGCCGTCGGCGAGGCCCGCGAAAACGAACGCCCCGTCGCCGCCCTTCGCCTCCGTCGGGGAACCGAGCACATCCTCGTGGTCGAGGACGACCCCGATCTGCTTATGCATGCCGGCGCGGTGCTGCGTGACCTCGGTTACCGCGTGAGCGAAGCCGCAAGCGGTGCCGAGGCGCTGCGGATGCTTCGCGAAGACGACGGGGTAGAGTTGCTGTTCACCGACGTGGTGCTTGCCGGAGGCATGAACGGACGCGAACTGGCGGACGTGGCGGTTTCCGAAAAGCCCTCGCTGAAGGTGCTCTACACTTCCGGCTATACGCAGAATGCGATCATCCATCAGGGACGACTGGACCCCGGCGTCACGTTGCTGAGCAAACCCTACCGGCGCGACGATCTCGCCAACAGGGTGCGGGAAGTTCTGGACAGGGAGTTGGCCCCTTCCCGATCCAGGTAAGACCCGTCCGTCATGTCCGCGTGGCACTCCGGTGAAGACCCCCCCGGAACGGGACGGCAAGGCAACATGCGCAAGGGCGAAAGGGCTGCCGTGGCACCGCATCGCTCGGACCGTGCCATCAACGGCTGAAAAGGTCGACGCTGATGTACCGGGCCACCGTCTTCGTGGTCGACCTGCCCTTGCTGGCACTCGACGCTGCATGTTCGCTGGCGATGTATTCCAACACGGCCCGAAGCGACGACTCTGTGCCGCGCAGGATTCGCACGGGCGACGCGGTTCCCCTGAGACGCAGATTAAGTGTCGCAAGGGCGTCCTGGTTCTTGGCACGCCGAATGAACACGCTGACGATCCGATCGAAAGGATAGCTGTTCTTGGCAAAGAACCTGCCATGCGAATCCCGCGAACCCACGAGTATCTTTCGCCCCGGCGCGTCTATGTGGATTTCGGCCACCAGCCCCTGGATGGCGACCGAGTAAAGAAGAAATCCGCCCAGCGTCAGAAATGCAGGAAGGATCAGACGGAATCGCGGATCCTCGATGCCGATCACAGGGCCGATCAGAAAAATTATCCCCGCAAGAGTTGGCAACAGAAGGCCGAGCACTTTCGCGGACAACTCGAAAGCCTCCAGCATTCTCACGTTCCGGTCGCTTGCCGAAACCAGACCCCAAAGTCCTTGATGGAGGACCAGATCACCGGTCGCCTCCGATCCAAACTGCCGCTCGCTCTCATACATACTCATCCGTGCACATCCTTGATTGAAATTCGTCTTACCGATGTCTGCGTTACGACGCCGTCGGCCTTGGCCCTGCTCTCGGGGATTGAGTGAAGTCGATCCTGGTCTGATTCAGGTGCAAGGGCGGAAGGTCTCTCGCCCATGTCCCTCTCCGCGGTGGCGAAGGCCACCGAACCAGAGCGGCCGCGCATTCTCGGAACGCGGCCGCGAGGCACGCGCAACAAGGTCGCGACGCCTCAATTCCCCTTTCTTTGAGGGGTTCTCTGCTCGGGTGGTTCCCGTCATGGCTTGCCTTTCTGTCCCGACAGGCATGCCCCACTATGCCGTTGAACGATCATTTGTGCCTACAGGAGCGATGTTCAGAAGATTTGCAGTCGATGTGAAAATTGTTGCAGCCCGTCACCGGCAGGCGTCCGGCGGCAACGGCCGTCGCAGCAACGCCTCCGTTCGGGGCGATGATCCGCGTGACCTTGCCCTGCCGATCGGTCAATGATCGGGAATGACACAGATTCTCTTGATGAATCCCAACAGAAATGCCCGAACCACGATGGCGATGTGCGCCATTGCGGCCCGCATTCTGCCCGAAGCGCCGCTGGGCTGGACGGCAACCCGCGCGCCGCTGCTGATCGCCACGCCAAGGGCGCTGGAATTGGCGGCCAGGGAAGTTGCCGACGCGGAAATCGCCGATTGGCCAAGCGCGATCATCGTGGCCGCCTTCGGAGATCCCGGCGCGGAGAGGCTTGGGGGAAGGGCCCCCTGCCCCGTGATCGGCATAGGCGCCGCTGCGGCGCGCGCGGCGTCGCACGATGGCGAAGCCTTTGCCGTCGCCACCACGACGCCCGCACTCTCCACGCTGATCGACGATCTGATGCAGCGCCATGGCGCGCGCGGACGATACGCCGGCTGCTTCTGCAGTACGGACGATCCCGCCAGCCTGATGTCCGACAGCCAGTCGCTCGATACGGCCCTTCTCGGCCAGATCGAGAACGCCCGACGCGCCGGTGCCCGACACGTCATCGTCGGCGGCGGCCCGCTTGGGGAAGCCGCCGAGCGGCTGCGGGACAGGGCCCCCGTCAACCTGATCAATCCGGTTCTCAGCGCCGCGCGCGAGGCCGCCATACTTCTGGAGACATGCAATGACTGACAGTACCGACTTGGCCGATGCGCTTATCGACGCGCATTTGAAAGGCGGCAGCATCGCGCCATCGGCGCCTTCGCTTTCCCGTGCCGAGATAATGGCCGTGCAGGCCCGCGTCAGCGCGGCACTTGGGCCGGTCGCCGGCTTCAAGGTCGGAACGTCACCCGATGGGCCACCTATCCTGGCGCCGATCCAGACGCGCTACGTCGTCGCGAACGGCGGCACGCGTGCGGTGCCCGAAAAACTGGGAATCGAACTGGAAGTGGGGTTCGAACTGGTCGAACCCCTGCCCTCGCCCGGTCTGCCCGCACGTCCCGAGCGGCATTTCCGGCCCTGCGCGGTTCTGGAACTGGTCGAAACCCGGCTATCGGGCGCGGCGGCGGAGAGGCCGGATCTGAAGTTTGCGGACTTCCAGATCAATGCGGGTCTCGCTGTGGGCGATACGCGCCGCGATTGGGACGGGTCGGACTTCGGGACGCTTCGGGCGCGGCTGGTCAGTGACACCGAGACCGTGCTTGACGGCGAAGCGAGCGTTCCCGGCGGCTCGGCGCTGGCGAACCTGGACCTGTTGCTGGTCAGCCTGGGCGACCATTGCGGCGGGCTTCAGGTTGGACAGATCGTCATCACGGGATCGCTGTGCGGGCTGCCCTGGTTCACCCCCGATGCCGATGTGTCGGGATGGATCGAGGGGCTGGGCGAGGTTTCGGTCAGGGTGCGGCAGGCCTAAGGCCGAACCTCGGGCGCGCTGCGGGCGACGTGATTGCCGGTCGCATTGGCGCCCGGTACGCCGTCAAGCATCACGGTCCGGCCGCGCAGGATGGTGCGGACGGGCCATCCGGTGATGTCAAAGCCTTCCCACGGCGTATAGTCCGCGCCGTGATGCAGGTCGGCCTGCCGGATCGGGCGTGTCAGCGCGGGATCCCACAGCACGATGTCGGCATCCATACCGACCATGATCGCGCCCTTGGTGGTCAGGCCATACAGCCGCGCATGGTTCGTGGCGGTTATCGCGGCGAATTTCTCGAGCGAGATTCGGCCCTTGACGACACCCTCCGAGAAGAGGATCGGCAGGCGCGTTTCCACGCCGGGGATGCCATTCGGTATATTGCGGAAGGCCTTGCGCGCGCCCGGCGCATCCTTTCCGGCCACATCCGCGAAGCGGAACGGGCAGTGGTCGGACGAGAACAGCTCGAAATCGCCGCCGGTGATCCCCGACCAGATCGCGCTCCATTCGGATTTGGTACGGGGCGGCGGCGAACAGACGTATTTCGCCCCTTCGAAACCCGCCCGGTCCAGGTCGTCGGCGGTGAGCGTGATGTATTGCGGACAGGTCTCGGCGAAGACCCGGGCGCCCCTCTGTCGCCCGCGACGGATCTCGTCCAGCGCCTCGCCGTTCGAGACATGAACGATGGTCAACGGCACGCCGGCGACCTCGGCCAGAGTGATGGCCCGATGCGTCGCTTCGCGCTCGACCGGTACGGGGCGGGTGCGGGCATGATACAGCGGGTCGGTGTTGCCCTCACGCTCGGCCTTGTCGCGCAGGAACTCGATCGCGTCCTCGTTCTCGGCGTGGACCATCACCATCGCGCCCTGCTCGCGCGCCACGGCCATCACGTCGAGGATCTGGCGATCGGACAGTGCCAGGCCCTGGTAGGTCATGAAGACCTTGAAGCTGGTGTGCCCGGCAGCGATGAGCGCCGGCAAGTCCTGGCCCAGCGTGACGGGGTCGGTCTGCTTCACGATCAGGTGGAAGGATACGTCACAAAAGCAGTTGCCGTTTGCCTTGTCACGGTAGGCGGCAACCGCCTCGCGCAGCGTCTGGCCCTCTTCCGGCAGGCAGAACGGCAGCACCGTGGTATTGCCGCCGCAAACGGCAGAACGCGTGGCCGAGGCGAAATCGTCCGCCATCTCGATACCCGGGCCCGAAGGCTGGGCGATGTGGACGTGGCTGTCGATTCCACCCGGCATGGCGACAAGGCCGCTTGCGTCGATGACCTCGTCCGCATCGTCGAGATGCGCGGCCAGCGCAGCAATGCGCCCGGCTTCTATTCCGATGTCGCAGGTCGTAACCCCTGCGGGCGTCACGACACGGGCCGATCGGATGACCGTTTCCAACCTCATCAGGCGTCCTCTTTCGCAATCACGCGCGATAGTTGAGCGGGCAGTCCGATGGACGTCTTTGCGGCAGGTTTGCTGGCGCGACCGCGGAATTCCAGCTGAAGCGAGGCCAGCGCGATGGCCTGTGCGGTGGCCGCCGCGATCGGGTCGATCACGATGGCGGGAACTTCGGAGGCGATCAGCGGGGCCAGACCCGCAAGCGGCGCGCCCCCCAGGATGATGACATCCGCCTTGTCCTCGTCCACGGCAGCCTTCGCCAGCGCGACCAGGTCAGAGCGAAGGTCCGCCGCAACCTGAAGGACGTTCACCTCCCGCAACGATGGCGTTCGCACGCCGGCAAAGCGCGATCCAAGCCCGGTATCGGCAATGCTGTCCGCGTACCACCGGGCCATCAGCGGCGTGAACGTCACCACCGAGAAGCGCTCGCCAAGCATGGCCGCCGACATCACCGCGGCCTCGGCCATTCCGACCATGGGAAGATCGAACAGCTCGCGCGCTGCCGCCAGTCCGGGGTCCCCGAAGGCTGCCAGAACGACTGCGTCGATGCCGTCCAGGTTCTCGGCGATCATCTCCAGCGCGATGCCGCCCGCGATCTGGGCCTCGGCACGGGACGCGATGTAGGGAAATCCCTTTTCGGCGGTCAGCGGCACGACCTCGGCGCGATCGCCGGCCACGCCCTGCGCGATGGCCGTCATGGTGTCGGTCATCGCCACGGTCATGTTGGGGTTCACGAGCAATATGCGCATCAAGGGACCTTTTCCTGTTCCGGGCCCGCGAGCCGTTGTGCGATTTGTGACGCCAGTGCCAGTAGGCCCGCGTCACGGCCCCTGGCGGCGATGACCTGAAGACCCAGCGGCAGGCCGTCGGCAGTCGCCCCGCAGGGGATCGAGATGGCCGGGCAGCCCGCGTGGTTGGCCTGGGGCGTGAAGGCTGCGTGGTCGCGGGGACCGCAGGGGACACCGGCGATCTCGGTCGGCGCGACCTGTCCGACAGGCCAGGCGGCGCAAGGCGTGGTCGGGACGAGGATTGCGTCGAACCGGGTCAGGAACGCGGACAGGATCGTGCCGATCCGATGCGAGGCATGGTGCGCACGGGACACCGCCACACCATCGAGCGCGAGACCACATTCGATCTGCGCGCCAAGGTCGGGATCGAAGAGTTCCGGCGTCGCCCTCCAGGCCGCGCCGTGAAGTGCTGCGAGGCCAGCGTGCTGAAGCGGCATGACGGACGCGCCGTCCAGCCCGTCCCAGTCCGGCGCGGCGGCAATCAGGTCCAGTCCCGTCTCGCGCATCCGCGCAATCGCGCTGTCGAAGGCGCTCGACATGTCGGGATCGAGCCGCTGTCCAAGGCCGAAATCGGGCGCGAATGCCATGCTGCCGGTCAGCGGGTCGCCCGGTTCAAGATCGGCCAGAACCGACATGGCAAGGCGAATATCTTCGATATCGCGGGCGATGGGGGCGATGACGGAGATGCCCCAGACGGGTTCCTCGAAGCCGGGACCGTAGGGCACCAGATCCTGCGAGGGCTTGAACCCGATTACGCCGACATGCGCGGGCGGGCGGCGGCTGGAGCCTCCGGCGTCCGTCCCTAGCGCGAGCGGTACGATCCGTGCAGCCACGGCGGCGGCGCAGCCGCCGGACGAGCCACCGGGCGTGCGTGACGGGTCCGCCGGGTTTCGGGTGATGCCGTGAAGCGGCGTGTTGGTGACGCCCTTGCAGGCGAATTCCGAACAGGTGCCGATCCCAAGGATCACGGCCCCCGCCGCCCGACGGCGGCGGACGGCGACCGCGTCTTCGGGGGCGACGAAATCGGCGAAGAGACGCGACCCCTGCGTGATCGGCAGCCCCTTCACCCAGATGTTGTCCTTGATGACGACGGGAACGCCCGCCAGCGGCAACGTCTCGCCTTTCGCCAGACGGATCTGGACCGAGCGGGCCTGATCCAGCACGTCGGGACAGATCTCCGCAAACGCATTCAAGATTGGATTCAGCGAATTGACGCGTTCCAGCGCCGCCTCGGCAGCGGCAATCGGGGTTGCGCGCCCTGCGACGATCTCAGCGGCCAGCGCGGTTGCGGAAAGGTCCATCAGGCTCATGCTGCGCCCCCGTGGACGCTGGCCCAGTGGACGGCGATGTCGCGGCGTGGTGCGATCCAGACACCCTGGCGCGTCGCGATATGGGCCAGCACATCCTCCAGCCCCTGGATCCGGCCCGGTCGCCCGATCAGCCGCAGATGCAGGCCTACGGACATCATGCGCGCGGCCTGCGCGCCCTCGGCATGAAGCCTCTCGAAAGCGCCGATCACATAGTCGGAAAAGTCCCGCGCCTGCACAAAGCCGCCGCCGGGGGAAAACCGCATGTCGTTGGTGTCGAATGCATAGGGCAGGATGACGTGGCCGCCCGTAATGCGCGGTATGTCGTCGTCATAGGCATCGCTGTCGTAAAGGAAATCGCCCCGCTCGATCAGCAAATCGCGGGTGTTCACCGAGGCGGACGAGCGCGTGTGCCAGCCGACCGGCGCAGTGCCCGAAGCGGCCAGTATCGCGGCACGGCTGCGCGCGATGACCTCGGCCTCGTCTTCGCGGCTCATGTTGGCGTGCCGTTCCCAAAGCCAGCCGTGGCAAGAGATTTCGTGCCCGCGCAAAACGATATCCCGCATTAGCCAGTGAGAGCGTTCGGCGGCCCGGCCACAGGTCGAGAAAGTGGCTTTCACGCCGTGGGCATCGAAGGCGTCCGCAATGCGCCGATAACCCTGCCGAGTGCCGTAGGCGAAATGGGTCTCCATGCAAAGATCGGGCGCGCCTTCGACCTCTTCGCGGATCTCGTAGGTGGATTCGTTGCGCTCGTCGCCGTCACCGATCGACAGCTCCGCCCCCTCTTCGACGTTGACGACGAAGGACACGGCAAGTTGTGCACCCCCCGGCCAGCAGGGGGGCGGTTCAGCGCCGAAGTAGCCTTTCAGGTCCCGCCGTTCCACCATCGCCCTACCCCTGGATCATGCGGTTCAGACCGACGGTGCGCGCGCCGAAGACCAGCACGATGACCGCCAGCAGGATCAGACCGGAAGACATGGCCGCAAGCGACGGGTCGGGTTGCTCTTCCAGATATTGCAGCATCTTGATCGGCAGCGTCTTGTTCCTTGCGTCCGTCAGGAAGATCGAGATCGGGTAGTTGTCCATCGACGCAAGAAAGGCGAAGAGGCCCGAGGTCAGGTAGGCGGGTGCGAGATTCGGCACCAGGACCTTCAGAATCGCTTTCGGAAAGCTCAGGCCCAGCGTCCGGGCCGCGTCGATCATGTTGAAGTCGAAGGCGCTCATCGAGGCGAGAAGCGTGCGCATCACGAACGGCAGCGTGATGACGACATGACCCAGCAGAAGCGACCAGTAGGCGTCGCGCAGGCCGATTTCGCGGAAGAACTGCAAAAGCGCCACACCAACGACAAGGCCGGGCATCATCAGGGGCGAGACCGCGAAGGTCGCGATGGCCTCGCGCCCCCGGAAGTTGCCCCGCGTCACGGCAATGGAGGCCAAGGTGCCGAGAACAAGGGCGATCATCGTCGAGATCAGCGCGAGGTTCAGCGACAGCAGGACCGCATCCCAGAGGCCCGAACGGCGCTCGAGCGATACGTACCAGCGCAGCGACCACTCCGGCGGCGGCAGCGTGTAGACAGGTGACGAAGTGAAGGACGCCGCCACCGTGATGACGATGGGCAGCATCAGGAAGAAGACGCAGAACAGCGCGACGACCCAACTGAAGGCGCGGAAGATGCGGTCGGTCTGGGTCATTGGCGCGCGCCCAGCCGGCGGGCAAGCCAGCTTGAGAAGAGGACGACGAAGATCGCGATAGCCAGCAGCACCGCCGAGATGGTCGAGCCCAGGGGTTCGTTCCTGAGGTACAGGAAACTGCGCGCGATCAGCATTGAAAGCGTCTGCTGTCGTTCACCCACGATCAGCGAGGGGATCACGTACATCGAGATCGCCATCGAAAAGGTGAAAGCGGAACCAGCGACGACACCCGGCAGGGTTAGCGGCAGCGTGACGTTGAAGAACCGGAAGAACGGCGATGCGCCAAGCGACGCGGCGGCCTCGGGCAGATGATCGTCAAGCTGACGGACGACGGCATAGATCGGCAGCACCATGAACGGCAGGAAGACGTTCGCGGCACCTATGACCAGAGCGGTTTCGGTGAACAGCATCCGCACGGGTTCCTCGGTGATGCCCAGCCATTGAAGCGTCGTGTTGATGAAACCGTTGGCGCGAAACAGGATCGACCATGCGAAGGCCTTGACCACCACGCCCAGGGACATCGGCAGGACCATCGCGACAAGAAACACGGTCAGCCAGGGTCCTTTCGCCCGGCTCATCACGAAGGCCGTCGGGTAGGCGATGACGAGCGCGAGAAGCGTCGTCAGGGCGGCGACGCGCAGCGTGCGCCAGAGCACGCGCATGTTGTATTCGTCCGCAAAGAAGGCACCGTACTCGGCCAGCGAAAGCCCGTCGGCGGTACGGACCGATTTCATCAGCAATAGGACCAGCGGCAGGGCATAGACCACGGCCAGAAACCCCAGGCCCGGAACCGCCAGAAGCGCCACCCGGTCGATCCGCACCGTCATGCCGCAACCTCATAGGCCAGCGTGGCGTCGACCGGCCAGCCGAACGAGATGCTTTCGCCCCGCTTCAGGCCTGCCTTAATGCCGGGTAACTCGCAGAGAATACGATCGCCGCCCGAAGCGCGGCCATGCAGCACCGTTTTCGAACCCAGCACCATCACGTCTTCAAGCGCAACGGACAGGCTGTTCTCGCCGCCACCCAGCCCGATCAGTTCCGGCCGCACGCCAATCATGACTGTCGAGCCAATGCCGGGCCCAGCGCGAACCTGCATCGGTCCATAGGCGGTTTGAACCGTCGCAATGCCATCCCCGCTGGCTGTCACCTTGCCGGTCATCCGGGTCGAGAGGCCGACGAAGTCCATCACGAAAGGCGAGGCGGGGCGGGAATAAAGCGTCGAGGGATCGGCAAATTGCTCGATCCGGCCCTCGTTCATCACCGCGATGCGGTCCGAGACGCCCATCGCCTCTTCCTGGTCGTGGGTGACGAAAATGGCGGTGATGCCGCGATCTCTGAGCAGGGCCTTGAGTTCGACCTGCATCGTTTCGCGCAGCTTGCGGTCAAGCGCCGAGAACGGCTCGTCCAGAAGCAGAAGCGCGGGCCGGACGACAAGGGCGCGGGCAACGGCGACGCGCTGCTGCTGGCCGCCCGAAAGCGCGCCGATGGAGCGGTCGGCGAATTCGTCCATCCGGACAAGTGAGAGCGCCTCGGCCACGGGCGCGCCGGTCGCGCCCTTCGCCATACCGCGCGCGCGCAACCCGAATGCCACGTTCTCGGCCACTGTCAGGTGCGGAAAAAGCGCGTAGTTCTGAAAGACGACCGAGATATTGCGGCGGTGTGCGGGCAGCCCCGTGATGTCGCGTCCGTCAAGCACGACCGATCCGTCGTCGGCGTCGAGCAGCCCCGCGACGATGCGCAGAAGCGTGCTTTTTCCACAGCCCGAGGGACCGAGGAGAGACACAAGCTCTCCCCGCTCCACCCGGAAATTCAGGCCGGACATGACGCTGGTGCCCTTGAAGGATTTGGCCACACCCCAGACGTCGAGATAGTGTCGGCTGGCAGCCGTTTGGTCCTGTGTCATGTCCGTTTCGCCGTCTCAGACAGCCATGAGTTTGTCGAAACGATCGATCCACTCGCGGCGGTTCGCTGCGACGAAGGACCAGTCGGGACTGTAGATCGGGACGCCATCGGGAATGATCGCGCCCGCGGTGACGGTCGTGTTGGCTGGAACCGAGGACGCGAAGTCGGCAATCTCGGCCTGCATCTTCGGCCCGAGCATCTCGTTGACGTATGCCTTCGCCAGTTCCGGGTTCGGTCCGCCTTTGACAAGGCAGATGCCCGACGGCATGGCGAAGATGCCCTCGGATGGTGCTGCAAGATCGACGGGAACGCCTTCTGCCTTGCGGGGCAGAGCATAGGACGAGAAGCTGCCCGAGAGCATCGAGATCTCGCCCTGCTCGAGCAGGTTGAAGGCCTGGCTCATGGTCGTATAAACCGACAGCAGGTTGGGCTTGAGTTCCTCGAGCTTGGCGAAAGCCGCATCGATCTCGTATTGCGCTTCAGAGAAAGGCTTGCCCGATCCCAGCATCGCTGCCGAGAAGAGCGTCCACATGCCTTCGGTATTCTGAAGCGACGGGATGATGACCTTGCCCGCGCTGGCGGGATCCCAAAGCCGGGTCCAGGATGCGACGCCATCCGCCATGTCGGTATTGTAGGCGACGCCGGCCCAGGGCTGCACGTAGTTGCACCACATGCCCTCCATGTGGACAGCGTCAGGGCGCAGATCGGTCATGTTCGGCACCGCGTCGGCGGTGATCAGGTCCAGCAGATCGGCCTCCACGGCCTGGATCATCACCGGATCGTCCATCTGCACGACCGAGAGATAGGGATTGTCCTTGTTCGACGACATCTTCTCGAGGTTCACCGAGGACTTGGTTCCCTCGAACAGGATATCCGCGCCGATCGCCTCCCTCATGTGGGGCGTGACGATGGCCTCCATCCACGAAGTGTGCGAGCCGGCACAGCCGATCACGATCTCGGTAGTCTGGGCGCGCAGAATGGACGGAGCGGCGAGCGTTCCCGCCGCGGCGAAGGCCGATGTCTTCAGGAAGGAGCGGCGGGAAAAGCCGCGGGAATGGATGCGTGTCATGACGTTCCTCTTGGTTCGGATACGGGTTCGATTCTCGAGCTGTTCAATCGATTCTTGGCGTCGACTTGAAAATGGAATGCCATTCAAGTTAGGTCGATACGGAGCAGGGATTTCGAGATGAAACCGAGGGGAATCACTGGAAAATCGCGCTTGTTCCAAAAATTAGGCACTTACGGCCAAGGCTGCCGCTTACAGAAGCAAAAGGAAAATCAAAATGGCATTCCATTTAAGGAACGTGACCCTGCTCTCGGTCGACCAAGGCGCGCGCTTCGGTTCGGACATCCGCATCGGACAGGACGGGCGCATAACCGAGATCGGCAAAACACTGCCCCGCCATGACGGCGAGGACAGTATGGACGCGCGGGGCGCGATCTGCCTGCCGGGACTGGTGAACAGCCACAACCATTCCCCTCTGATGATCGTGCGCGGGATGGTCGAGGACAAGGGCTTTGCCCCGGCCTATATTCCGGGGGTGCCGCAGGGACACTGGCTGTCCGAGGAAGAAACTCTGGCCCTCGCCCGGCTTGGCGTGATGGAGATGCTTTGCGCGGGCGCGACCACGATCGTGGACTACTACAGGTGTCCTGAGGCCCTTGCCCGCGCGGCATCCGAACTGGGCTTGCGCGCGATGGTGGGGGGACGCGTCATGGACATGGACAGCGCCGCGCTGGCCGAAGGCCGCTTCGTCCGCGACGGCAAGCTGGGAAGCGACACGCTGCGCGCGGCGATGGACCTGCACGACGACTGGGACGGAAAGGGCCGGATCACGACGATCCTCGCGCCCCATGCGCCGGACAGCTGCTCGCGCGAAATATTCGTCGAGATGCGCGCGATTGCGGAAGCGACAGGCAAGCAGGTGCACACCCATCTCAGCCAGTCGAGGATGGAGGTCGAGCAGGTGACCGCACGCGAAGGCATGACGCCGACGGAGTTCCTGGAAGATGTGGGCCTTCTGTCCGCCGACCTCATCGCGGCGCATTGCATTTTCATGTCCGAAAGCGACGTTCGCCGTTTCGGTGCCGCGGGGGGCGTGGTGGCGCACGCCCCGATCGGAAATGCCAGCTTCGGCGCGGCCGCCCCGATCGTGGCGCTGCAAGATGCGGGGGCAGCGATCACCCTTTGCACCGACACGAAGTCGGCGGACATGTTCGAGGCGATGCGCATGGCCATTGCCTCGGCCCGCTGGAAGGCGGGCATGTCGTTCGATCTGGACGCGGCGGAGGTCTTCCGCTGGGCAACCACCGGCGGCGCACAGGCTCTGAAGGGTCACACGGCCACGGGACGGCTGGAAGTGGGAACGCCGGCGGACCTGATCCTGCTTGACCGGGACGCGCCGAACCTGGCGCCCGTCATCGACGGCGTCGGGATCGTCGTTCATTCAGGATCGGCCGCCAACGTCACGGATGTGATGGTCGCCGGCGAATGGCTGGTACGCGACCGGCGGCCCACCAGGGTCGATCCCGCAGAGATCATTGCCGAGGCGCAGAGGGTATCGGAAAGGCTTTGGGCACGGGCGCGGCACGGCTGATCAGAGGGCGCTGCGTTCTCTCAGCACTGATGCCACGGTCTCGCCGGTGTGCAGCAGGTGCGTTCGCCAGATCGCGGCCGCCTGCGCGGGATCGCGTCTGCGCAGTGCTTCCATCAGCGTTTCATGTTCGCCCAACGCCTCATCAAGGCGTTTGGGCTGCATGATCGCCAGATAGCGCCCCCGGCGTGCGCGCGCCATCAGGCGGGTATGCGTCTCGGCGACCAGAGGGTTGCCGCAATTTCCGACGATGAAATCGTGGATCTCGGAATTGGTGTCGAAATAGTCGGTGACGTTGCCGATCTTGTAGTAGGTCAGCATCCGGGCATGAAGTTCCTCGATCTCGTCCAGCGCGTCGGAAGCGATGCGGACGGCCAGACGCTCTGCGGCAAGGCTTTCCAAAGATGCGATCACGTCGAAGAGATACAGCGCCTCGTCGGGGCCGTATGTCAGGACCTGAGCGCCCTTGTTGCGGGAAATGCCGATCAACCCGTCCGCCTGCAGCAGTTTGAGCGCCTCTCGCACCGGGGTTCGCGACAGATCGAGTTCGGCCGAGATCTTGCGTTCGACAAGACGCGATCCGGGCGGGTATGTCCCCTTGATGATCCGGTCGCGCAGCACGTCCGCCACCCATTGCGCCATCGCGGTCGGGGACGTCACGGGATGATCTTCGAATGCGTCGGACATGGAACCGTTTTTCGCTTTCGCGCCTGCCTCGTTTGGCATCCCATTTGGCCCATTATGTTGGGAACTGCAATGTGGCGGAATGCCCGTGTGATCTTGTCCGACCGGAGACGAAAGGCCTTGTCGTTTCGCGACGAAATCGCGGAGCAATTGTTGCTGAACCGTCTATCGCCGGGCCGAGCGGATCTTTCAGGTCCACCGCTGCCTCGAAACCGAGGTTATCCGCATCGGGATCTCCGGCGACCGGATTGCGGCAATTGGCACTGGCGATGCCCTACCACCGCCGCCACTTCCGCGATCCAGACGTGCTGCCCGAGGGCAAAGTGCCGGAAATGTGCGCCATCGACGCCGCGCGTGCACTTGGTCTCCAAAAAGAGATCGGGTCGCTTGAGGTCGGAAAGAAGGCAGCAGAACGAAGGGCGCACCGATTTGGGGCAAATCCGGAAGGCAGGCCAGCGGTTATGCGCCCGCCGGATCCAAAGCCTGATCCCGGCTGAATTGGAAATTCTCTACAATTCTCATGAAGGTGCGCCCAAGCCGGTGTCAGGGCTTTGGCGACAGGGCGATCTCCCTGCAGGCATTTTGAGCAGGCGCGTTGATCCGCGATTTGGGCTACTTGGGTGAACCGCGACTGGTCGAGAGCGTGGTTCCGCGGTTTGCCGCGTGAACTCGGCCAATTCTTCTGGCGGCGTCGAAACCGGCACACGGCGGCCTTCATACATTGGTGGTTTCAGTCCGAAAAGAAGGTCGCACACGGGGCGGGGCCCCGAACGTTCCACTCGCTTCAAACCGCTCGATGATCTGTGCGATCCATCAGATGCACGCCAGCCGTCTCCGACTTGCTTCAAACCGCTTGCCGGCTGCCAGAGCGAACGGGACCCGACGCCAATTGAGGCAGTTTCCTGATATCATCGTGGTATCGGATCAACTTGGCGTTCGGCGAACGCTGCTCCCCGGTTCATGCGACGCCGTCAGTCCGCCAGCCTGACGTACGTGATCCGCCGCAAGACCCATTCGAAGGGTCCAAGCGCGAAGCGGGTGCGCCAGATGGCGATCACAGCGATCAGAGCGGCCGTCACGGCAAGCGCGATCGTGACCGCTGTCAGCCTGTCGACCGCGCCCCAGAGGCCCAGCCCATAGCCGGCGAACACGCTCGATAGGACGATGGACTGGCCAAGATAGACGCTCAGGCTGGAGCCGCCCGCGGCAAGCGCGCGCGCCATGACCGGCCCCGGCGGACGGGCGAGCGCGGCGATCAGACCGAGATAGCCGAGCGTGGCGACCGGTGCCGCGACGATGGTCAGCACGACACCGGGCACCGGCGGTCCCCATTGCCAGATCGCCGCACCCGCAAGACCCAGCGCAACCCCCGGCAACAGGCACCAGCGCCGCGCGCGCCGCCAGAGCGGATGCGCGGCCTCGTCGATCATGCCCGACTTTACGGCGGCCAGCCCAAGGCAGAACCACCCCAGTGCGGAGATCCCCTGGATCACGAGAAGCGACGGCAGGAAAACGGCGAAACCGATGCTGCGGAACGCCACTGCAAGGAGGAAACCGCCTTCTGTCAGTATCTCGCGCTCCAGCGCCACGATGTCGGGGGGCGTCTCGGGCGCGGCAAGTAGCAGCAGAGGGGCGATGACGACCTGCAGGACCAGCAGCGCCGCGCCGACACGGACAAGGCGGCCCACCGGCCAATCCCGGAACAGGTAGAGCACCCCTCCCGTCACCGCGTAGATCGTCAGGATGTCGCCCGGAAAGAACAGGCATCCATGCGCGACGCCAAGGATCAGCAGCCCGATGATCCGGTTGCGGTAGAGCCGCCCGAAGGGCAGGCCCCGCCGCGCCGCCGTGCGCATCAGAAAGCCCAGGCCCACGCCGAACATGAAGGAGAACAACCCATAGGTCTTGAAGAGCGCTAGCCCGTTCACAAGCCACATGACGATGGCGTCGCGCGCAGTCTCCCCGACCGGATCGGCGAAGCCGTGCAGCGCGGAGAAGGCGATGTACTGGACGTTTACGACGACGATGCCAAACAGCGCGAACAGCCGCAGATAGTCGGGCATGAGGGCACGAGGCGTTCCGGTCACGGTCGCAGGAATACCGACAGCGCCAGGCCCAACATCTCTCGGATACGGGTTGGATCTTCGCCCGAGGCGCGCTGCGTGATGGCAAGGGCGATCTGTTCACTCAGATACTTCGCCCCCGCCTCGACGGACAGCCCGCCGGTCCGATTGCCGTCTTCGCGGCAGGATTGCAGGAACGCGGCATAGGCAGCTTGCGCCGCCGCATCGATCTCGTCTACCCGCGCGCGCGTCTCCGGTCCAAGCCGGTGCCTTCCGGCGCGCATCTTGTAGAACAGGCACCCGGTCTCCATCCGCGGGTCGGCGCAGGCGAACTCGACCAGGGCGTCGAGCGTATCCCGCAGCCCCTTCCCGTCTTGCAGGATCGCGAAGATGTCCGAAAGCACCCGTTCGGCGTAGTGATCGAGCGCCGCCCGCGTCAGCCCATCCTCGCTGCCGAACACGCGATAGAGCGAGGGCTTTGAGACGCCCGCCATCTGGCAGATCGCGTTCACCGACACATCGGCTGGATCGCGCTGCCAGTAGGCAGTTACCGCGACATCGAGCACCTCCTCGGCTTTCATCGTCCTTGGGCGGCCGCGCAAGGGCTTGGCGTCACTGTCTCTCATTTTGTTACCAGTCGGTATTTTAAGTCTTGACGAGGTATCTCGGATATTCGTACCAGTCGGTAACGCAGCTTTCAAGCAGGACATCACGTTGGCAAGCATCGACACGGAAACCGCCGGGACGGCCCTGATCACGGGGCCAGCAGCGGCTTCGGCATGCGGGCAGTGCGCGCCTTCGCCAACCAGGGCTGTCGCGCTTGGAGCACGATGCGAGATGTCCAAGGGCGCAGCCGCGCCAGGACGCGCGCTGAAGGAAATGCAACTCGACAAGCGCCCGGACCGCACCCGCCCCTATCCGGCTTTCCCTCCCCACCCTCGAAAGGAACCTTCACCATGAAGAAGACCCTCACAGCGTTCGCTCTGGCAGCGGCAACACTCGCCGGTCCGGCCCTTGCCGATGATATCGACACCGTGCGTGCCTTCTATGCCGACATCCTCTCCGACCCAGCCGGCACCACCACGGAACGCTACTACGAGTTGTTCTCGCCCGATGTCGTCTCGATCCCGGTCCCGCCGGGCGGCAAAGGCGCGCAGGGCATGCTCAACACCGTCGCCTTCCTCGGCCAGATCGTGCCCGATCTCTCCTGGGAACCGCAGGAGATCATCGAGACAGGCGACAACCGCTTCGTCGTGCGCGGGCTTGCCACCGGAACACCCGTTGGCCCCTTCTTCGGCGTCGATCCGGCGACCGGCAAGAGCTTCGAGATCATGTCCATCGACATCGTCACCGTCGAGGACGGCCTGATCAGGCATATCTTCCACCTCGAGGACTGGACTGGCGCCGTCGTGCAACTGACCGCCGAGTAGGCGCCGCCGGGTCCGGCGATTACACTCGACGCCGGACCCGCCTCATCCCTGTCAGTCCTTTGTGAAAGCGCCCTCTTCAATGTCGAATACCCTGGTCTCCACCCTCGGGCTTCTCCTGTGTCTTGCCCCCGCGTTCGTTCATGCCGTCGAGGTTCACCGTCCCCTCTGGGCGCGTTGGGTCGTGAACTGGGTGCTTCCGGTCTTCGCGCCGGGGCTGCCGCGACCATCGAAGGCACTGACGCATGACGATCAGATCGCCATGCTGGACGCGGCACTCGCTGCTGCGCCAGATGACAAGCACCCCGCTGGGGCGGACTACGTCTTCCTGATCCTGTTCGAGCAGCGCCAGGGCGCGCTCGCGTTTCTCGCGGTGGCCGCGGGTGTGCTTTACGGGCTCACGCTGCCCTTGACCGAACGCCACGCCCTGCATGTCGTCTTCGGGATCATGGCGATCCTGTTTGCCCTCGTGAACGCCAACCACGCGGGCATTCCGGCGCTCGGACACCATCCGCGGATTTCGAAGAACGGACGGAATGTCGGTATCGTCTTCGCACCGTTCTGGGCGGTCGCGGCCGTTCTCAACGGGCTGGCCTTCGCAGCGCCTGGTCCTTGACGGACCGCGTCGCGCGGCCTGCCTTGCCGGATGCTCGGCTCGCCTTCAGGTGCGCCAGGAACGCCTGCACCTTCGTCGTCCGGTGCAGATCGACATGGGTGACGGTCCAGAGGGTGGTTGACCACGCCTCGCCTGGCGGGATGACCTCAACGAGGTCGGGCCTTCGGCAGGCGTCGTGTTCCGCGAGGAGCCCCAGGCCCAACCCCTCGCAAACGGCACTGTGCAGGACCTGCTGGTCGGTGTTGTGCAGGGCCAGCGCGTCGGGGGGAACGTTGGCGTTCATCCAGTCGGCGTAAGGCACCGGCCTGGGCGCGCCGACCGCGCCGACAAAGCGGTGCTCGTCGAGGCGATCCGGGTCGGGTTGCCCTGCGCGATCGATATAGCCCCAGCCGGCATAGAGGCCGAAGCGCACACGGCGGAACAGCGTCACGACATAATCGGGCACGTCCGGTTTCGCCCCGGCGCGGATCGGCGCGGCGGATGCGGTGCTCGTCTCCTTCGCCGAACATAAGGGCTTCGTCACCGCCGCGTGGAAGAACCTCTTCGACTGGATGAGCCGGATCGAGTTGAAGCTCTGGCAGGGCAAGCCGTTGGTGATGCTGGCCGCCAGTCCCGGCCCCCGCGCGGGCGCGGGCGTGCTGGCGAGCCAGCAGAAGATCGCCCCGCATTTCGGTGCCTATCTGCGCGGCACGCTCGGCATCGGACGATGGCCAGAGGCGTGGGACGCCAAGGATGCGCGGCTGGTCCACCCCGAGGATACCGCGGCGCTCGATGACGTACTCGGCCGTCTCGCAACGCCGTCCGCCGCGACGGCGGCATGGCCGGGCGTCCCGCAACTGGCCCAGGATGCTGAAACACCGGGATTTTCCGAATGACCAAGACACACACACACCGCCGCCCTGAAGGGCGGCGCCGTCCTGTGGGTGACCTGGGGCTTTGTCCATGCACTCGCGGGCGCGATGACCCTGATCTCGGCCGCGGCAATTCTCATGTCGATGCGTCCGGCAAAGCCGCCGCACGAACCGCCGCACGCGACGCCTTGCAGCACGGCCAGACCGTGCTATTCGCATGGAAATCCTGACTGTACTCGACGGCGGGCGGACACGGAATCAGCGCGATGCGACACGATGCTGCGCGATCCAGACTTGACCCATGCGCCGCGCACGAAATCTTCCAACCCTCTGACTTTCATCATCAATCCATGCCATCCTTCAAAGGTCTGCCGGTTTCTCCCACCAGGCTGGAATCTGTTGCAGATTGCCGGAGGGGACGGCCGCGGGATCGAACACTTGTCACTCTCGAGCCAGTTTGGGTGTCGGACAACAACGCTGCTTCGAATGACAGGGACTGATGTCCGATCGCCCGGGTGATGTCAGAAGCGGCTTTCCCACATAAGGCGATCCAAGCTCACTCAGGCTCTGCCAGTTTCGCCGCGCCAAGCCTTGCCATCACGTTGCTCACCGACAAAAAACGGCGCGCCATCCGCTCGGGCAGCGCATCCTCTCCCAGACGTGCAAGCGTGCCGCCGGGCGACGACAGACAGCCACGGCGACGCTCGACGATCATGCCGCGCGCCAGCAGGCTTGCGACCGTCCGGCGCACGGTCTCGAACGGAATATCCAGGGTTTCCGAGATCCGACGGCGCGAGATTGAACCGGACGCCTCCGGTGGCAGGGGAATGCGGCCGAGAAGTGTTTCGTCCGATCCCGGATTACGGGCGAAACGTTGGACGGTCGACAAGACGATCAGCATAAAGATCTGATACTCCTCGGCGCGCAGTCCGAAGTTCTTCTGAAGTTCGAGGTTCATCATCAGAAGCGTGTTGCCGATCTCGTAGGCGACCAGCCGTTCCCGATCGGCGAAGCCGCCGGGGTCCAGGATCATCCGTTGGCGGTTCTCGCGGGTGACGTCGTTCACGCCCGTTCTTTCTTCAACTCCGATGCAGACATACCATGCTCCAGCACGGGACGCAGCACCAAGGGTCGGAGCATCCGCCACGCGACGCTGACCCGGTCTTGCCGGTCGGTCGCGCCTGACGCAATGTGCCGTCATGCGTCCCTTGGCCATCCTGATCGGTCTGTTCGGTCCCGCCGCAACGGTCCTGTTTTCCCCGCCGGGCGGCCTGTCTCCCGACGCGTGGAGCACGGCCGGGATCGCCTTCTTGATGGCGGTGTGGTGGATCGCGGGCGCGCTGCCGCTGGCCGTGACGGCACTTGCGCCCCTCGTGCTCGCACCGGCCTTCGGGCTTGGGCCGTTCGACACCCTCGCCGCCGCCTATGTTCACCCGCTTCTGTTCCTGTTCCTCGGCGGTTTCCTGATCGGGCGCGCGATCGAGCGTTGGGGACTGCACCGGCGCATCGCCCTGTGGATTCTCGGCATCGCGGGAGACGCGCCCGCCCGCCTGATCGGCGGGGTGATGCTGGCCACGGGGTTCCTCAGCCTGTGGATCAGCAACACCGCCGCCGCCATCGTGATGCTGCCCATCGCCGCCTCGTTGACCCTCGGTCGGTCCGAGGGCGACCGGTTCGCCACCGCGCTGATGCTGGGCGTGGCATATGCGGCCACGATCGGGGGCATGGGCTCGCTGATCGGCACGTCGCCGAACGTGCTCTTCGCCGCCTATGTCGGCCAGACCTACGGGCGCGATATCGGCTTCGCCCAATGGGCCGCTGTGGGGCTGCCGGTGGCCGGACTTCTCCTCGTGACAGCATGGCTCGTGCTGGTCCGGCTGACCCCGGGCGTGCGGCATGCCGGAGCGATCGCCGCGGCCAGGGTGGAGCGTCCCGGCGCCTGGACGCGCGCGGAGCGGCGCGTCGCCGTGGTGGCCGGGCTGACTGCGGTTGCCTGGATCGCGCGCCCCTTCGCGGAACGCGTGCTGCCGGGGCTGGCCATCAACGACGCCATGATCGCGATGGCCGGGGGCGCGGCGCTGTTCCTGCTGCCTTCGGGCGCAAACGGGCGGCTTCTGGACTTCTCCGCACTCAAGGGGTTGCGCTGGGATGTCCTGGTGTTGTTCGGCGGCGGGCTGGCGCTCGCCGGGATGATCGACCAGTCGGGGCTTGCGGGCTGGATCGGCGAACATGTGGTGCTTGCCAAGGAAATGCCGGTGTGGCTGCTCGTCCTCGCGATAGCGGCGGCCATCGTCTATGTCGGCGAACTGGCCAGCAACACGGCGATGGCGGCGGTGTTTCTTCCGGTGGCGGGTGCGGCTGCGGCGAGCGTCGGCATCGAGCCGATCGGTTTTCTGTGGCCCATCGCACTCGCCGCGTCCGTCGGCTTCATGCTGCCCGTGGCGACCCCGCCGAATGCCATCGTGATGGACAATCCGGCCGTCACGCGGGTTGCGATGCTGCGCGCCGGCGCGCTGCTCGACGTGATCGGCATCGCCGTCTCCGTTGCGGCCGGCCTGCTGCTGGTACCGCTGATGCTGTGAGGCTCCGCGAAGCGGGTGCGGTCGGCCCGAGGGAGAGACCGGCCACACCCCTGTCGTCGGCTACTCGGCTGCGCTCAGTACCAACAGCCCCTCGGAATCCTCGTCCGACAACTCCTCGATGACCTGCGTCCCGTAGGCGCAGTAGGCGATGGGGTCGAAAGTGGCCAGCGCCATCTCGCCACCCTTGAAGACGCCGTGACCATGCATGATCCGACCGAAGATAATCGTGTTGTACTCGCCGTCCGTCATCGGCTGCGTGTTCACGACCTTATTCATGGCGGCGGTCAGCCGTTCCTGGTCGAGCGTGAAACCGTCGCACACGATCGAGGCGACCTCCTGCTTGGTCAGGATGAAGAGCCGGAGCACCTGCTCGGGTGCGAGCAGATCCTCGAATAGATCATAGGAAAAGGTCGAATAGGCCATAGACATGCGCTGGCCGAGGTCGATGTTGGCCGGATTGACGGGGGTGTTGTCCTGCGCAACGGCGCCGGTGGCGATGGCGGCCGCGCATACGGCGGACAAAAGGCCGGTTTTCATGGTCATGTTCGTCTCCTGGATGTTCGTCTGCACATCAGCTGCCAAAAATGCGGCGCGTCCAACGGGCGGAATAGTGGGAATGCTCGAAGCACTGCCGCGGTTGCGGCAGGCATACGACGTTCGGGCTGGGCGAGAAGGGCTGGCCGTACCTGCCCTGGTCCCACCCGGAGTTCCGGTCCTTGCGGTGCTTCGCGATGGCCAGACCTACGCCCAGCGCGATGATCGCCGCGACCGCGGCGTCGGCCTCTTCCTGGTCCATCCCTTGCTGAGCCGCAACCGGTTGCGGAGCCAGCGCCGCGAAGGCGAGGACTAGGGCCAGGATCGGGCCCGACCATGTTATTCGCTTCAATTCAATCTCCTGCTGATAATGGAAAGCGACCGCAGCGGGTCGCAATCGGCGTGGGTACGGTCAGGTCCGGCTGATATCGGCGGTTCCGCTGGCGTAACTGAAACGGCAGACCCGCGGCTCGGTGTTCACGGATAACGCGTCGCGCCGTGCGGTCATGCGCACCTCGACACCGCGGGGTGTGGAACCACCGTACTCGCGGACTGAATCGACTCTGACCAGAATCCACCCCTGCTCTCGGAGCGTGCGCGTGCAGGCATCCCGGCCAAGTGACAAGTTGGCGAAATTCGAGCCGCCGGAGCCGCCAAATCCGCCGTTTGACCCTCCGAAACTTCCCCCCGAGCCGCCGAACTCCGCCGTCTCCATGCAACCAGCCAGCGCAAGGCTGGCGAACACTCCTGCAAGAGTTGCTCTTCTCATCATTAGGTCATCCCCCGAATCCTGCTTCGCGCAAAACCTATGCCGGGATCGCGACCTGGGCAGACAGGAGTGACCCGGATCGGGTCATTTAGTGAGACGTGATGCCACCCTCACGATAAAACTGCTGCACGATCCGGCGCGTGTCGTGCGCACTGCGCATGGCCCGGCCATGACAGGATGCGGTCACACCCGTGCGGCAGCGGAAAGGACACTCATGCTGAAACGAATATTCGAGGCCGGCGGCGGCGGTATCGGCCCGATGCCAGGCCGCGTCGCCTTTCTGATCGCCGCGACGGCGGCTCTCCTCGCAGGATCGGCATCCGCCGAAACCCTGACCGGCACCGCGATGATCCGCGAGCGGATCGCCTTGCCTGCGGACGTGACCTTCGAGGCGGTGATCGAGGACATCTCGCGCGCTGATGCCCCCGCGACACCCCTGGCCCGAACCGTGATCGAAGCCCCGGGCCAGTCGCCGATCGCGTTCTCGATCGACTACGATCCCGCCGCGCTCGATCCCCGAGCGATCTATGCCCTGCGCGCGGCGATCCGGAACAACGGACAGCTCTTGTTCACCACCGACACGGTCAATCGCGTCCTTCAGGACGGCGACCAGCAGAATACGGAGGTTATCCTGAAGATGGTCCCACAGGACTCCTCGGGCGCTGCCCAGCCACTCCCGGCCCACGGCCTGCGCCTGCCCGCCACGTTCCGCGGCACGCTGCCCTGCGCCGACTGCGAAGGGACCCGCCATCACCTCGACCTCTGGCCAGATCAGTATTACCACATGCGCCGCGAGTGGCTGGGCAAGACCGATGGCACGCTGAAGCGCGACGAAATCGGCCGCTGGTATGCCGACCCGGTCAGGGGCGCGATCGTTCTCTACGGCGCCTCCGAGATGCCGCTATTCTGGCAGGTCAAGGCCCCCGACCGGCTTCGCCAGATGGCCATGGCCGGCAGTCCCATCGAGTCCGATCTGCCATACGCTCTGACCAGCGACGGCACGCTGGAGCCGACCGAACTGGAGGGGCTCGTCCTGCTGGGCCGGATGACCTATATGGCCGACGCCGCTCTTTTCGAGGAATGCTTCTCCGGCGTCCGCTACCCCATAGCGCAGGAAGACGACTACCTCTCGCTCGAACGCGCCTATCTGGAGGCGGCCCCGAGCCCCGGCGCGCCGGTCATCGTGCATGTGGAGGGCGACCTCGCAGCCCGGCCGGCGATGGACGCCCCCCCGCGCACCAGCCTCGTCGTGGACCGGTTCATCGCCGTTCGGCCCGACGACTCCTGCGCGCGCCCCGAACCGCAGGCATCGCTCACCAACACCTACTGGCGCATCGACAGCCTCATGGGCGCGCCGCTGCTGCCCGTCGATGGTCGGCGAGAGCCGCATCTCGTCCTTCCGGATATGCCGGAGGCGCGGTTCCGCGCGACTGTGGGCTGCAACCAGATCATCGGCCGCTACGACACGGACGGCGATGCCCTGACGTTCACGGCAGCCGCAAGCACGTTGATGGCCTGCCCGCCTCCGATCGACATGCTGGAGCGGCAGTTGCGCGACATCCTCGCCGCCCCACGGACCTTTGCGCTGGACGGGCAGACCCTCATCCTTCGGGACGCGGAAGGCAACACCGCGGTCGAACTTGCAGCCGTCTACTTGCGCTGACGTCCACGGACCGCGAAATACCCGCGATTGCGAACGAGGCGGCGCCCTCCGACCGACCCGAGATCTGAAAGGCGCGCTGGCGGGACGGCGGCGAGCGGCTGTTCCCGGAACAGGACGCGGGCGCCGCAAGCGCCTGCCTCGCAGGCGTCTGGACCACTCTCTCCCCTTTCGTGCCTGACTGATTGCGTCCCGGTTGATCTCGATCAGCGAAAACCCGTGCGATAAGGGCGATGCTGCGTGCAGATTCAGATCAAAAATCGTTTCCGGAGGATTCGCCCGTGTCTTTCGTTGCAGACAGACCGAAGCCGATTTTGCCTTCCTACGCGCTCTTATTCTTCGCCCTGCTCACATTCGGCGTCACCTGGAGCGTGATCGGCGGCTATATCTACTTTCCCGAACAAGCTGCCGCGACCTTTGGCGAGATCAGCGGCAGCCATCCGCTCTACTTTCTCGCCACCTGGGCGCCCGGGATCGCGGGTATCCTTCTCGTGCTGGCGTTCGGCGGTTTGCGGGGGCTGCGCGGTTTCCTTTCACGCCTCTTGTACTGGCGCTGCGCCCCAGCCTGGTGGGCCTTCATCCTGATCGGAATCCCGGTCGTCTTCATGGCCGGGTCGCTGATCAAGGGCGGGCCACTCCTTGCGCCGGTACCGCCGGAGGGCATGGGCGCCATGATCGCCCTCATGTTCATGATGCTGTTTCTCGGGCCGCTGGAGGAATTCGGATGGCGGGGCGTTGCGCAGCCGCTTCTGCAGCGTCATGTCGCCCCCTTCTGGGCCGGGGCCATCATAGGGACGGCCTGGGGGGTCTGGCACCTGCCCGCCTTCTATCTTGCCGGTGTCGTTTACGAGAACTGGTCCTTCCTCCCCTTCTTCATCGGCAACGTCACCCTCGCGATTCTCGTGACGCCGATCTTCAACAGCGCGCGTGGCAGCCTGCTTCTGCCGATGCTGTTTCATTGGCAACTGATCATTCCGTTCTGGCCCGACGCACAGCCCTGGGACACCCGCATCCTGGTCGGGGTGGCCGTGGTCGTTGTCTGGCTGAACCGCAGGACGATGTTCAGCCGTGAAGGCGCCGTGACGGACGTCATTCCCAACACCGGAGGCGCCAGGTCATGACCCGCGCCCCGCGAGTTCCGCGGATGATCGCAACCCTCGCTGGCGCGGTTCTGCTTCTGGCGTCTCCCGCCGGTGCTGACGACATTCCGGCACGCCTCGAGACCCTGCTGGATGGGTTCCGCTCCGAATACGGGTTCCCCGGCGCGACCGCGGCGGTCGCGCTTCCGGAGGGAAAGGTCGTCACCGCGGCGACAGGTCTTGCCGACACCGAGGCCCACACCCCCATGACTCCCGACAGCCGAATGCTGGCCGCGAGCATCGGAAAAAGCCTCGTCGCCGCGACGGTACTTGCGCTCGAAACCGACGGGTTGCTCGCGCGGTCCGACCTTGTGTCGGCCCATCTGGGCGACCGGGACTGGTTCGCGCGACTGCCGAACCACGCCACGATGACGATCGGCGATCTCTTGCGCCACGGCGCAGGTCTGCAGGACCACGTTCACACGAAGGCGTTCGCCGCCGAGATGACGGCGCGAATGGCTGGCGGGCAGGACGCGCTTCAACCCGAACAGGCGATAGCCTTCGTTCTCGACACGCAGCCTCTGTTCCCGGCCGGGTCGGGCTGGGCCTATTCCGATACCGGATATCTTCTGCTGGGGCTCATCATCGAGCAGGTCACCGGGCAGTTGTACTACGACGTAGTGGCCGAACGATTTCTCCTGCCCCAGGGTCTCGAGGCGACAACGCCGTCGGACCGGCGCGATCTCGCCGGTCTTGCCGTGGGATACACCATACCGGACAATCCGTTCGGCATTGCTCCTCGCACGGTGGATGCCGCCGGTCGACTGGTCTGGGACCCGGCGATGGAATGGACCGGCGGCGGCCTCGTCTCGACGTCGCGTGACCTCGCGCTCTGGGGCAACTCGCTCTTTGGCGGCATGGCCCTGCCCGAACCTTATCTCGACCGGCTGCTCGATGGCATCCCGGTCGCACCCGATACATCCCGTATCCTCTATGGTGCGGGGGTGGCGATCTATGCCGACACGCCGCGTGGTCCCGTCTACGGCCACGGAGGATGGATTCCGGGATATGTCTCCAGCCTGCGGCACTATGCCGATCACGGCGTGACGGTCGCCTTCCAGATCAACACCGATGTCGGCATCGTCGATGAAAGCACCGATCTTGTACCCGCGCTCGAGGCCGCACTCGCGGATCTGGCGATTGGCTCAGTTCACGAATCGGATCGGCCATGAGTGTCGCCTGCAAAATCTCCGAAGCGTCCCTCTTGCAGGCTTCCGGCGTGGCTGGTCCCACCTTCAGGCTCACGAGGGGACAGCCATGCGGCTGATCGGACGTCGCCGGTTTCTCGTTGCACTCGCCGGTGTCACCGCGATTGCGGCGGGCATCAGGGTCGCAACGTGGCGACCCGCGCCCGAGTTCATGAGTTTCGCTTGCCAAGGAGACACCCCGATGGCCGACAGAATCCTCATCGCCTATGCAACCCGCACCGGTTCGACCGCCGAGGTCGCTGACGCCATCGCCGGCCACCTGTGCAAAGCGGGCCTTTCGGCCGAGGCCCGTCCGGTGGGCGAGGTGACGAGTCTCGACAGCTATTCCGGAGCTATCCTCGGCAGCGCTGTCCGCTATGGATCCTGGCTGCCCGAGATGACGAATTTCCTGTCGGCAAATCGCGACGCGCTGTCCGCCATGCCGGTTGCGTTCTTCACCATGTACATGCTCGCACTCGGCGACGATCCCGCCGCCGTGGCCGAGCGCGCAAAGTACACTGCGAAGGCGCGCGCCCTGCTCACCCCGGCCGATGAGGCCTTTTTCGAAGGCAAGATCGACCCCGCGCGCCTGTCCTTCCTCGACCGCCTCGCTGTCCGATTGGTGAAGTCGCCGATCGGCGACAGGCGCGACTGGGACCGCATCGCCACCTGGGCCGGTTCGCTTGCGCCGCAGATGAGAACCGCGCCGACATGACAACCCGGCGCGCACCTCTTCTGGGCCTTGGCGGTCGGGCCCTTGCGGGCGGGTCGGCCGCAGCCCTGACCGGCGAGATCCCTGATTTATTTCACTCGAACGGGGCGTTCCTGACCCCGCAAGGAGACCCTGCATGCCCTGGACACGCGTCAGACTGAACGCCTTTGGCGGCCCCGAGGAACTGGAACTCGAAATCGTCCCCGACCTGCCGCAGCCCGGTGAAGGCGAGGTGCGCGTGCGCGTTCTGGTGGTCAGCGCCGCATTCACCGACATCATGATCCGCAAGGGCATGTATCCGGATGTGAAGGACAAGCCACCCTTTACCCCCGGCTACGACATGGTGGGGATCGTCGATGCGCCCGGCCCGGGTGCTGCCCGCTACAAGCCCGGCGACCGGGTGGCGGACCTCACGACCATCGGGGCCTATGGCGAATACATCTGCCTGCCCGAAGATCGGCTGACGCCCGTGCCGGAAGGCGTGTCGGACGTCGATGCGCTCGGCATGATCCTGTCCGCGGTCACGCCCTATCAGATGCTCACCCGCGTGGCGAAGATGCGGGCGGGCCAGAGTCTGCTGATCCACGGCGCGGGCGGGGCAGTCGGCACGGCGATGCTGCAACTGGCACGCGATGCGGGGATGGCGGCCTTCGGCACCGATGTGCCCGCGAAGCACGACCTGATCCGCAGCCTTGGCGCCACGCCCATCGACACGGGCGCGCCCGAGACCGCACTTCTGGAGGCGACGGGCGGCGGGGTCGATGCCATCTTCGACCCGCTGGGCGGCGACAGCCTGTCGCGGTCGCTTCATGCGCTGAAGCCCGGCGGCATGCTGGTGGCCTTCGGCTTTCAGAACGAGGTGCTGGGACGCGGCGGCTCGATCCCGATGGATTTCGTTAAGCTGAAGGTCTGGGACTGGCTGCCGAACGGGCATGCCACGGCATTCTATTCCATCGGCGCAATGCGGCGAAAGCACCCCGACTGGTTCCGTGAGGATCTGGCGACGCTCTTCGAGATGCTGGCGGCGGGCCGCATCGACCCCGTGATCTCCGAGGTGCTGCCGCTGGCCGAGGTGCGGCGTGCGCACGAACGGGTGGAGGCGGGCGAGATTGCGGGAAAACTCGTCCTGAGGGTGACGGAGCAATGACATACGCATTTCGGATACTATTGGCATTCGCCCTGTCTTTCGTCGTCGCAACCAATGTGCGGGCGCAATCAGAAACGCTGCTGACCGACGTCACCATCGTCGACGTGGTCGACGGAAGACTCACCGCCGGCCAATCCGTGCTGATCCGTGACGGTCTGATCGCGGAAGTTGGCTCGGATATCACATCGGACCCGGCGAACCGCATCGACGGCGCGGGCGGCTACCTGATCCCCGGCCTCTGGGACAGCCATGTCCACATCTTCTCCACGCCAACCGAACCCGACGCGGCGCTGCCGCTCTACCTCGTCAACGGCATCACCGGTATCCGCGACATGGGCGCGCTCTGGCCCATCGCCGAGCAGAAGGCGCTGCAGGCCCGGATCGAGGCGGGCGAGGTTCCTGGCCCCAGGTTGATCCTCGCGGGTGCCTGGGTCGATGCGAGCCCCGGGTCCTGGCCCGGCATGTTCCTTGCCGACACGCCCGGCGAGGCGCGGACGGTCGTAGACCGGATCGCCAACGAGGGCTGGGCTGCCGTGAAGGCCTATTCGATGCTGGATGAAGCGACCTACCTCGCGCTTGCCGAAGCGGCCCACCAGGCAGGGCTGCCCTTCGTCGGGCATGTCCCCGAACGGGTGGGCCTTGGCACCGCCATCGAAGCCGGTCAGGACGGGATGGAACATTTCGGACGTGTCGCGATGGCCTGCTCGACCGCCGAAGAGACCTTGCTGGACGACCTGCGCACCGCGATGGCCGAGGGGGCCGACCTGGCCCGCGTCTTCGAGATCATGGCGGCGCGCAACCGTGTCATCCTCGAGACCTGGGACCAAGTGGTTTGCG
Source organism: Silicimonas sp. (assembly GCA_040220415.1). Classification (GTDB taxonomy): domain Bacteria; phylum Pseudomonadota; class Alphaproteobacteria; order Rhodobacterales; family Rhodobacteraceae; genus JAVJUV01. The sequence goes on from JAVJUV010000057.1 coordinate 35,276, forward strand.
AGACCGTGCTGGCGCGGATGGTGGAGGCCGGCATGCATGTCAGCCCGACGCTGGTCGTGGCGGATTTCTACGCCGGCAACTGGCCCGCTCCCGACACCCCCCGGATGCGCATGATCCCGGCCGATGTGCGCGAGGGCTGGGGACGTCCTGATTTCCGGCTCGAGGCGATGACCGACGAGGTCCGCGCCCTGGCCCAGGACAGCATCGCGCTCGACCGGCGGACCTTCCTGATGGCTCACCGGGCAGGCGTGCCGATCCTCGCCTCCAGCGATGCCTCGTTTGCCAACCCCTATCTCTTCCACGGCTTCTCTTTGCTCGACGAACTGGACCTTTACGTGGCCATCGGCCTTTCCCCCCGCGAGGCGCTCTACACCGCGACCGTCGCTCCGCCGCATTTTTTCGGACTGGCGGATCAGGACGGCACCATCGCGCCGGAACGGCGGGCCGACCTGGTGCTTTTGGACGCAAACCCGTTGCAGGACCTTTCGACGCTGCGCCAGCCGCAAGTGGTCATCGTCGGTGGGCGCGTGCTGGATCGTGCCGCACTGAACGGACTTGAATCCACGCTTCTGGAACGCGGCCGGTAGAAATGGGATCCGACGGGGAAGAAGCGCGGACATGCCATCGCGATTCAGAGGTCTGCATGTCGCCAACGGGCTTGGCCGCGTCATGACGACGGCTGCTCTGATCCTGCTGGCGGCTTTGGTCCTGGGCGTCGCGTGGCTTGCGGCAGTCAGTCCGGGCCAACCGGACCCGCTGCGCGATGCGACAGGCAACGTGATCGCGGGCAGCCTGTCCGAGCGTGTCACCACCCTGATCGGCGGCATCCCGCAAGCCATGATCCTCCAGAGCGTCGATCCCGCAAACCCGGTTCTGCTTTTCCTTCACGGCGGCCCCGGCATGCCCGAGTTCTTCATGGAACTGGACTATGCGACGGGGCTCGAGCGCCATTTCACAATGGTCTGGTGGGAACAGCGCGGTGCCGGCATGTCTTTCTCCGCCGATATCCCGCCCGATACGATGACGATGGAACAGATGATCGCCGACATGGTCGAGGTCGCCGACTACCTGCGCTCGCGCTTCGGCCAGGACCGTATCCTGCTCCTCGGCCATTCCTGGGGCAGTTACCTCGGGATCCAGGTCGCCGCCGCCGCGCCCGACCGTTTCCGCGCCTATGTCGGGATGGCGCAGATCGTCCATCAATTGCGATCCGAAGTCATGGCCCACGACTACCTGCTCGGCGTCTATCGCACGCGCGGCGACGCAGGCATGGTTCGCAGGCTGGAGGCCGCACCGGTCAGCATGGAGGACGGTCTGTCGCCGGAATGGATGCGGTTGCGGGATGCCGCGATGCATCGGGCGGGCGTCGGCCATACACGCGACATCTCATCCGTCATCACCGGCATCTTCCTGCCGGTCTGGCGGGTGCGTGCCTACACGCTCATCGACAAGATCAACGTATGGCGCGGCAAGATCTGGTCGCGGCCGTTCTTCTGGGAGAACCTGTTGCAGGACGATCTGAGCACGAGGCTGACCGACTTCGACCTGCCCATCCACATCTTCGTCGGACGCCATGACCAGACAGCCAACCCGGAACTCTCGCGCGCCTTTTTCGACGTGATCGAGGCACCCGCGAAGGGGTTCCATGTCTTCGAGAACTCCGCCCACAGTCCGCTGTTCGAGGAACCCGCGCGAGCGATCGAGATCCTCTTGAACGAAGTGCTTCCGGGGGCAGAATGACCGAAGCTGCACGGCAACGATCTGTTCGACTTCTCGGCGGTTGCGGCGTGCTTGCGGCAGCCGCCTTCGCACTCGCCGATGGGTTGGGAATTGCGCTGATGCCCGGCTATTCGGCCTGGTCGGACGCGATCAGCGAACTGGTCGAACGCGGCGCGGCGGCCAAGCACGTCGTGGACCCTTTCCTTCTCCTCTATCATGCCCTGGTCATCCCGTTTGCCATCGGCCTTCGCAGGGCGATCTATCCCGATGCGATTCTGCCGGTCGGCCCCTTCATTCTGGGCCTCGCGGGTTTCGCGGGCGTGAGTCTCACACTGTTCTTTCCATGCGACCCCGGGTGCGAGCCGTTCGTATCGCTGCGCGGCACGCTCCACATCTTCATTGCGATCCCGATGGGCATCTCGATCCTGATCGCAATCTGGATGGTCGGCGATGCCATGCGGGCGTCGCCACCCTGGCATGGATTCGCCAGCTACTCGCGGGCGACCTCCATTGCCGGTGCGGGACTGGCGGCCGTGACCGTTGCGCTGGCCGAGACCGATCGGGTCGGCCTGTTCGAACGCCTGCTCACCTGGTCCTATCTTCAATGGTACGTCGTGACCGGACTCTCCATTGCCAGGGGGCGCATGACAGAACGGGGATCGGCCGGATGACCCGGTTTGCCTGGCCCCGCGACGCGGCCCTGTCTGTGATGGCAATGCTCGCTCTGAACGCATCTGCCGTGGCAGCGCAAGACAGCGCATTCCCCTTGGGGACCCGCCTGTCCGAGACGGCAACGGACCGGATGGCGGCCGACGGGGTGGCCGGGGCCGTCATCGTCCTTCTGCGCGACGGGCGTGCAGTCTGGATCGGGACGTTCGGCATGGCCGATCCTGCCAGCGGCCGGCCCATGACCGAAGATGCCGTGTTCCGCGTCGAATCCCTGTCCAAGCCGGTCACGGCATGGGGGGCCATGAGGCTGGCGGAAACCGGGCGGCTGGACCTGGACGCGCCGGCGGCGGACTGCCTGCGGCGCTGGCGACCGCCCGAGGGCGCCCCGCCCTTCACCGCCCGGCAACTGCTGTCGCACACCGCGGGCATCGGTCTGGGCGACTTCACCGAACGCTATGCCCCGGATGCCGACCGCCCCGACCTTCCCCACCATCTGGATCGGGATTTCGAGACAGTCTCCGCGCCCGAAGCGCGGTTTGCCTATTCCGACACCGGCTACAACCTGCTCGAACTCCTGATCGAGGACTGCACGGACGAGGATTTCGCCGAGGTCGTCGAGCGCGAGGTCTTCGAGCCTCTGGGCATGCAGACGGCGACCTATGACTGGCCCGGCCCCGACATGCCCGTTGGACACGACCTGCGGGGGCGTCCCGTGGCACCCTACGTCTACCCCGGGCGCGGCTCGGGCGGAGTCTTCGCCACGGCAAACGACTTCGCCCGTCTGGCCGCCGCCGGCATGACAGGATCACGACAATCGGTTTTGTCGAAAGAGGGGCTTGCCACCCTGCACCGCCCGGACGTGGCGGTGGGCGGACTGTTCGCTTTCGCCGCAGATGGATACGCGCTCGGACACTTCACGGAAACGCTGTCCGACGGGCGGCAGGCGGTCTGGCATGGCGGCCAGGGCTATGGCTGGATGAGCCACATGCACCTCGTGCCCGAGACCGGCGACGGCATCGTGATCCTGTCGAACAGCCAGCGTGCCTGGCCGCTCTTCGCTGCCCTCCTGCGGGACTGGTCGGAGAGCCTCGGCGTCGCTCCGATCGGGATGACGCGCGTTCTTCTGGCCGAAACGGCGGCGCGCATCACCATCGTGCTCGCCCTCGCCGCGGCCGTTTTCGGCGTCCGTTTCGCCTGTGCGCGGCGGCGTCCCCGCGCCATTCGGATCGCGGCAGGCATCGTCGCGACCGTACTGATCGGCTGGCCGCTCTGGGCTGCCGCGCAGACCTACCTGTTCCTGTTCTCGATCCTGCCCGGCCTCTGGCCGTGGCTTGCCGGGGCCTCGGGTCTCGCGGGGCATGGGCTGGCGTCCGTCGCGCTGATGCCGAAGCGTGACCGATGACGGCGCAGCGTCACACCGCACTTGCCCTGCTTGCGTTGGTCGCAGAGGGCCTTGTTTGGAAAAGCTTGCCGGCCCGAACCTCCGCTATTTCGGGGCCGGATTCGATAGCGGAGCTGATCCCGGCGGAAATCGGTGGCCCCGCATGGCAAGCGGAACGAGAACGCGCGCCCGGATGACGTCTTCGTTGTGCCGTCCGGACCCTTCGTCGATGACATACCCCGCCCCCGCTTCGAATACGAGGTGATGATACCACGCGGGAAAACCGGATCGGGCGCGGCGACCGCCTGCGCCTCGCACGCGGGGGTAGGTACCAAGCCGCACATCCAAACTGACCGACCCTCCCGTGCTGCGAGAGTTTCGGACCGAACTCCATCGAAATCTTCCGAATGTGTAAGGCGGCCGTCGAAAACAGGAAAAAAGGTCGTGGCTGAACCAGAAGAACTTCTACCCCAAGCTGACCCCGAACAGCGCACCGAGCACGGCCGCCCGCAGCCAGCCGATGCGATGCACCATGTGGATCTCGGAATGCGAGAGGCGGCTCATGTCGTGGCTCCTTCTGATATGTCAGCCTGCCCCGAGGAGCCCGTTTGTGCTTTGAGTGTGGTTGGCTCTTGCGGTGCGATCCGCAACGCGCGCAGGGCGTTCAGGATCACGGCAACATCGATCACCTCCTGCAAGAGCGCCCCCTGCACCGGCGTTAGATAGCCGTAGGCCGCCGCGATCATGCCGAGAACCGACAGGCCGATCCCCGCGACGACGCTTTCGACGGCGATCCGGCGCGAGGCGCGTGCGATCTCGATCCCCGGTCCAAGCCTGTCGATCCGGTCGACGAGCATCACCACGTCGGCGGCCTCGGCCGAGGCCGCCGCGCCCCGTGCCCCCATCGCGACGCCAACGTCGGCCGCCGCCAGCGCGGGCGCATCGTTGACGCCGTCGCCCACCATCATGACAGGCCCGTGCTTTCGCTCCGAGAGCACCAGCAGAACCTTCTGGTCCGGCGAGAGGCCAGCCCGCAGCCCGTCGAGACCAATCCCCTCGGTCACCCGTTCCGCCACGTCCGCGCGGTCGCCGGTGGCCAGCAGGATGCGCGAGATACCCTCGCGGCGGAGCCCGTCCAGCATGGCGCCTGCACCTTCGCGCAGCGGATCGGACATCACCAGGTGCCCCGCCATATGACCGTCCACCGCCACGGCGACCAGGACCGAGCCGGCGGCCATGACCGGATGATCGCCCAACCGTCTTCCGACGCGGGAGGCCACGAAGTCGTCGCCGCCGACGATGACGCGGCGGCCCTCGACATGACCCACGACGCCTTCGCCCGGGATCTCCGCCACCTCTGACGGAACGGGCAGCGTGAAGCCTCGCGTTTTCGCGGCGGCGACGATGGCCTGCGCCACGGGATGCTTCGAGGCCTGGTCGAGTGCTGCGGCAAGGCGCAGTATCTCGTCTTCGCTCATGCCATCGTGGCTGTCGATCGACACGATCTGCGGACGGCCGTCCGTGAGCGTGCCGGTCTTGTCGAGTATCAGGGTACGGACGCGCGCCATCGTCTCGAGCGGGCCCGCGCCCTTGATCAGCACGCCGAAATGCGCGGCGCGCGAGAGGCCCGCGACAAGCGCGACCGGCACGGCCAGGATCAGCGGGCAGGGTGTGGCGACCACCAGCACGGCGACCGCCCGGATCGGATCGCCGGTGAACCACCAGGCCGCGAAGGCGATACTGACGGTGACGGCCAGAAAGCCCAGCGACCAGCGGTCCGCCAGCCGGGACATCGGCGCCTTGGACGCCTGGGCCTCTTCGACCAGCCGGACGATCCCGGCATAGGTGCTGTCCTTCGCCTCGCGTATGGCGGTCAGGTCGAACGCCTCGCCCGCGTTCGTCGAGCCGCTCATGGCATCGGCGCCATGCGCCAGCCGCACCGGCAGGGACTCGCCCGTCAGCGCCGAGGTGTCGACGAAGGCCGCCTCGGACGCCAGCGTACCGTCCACCGGCACGACGTCGCCCTGCCGGATCAGCAGGCGGTCGCCGGGCGCGATCTCGTCGAGGGGCACCTCCTCCAGCCCGCCGTTACGGTGCCGGGTCGCCGTTCGAGGCACGCGCGACAAGAGGTCCTGCATCGAGCGCCGGGCGCGACCCTCTGCGAAGGCCTCGAGGAATGTGCCGCCCGAATACATCACCGCGACGACCGCCGCCGCGAGGGTCTCGCCGAAGACGAGTGCCGCCGACATGGACAGCGCGGCCACGATATCCAACCCGACTTCGCCAGAGCGCAGGCTGCGCAGGATCTCGACCACAAGCGCGGCGAGTGCGGGAACGACGCCGGCGATCCAGAGAAGCTCGGCGACGTCGGCCCGGCCCGCGAAGTAGAACGCAAGTCCCGAAGTCAGTCCGGCCGCGGCCAGCAGTAGAATGGCGGTCTTCAGGCGATCGGTGCGGGTCGTTTCCATGCGGCTCATTTTTCCCCGGCAGAGGCGATTGCCGCTGGCTCTTCGGACAAAAGTCGTCCGATTCCCACGCCCCTTGCGCTGCCGTCATCATCTCGCAGCAGGAACAGGACGTCGAGTCCGCTTCGTCTTGCGAGTGCCGCGCCCTTGTCTGGCCCAAGCACCATGAGGGCCGTCGCCCAGGCATCGGCTTCGGCACAGGTGCGGGCCACGACCGTGACCGAGGCCGACGACGCGATCAGCGGCGCGCCGCGGGTCGGATCCATGGTATGCGACAGGCGTCGTCCCTGTACCTCCACCCAGTGGCGGTAGTCGCCCGAGGTCGCGACGGCGGCGTCCTGCAGCGCCAGAATCGAATGCGGCGTCCGACGCTCGACATCCGGCGCCTCGACCGCGATAGTCCACGCCTCGCCGTCTGGCCGAAGGCCCAACGCGCGCATCTCGCCGTCGATCCCGACAAGGGCGTTGTCGATCCCATGGTCGCGCAGGGTCTCGGCCAGCCGGTCGACCCCGTAGCCCTTGGCGATGCCGTTCAGGTCCAGCGCGATGGACGCGGACTTGCGGACATGGCCGCGGTCGATCTCGAGCACCTCATGCGCCGGGCGGCGACGGGCGCCCAGCGCAGCGCGGATGCCCGCGGGCACGGCGGCCTCCGGCCCGAAACCCCAGGCCGTCACAGCGTCACCCATGCCGATGTCGAAGGCCCCGCCCGAGGCGCGCCCGATCTCAAGACCGAGGCGCAGGACCGCGAGCAACTGATCCGGCACCGCCACCCATTCGCCCACAGGCGCCGCGTTGAGCCGCATCAGGTCGCTCTCGGGTTTCCAGGTGGACATCTGGGCATCCACCTCGTCGACAGCCGCCTGAAGCGCGGCGCGGATTGCGTCCGTGTCGCGGCCCTGGTCCGCGAAGAACAACGCCGACCAGCGGGTGCCCATCGTCGAGCCGTTCAGGGCAACGCGTTGCAGGTCAGTAGACATCTTCGACATACCGCCCCTCCGCCTTCAGGACGGCAGGCGTCAGCCCGGCCGGTGCCAGAATTTCGGCCAGCGCATCGGTCACACCCGTGGCCATGTCGCGTCCGCCGCAGACCATCACGCGGGCCCCGTTTCGGATAAGTTCCGCGACCTGAGAGGCCTCGCCCCGCAGAGCATCCTGTACGTAGTGGGGCCGCGCCCCGCGCGAGACGGCCGTAACCAACCGGGTAAGTCGCCCTTCTTCCTGCCAGCCCGGCATCTCCTCACCATAGAAGAAATCGCTGTCGGGATGACGCATGCCGAAGAACAGGTGGACAGGCCTGCGCCGCCCGTTGCCGCGCACGAAACCCGCGAGCGGTCCGATGCCGGTCCCCGCGCCGATCAGGATCAGCGGCGCGCGGCTCCGGCCCGGGCGGAAACCGGGGTTGCGGCGGAGGAAGGCGGTCACGGTATTGCCCGGCTCCAGCGCCGTGAGTTGGCCCGAGCAGAGGCCGGCGGCATGTTTCTTCACGACGACCTCGATGAACCCGTCGCGGCGCCCGGACGCGAGCGAGTAGAGTCGCGGGACGGCGCTTCCCTCCGGCAGGACGCCGATCAGGTCGCCTGCCTGGAACCGGGCAAAGCCCGCCCCGGTCAGCCGTTGCCAGAGCGTCGCGCGCGGCAGCGCGAAGCGCAGGATCGCGGTCGGCGCCTGCACCTCGGCCCCGTAGTCGCGGCGTGAGACCAGCGTCAGCTTCTCGGTTTTCGGCAGGGCGGGCTGGTGCGACAATTCCAGGGAAATCCCAAGCACCTCGCCGAGCGCGCGGCCCCAGCGCGCGAAATCCTGCGGCGACTGGCGGTCGATCGTGTCGAGCGGCATGAGTTCGGGCCAGCCCTTCGCCTGCGCCGCTGCCGCAATGGCCTTGGCGAAGGCGCAATAGGCCGGAAAGCTGCGGTCGCCGAAGCCGAGCACGGCCAGAGGGACGTCCGGCGCGCGCTCGAGGGCGCTTAGCCGGGCTAAAAAGCCCTTCGCCGAGGCGGGTGCCGCCCCGTCGCCATAGGTCGCGGCAAGCACGATGATCCGCGCGGCACGGCCGTAGCGCTCCGGCGCGAAGCCCGACATCGGGCCGACATGGACGCTCTGCCCGGCCTCGGCCAGCGCGGCGTGAAGGGTCGCGGCGAAGCCCCAGGTGCTGCCGCCCTCGCTGCCGACCAGCAGGATCGTCTCGGCGCGGTCCGCGGGCTGGTTGCCCCGGATGCGCGGCCGCCCGCGCCGCCCGGCAAGCCAGACCAGGACGCCGGTCGCACCCATCGCCGGCACGCCGAGCACCATGAGCCCAAGCACCAGGCCCAAGGTCGCCGCACCCTGTCCGGTGTGCAGCATGTAGATGGTCTCCGAGACGCGCTCCCATCCCGTCAGGTCGGCCCAAGCCAGGAGGCCCCCGTTGCCCTGATCGAGGTACCCGGTTCCCCGGTCGGTCTTGAGCGTGAACACGTCCGTCGCGTCGCCGGGATAGGGAAAGCTCAGCTCGCGCAGTTCGGCGACGGGCGTTTCCTGCAGCGTGGTCATCTGACCCGGAGCGAACCCCGTCTCTCCGCTCACCTCGGTCGGCATGGCCGGGATGGCGCCTCCGTCCGGCAGAAGATCGAACGTGGAGGCCGTCATCCAGAGGGCCGTCGTGGAGGACAGCACAAGGCCGATGACGGCGATCCGGGCGATCTCGACGTGCAGCCGCCCGGCAAGCGGTCCGCGCAGAGGCGCGAACCAGTGCCGCCAGCCGCCCGCCCGGTGCGCGACCAGCGCCGCGCCGGAGAGCGCGAGAACCAGCATCGCGGCGGCCCCCGCGGCCATGACGATGCGCCCGCCGTCCCCGAGAAAGAGCGAACGGTGCAGGTTCGTGAGCCAGCGAAGGGCCTGGTTCGGATCGGCGGAGGCCACACCCTCACCCGTCGCCGGGTCGATCTTCGCGGCGCCCGGCGCGCCCTGATCGAACCAGTAGGCGGTGATCCGGCCCGATGGCGACCGGCGGATCTGCTCGACGCCCGGATAGACCGCCTGGATGCGGTCCGCGAGAGCGGCGACGGTCAGCCCGGTTTCCGCCTGCGGCGCGGCGATGCGCTCGGCCGCGGGGAAAACCGACAGCGCCGCACCACTGAGCGCGAGGGTGGTGACGAGCGCCAGGGCCAGCAGACCCGGCCAGCGATGGAGTGCACGGATCATGGCCCCACTCCTCACATGTCGTAGGCGAAGCTGGCGATGTAACGCCGCCCACTCACGGGCGTGCCGGCACCATCGGTCGTGAGCGGCACCGCAACCTCATTGGGACTGTCGCGCATGTCCTCGACGGCCGCGTCGATATGGAGCGTGTAGCCCGCGTCAAACAGCGCGTCGGCCAGGTCGAGCGTGATCTCCAGCGTGCGGCCCGCGCCGACGCTGGCGCCGGTGATACCGTTCACCTGCGCAGCGTCGCCGCCCGTGGCGCGGTACCAGTCGCTCAGATGCTCGTAGTACTTGGACTTGCCGCCGGCCATCCACAGGCTGCCGACATAGGCGCCTGAGGCGTCGGTGACGTAGAGCGCGAGATAGGCGCCGTCTCCACCGTAGTTGTTCAGGGTCGTGGCAAGCGTCACGGGCCGCGCCATGGCGAGGCCGGGGAGCGTCAGCGCGGTGGTGAGCGCGAGCGTTGCGAGAAGCGATTTCATCGGATGGATCCTTGTTCAGAGAGGGGCTGCGGGGCGGTTCACTTCATCTGGACCTGCGGCGGGGCGCCGTTCCCGAAGAGGCCGTTCTGCGGAGGGGCGACAGTGCCGGCGGGCGCAGGATTGCGAGCACCGCTGCGGCAATCGTCGTCGTCATCTTCGTCACAGTCGTCATCATCATCATCGTCATCATCATCGTCGTCGTCGTCATCGTCGTCGTCATGGCCGCGCCGCGATCCTTCCCGCCAGCGGCGGTCGTCGTCGTCATCGTCGCTTGCGAGTACGAGCGGCATCGTATGCGGGGCGTCATCGAAGAGCGCGGCGACGGGCCGAAGGACGCCTTCGGACGAGGCCTGAATCGCGCTCCAGCCGGGCACACCGATCGCGGCGGTCAGCGCCGTGGACGCGACGAGAAGTGTCAGGGTCTTTTTCATGGCAGGGTCTCCTTTCGTCTGCTGAGGACAATCTGGAGAGCCGACCTGAGGATATCCTGACGCCTCGGCGATTCCCGCTTCAGCTTGCCGTCAGGAAGACCGGCATTGCCGGACGAAAAAGGCCCCGCTCGCAAGGGCGGGGCCAGGTCAGGCCGAAGGGGACGCTCGGCCGTTGAGGGGCGATCGGTCAGGCGATGTCGCCGGGACCGGGTCCGCGCTTGTCGCCGGTAACCATGGCGCGGGCAAGGTTCTCGTGGTGCCGGAACGAGGCCAGCACGACGCCGCCCACGTGCAGCGCAGCCAGCAGCAGCATCAGGTTGGCGAGCGTCTCGTGGACCTCCTTAAGCGGCCCCTCGATCTCGCCCTCTTCGCCATACTCGTTCTCGTCACCGTCGTCGTCGGCCCAGGCGGGCGCCACGATGGCAGGCATGGGAGGCAGCATCGCCAGACGGGCCTCGTCCTCCATGAGCCAGCCGGTAAAGGCCGTGCCCGACAGCGTGACCAGCAGCGCCACGATCATCGCCGCGCCCGCAGGGTTGTGACCGAGGTAACGCCGCTCGCGCCCGCGGGTCATGTCCCCGAGATAGGCAAGCGTTTCGCCGGGGCCCTTCAGGAACTGGGCGAAGCGCGCATGGCGGCTGCCGACAATGCCCCAGACCAACCGGAAGGCCACCAGACCGGCGACGGTGTAGCCTGCGAACTCGTGGACAGGTTGCAACTCGTCGGAGGTGAGCCAGGCTGTTGCGAAGGCGGCGACCAGACCCCAATGGAATACACGGACAAGCGGATCCCAGACACGGACCTTGCCGGAAGGTCCGGCCTTCATCTCCGGCGCATCATGAGTGGTTGCGTCAGTCATCACCGCCTCCTTCGCGATCCCCGACCCGATCCTGATCACGCCGATCGTCGTCGTCCTCGTATTCGAACTCGATCACCTGGAGCGTGGCCGGATGGACCGTCACCTCGATCCGACGCCCCTCGGCATCCCTGCCGTCGATCTCGTAGCAGCCGTCGTCGATCTTGATGCGGCGCACCGCCCAGCCGTTCTCCTCGGCCAGCCGGGCGACGGCGTCGCGCGGTTGCCAATCGGCCATCGGCACGAAGCAGTCATCGTCCGCCAGCGCGGCGCTGGCAGGGAAGACCGCGAGAAAGCCGAGAATTGTCAATGTCTTCTTCATGGGCCAAACTCCTCGCTGCGGCCATCTTGATGTAATTCATGCGCGGCGAAGCTGACGGCAGCCTGAAGCGAGGCGCCGGGCCGCTTCAGCTTCGTGTCAGCCAGACGGATCAAGGAGGGTCATCGGGAAAGGACAGTAACGAGCATGCGCATCCTGCTGATCGAGGACGACACGGTTCTGGGGGCCGCAGTGCGCGACCAGATCGCCGCTGACGGCCAGTCGGTGGATTGGGTGACGCGCCTCGATGCCGCTGGCGACGCAGTGAAGTCAACGTCCTATGACCTTATCCTGCTTGACCTCATGCTGCCGGACGGACGCGGCATCGCGTTTCTGAAGAGTTTGCGCGCGCGGGGCGACGTGACGCCGGTCATCATCCTGACCGCGCTCGACCAGGTGTCGGATCGGATCGAGGGGCTGAACGCGGGCGCGGATGACTACCTCGTGAAGCCCTTCGACCTGGCCGAACTGTCGGCCCGGATCGGGTCGGTCGCCCGGCGCTACAGCGGCAACCCGAACCCGATCGTGACCCACGGCCCGCTCGAGATCGACCTGGCGGCGCGCAGCGTTCATCGCGACGGCAAGCCGGTGCAACTGACGGCGCGCGAGTGGGCGCTGTTCGAGGCCTTCCTCGCGCGCCCGGGGCAACTCCTGTCCAAGGCGCAGCTGGAAGAAAAGCTCTACACCTTCGACTCAGAGGTGGAGAGCAACACCATCGAGGTCCACGTCAGCCGCCTGCGCAACAAGCTCGGGAGCGCGGTCATCGAGACCGAGCGCGGCATGGGCTACCGGCTGGGCAAGCCATGAGGTGGCCAGCCAGCCTTCAGGCGCGGCTCGCTCTGTCGCTCAGCCTCGTGCTGACGGTCCTCTGGCTCGCTGCCGCGACGGTCACGGCGGTGATCGTCCGGGGCGAGATGGACGAGGTCTTTGACAGCGCACTGCGCGAGACCGCCGAGCGCATCCTGCCGCTGGCCGTGACCGACATCGTCGGTAGGGAAGACCAGGGAGTGACCCAGCGGCTCGCACCGATCCGCGAGCATGACGAGTTCTTCACGTATCTCGTCCGGGATGCCGAGGGGCGCATCCTGCTGCAATCCCATGCTGCCGACCCCGCGGTGTTCCCGCCCTACGACGGGCCGGGGTTTCGGCAGACCACCACCCACCGCCTCTACAGCGACGCGGCACTTCAGGGCACGATCCGCATCACAGTGGCCGAACCGCTCGCGCATCGCGCGTCGATCGCGCGGGAAATACAGATGGGCCTCGGCCTGCCGCTGCTGATCGTGCTGCCCGTCGCGCTGGCGGCGATCATCTTCGCCGTCCGCTTCAGCCTCGATCCCCTGCACCGGTTCCGCGCGCGGCTGGAGGCGCGCAGCGCCCGCGACCTGTCGGAAGTTCCCGCGAGCGATCTGCCGACGGAGATCGGACCCTTGGCTGAAACACTCAACAGCCTTCTGGCCAGGCTACGAGAGGCATTCGAGGCCGAACGCAGCTTTGCCGCGAACGCTGCCCACGAGTTGCGGACACCACTCGCAGGCGCCATCGCGCAGGCACAGCGACTGCGTTCGGAAACCGAAGACAATGCGGCCGCACAGCGGGCGGTCGATATCGAGGAGACGCTGAAACGCCTGACGCGCCGGACCGAACGCCTGATGCAACTGGCTCGCGCCGAGGGCGGACGCCTGCAGTCGGACACGCCATACGATGTAAGGGCGGCCATGCGATTGGTCATCGATGACATGATGCGCAGCCCGCAGTCGTCGGGGATTGCACTCGAACTTCCCGAGACTCCGGTTCTCTCGACCATCGACCCAGACGCTTTGGGGATCGTCTGCCGAAACCTTGTGGAGAACGCTCTCCGGCATGGCGCTGGCAATGGTGAGGTCCGGGTTTCCGTCACGCCAGACGGCGATTTGGTCGTATCAAACCCGGGATCGGTCCTGGACCCGGATCGTCTCGCGCGCCTGACCGATCGCTTCCACCGCGAAACGGGGAAATCGGACGGCAGCGGGCTTGGTCTCACCATCGTCGCCGCGATCGCGAACCGCACCGGAAGCAAGTTGACGCTGGCATCGCCAAAGACCGGAGCGAAGGACGGATTCGAAGCGCGTTTCCGGCTCCCGACGGCGACGTCTCCGGGCTGATCGTCCATGCAGGATGAACCTGTCGTCAGGGTCCGATTCTCACCCTGTCATTGGCTCGCACAATGAACGGGATGTCATGGTTCGCATATCCCTCACTGGATAGACGCCGATCATCCGCCACTCTGCGCGCGCAATTGGTTACGGGGTGATTTGCACCTATCGGTCTAAGCCGTTGATTTCGTACGATCCCGAGAAGCGAAGTAATCCGCCCTCAGCGCAAGGCTTTGAAATTACGTTTGAATTGCGTGGGAATTGGTTGCGGGGGTAGGATTTGAACCTACGACCTTCAGGTTATGAGCCTGACGAGCTACCGGGCTGCTCCACCCCGCGCCAACGAAGTGTCATGTATCTTTCATTTTTCGCAGCCGCAAGGGCCGTGGGCGAGAATCCCGAACTTTTTTAAGGGCTTTCCTCGATGATGGGGCTTGAGTTCCGTTCCGATGCAAGGGCCGCGTCGATCACCGACTGCAGGCGCGCTGCTACTGCGAAATCGGGTGTCATGCCGCCCCCCGTCCGGACGGCCTCGGCGAAGCGTTCATAGTTCGTCGAGACCGGCGACAGCGCGACATCCCGCCATATCGCGGTCACCAGATCGGGTCCGGCGCACATGCGAAGCGTTCCCAGAGGACCGGAATTGGTCAGCTCCAGGCCGCCATCCGTGCCGAAGATCCTCAGGGACAGATCATTCAGGTGACCCGGGGCGAAGCGCGTCGCGTGGATCACGCCGGTCGCACCCGAAGCCAGTTCGGCGGTCATCATCATGCTGTCGTTGGCATCCAGCACATACTCGCCGATACGGTTGTCCTTCGCCTTGTCGAAGGTCTTCAGCTGCACCGTGAACTCGCTGATGTCGCTTCCCGCGGCGAAGGTGGCGAAGTCGAAGATGTGAATCCCGATGTCGCCCAGCACGCCGTTCGACCCGTGCCCCGTCGAAAGCCGCCACAGCCAGGCGTCCTCGGTTCTCCAGTCGCCCCAGGCGGGCTGGGTCAGCCAGCTTTGCAGATAGGCCGCCTCGAAATGGCGGATCTCGCCCAGTCCGCCGCCGGCGATGATCTCGCGCGCCTTGTGCAGCGCCGAGACGTTCCGATAGGTCAGGTTGACCCCGTTGATCACACCGGCGGCCCGCGCCGTCTCGGTCATGATCCGGGCATCGGCGTGGTTCGTCGCCAGCGGCTTTTCGCAGAACACGTGCAGACCGGCCTCCAGCGCCTCCATCGTCGTCGGGAAATGGGCGGCGTCGGGCGTCGTGTTCGTGATCGCATCGAAGCCGCCGGATTTCAGCGCGGCGCCAAGCGTGGCATGGACTTGCGGGATGCCGTGCTCCCTGGCGAACGTCCCTGCCCGCGCGGCATCGATGTCGACGCAGGCGGCCAGTGTCACGCCGTCGATCGCCCGGAAGGCGCGGGCATGGGCACCCGCCATGTTGCCGGTGCCCAGAATCAGAAGACGCATCAGCGGAACCCTTCTTCACCATCCATGTGCAGCCTCGGACCGCGCACCTCGATCTTCTCGGGCGCGTCTTCCGCGGGGCGGTTCGGAGCATCGGTGACATCGCCAAGCCGCGCCTCGGGGTTATGCGCCCAGACCACGGCATTCCGCAGGATCTGCCGGATATTGGCATCGTAGTAGGTCGGATAGGTCTCGTGGCCCGGCTGGAAATAGAACACGCGCCCGGCGCCCCGGCGGTATGTCACACCCGACCGGAAAACCTCGCCACCCTGGAACCAGCCGATCATGATCGTCTCGTCGGGCTCGGGAATGCCGAAGGGCTCGCCGTACATTTCCTCCGAGTGCAGTTCGATGCGATCGGGCAGGCCGGCAACGATCGGATGGTTCGGCGCGGTGATCCAGATGCGTTCGCGCTCGCCCGCTTCACGCCAGGTCAGACCGCAGGGCGTTCCCATCAAACGCTTGAAAATCTTCGAGAAATGGGCCGAATGCAGCGCAATCAGCCCCATGCCGGACCAGACGGCCTCGGCGACGCGCTCGACGACGGCATCCTCGACGTCGCCATGCGCGGCATGACCCCACCAAAGCAGGACGTCGGTTTCGTCCAGCCGCGCCTGCGGCAGGCCATGCTCGGGCTCCTGCAGGGTCGCGGTTTCCGCGTGGATGGACGGATGCTCATTCAGGGCGGCCGCGATGCAGGCATGCATGCCCTCGGGATAGATGTCGCGCACGACCGCATTGGTCTGCTCATGCACGTTCTCGCCCCAGACTACTGCGCGTATGGTCAATCTCTGTCTCCTTCAAACCCTTGCGACGCTCTTTCATTCGCCGGGTTTCGTCAACGGTTTCGCAGCGCCCTTGAATTCGGGCCCCACGGGGACGAAACTGCGGGCGAGCAGCAGACAGCCGGCCAGATGCCCCTAGACCCCGACACCATCGACCTCGCCGAAGACGCCGATCCCGATGAATGGCGTGCGCACCTCGAAGAGGTCGGCGCCCGCGAAGGCTTTTTCCGCAACCTCGGAGACCGGCACTCGGCGCTTTACGTTCAGCGCGGCGACACGCTTATCGTGACGTTCGAGAATCTCGACCATGTCTACGAACGCGGCATCGACCGGATGCCGTGGGGGTACGGGTTCGTCGAGGCGAACGGCTGGTCGATGCTGGGCATGATGGCGCATGGCTGGACGTGGTACCGGGACGAGGATGTCTGCGACTTCTTCGACGAGTTGCACGCGTCGGGTTTCTTTCAGCGGTTCCGAAAGGTCGTCTTCTATGGGGCGTCGATGGGCGGATATGCTGCCGCCGCTTTCTCGGCCGCCGCTCCCGGCGCCACGGTGATCGCGATCAGTCCGCAGGCCACGCTGTCACGGGAAATCGCCCCTTGGGAAACGCGCTATCGCAAGGCGTGGCGCCGGGATTTCACCACGCGGTACGGATACGCGCCCGCGATGATCGGCAGCGCGGCGCAGATGTATCTTTTCCACGACCCGCGCGAACCGCTCGACGCGATGCATGCGGCGCTCTTTACGGGCCCGAACGTCTCGAAGTACCGCTGCCGCTACTTCGGCCACCGCATCGCCTCGCTCTGGGTGCGCATGGGTGTGCTGAAACCGATCATCCACCAATGCGTCGACGGGACGATCACTCCGGCAAGGTTCTACACCCACCTGCGCGGCCGCCGCGATGACATGAAATATCAGCGCGCGATGCTCGGCCGGTTGCAGCAGGCCGACAATCCGGCAAGGATCGCGACGCTTTGCCAGGCCATTCTGGCGCGCCGCGGCGCACCCCGGTTCCGCCAGGCCCTGAAGGCGGCACAGGCCCGGATCGATGGCAGCGCCTGAAAGCCCTGGCCATACGTCATTCGACGCGATCGCCAAGGTCCGTCTGGTTGCCGATCTTCGCGCTCAGAACTGATAGGCCAGTGCGGCCGAAAGCCTTTTGTTCGACGAGACGGCGCCTGTGTCCGACCGGATTGTGTCGTCCAGGCTCAGTGTCACTTCGGTAGTCCAGTTCGGCGAATGGAATTGCCGGTACGTGGCCGAGTACGTCCACTTTTCCTCTGTCCGCGTTACGGCCGTGCCCGCGGCATTCGTGCGAAGCCGGTCTTCCAGCGACACACGGGTTTCAAGGAACCGCCGCGGCGTGAAGGCGTGCGAAAGCGTCAGGTCATAATAGTCGGACGACCCGAACGTGCGGCGCGCGCTGCCCTGGGTGGCGAAGGATTTCATGAACCGCGCGCCGACGACCCAGTCATCGGACAGGAAATAGGTGCCCCTAAGGTTCAGGAACTGGTCATCGACCTGAAAACCGTCATAGCGCGTACCCCTGATGTCGCTGTAGCGAACGGCAAGGCCCCAGTCCTTTCGCGTATAGGTATAGTCCATCATCAGGACCGCCCCCACCTGGTAATTCAGGGCCACCAGGTGCTGACCAAATCGACCGGAAACACCCACCGACAAGGGTTTCAGCGAACCCGCCGACGTGTTGTTGTAGTCTTCCATCAGCTGCGCGCGCTCATGGGGCGGGTTGGCCGACCCCAGAAACGGGCGGCCCACCTCGGTCTCGGTCTGAAGGCCCGCGCCAAGCCGATCGCCAAGCTCGGTCAGCGGTCTTTCGGTAACGGCCCATTGTGTCGCATCGCCCGTCTCCTGCATCCGGCTGACGTTCATGCTGCCGTTCGCCACGGCGAAACCAAGATTGTCGTGGTTGGCATAGATTGCCACCGTCGCACGCGGATCGGTCGGATCATTGTCAAAAAAGTAGTTCGGATCTCCAACATCCTCTTGAAGACCGAACGTGTAACTTCCGACCGCTCCCACGGAAAGGCCATCCCTGTAGGTGCCAACAAGGCCACCGACCAGCCCTTCGACCGACATGATCCGATCCGTCAGACCGTTCTGCTCGACACCTGAGGTGCTGGAATCCCGGTACTCGTAATTGAACGACGCCGTGCCGTCGAACCACAACAGCGTCTCTGGTCCCAGGGCGAACTCCAGCACGACGCCCTCACTCGACCCGCCGCCAGGAAGACCCGCCTCCTGCCCGTACGCAAGGGATGTCAATCCCAGCGTAACCAGGGCAGCCATTCTCATTTTTCCTATCATGTGGCTCCTGAATGATCTCAACCTCACCCGGCGCAAACAGATACCGATCAATGTGTTTAGAAAGAGAGAACATAAGGGCAGGTAGAGGCCATACCCTCGCTTGATCCGGCTACGGGCAGATCCTTTCGGGCATTACCGAAATGACAGGCTCGGGATGTCTCCCGGTCCGTTAACGGGATCGGGGCGGCCCGCCATTTTGCCTTGGCATCCTGATCGACTAATGGCGCCGCGGCACGTCCTGGTCGTCCAGGGCCTTGCCGGTCGACTTCAGTCTCACCGCCATCTGGCTCAACAGAGCATAAAGTTGCCCCGCATCGCTCCGCCACTCGGCCACCTGGCGGCCCTGGGCCTCCACCACGGCCGCGTCGCCTCGCGCCGCAGGTCCGGTCAAGGCCGCGGCGGGTCCGAACTCTTCCAGATTCTCCAGCGTCGAGCGCAGCAAGGTCCGGTTCAACTCCCGCGCCACGTCCTCGGCCACACCCGCGGCCTCCCAGGCCTCCAGCGCAACGGCCTGAAGAACGGTCGTGAAGTTGTTCGTGATCACCGCCGCGGCGTGATACAGCACCTTGCCCTCGGACGAGATCCGGAAACAGCGTGCTCCGAGCCGTTCGAACATGTGCTGAACCGCGGAGATGGCGCCTTCGTCGCCTTCGATCCCGACGGCTGTCCCGGGAAAGCGGCGGGCTGAAACCGCCGGTTCCGCGAAACTCAGCATCGGATGCGCGCTGGCGAGTGTCCAACCGGCCTCACCCAAGGGGGCCATGACGTCGGCCCTGTGATCTCCGCTGCACTGAACCGCCACCGAGGGGGGATAGCCGCAGGTGGCGGTATCGCGCGCCACTCCGGCAATCTGCGTATCCGGGACGGTCAGCATCCACATGTCCGCGGGCGCCATGTCATCAAGGCGGCAAGCCACACCGGTCCCGGCCTCGTCGACCGCGATCCGCGCGCTTTCCAACCGCCGGCTGGCAACACTCCGCACCGCGACATCGGGACAGCCGGCCATAAGGCGCAACAGCGTGCGCCCGACACGGCCTGCGCCGATCAGATTGACGGTCAAAGTCATGAAAGGAACGCTAGCAGTAGTTGCAGACAACAAAAAGCCGCCCCGAAGGGCGGCGTTTTGTCTGTAACATCGTCGAGAGATACGCGTGTTTCTTACTAGGTTTGGCGGTGACCTACTCTCCCACGTCTTAAGACGCAGTACCATTGGCGCAACGGCACTTAACGGCCGAGTTCGGAATGGGATCGGGTGTTTTGCTCGCGCTATTACCACCAAACCGAGAAAGAAACACGTCACGCGACCTTCTTCGAAAGCCACGCTATCCAAGTCAAATACCTAACCGGTGTATGCCTTGATCTGCGTTGGATCTTTCCAACGCTAAGCCAGTCTACTTCTGGATCAAATCAAGCCTATCGGGCAATTAGTACCGGTCAACTGAATGCATTACTGCACTTACATCTCCGGCCTATCGACGAGGTGGTCTACCTCGGCCCTCAGGGATACCTTGTTTTGAGGGGGGCTTCCCGCTTAGATGCCTTCAGCGGTTATCCTTTCCGATCATAGCTACCCAGCACTGCCATTGGCATGACAACTGGTCCACCAGTGGATCGTTCACCCCGGTCCTCTCGTACTAGGGGCAACTCCTCTCAAGTATCCTACACCCACGGCAGATAGGGACCGAACTGTCTCACGACGTTCTAAACCCAGCTCACGTACCTCTTTAAACGGCGAACA
>JAVJUV010000058.1:0-6901 GCA_040220415.1 Silicimonas sp.
CCCTAAAAGATGGCGGCGAGGCCGATCCGAACGACATCGTCACGAAAGCCATCGGCGATCTGACCGAGACCGTGAACAAGCGGCTCGATGAGATCGAGGAAAAGACCGACACCTCGAAGCTCGAGGAGCGGCTCGACAAGATCGAGGCGAAGTCGAACCGCGCCAAGGGCAGCGACGACGATTCCGACGAACAGGCGGAAATCGAGAAGAAGGCGTTCGGCTGCTACCTGCGCCACGGGAACCAGACGCCGCCCGATGATCTGAAGGCGCTGACCGTTTCCAGTGACCCGCAAGCGGGCTATCTCGCTCCGGCGGAGATGAGCACGGAATTCGTGCGCGACCTCGTGGAGTTCTCGCCGATCAGGTCGGTGGCCAGCGTGCGCGGCATCACCGGTCCTTCGGTGAAGTATCCGAAGCGCACCGGGATCACGAATGCCCAATGGGAAGGCGAGACCGAGGAAGCCGAAGAATCGACGGTCACCTTCGGCCAGCTCGAAGTGGTGCCGCACAAGATCACCACCTTCGTGGACATCTCCAACGAACTCCTCTCGGACAGCGGCGGCACTGCCGAGGCCGAGGTGCGCATGGCCCTGGCCGAGGATTTCGGGAAGAAGGAAGGCACAGCTTTCGTCAATGGCACCGGCGCCGGTCAGCCTGAGGGCCTGATGACCCACGCCGATATCGAGGAATGGCTCAACGGCCACGCCACGAACCTCTCTGCCGATCAGATGATCAAGCTGATGTACGACCTGCCGGCCATGTACCGGAACGCGGGCACGTGGATGATGAACGGCACCACGCTGGGCATCGTGCGCACGCTGAAAGATGGCGATGGCCGGATGCTCTGGCAACCCTCCTTCCAGGCGGGCCAGCCCGAGACGATCCTCGGACGCCCCGTTGTCGAAGCGGTGGACATGCCCGATCTGGAAAGCGGTTCCTTCCCGATCCTCTACGGCGATTTCTCGGCCTATCGGATCGTGGACCGCTTGAGCATGTCGATTCTTTCCGACCCGTACACGCAAGCACGCAAGGGCGTCACCCGCATGCACGCAACCCGCCGTGTCGGTGGCCGCGTCCTGCAGGCCGCGCGCTTCCGCAAACTCAAGATGGCGACCAGCTAAGGAGCAACTGACATGCGAGACCAAGCATCGAATATCGGAGTGGTTCAGGCGGTCGCACCCGCCGTTCTCTCCGCCACCAACACCGCTGACCCGATCGACCTTCTGGGCTTCAACGCAGCGACGGTGGTCATCAACACCGGGGCCATCGTCTCTTCGGGCAACTTCACCGCGAAGCTGCAGGAGAGCGAAGACGGCTCGACCGGTTGGACGGACGTTGCCGCCGCGCACCTCGTGGGCACTCTGCCCGCCACGCTCGAAGCCAATAGCGTCTACAAGCAAGGCTACATCGGTTACCGGCGGTACATCCGCACGGTCCTCACCAAGAACAGCGGCACCTCGATTGCCGCCGGGGTGACGATCGTGAAGGGACACCCCGCCAACGCGCCGGTGAGTTGACGATGAATTCGCGGGGGTGCTCCTTATTGAGGGTGATCCGGTCAGCCCAAAAACGGCAAGCTGCCCTCCTGCCACGCCCCGCGTCACGTCCCATGTGGCTCATGGTCAAGGGCAGCCAGACCGGCCGGGGGCGGCACCCCGCCGCCCTCGGAAACCTGATACCGGAGATTGAACCATGGATGGATATGCAGAGATCTACGGGGGCGCGCTTTATGCGTGGAGGTGAGCCATGCCTACCAAACCGGCGCGCCTATGCGGCTGCGGGCATCGCGTTCCGAACGGGACACGGTGTCCATGCCAGCGCAAGTCCGACGCGGAGCGCAAGGCGCGCTTCGACAAGACCCGGCCCAATTCCAGCCAGCGCGGCTACACCGGCACGTGGGAGAAAGCCCGCAAGGCGTTTCTCAGGCGCAGGCCACGCTGTGCCCGCTGCGGTGCCCAGGCAACCGTGGTGGACCACATCAAACCGCACAAGGGCGACCAGACGCTGTTCTGGGATCAGGCCAATTGGCAACCGCTCTGCACTCCCTGTCACTCCGGCGCCAAGCAACGTGAAGAGCGCCGCAACACCGCGAGGAAACTGACATGACTATCTATGCAACCGCCGGGGCCAAGCTTTTTATCGGCGGCGTCCTGGCCCAGCAATCTGATGATTTCGTGGAGGCTGATTTCAATTCAGAGACCTGGACTGAGATCAAGGAACTGGAAGCCCTTGGCTCGCTGGGCGATGCCGCCGAGGAAATCTCCTTCTCCGCCATTGGTGAGTCTCGCACCAAGCGCCTGAAGGGGCCGCGCAGCGCGCCGCCCATGGAAGTCGTTTGCGGGCTCGACTACTCCGATGCAGGCCAGCAGGCCGCCATCGCCGCCGAGAAGGAAATCCACGACTATGCCTTCAAGGTGGAGTTCAACGACGCGCCGGATGGCGGCACGCCGTCTGAGCGGTATTTCATCGCCAAGGTGGCCAGTTCGACCGAGGCGTATGATACGGCCAATGCGGTCATGAAACTCAACCTGGCGCTTTGGGTGAACAGCAACGTTGTGCGCGTTGACGCCGCCGAGGCGTAAGGCTGCCCGATGGCAATCGCGACCTTCCATCAGTTGAGCGATCAGCTGTCGCTGACGACGGACGTACTCGCCTACGATGGAAACCTCTTGCAGGACAAGCTCGACGCCGCGCAGGCATACATCGAGCGGATGCTGGGGTTTCGCATCGAGGATGTGTTCGGCGGCGAGGATCAGGATCCAGTTCCGCCGGATCTGGTCGAGGCCGTGCTGCAGCTTGCCGCGTGGTGGTACGAACAGCGCGAGACGGCCCTGACCGGTACGATCGTCGCCGAGGTGCCATTCGGCGTGCAGGAGATCATCACCGCCTATCGGGAGTTCACCTTCTGATGTCGTCCGATGCTTCGCTCAAGAAGTTCCAGGCACGGATGAGGGCCATTCCCAAGGCCGCACGGGATGCGGTTATTCCAGCCCTTGAGCGATCCGCTGAAGAGATTGCCGACACGGCACGTGCCCTTGTTCCCGTCGACGATGGTGATCTAGAGGCGTCGATCGACTGGCAGCACGGGCCACCCCCTCCCGAAAGCCGTCTTGCCAAGAGCACCGGCGGCGATCCCTCGTTGATGGTGACGGTCTTCGCCGGAAACGATGAGGTCTTCTGGGCGCCGTTCGTGGAGTTTGGGACGCAGGCAGGTATCGCGGGGCAACGTGTTACCTCGAAAGGGGCCGGCAACAAGCAGTCGAAGAAAGGACGCCTGAGCTACAGGACGCATCCTGGTACGCCAGCACAACCCTTTTTCTATCCGGCATACCGACTGAACAAGACGCGGATCGAACGACGCATCAAACGAGCGGTCGCCAAAGCCATTCGGGAGACCAAGAGATGAGCATGGACCTCGCCGTTCAGAAAGCCATCCGGGCGCGCCTCGTGGCCGCGTCAGCGGTCACCGATCTCGTGCCCGCAGGCTCGATCCTCGATCGCAACAAGGCGCCGGCTCCGAGCCCGAGCATCATACTTGGCGAGGTGCAAGTCTTGGATGAGGGTGACAACATCGGGCGAACGCGATCGAGGGTCTACCATACAATCCACGTCTGGAAGGCTGAGCCATCCCGCGAGGGGGTGAAGCGGATCAACGCGGCCATCAAGGCGGCCATCCGTGCCGGTCGGCTCGATCTCGGCCCTGGCCTGCATTGTGCAGATTGGCGGGTGTCATCCATGCGCGCCCTCAGCGACCCTGACGGCGAAACCTCGCATGGCATCGTGACCGTCAATCTACTGGTGCAGGAGGTGCCGTCATGAGGTCAGGCAAGCTTGTGCATGTCATCGCCGTGCTACGCGCCACCACCACGGTGAACGATGCCGGAACGCCGGTTCAGACCTGGGCGCAGGTTGCGGTTCTGCGTGCCGAGCTGTTGGAGCGGGCCACGGAAGATTTTCTTCATAACGCTGGTGAGATCAGTACCGCGCGCACGGCGTTCCGGACACGGTTCCTTGCTGACCTCCTGAATACAGACCGGATCAACTTCGATGGTCAGCATTTCGAGATCGAGGAGATCACGCGCATCGGGCGCCAAAAGGGGCTGGAAATCCGGTGCCGGCAGGTGACCGAGGAGGCCAGGTCATGAGAGGCGTGAAACCGCATCTTAGGGTCGAGCGCGAGCCGCTGCGTGATCGGCCGCCGCCGGACTACCTGAGCGATGACGCGAAGGCCGAATGGCTCCGGATCGTGCCACTCTTGGCCGAGCGCAAGATCCTCACCGAGGCGGACGTGGGCATGATCGAGACATACTGCATGTCGATCGGCACGGTGCGTGAGATGGATCGCGAGATCCAGCGCACCGGCGCCGTGCAGAAGGTCTACAAGATCGACAAGGAAGGCAATTCACATCTGATCAACGTCCGGAAGAACCCGGCCGTGTCGATCCGCAATGAGGCAATGACGCAGGCGCGGCTCGTCGCCTCCGAGCTGGGCGCCACGCCTGTCTCGCGGTCGCGTCCGACCATCGCGGATGATGATGACGACGACGATCTGTTCGGCTGGCAGGGGGCGTCCTGATGCTGGTGCCCTCGTGGATCGACGCACCGGAGGAAATTCCGGACCCGTTCGGCCGAGGCCAG
The DNA here is from genome assembly GCA_040220415.1 of Silicimonas sp. Classification (GTDB taxonomy): domain Bacteria; phylum Pseudomonadota; class Alphaproteobacteria; order Rhodobacterales; family Rhodobacteraceae; genus JAVJUV01. The sequence goes on from JAVJUV010000058.1 coordinate 4,639, forward strand.
CTGGCCGTCGATTGGCTCCGGAAACTGAAGCACCCGAAGAACCCGGCGGCCGGGCATCCGTTCCAGCTCGATCCCTGGCAGGAGAACACGATTCGCCGCATATACGGGCCGCGCACCGAAGATGGGTCGCGGCTCGTGCGGCGGGTGGTCCTTCTGTTGCCGCGGGGAAATCGCAAGACTTCGCTGGCGGCGGCGATCACTCTGTTGCACCTGATCGGGCCGGAAAGCGTACCCGGTGGATTGATCGTTTCGGCCGCGTCGGCGCACGAACAGGCCATGGAACTCTACAACGAAGCCGCGATGCTCATCCACTTCGACAAGCGGCTCGCAAAGCACCTCAGCTTGCGGGAGTACCAGTCGAAGATTGTTTGTAGCAAGCGCCAGACGAAATATGTCGCCGTGGCATCGGACGGCAAGGTGCAGCATGGGAAGACACCCAACGTGGTGATCGCTGACGAGCTGCACGCGTGGGAGGGGCGTGCGGGCATGCGTCAGTGGGAGGCCCTCGATAGTGCGCTTGTGAAAGTCCCTGGCACCCTGATGATCATCGCGTCGACTTCCGGGCGGGGGCAGGAGAACCTTGCCTGGCAACAGGTGGAGTATGCGATCAAGGTCCAGAAGGGCGAGATCGAGGATCCGGCCACTCTCCCCGTCATCTTCATGGCCGAGCCGGAAGACGACTGGCGCGATGAAAAACTCTGGCATGCGGTCAACCCGGGCCTGCAGCACGGCTATCCGGACCTCGCCGCTTTCCGGGACAAAGCGCGCAAGGCGGACCATTCGCCGTTTGAGCGCGACAGCTTCCTGCAATTCAATCTCAATCGGTGGCTCGATCAAACGACATCACCGTTCGTCGAGATGCATGTCTACGACCAGGGCGCGCCAGAGGTCGATCCGGAGGAATTGGAGATCGTCCAGGAGCCGTGCTACCTCGGCGTGGACCTGTCGAAGAACGAAGACCTGACGGTCGTTGTGGCGTGCTGGCGAGATGGCGAGAACGGCTACCAGGTGATCCCGTTCTTCTTCTGCCCTGAGGACAACTTGCGCGCGCGTGGCGAGCTGCACGGCGTCGATTACCTTGCATGGGCGGCGAACGGATACATCATCCCGACGCCGGGCAACACGGTCGACCTGAAGGCCGTGGAAGACCATGTCCGCGAACTCTGCGCCCGGTTTAATGTCAAGGAAATCGCTTTCGATCCCACCTACGGGAGGCACATGATGTCGAGCCTCAACGAGGACGGGTTTCCAGTGGTCGAGTTCCGGCAGGGGTGGGTGACCATGGCGCCCGCCGTGAAGGAGCTGGAGCGTGCAATACTGAGCGGTAACTTCCGTCATGGTGGGCACCCGGTCCTGCGCTGGAATTTCGGCAACATCCAACTCCATATCGACACAGCCGGGAACCGCTCGTTTCACAAGGGCAAGAGCGGCAACAAGATTGACGGGGCCGTGGCAGCTGCAATGGCCGTGGCGCGATGCGCAGCCGATGAGGACGGGCTCGTGACCTCGGCGGACTGGTTCACTGACGAGATGTGGACGGCGTAGAGGAGGCCAACGTGGACGACGAAAGATTGATTGTTGCCCTCGAAGCCCGCATCAGGGATTTCGAGCGGAACATGGCCAAGGCCGAGCGCCGGGGCACCAAGACTTACACCGGCCTGCGCCGAGGTTCCAAGGTCGCGACAACCGCGATGGAGCGGGATATGCTGGGCTCGACGCGCCGGATCAACCAGGCGCTCGCAACCACCTCGACTCGGATCGGATCATTCGGCAAGGCATTTGCAGCGGCCACCATCGCCGCCGGCATGGCTGCCATCACGCGCGGCTCCACCCAGGCCATTCGCAGCATGGCCGAGATTGGCCGACAAGCCGAGCGGGCCGGGCTGAGCATCACGGCATTTCAGGAACTGAAGTTCGTCGGGGAACAGAACCGGATCGAGGTTGACGCCCTGGTTGACGGACTGAAGGAACTGCAGCTTCGCGCCGATGAGTTCATCGTCACGGGCCAAGGCCCGGCGGCCGAGGCGTTCAAGCGGCTGGGCTATGGGGCCAGCGACCTGAAGCGCCGACTCGAAGAACCGGAAGAGCTCTTCGCGGAACTCATTGGCCGGATGGAAGGTCTCGACAGCGCCGCGCAGATCCGCGTGGCCGACGAGGTGTTCGGTGGGACGGCGGGCGAGCGGTTCGTGGAATTGCTCGACCAGGGTGAACGGGGCATCCGGCAGCTCACGGCACGGGCCAACGAGCTCGGCATCGTGATTGA
>JAVJUV010000059.1:0-11281 GCA_040220415.1 Silicimonas sp.
GGGATCGAATCCGGCTTTCTCAAGCGTCTCGACATGGGCGAGCCCGCGCTTCACCTTGGCCTTGCCGTCGAGCCGCAACAGTACTTCCGCGCCCGGCAACACGCCCGGCACGCGGCCCATCACATCGTCCGGCCGGCCGGCGCGCAGCACCTGGAAACGCCACAGGACGGTGCCGTAGTCGTTCGCTTCCCAGCGCAAATAGCCGAAGATCTGATCGGGATTGAACCAGGCGATGGCGCGCTGGCGGTCGATATAGCGATGGCGGACGGGATCGCCGAAGCGGAGCCAGTAATTGATCCGCTTGGGCACGAAACGGATCGCGACACGTGTCAAGGGTTCGGTCATGACGGACGCTCCGGTGCCGCGGGCTGCGCGTCCTTTTCGGCGGGGAATTCACGGTCCAAGAGCGCCCTGAGCAATTCGGCGACCGTCGTGCTGCGGCCGAAGGCGGCGAGCTTGATCCGGCCGCGCAGTTCCGGCGTCACGTCGATGGTCAGCCGCGCCGTGTAAATGTCGGCCTTCGATGTCGGCGGTTGGTTTGCCTCAGCCGGTGCATGCGTTTCCTCGCCGTCGCGCACCCAGTCGGACGCAGAAGGCTTCGTGCCAAAAGCGATCTTCTTGCCGCCCTGTCCGCTCATCGACCGCATCCGTTCATGATCTCGGACGCGACCGCCTCGATCTCTTTTGCGGCGGCGCTGTCGGGGTGGCTTTCGCGCACCAGCCGGCCGATAGCGACACTCTCCGCGAATGCAACGCGCTGGCTGACGGAGACGGGCAAGGCAGGCATGCCAAGCCCAGCAAGAGCATCGCCCACATCCCGTCCGATCACCGTGTTGACGATGCGCCGGTTGACGAGAAAGGCGGCACGGAGCTCCGGCCGAAACACCCGCGCCTCCGTGACGAGCGTTACCACCTGCTGGCTTGCCCAGACATCGTAGGGCGATGGTTGTACCGGGATCAGGACAAGGTCGCTCGCTAGCATGGCCGACCGGGCAAGCGCCGTGACGCGCGGCGGACCGTCGATAACGACATGATCGTAACCGCGCGAAAGCGACGGCACCTGGTCGTGCAGCGTCTCCTTGGCAAGCCCCACAACGTCGAACAGGCGCGGCCGGCCTTCGCCGACCCGCCGTTCCGACCAGTCGAGTGCGCTCGCCTGCGGATCGGCGTCGATCAGGAGGACGCGGGCGCCGGTTCGCGCCAGTTCCCCTGCGACATGGGTGGCGAGCGTCGTCTTGCCGACCCCGCCCTTCTGATTGAGGAAGCCCAAGATCATCGAAGCCCTCCCGGATCGGAGGGGCGGAACGCAAGGCTGTCCACAGGCTTAAGGCTTAACAATAGAATCTTTGATTCTGTTCTTAAGGGCTTAGCAGGTCGGACTCGCGCGACGCTGCAAGGCGTCGCGGCGATTCCATGCATCCGATAGCACGAGGATCGTGCCTCCGATGGCACGGGGGTCGCTGCACCCGATAGCACGAGCGCGTCCACAGGCTGTGGAATGCCGTTCGCCGAGAGAGGCAGATCGATCCGCAGCTCTAGGAACCGTCCATCTTGCCGAACCGCCTCGGCCATTCGAAACCGGGATGGTCGCGCGGCAGGACGCTCCGCCGCGTGAATTGCAAATGCTCCGCACCGTCCTCGTCGCGATAGACGATCAGCCAATAGCCGGGCAGGCTTTGCCGCGCGGCGATCGCCCGCAGATCGATCGCGAAATTGCTGAACCGTGCCAAGCTGCCGCTCTTGACGTGAAGCTGCCGGAAGCTGAACCGCCAGCCGCCTTTCTGGCGTCCGCCATGCTTGCGCACGACGCGATACAGCCAACGCTCGATGCCGCCCGACAGCCGAAAATAGGCCGGGTCGATACGCAACACGAGGCTCCGATCCAACAGCCCTTGATAGAGCCAGTCGGGGACGATGAACTCGATCCCGCAGGCCCGGCCGGCCGCGTCGGTCAGTTCCTCCCACTCGTTGATCCAGCTGAACCGATGCCGCTTGCGGCGTAAATGTTCGGCCCGAATGCTGGTCACCACCGTTGTCGATTGCAGCCGGTCGAGCGCCGCACGCAGACGCTGATAATCGCGCAAACTCGTCCCGCGATGGATCGATCGCAGCAGTTGATAGGGCGTCGTCTGCAACCGCCGCGACGGCAAAACGCCGCGCTGCGGCGCCTCGACGATCTGGCTTGCCGCCCAGATCAAAATGTCCGCGTCCCAGATGGTCGCCATGCCGTATTCCGGGGCCGCATCGACCCGCACGAAGGTGTCTCCGACACGATAGTCGATCGGCTTCACGCGCTTCGATTTGGACAGCGAGAAGAACGGCCGCTCCATCAAATCGCGCTGGTCGTGCGCCGGGATATCCGGCGCCAACGCTATGAACAGGTCCAACTGCTCGCGCTCTGATCCGCTGTCCGGTCGGCGCACCATGTTCGACGACCCAGTGCATCAGCCCTTCCCCTCAGTCGCCATGCCGTCGCACATCCGCGCATCGGCCCATCTGTCGAGATCATCGAGCGCGTAGAGGACGCGCCGGCCGAACTTGCGAAATGGCGGCCCGCCACCATAGACGCGGTGTTTCTGCAGCGTGCGCGGGCTCAAGCCCAGATAGTCGGCCGCCGCATCCGTATCGAGAAAACGGCGGTCCGGTTTGGGTGGATCGGTGGCGAGAGCGGCGTCCATGAACAAGCCTCCTTCAAGAGCGGTCTGACGACGCCGGTCGCGCCGCCGCCATCTGGAGGCGAAGTGTCGATGAAGGCTGGAGAACGCGTCAGTGAGAAAGGACGGGGGTCAGCGGATTCTCACCCTGAGGCGTAGTTTATGGACGTCATCGACAATCAAGACCGGTGCCGATCATTCGATTGATCGTCGCGTTGAGCACGTCTCGCCGGTGCGAACCAACGGCGGAAACAAGCCCCAAACTCCCAGTTCTTCGCGGTGCAATTTGCAGCAGCTTTTCTTGCTCTCTTGATTTTAGCCCCCGCACCCAAGAACGCCATGGCGGCTTTGTAGAAGAAATCTTTCCGGCTCTGTCCAGCGGCGGCTAGCTGGACGCAATGGCCTTCTACTCCCTATAAACGAAGTATGTTCGTCGTTTTAGAAAATCTCGATGAAGCATTGAAAAGCACCGGAATCAGTAAGTCACTGCTGGCTGACAAGGCGGGATTATCGCCGAGTACCGTTGACAGGGCAGTTCGAGCACGGCGCATTCGCAGAGAAACCTCAAGAAAGATCATCTCAGCGGTCAAATCTCAGGCATCTATTGAGGAAGCATCGGACATCGTAGTTGTTGAGTCTCCTGAGCCGTCGCAATCGGCCAAAATGCCCGCCACAATTGAAAGCGATGATGTTCGCGAGGTTTACGTACAGTCAAGCTGGAATATGAGAGCGTTTATGCTACTCCGTTTCCGGCATTTTGCCACGTTCTCTGTAATACTAGCTTTTATTGCTACCGGAGCGTTTCGAGTAGATGAAGTCTCTGACTTTAGGGGATATATACTGATTTTCGGCGTGCTAATTACAATTGCATTTTGGATTCTGGACTTTCGTACTGGCGAGTACTTATCCTTTCATGCTCGACGGATGAGCATGTTGGAGAGCAAGATGCTCAAGCGGTTCGATGACGTTAAGCTACCTGAGCATCCTCAACCTCGCTTACTCTCCGCAAGCACCGTTACGAACATCATTTTTTTGTTGATTCTCTTTGGGTGGCTGTCGTTTTCCGTCATACAGATCGCGCAAAGAAATGAACCGCAAACTACCGATCCGGCTTTGCCGCAATCCTCCACCGAGAATCCGCCCGACAGAGCATCAGACACTCCGCCATGACCGCGTCAGCGCCGTTCAGTTGCCTCTCTTCAAAAGTGTTCGTAGTTGCTGGCGGAACGTCTGGAATTGGCAGGGCGGTTTGCGAAACACTTGTTGGCGCCGGTGCTGAAGTGATGTCGCTCGATATCAAGGAGCCCGCGGTGCCTAGCGGGAAGCATATAGCGTGCGACATAACAAGCCGTGAGGACTTGACAGCGGCAGCTGCGGCGGTCGCGAAGCCAATCAATGGCGTCGTAAATGCTGCTGGAGTTTCGAGTGCAGATGATCCAACGAAAATAATGTGCGTTAACTTGATTGGCGCAATGAATGTTTGTTCAGTATTTGCACCTTATCTTGAAGAGCGCGCAGCGATCATCAATGTCGCATCGTCGGCTGGCAATGCCTGGAAAGGGCGCGAATCAATTATATCGGAATTCTTTGAACAACTTGAGTTTGAAAACCTTCCAATATTGGTAGATAAATTCGAAATGGACGGGCGTCGAGCATACATCTTTTCAAAAGAAGCTCTTATATATTTCACAAAACGACTCGCGTTTACACAAGCTACAAATTCAATCCGCGCCCTTTCCATAAGTCCGGGCCTAACAGACACGCCGATGCTGCCTGATCTCAAAAGATCACTTAATCCGAAGATCATTGAGAGACTTTCGAGTTTTTCTGACGGGCAGGTCGCCGACCCACGTGAAATAGCGGATGTGGTTGCTTTCGCTCTCACGCAGCACGCAAGCTGGTTGAATGGCGTTGATTTGATTGTAGATGGCGGAGCGCACCTCGTTCTTGAATTCTCGGACGATGATGTGGGCTGAGCCGGACGAACAGCTGATGGCCAGCGAGAGCTGCTTTTCATCCAACGGCTGCTTCGTCCAAAGTTCGGACCTAGTCGTGCTGTGTTGGAAGTTGGTACCGGGGGCATAAACAAGGTGCGTCAACGCATCTGAAGGGCGGACCCGATTAAGCTTTTTGGCAATTCCAAGAGTTGCCGATACCCGCCCTCCACAAAGAACCGGCCACGCTTCTCCAGATAACGCACGCGGGCCTTGAGCCGCTCGGACACGTTCCATTCCGCGGCGACGGTATCGGCGCCAAATAACACTTGGGCCACCTCACGCCGCGATGCGCCGCTAGCACGGCCATCGACCGTTTGGAGCATCTGCATCATCAGCGGCGCGCGCGGATGGATAGGCAGCGATGGGCTCCGCTCGCGCGAACGCTCGAACAGGAATTGCCGCGCCGCGTCGAACTGCCGGCGATCGCCGTCCGGCGCATCAAGCCGCAGTTCGAGCGGAATGCGGTCGACGATGTCGGCCGGCTCATCGAACAACAGACGGTGATCCGCTCGGGCGGTCCGGATCAACAACTGCGCTTCGTCGCCATCGAAAGCGATGGCTTTTCGGCCCGGTTCGGACCAGATGTCGTAGGGTGCGACATGATCGTCCGGATGTGGGCGGGCACCCGCGCGCAATAGACTTGTGATAGAATCCTGTTGCCAAAACACGGCGGCATCGTGCGCCGGCGTTTCGGGGTTTTCGAGTGCGATCAATCCCCACGGTGCCGCGCGATCTTTCGATGGACGCCTGGTCGCTTCGAGAAACCTTGACCGCCGGCGGCCTTGTCCCGCGCGCTTCCAGTCTGTCTGATAAGCGCGATTGCGGCGCAGCCATTCCCACGCCCAGGACGGTCCATCAAGCCCGAGGGCGTAGATGTACCGGGCGGTGAGATGCCAGTCGGTCTGCGCGCGCAGCATGTTCCAACCTTTCCCCGCAATTGCGGGACAGTCATTGGATTCCAGAAATCCAACGTTAAGAATCTTGTAAGGATGGGCCGAAAGTTGGACAGTAGGCACGGTTTTCCGCACCAATGCTCGGCGAACCGAAAAACGACAGGCAAAACCGATTGCGGCGAAGCGTTTTTTGCCCACGAGACGGAAACGCTGGGGGTCATTTTTGGCGTCTGACGAAAGCAAGCGCGATCTTCTCGCGTCGCTGGAGCAATGCATGGCCGACGTGCGGCCGCTGACCGACCGAGCGGGCATTCGGATAGAGGCTCGCCTTGCCGCCGACCCGAACCTGCTCGTTGAAGATCGCTGCACGCTCGGCCGGTTCTGCCGGCCGGTAATGGAATTGGCCGTGGCACGCGCCAGGCGCGACAGCGTTCTGAACATCGGTCTGCAATTGACGGACGACGAAACCGTGTGGCTGGAGATCGCCGATCCAGCGCTGTTTTCACAATGGGACGCGGAGCGCTGTCACAGGGTTCGGCGTAACCGTAACATCGAGGCGCTGCCCGATGCCGTCGCGGACGAACTCGACGACATCGCTGCCGCGGGCGGCAAGCTGCTCGATTGCGGCGATGTGGGCAAAATCCAGATGTTTCTCGCCCTGCCGAACACGAACGAGGCCGCCAAGGCGACGGCATCGTAAAGCCGCAATTCTACAAAGCCGCACAAACTCAGAAAAGGCCCCGCGCCCGGAGGCGCGGGGCCTTATGGTTTGCGTCAGTTGCGCGGGTTCCAGAGGATCGCCATGACGTCCTGATCGTCCTGTCCGGCCGCACGGCCGAGATTGGCGTAGATCTTGTGCGGGCCGAACTCGGGAGCCGAGAAGGTCAGCGAGACGTAGGGGTTGCCGCTCACCTTTCCGATCCGGTTCCAGCCGCCGCCGATCTCCACGCGGTCCTCGGTGTAGACCCGGAAGTCGGGCTGGGCGTCGCTCTCCTTGCTCGCGTTGGGCAGGATGCGGATGCGCTTCTTGAGGCTCATCGTCGCGAGCGTGCCTTCGAACCCGCCGGTTTCGGTCTTCGTCACATATCCAAGTGCCTGTGCCATCTTTCTGTCTCCTGTTGGCTGTCGCGGGGCGCCCATCGCCCTGCTGACGCGGGACCGGCCATGGCGGGCGGCGGGCGCGTGAACCCGATAGGGCCGCAGCGCAGCGGAGGACCGCCGGGATGCACTTTTTTGGACACGCAGTGTCATGCGCGAGGAGGCCTCCAGGCCGGGGAAAAAAGTGCGAACCGGCGGTTTCGCGCGCCCGGCGTTCGTCATAGGTCCACCAAGCAGAAGCTGGGCGAATGGGTGCCTCGCATGCCAACGGTCGGGAGACGGATGGTGCGGGCGGCACGGCGTTCGTGACGATCCGAATGCGCTGCGTGGGAAAGGCAGGATGGGCAATGTGCCCGGAAGCCAACTCCAATCGCGGCTGCGGTGCCAGGCGTTCGTCCGCCAATGCGCGTGAGTCTGGCAGGATGGCGGCCCTCATTGCGCTCGACACCCCGGCATCGTGCAACCAAACGCAAAGCGGCCCCTCCAGACTGCGAAGGGGCCGCTCTCCGGTGGTTGGTTGCGGAATTCAGGAAACCAGCGATTTGATCCGGGCCGTGTTGTCCGTGAGCCGTCCGCCTCCGGCCTTGGTGTAGGCCTTGAACGGGAACTCCATGTAGCCCGGTAGCCAGCCTTCCACCTGCTTGCGGCCATCGCCACTGATGAAGTCTCGGACGATCTTCTTTTGGGCTTTGGCCGTGGTGGTGACATTGCTGTCGGCAACCCGCTTGCCGCCGATGTGGCGGACCATGGCATTGATTGCGGCCTTGTCACGCAACAGGTCGAAGAATGCGTCGTCCGGCTGCCAGTAATCGCGCATATCGACGTTGAGATGCAAACCGAGTAGCTCGATCACGCAGGTGCCCGCTTCCAAGGTCTCGGCCATGACGAAGGCCAGCACGATCATCACCTCGTCGTCGGGGAGCTTCAACAGCGCCGCGAACAGCGTGGCGACCTTGTGGTCGTCTCCGTTCGACCGCACCACCGAATGGCCATGGTCCGGTAGGCCAAGCAGTTTAAGGATCACCTTGCGCTGCTCGGCGAATGCCGTTTCCGCTTTCGACTTAGCGATGCTCTCGGCGGTTTCCTCCTTGCGCGTCGCCTGCGGTTCAGGCCGCGTTTGCCACAGTGTCGAGCCGCCAATGGCATGGGCGATCAAGAGCCGGAGCGCGACCTTGGGATGGGAAAGCAGGGCATGGCGCACGGCGGCATGGCGATGCAGTTCGATGTATTCCTGCGCCGGATTGGTCAGTTCAGGCCGTGTCGTTTCGGTCTTCCCGGCGTCCGGGTTCTCAACCTTCTCCTTTGCGCGAAGCCGGGCGGTCGCCTCCTTCTGCGTCAGCCAGCCTTCATGGACTTCGACCTCGCCGCGATGGGACACGGTGATATAGACGCGTCCGCCGTCCTGCTTGGGTGTCTTGGCATGCTCCCATGAATGGAATCGCGCGCCGGTATCCAGCACCACGACCTCAGCCCAACCGCTCACGATGAGTTCGTCGCGCTTTGATGCGATGGCAGCGTTCTGCAAGGTCCAGAACTGGTCCGCATCGGCGAAATAGCTGCGCTCGCCGAACAGGTCGGAGACAGTCTGGCCCTTATAGTCGTCCAGCGGAAACAGCGCGACATCGGTTGCAATCTCGTCGCCGCCAAACAGCCATTGCTTCAACTGACGACCGCGCGGGGCATAGGCGTCCTCATCCTCGAACAGTTTGAGCCAATCGCGCTGCTGGCGTTTGGTCGCCATGGTCAGATGGCGGACGGTCTCGATGTCGACATCCTCGTTGCGATAGGCTTCGCGCAACTTTGGCAACAGATTGCCGAGCGCCAATGCGCGATTGACCATCAATTCGGTGATGCCGAAGGTGGCCGCGATCTCGGCGACACTCCTGCCCTCCTTGGTCAGCCGCACGAAGGTCTCGTATTGGGTCATCTCGTCGGGATCGAGCCGGGCGACGTTCTCCAGCATCGACGCCTCGATGGCGGCGGCATCGTCGCCCGGTTCCATGACCGCGCAGGGCAGCGGCTCGACCTCTCCGCCATCGTCAGCGATCTGTTTTGACGCAAAGTAGCGTCGCCGTCCGGCGACGATCTCGAAGCTCTCGCCATCGCCATTGGGCCGGACCAGAAGCGGCACGAGAATGCCCCGCGCCTTGATGCTCGGCAGGATGTCGGAGACGTCGGGCGCGCGTTTGCCGTGGCGCATGTTGACGGCGGCATGTTTCAGCTTGCCGAGTTCGATATGATCAAGTTGCATGGGTCTGCTCCTTTTTCAGGGGTGAGGACCTCTCCCGATGCGTCTTGCCGGAGGCTCGGGAGAGGTCGGTTTCGCCGCCCGGCCGGGCGGCATCGGGTGCGGGTCGCGCTTGTGACGCGGCCTCGGCGAACAGGGAAAGCTGCGGGTCGCGGCGGCGGGCGACGTTTTCAAGACCGCACAGGCCAAGCGGACAGTCGCCATAGTGCCCGGCCCTGTCGGCTGCGATGTCGCGCGGCGCATGCGGCTCGCAGGAATGCCCGGACGGCCTGCGGCATTTGACGCCAATGGGCGCATTGCAGGACGGACACGGCACTTCGAGCACCGGATCGCGTGGCCATGTGCGACCGCATCCCCGCTGGCAGCGGACGGTCATGACAGCACGCCCCAATCAGTGGGCGCGAAGGCCTTGCCGTCCCGGTCGTGCGGCAGATCGGCACCGCCGCCGTCCGTGTCGTAATCATGGACGACGACATGGGCGCGGCCACCTGTGACCGTCACGTCTTGCACCATGTCGCCGCTGATGATGACCGTGACGACGGGCGGTGCGCCATGTTCGCGGAAGCGATCCGGCACCGGCTGGGCCGACCCGAACTCCTGCCACGGGTCTTCGTCCGCGCCTTCGGCGACGGCATCAATGAAGGTGTCGCCACAATGATCGAGCGCCTTCCAGCACGGATCGACATTGGCCATCTCGATGGCCCGGTCCAAAGCTACCTCAAGCGTCTCGGCCTCCACCACCACCGTGTTGGCAAAATAGGCGGCATAGCCGCATTGGACGGTCCATTGCTTGGTCATCTGCGGTCCTCCTTGTGGGCTTCGTCGATCCAGTCGATTTGCTTGCGGCCTTCCACATCGAACAGGCCGTGATCGCAGGGCTTCTGCACGCGGCTCGGCTCCATTGGGGCGGCGGCGCGCAGCGCCAGTCGGTCGGCCGCAGTGATCGGCGTGACACCCGGCACGACGGTCTGCTCGCCTTCCGGTGTGGTCTCGGTGATTGACGCGACCGTCACGACCGTGCCTCCGAAGCAGGATCCATCGCGCGAAAGGTGAGGATGAAATCGGCGGCCTTGGAGGCTTGGCTCGCGGCGCGGAAGATTGCCCGGTTGTCCTCCTTGAGAACCTCAAGCCAAGCGCCGAGATAGTCGCCGTGCCGCACGGTCGGTGCGATGTTCAGGCTGGCGCAGACGAATGCCGCGCACATCTCGGCGACCAGTTCCTCGCGGGCATAGCGCTTCGATCCGAAGGCATGCGACAGGTCGCGGGCGCAACGGCTGGCATGCCCGGTCCAGTGGCCAAGTTCGTGAAAGCAGGTGCGGTAGTAGTTGATCTGCTCGAAAAAGGCGGGCTGTGGCGGGACGCGGATATAGTCCTCGCCCGGCACATAGAAGGCCTTGGTGCCACCGATGCGAAAGTCCGCGCCGGTGGCTTCAATCAGCCGTTCGGCCTGCAGGACGATCTCGGCTTCGGGCAGCGGCACCATGCCCGCATAGGCATCGTCCGGCAGGCCTTCGCATTGCTCGACATTGAACAGGGTGAAGCGTTTCAGGAACGGCACACGCTCGGGGTCTTCCCCGTCCTTCTTGGCGCGCTCGCCCTCGGCCTTGGGGATGAAGGTGTCGGCATGGCAGGCGGTGACGCCGCGTTCGCCCTTCATCACCTGCCCGCCCATCTCTTGGGCTTGGCGGTAGGTCAGCCATGTTTGCGTCGAGAAGCCGGCCCGCACAACGTGGTGCCAGAGGATCAATATGTTGACGCCCGAATAGCTCCGGCCCGTGAGCGCGTTCTTCGGCAGGCCAAGCCCAGCCTTGGTTCCGGGCGTGCCCCATGGCTGCACCCAAGGCACGCGACCCTGTTCAAGCTCGGCGACGATCCGCGCCGTTACCTCGTCATAGAGGCTCGGCTTCGCCGCGCCCTTGGCGCGGCCCCTACGGTTCCCGGTGTTTCGGGTTGCACCGGCATTGGCCGTTCGTGCCTCCATGGTCGCAGCTCCCTCTGATCCTCGCGCGCGCCTTTCCCCGGAAAGGGGGTCGGGCGGTAAGCGACCGGAGCCACGCCGGATCAGGCGGGACGCAATTGTCTTGGTAGGACGAGAAAAACGGACCCTGACAGACACAGAGCCAAGGCGGTTGCGGACCGTCCCGGCGGGGCTACAAGGGAGTGTCCGGCCGACCCCCGCATCCGGGAAAGGCCACAACCAAAGCCGCCGGCCCTCAGCCGGCGCCCGTCAGCCGGACCTATGGTCCGGCCAAGGCCGAGATGGGATAATCGGCCCCCGACCGTCTGCTAGCGTCGAGCCGATGCGAACATCGAAAGGATTGTCCCATGAAACTGTTTGTCGGATTGGATCTCGGCCTCAACAAGACATCAATATGCTGCATCGACCAGGAT
>JAVJUV010000060.1:0-43719 GCA_040220415.1 Silicimonas sp.
CCGAGGTGCGGTAAGTTCCTTCCATGTCGACAGTGCCTTGTTGACCGGCGTCATCGGCGGCCGCGCAACGAACTCGCCGTGTCCCTCCTCGGTGCGGATCTCGCCGTCCATGATCGCAACATGGCCCCGGGTCAGCACGAAACGTGGCAACCCCTTCACATGTTGGCCCTCAAAGACGTTGTAATCGATCGCGGATTGCTGGGACTTCGCGCTGATCGTCTTTTCCTTGTTCGGATCAAGAACGAGAATATCTGCGTCCGCACCGACAAGTATCGCGCCCTTCTTCGGATAGCAGTTCAGGATCTTCGCGATATTGGTGCTGGTTACCGCCACGAATTCATTGGGTGTCAACCTTCCTGTGCTCACCCCATGGGTCCAGAGCATCGGGATTCTGTCTTCCAATCCGCCGGTGCCATTGGGAATCTTCGTGAAATCGCCAACGCCGTAGCGCTTCTGCTCCGTCGTGAAGGCGCAATGATCGGTCGCAACCACGGAAAGCGATCCGGACTGCAGGCCCGCCCAGAGCGAATCCTGATGCTTCTTGTTGCGAAACGGCGGCGACATGACCCGGCGTGCTGCGTGATCCCAGTCAGGATGCGAGTACTCCGACTCGTCCAGCGTTAGATGCTGTATCAGCGGTTCGCCGTAGACACGCTTGCCCTGCATCCGTGCGCGCCGGATGGCTTCATGCGACTCTTCGCACGAGGTGTGGACGACATAAAGCGGCACACCCGCCATGTCTGCGATCATGATGGCGCGGTTCGTCGCCTCGCCCTCGACCTCTGGCGGCCGCGAATAGGCGTGCGCCTCGGGACCATCATTCCCCTCTGCCATCAGCTTGGCCTGAAGGTCGGCAACGATGTCGCCGTTCTCGGCATGCACCAGCGGAAGCGCTCCCAGTTCGGCGCAACGGCGGAAGGACGCGAACATCTCGTCGTCATTCACCATCAATGCGCCCTTGTAGGCCATGAAGTGTTTGAAGGTGTTGATCCCCTTCTCGCGAACGACCTGCTCCATCTCGTTGAAGACCTGCTCGCCCCACCATGTGATCGCCATGTGATACGAGTAGTCGCAGTTCGCCCGGGTGGACTTGTTGTGCCACTGCTCAAGTGCCTGAAGCAGCCCCATGTCCGGCGCCGGCAAAGCGAAGTCAACGACCATCGTGGTGCCACCCGACAATGCCGCCCGCGTACCCGACTCGAAATCGTCCGTGGAAAATGTGCCCATGAACGGCATCTCGAGGTGCGTATGCGGGTCGATTCCGCCAGGCATGACGTAGCAGCCAGTCGCATCCAGTTCCTCGTCGCCGTGCAGGCCCTTGCCGATGTCCACGATCTTGCCGTCCTCGACAAGAACGTCGGCCTGATAAGTTAGGTCCGCCGTCACGATCGTTCCGTTCTTGATAACTGTGCTCATTGCTCACGCACTCCCCGTGTCATTTGTGCTTGGGGTAATCCCCGGAAATCCGAGACCGAGCCCCCGCTCTCAATCCTTGTAGTCCGGTTCTTCCTTGTCGAGAATTCGCTTCATCTCCAGGAAATGAGCGAACTCCGCCCCCTTGTAGGTCTCCCATTCCGACGCGGTCTCCTCGGCCAGGTTATCGCCCATGACGTTCAGTTCCTGCCCGGTGGAATAGGCCAGGACCAAAGTCTTCGCCGCGCGCTCAAGATGATAAAGAGCGTCCCAGGCTTCTGCCACCGTGTTTCCAAGCGTCGTCACGCCGTGGTTGGCCATCACAACCGACTTCTTGTCACCGATGGAAGCGCTGATCCTTTCCCCCTCATCTTCCGCGGTGGCAATGCCCCCGAAGCTCAGGTCATACGCCAATCGATTGAAGAACCGCGCCGTCACCTGATCGATGGGCTTGATAGTCGGATCCTTGAGCCCAGCCAGCGCCGTCGCATAGGGCGGATGGATGTGCAGAGCCACGCGCGCCTGTGGCAGATTTCGATGCAGGGCCGAATGGATCGACCACGCACTCGGGTCCGGCGCGTCCGCTCGCTTCATTGTATCGGGATCGTCCGCATCGCACAGCAGGAGATCGCTGGCCTTGACCCGACTCCAATGCATCCAGCGCGGATTGACCAGGAACTTGCGGCCGTCAGGGCTGACAGCGGCGGAGAAATGGTTCGCCACGCCCTCGTGCCACTCGTTCTGGCACGCCAACCTGAGGGCCGCGGCAAGGTCTATCCGGATTGCTGTTTCGTCATTCAGGGAGGTATCGTGCTTGGTCACTCGACTATCCCCGCTGTTTCCACGACGGCATGGAACAGGACGTCCGCACCCGCGGCAGCCCACTCTTTCGATATTTCTTCAGCTTCGTTGTGTGAAAGTCCATCCACGCAGGGACACATGACCATCGCTGTCGGGGCAACCCTGTTGATCCAACAGGCATCATGGCCAGCGCCCGAAACGATATCCATGTGCGAGTACCCCAGCCGTTCGGCCGCATTGCGCACGGCCTCGACGCAACCTACATCGAAGGTCACTGGATCGAAATGCCCGGTTGGCTCGATCTCGATCCCGAGACCAAGGTCCTTGGCAATTTCGGCGGCCTCCTTTTCCAGCCGTTCCCGCATCGAAGTCAGTTTTTCAAGATCCGGCGACCGGAAGTCGATGGTGAACACGGCCTTGCCGGGAATGACGTTCCGCGAGTTCGGATAGACGTTCGCCTGACCCACCGCACCCACGGCGTTCGGCTGGTGGTCCATGGCAATCCGGTGCACGGCCTCGGTAATCCTCGCCATGCCCAACCCGGCGTTCACCCTCATTTCCATTGGCGTCGATCCGGTGTGCGCGTCCTTGCCGGTCAAGCGCACTTCAAGCCACCAAAGCCCCTGCCCGTGCGTCACCACGCCGATATCCTTGCCCTGGGCTTCCAGAATTGGTCCCTGTTCGATATGTAACTCGAAGAAGGCGTGCATCTCCCGAGCACCGACCTCTTCATCCCCTTGCCAGCCGATACGCTTCAATTCATCACCGAACTTCTTGCCGGCCGCATCCTCGCGATCATAGGCCCAGTCCAACTCGTGCATGCCCGCAAAAACCCCCGAAGCCAGCATGGCCGGGGCAAATCGGGTACCCTCTTCGTTCGTCCAGTTCGTCACAACGATCGGATGTTTCGTCCTGATGTCCAGATCGTTCAACGTCCGGATAATCTCCAATCCGCCAAGGACACCCAGAACCCCGTCGTATTTGCCGCCCGTTGGCTGCGTGTCCAGATGCGAACCCACGTAGACTGGCAACGCACTTGGATCGGAGCCCTCGCGACGAGCGAACATGGTGCCCATCCTGTCGACGCCCATGGTGCAGCCAGCCGCCTCGCACCAGGATTTGAACAATGATCTTCCTTCGGCGTCTTCGTCTGTCAGTGTCTGCCGGTTGTTCCCTCCGGCAACGCCCGGGCCGATTTCGGCCATCTCCATCAGGCTGTCCCAGAGACGATCGCCATCGACTTTCATGTTAGCGGCTGGTGCGGCCATGCCATTGCTCCCCGGCTGCGGTCTCTTGGCGGACCTGGCTCAAAATGTTTGACCAATTGGTCAGGATCACGCTAGCAGAGGAAAGGGACCAGTCAAGTGATGTGTCCCGGAGAGGCAACAGGTATGGGAAATTGCCCGGATACTGAGTGCGATCAGGGCGACCGGCATGAGACTGACGGAGAAGTGCAGTGAACGTCGAACGCCCGCAAACCCGCATCCAGAAACGGAACCGTGAGGCGATTCTGGATGCAGCCCTTGGGGTATTCTCGTCCGAAGGCTTTCGCGGAGCGACGCTTGACCAGATCGCAACAGAAGCAGGGTTGTCCAAACCGAATCTGCTCTACTACTTTGCCTCCAAGGAAGCGATTTATACCGAACTTCTTTCAAAACTTTTGGATACTTGGCTGGATCCACTAAGGGAACTCGACCCCGAGGGCGATCCAATCGCGGAAATCGTCAGCTACGTTCTACGGAAGCTGGAGATGAGCAGGACGTTTCCGCGTGAAAGCCGGCTTTTCGCCAACGAGATCGTTCAGGGTGCACCAAGGATCGTTGATCAGATTGAAGGTCCGCTGAAAGCGCTCGTCGATGAAAAGGCCTCTCTCATCGCGGCGTGGCAATCAGCGGGACGATTGGCAGAACTAGATCCGCGGCACCTGATATTCTCGATCTGGGCAACAACGCAGCACTACGCCGATTTCGACGTTCAGGTCCGGCACATTCTCCGCCCGCACGATAACGAGCATCTCGACACGGCTGCTCGGTTCCTTACCGAGTTCTATCGCCGCGCGCTGAGTCCCGATGACAATTAACGCGGCGTTTACTTCCTTGTTGTAGGCAGCAATTGGTGGGGGTCTTTTAGAGGGCCCGGGCATGATTCCGTCCGTCACACCGCCAATCATTGCAACCAAACCGGCATCGTTAGATGCGTTGCAATCTGCCAACAGGACATTTGCGCCACCGCCGGACGCGATGCGGTCCAGTACAGGCGAAGCCTCCGCGGCCAATCTGCGGTCCGAGACGACCAAGGCAATCGATGCGCCAACGCAATCCGCCGTTACACCGCGTCTGCGCGACCAGGAGATGGCCGAACACTCGGACAGGCTACTGCAAGGTGCAGATGACCCGACGGGTCCGCCACCCGCGTTTGATGAGAGTCCGCTGAAACGCCAAGCCCGCGTAGCATTGAAGCCACCGGCAATCGAGATTGCAATCGATCCGGAGAACGATCTCTCGGGGAATGTGGATAACATCGCTTTGGCCGGCGAACCGGATGAGGACACCGAAGACCCTGTTCCGCCACCTACACCAAGGGAGCGCGCGGAAGTCAGTTTCTCCGAAACTCGAAGCATTGCACAACCGCCTGAACCGCCGTCACTGGATGTCTCGGCCTGAGATCAAATCACCGAGGCACGATCCGGCACGATGACCGGAAAAGCGGCAGCGGCGGTCAGCTTGTCAATCAGTGCAGGGGCACCTCTTTCCTTTGCAAAATCCTTTTCAGCATCCGTAACACCAAGAAACTGAACGAACATCACCTCTCCGGATGGCAACCTGAACTCGGGCCAGCGGGAGGCAACGACAATGGCATGTTCGATAAGATGCCCCACCACTCCGTCGATCGGTGCCTTCAGCGGAATGCGATCGTGCAAGCCAAGCGACCCATTACCGATCCGCCCGGAATCCAACAGCAACTCAAGCGCCAAAAGTCGACGCAGATGGACGATGGCCCAACTCCCCTGCCTATCGGTTTCCAGAACGAACTCAACTCCTGCCCCCGAGTCGCCATCTTCCCGATAATCAGCGGGTTCCACGTCCCAAGGATTGGAATGGCCGGACGTGACATACAGCCAGCTTGACCGGTTTTCGGTCGGGGCAAACTCCAGAACGCCGTGCATCAACCAGCGTGGATCAGGGTCAGAAATGCCGAAAGCATCGAACAACTCCTGATCCAGGACGAAAATCCCGCGGCTTACCGGACCAAAAAGGTTCGGATAGATCACCTCTTCCCGAATACGCCAGACCTCTTCGAGGTCGATCATTCCGCTGCCGTTGCCGAGCTTGGGTTGTTCGGGTGCGTCGTCCAGTTGGCGTATTCTGCCTCGACGATTTTTCCGGTACGGGGATCACGTTGCCCTGCTCCGAGACGCTCCATGGTGATGCAGTCCTCCACCGGACAGACGTCAACACAAAGATTGCAGGCAACGCACTCCTCGTCGATGACCTCGAACACACGGCCAGGCTTCATGGCAATGGCCTGGTGGCTAGTATCCTCACAGGCAGCATAACAACGGCCGCACTTGATGCAGGCGTCGGGGTCGATCCTGGCCTTGGTGACGTAGTTCAGATTCAGGTACTGCCAGTCGGTCACGTTAGGCACCGCACGTCCCGAGACCGCGGCCACACTGTCATAGCCCTTCTCGTCCATCCAGTCCGACAAACCTGCCGTCAGTTCCTTGATGATCCCGAAGCCATAGACCATCGCGGCGGTGCAAACTTGCACATTACCCGCTCCTAACGCCAGAAACTCCGCCGCATCCCGCCAAGTCGTCACACCGCCGATCCCGCTGATCGGAAGATTGGCAGTCTCGGGATCGCGGGCAATATCAGCCACCATGTTCAGCGCGATGGGCTTGACAGCGGGACCACAATAGCCGCCGTGGCTGCCCTTGCCGTCAATCATGGGTTCGGGCGACATCGTGTCTAGATTGACGGAAGTGATCGATGAAACCGTGTTGATCAGACTCACCGCATCGGCTCCGCCCGCATGGGCCGCGCGTGCGGGATAACGGATGTCGGTGATGTTCGGCGTCAACTTTACGATGACCGGCAACGCGGTGTTGGCCTTGCACCATTCAGTCACCATGGTGATGTATTCTGGCACCTGACCGACGGCGGCGCCCATCCCGCGTTCGCTCATCCCGTGCGGGCACCCGAAATTCAACTCGATTCCATCGCATCCCGTATCTTCGACGCGCGGCAGGATGTCTTTCCAAGCCTGTTCCTCGCAGGGGACCATGATGCTGACAACCAGCGCACGGTCCGGATAGTCCTTTTTCACCCGCTTTATCTCTTCAAGGTTCACCTCGAGAGACCGGTCCGTGATCAGTTCTATGTTGTTGAGACCAAGCACGCGTCGGTCCGCGCCATAGACGACGCCATAACGCGGTCCATTCACGTTCACGATGGGGGGCCCTGCCTCGCCTAGCGTTTTCCAGACCACGCCGCCCCACCCTGCCTCGAAGGCTCTGCGGACATTGTATTCCTTGTCGGTCGGCGGGGCCGAGGCCAGCCAGAAAGGGTTGGGGGATTTGATCCCACAGAAGTCTGTCGTCAGATCAGCCATGTCAGCCTCCTCAGCCCATCAGGCTTGCGTGAATGTCTTCAGCCGCGTCTCGCCCCTCGGCCACCGCGGTAACGGTCAGATCGTCTCCGCCGCTTGCGCAGTCACCTCCGGCCCAGACACCCTTCATCGAGGTGCGGCCCGGGCCTTCGACCGCGATCTTGCGTCCATCGAGTTTCAAACCTCCCGGTGCGCCGTCAAGATGTTGACCGATGGCTTTGAGAACGACGTCGGCCTTCAGCGTGAAAGTCTCGTCAGTCGTCTGCAGTCCGTTCTGCCCTTCCTCGGTATAGGCGAATTCCACCCCCGTAACGAACTCGCCGCCCTTCAGCCGGACGGGTGCAGCTCCGGTTATGATTCGCACACCCTTCGAACTGGCCAGATGTTGTTCCTCCTCCGAAGCGGACATGCTCTCCGGCTTCCTTCGGTAGACGATGGTCACATGTTCGGCTCCAAGCAGCTTCGATTGAACTGCGGCATCAACTGCCGTCATGCCGCCCCCGATTACCACCACGTCACGCCCGACGGCTACGCTGCCCAGGTTCCTTGCCTGACGCAATTCTGCAATGAAATCGACCGCATCTCGGACGTGCGCGTGTTCTTCGCCCTCGGCCCGAAGCGCGTTCACCCCGGAAAGGCCTACTCCCAAGAATACCGCATCGAATTCACCCTGCAGTTCCTCCAGTAATATCTCGCGCCCCAGGCGCTGGCCGGTCTTGAGTGTGATCCCGCCGATCTTCATCAGCCATTCGACTTCGACCTGAGCGAAATCATCGACAGTCTTGTAGCTTGCGATACCGTACTCATTCAGTCCGCCCGGCTTTTCGCGGGCGTCGAAGATCATGACGTCATGGCCCTTCATCGCCAAACGATGCGCACAGGCCAGGCCGGCCGGTCCAGCACCGACAATGGCTATGCGTTTACCCGTCGATGCGGCACGTTCGAACGGATGCACGCCTTTCTCCATCAAGATGTCGGTCGCATACCTTTGAAGAGCGCCGATCTCCACCGGTTTGCCCTCGGCGGCCTCGCGCACGCAGGCTTCCTCGCAGAGTGTTTCGGTTGGACAGACGCGCGCGCACATGCCGCCAAGGATGTTCTGTTCGAGGATGGTCTTGGCCGCGCCCTCGGGGTTGTCGGCCTGGATCTGCCGGATGAACAAAGGGATATCGATGGCGGTGGGGCACGCAGTGATACAGGGCGCATCGTAGCAGAAGTAACACCTGTCCGCGGCCACCATGGCCTCGTGATCATCAAGAGGGGCGTGCAAATCGCCAAAGTTCCCGGCAAGGATGTCTTCGGGCAACCGCCCCGCTACAACTCCCGGTGTGCGCGGAGAATTCGACATTGGATGTCTCCCTGTTCTCGTTGCGATCAGACTGCCACAGACAAAAATTTTATCAACTGGTAAATTTTTGGCAGAATTGAATCGCTTTCGGTGGCGCTTTCCCTTCCGGACAGGCTTGCGTATAAGCGCTGCAGACATGACGCTGGCGCAAAGCCGGGAGGAAAAGGGGCGAGAATGACAAACAAATCGCATGAAGCCGATGTCGAGTTCATCCGGGCACTTGCCGAACTTCTGAGCGAAAACGACCTTTCGGAACTGCAGGTGAAAAGGGACTATCCCGATGATGGCAGTCTGAACGTACGCGTAAGCCGAGTAAACTCGGTAGCGGCCAGTGTGTCGGTTCCCGCTCCGGCACCGGTTGCTGCGGCTGCACCGACCCCGGCCGCAGAACCTCAGGTTTCGACCGAGAGCGCAGATCCGGCAGCACATCCCGGCGCAGTCACCTCTCCGATGGTTGGCACGGCTTACTTGTCTCCCGAACCTGGCGCCGATGCGTTCGTGAAGGTCGGCGACAAGGTCAGCGAAGGGGACACCCTGCTGATTATCGAAGCCATGAAGACGATGAATCAGATACCGGCCACCAAGTCAGGTACGGTCAAGCGCATCCTTGTCGAAGACGGTGCGCCGGTGGAGTTTGGCGCGCCTCTGATGATCATTGAGTGAGGGCGCACCGATGTTCGACAAAATTCTGGTCGCCAATCGCGGCGAGATCGCTCTTCGGGTGATCCGCGCCTGTCGCGAAATGGGCATCAAGTCCGTGGCCGTGCACTCCACGGCGGATGCCGACGCCATGCATGTCCGCATGGCGGATGAAAGCGTTTGCATCGGTCCGCCTGCCGGAACCCATTCATACCTGTCCATTCCCGCCATCATTTCGGCCTGCGAAATCACGGGCGCTCAGGCCATCCATCCCGGCTATGGTTTCCTGTCCGAGAATGCGAACTTCGTCCAGATCGTCGAGGATCACGAGATCACGTTCATCGGCCCATCTGCCGAGCATATCCGGATCATGGGCGACAAGATCACCGCGAAAGAGACCGCCAAGAACCTCGGAATCCCGGTCGTTCCGGGATCGGACGGCGGTGTGCCGGACTTGGCGACCGCCCGCGCTGTCGGGGAAGGGTTCGGCTATCCCGTTATCGTCAAGGCTACGGCAGGCGGCGGCGGTCGCGGCATGAAGCTGGCGCGCACTGCGTCCGAAATGGACAATGCCTTCCGTACTGCCCGTTCAGAGGCCAAGGCCGCCTTCGGCAACGATGAAGTCTATATCGAGAAATACCTGGAGAAACCTCGTCATATCGAGATCCAGGTCTTTGGTGACGGCAAGGGGAACGCCGTGCACCTGGGTGAACGCGACTGCTCGCTTCAGCGCCGCCATCAGAAGGTCTTCGAAGAGGCCCCCGGCCCCTCGATCACCGCGGCAGAACGTGCAAGGATCGGCAAGATCTGCGCAGACGCAGTTGCAAAAATCAACTACATCGGCGCGGGCACCGTCGAGTTCCTTTACGAGGACGGCGAGTTCTACTTCATCGAAATGAACACACGGCTTCAGGTCGAGCATCCCGTAACCGAAGCCGTCTTCGGCGTGGACCTCGTGCGCGAGCAGATACGTGTTGCCGCGGGACTTCCGATGGAGTTTCGCCAGGATGAACTCCAGGTCAGCGGCCACGCCATCGAAATCAGAATCAACGCAGAGAAGCTGCCTAACTTCTCACCGTCACCGGGCCGGATCACCCAGTATCATGCGCCTGGCGGTTTGGGAGTGAGAATGGATTCCGCGATCTATGACGGTTACTCGATTCCGCCCTACTATGACTCGCTGATCGGCAAGCTTATCGTGTACGGTCGCGACCGGCCCGAAGCGCTGGCACGACTGGATAGAGCTCTTTCCGAACTGATCGTGGATGGAATCGATACGACCGTTCCCCTCTTCGATGCGCTGCTTAAGGAGAAGGCAGTCCAGACAGGCGAGTACAACATCCACTGGCTCGAGAAGTGGCTGGAAAAGAACCTGTAATGGCGTGGCAACCTGCAGTGATGTAGTGTTCCCATATGAGTGACCGCAGACTTACTCCGCAGCTTCTTCTGGGCGCCTATGCAGCAGGCGTGTTCCCGATGGCTGAGAACCGTGACGCCCAGGACGTTTTCTGGGTCGATCCGCGTCGACGCGGCATCCTGCCCCTTGAAGGCTTCCACATGTCGCGTTCACTTGCGCGCCGGATGCGCCGACCGGGTATCAGAGCCAGTATCGACGCGGATTTCGCGCGCGTTCTGGACGGCTGTGCCGACCGCAGGGAGACCTGGATCAACGGCCCGATCCGCGAACTGATGGCCGAGCTTTTCCACATGGGCTACGCCCATTCTTTCGAAGTCTGGCAGGACGACACGTTGACAGGCGGCATGTACGGCGTGGCATTGGGGGGCGCTTTCTTCGGAGAAAGCATGTTCAGCCGGGGCACTGACGGATCGAAAATGACCTTGGCCTTTGCTGTCGACCACCTGCGAAGAACCGGCTTCAAATTGTTCGACACGCAATTCCTGACAGAACATCTGGCCTCACTTGGCGCGGTCGAAATCCCGCGAAGTACCTACCGCGCCAGATTGACTGAGGCCATTGAAATGCCCGCTGACATCCACTCCATACCGTTGGAATCCGACCCTCAGGCCGTTGTGCAGCGTATAACCCAGACGTCGTAACGCGGATGATCCAGCGCGTTCAAAGCCGGACTGGATGCGATCATCCAGCCTTCGAACAGTATGGCTTCTTGACGCGGATCTCGGATCGTCAGCCAGGCATAGGCTTCGCCGGTCGAGTTATCTTCAGGGTAACGGCATTCACCCAGCGATATCTCGATGCGTCCGAACTCGACTGTCTGGCCCGCGTTCACGATCAGGTCGACGGCCTGTCCCGACATCTTGTCGAGGCCCTTCAGCGCAGCGCCTTGACCCGAAAGCGCCTGCACATCGTCGGCGGCCACGTCGGGGAGAGCGATCGTCGATCCGTCCGTTGGAGGCGTAATGACGCTCTCTTGCGCGAAGGCGGGCCCCGCCAAGGCAAGACAGACAAGCGCAGTCCGGCAGATCATTCGCCGTCGCCCGAGACGAACTTGAGAAGAAGCTGAACAACGGAAATCGAACTCTGCGTGTCCAGGATTTCGCTGCCCGGGTCGAGAGTGAAAGCTGAACCGCCGGGAAGAAGCTCCACGAAACTGCCGCCAAGCAGGCCTTCGGAACTGATGACAACGGCGGTGTCGTCAGGAAGCTGAACAACAGGGTCGACCGACAAAACCGTCTCGGCGCGAAAGGTCTCGGGGTCAAGGTTCATGTCCAGGACACTGCCGACCTTAACGCCCGCAAGACGCACGTCCGTTCCAACGCCAATTCCCTCGGCCGAGCGGAACGACGCGGTGTACGTGGCGTCGCCCGAGGCGGTGCCGCCGATGCCGCCAACCTGCGCCATGTAGAAAAGAAAGCCGGCCGCAATGGCCAGCACGCCGGCACCGGTCAATACTTCGGTCGTGTTGTGAGACATCCGTGTTACTCCGGCTGCCAGGCCTCATAGTCCGCGCGTTCCACCGGATCGGGACGCCGGATCGATCCCGGAGGTGCATAAGCCGCCGGAGTTCCGGTCAGGTTCTCCTGGTGCGGTTTTTCCCAGGTCTTGTGTTGCAGCGGGGACTTGGTGGGTGGTTCGCTCCACGTATGGTGAAGCCAGCCGTGCCATTCCGGATCGATGCGGCTGGCCTCGGCTTCGCCGTTGAAGATTACCCAACGGCGCTTGCCGTCTTTTGACTGGTAGAAAATATTGCCCTGGTTGTCTTCGCCTACTTCATGGCCCTTGCGCCATGTGTAGAACTGAGTGCCCAAGGTCTGGCCATTCCACCAGGTGACGGCGCGGACTGCGGTATTCAGGATGCCCATGCTCAGGACCTCATTCTGTTCTGGACCCGTATGCCCGAGACGGTGGCCGAGATCCAGAGGCGGTTGCCCCTTCCGGCACCAGGCTTTCCAAGAGCTTGTTACCATGTTCCGCGGTTGCAACCAAAGAAGCAAGAAAACCCTCATTCATTGAGATGAACAAGGCAAATTGGTAGCAAGACATGGGTCTGGAACACGACCGAGTTACCTCGGCATTCTGTCGATGCAATTCACCCGAACCGATGACGTTGGCGGAGCGGGCGGCGCTCAGCCAGCGGGAAGCCGCGCAGTGACCTCGATCTCGATCTTCATCGTTGGTTCTTGCAAAGCCGCTGAGAACATAGTTGCGGCTGGTCTTGCACGCGCGAAGGCTTCGGAGGTGATCGGCCAGCACGCAGGCCATTCGGCCGAGTCAGGCACGATGTAGCGGACGCGCACAACTTCATCAAGCGAGGTGCCAGCTTCTTTCAAAGCTCTATCAATGGTTTGAATGGCATTCTTGCACTGGTCCTCGATACTCTCGGGCATCGTCATCGTGGCATAATCGTAGCCAGTGGTTCCGGCGACAAAAACCCAGCCGTCAGCGACCACGGCACGGGAATAACCGATGAGCGATTCAAAAGGAGAACCGGTGGAAATCTGTCGTACGGTCATGTGCCGGCCTCCAAATCGAATCCGGGCGACAACCTTGCCGCTTGCAGCCTAGATGAACAGGTTTTCTCCGATGCGGTCACGTCGGAAATTTCGGCCACGCTCCGAAATGAACCGGATCGACCGGTCCTTGGTGCAAGTATTCCAAACATCAGACCTGTGAAAGTTTGGCGGCTTCGCAGTCGGTGTAGCTCTGCCCCGGTGAAAGTGCCGGTTGCCCGTCCGAAGGCGTCCTTACGGTTGCCGAATTGTCCAAGAGGATCGTGCGGCGCCCTTACTGCGGCAGTCGACGCAAGCCTTCGGATTACCCGGCGCTTGCTGGCTCTTTCTTGGAATCCGCGTGGATCATCAGGGGCTTGGCGTCCGAAGTTACGGCTTCTTCGTTCACCACAACTTCTTCGACGCTGTCGAGTCCCGGCAGATCGAACATCGTATCCAGAAGGATACTCTCCATGATCGAGCGGAGGCCGCGCGCACCGGTCTTGCGTTCGATGGCGCGTTTGGCGATGGCCTTCAGCGCGTCCTCGGTAAAGGTCAACTGCGTGTCTTCAAGCTCGAAGAGCCGCTGATACTGTTTCACCAGGGCGTTCTTCGGCTGGGTCAGAATCGTGACCAGCGCTTCTTCGTCCAGATCCTCCAGCGTCGCGATGACCGGCAGACGGCCGACAAATTCGGGGATCAGGCCGAATTTGAGAAGATCCTCGGGTTCGAGTTCCTTGAAGTGCTCGCCGATCGACTTTTCATTCGGATCGCGCACATCCGCCCCGAAACCCATCGCGCTGCCCTTGCCGCGCTGTGCGATGATCTTGTCCAGCCCCGCAAACGCGCCGCCACAGATGAAAAGGATGTTGGTGGTGTCGACCTGAAGAAATTCCTGCTGCGGGTGCTTCCGTCCACCCTGAGGCGGCACCGAGGCAACCGTGCCTTCCATGATCTTCAGAAGCGCCTGCTGAACGCCCTCGCCCGATACATCGCGGGTGATCGAGGGATTGTCCGATTTCCGCGTGATTTTGTCGACCTCGTCGATGTAGACGATGCCGCGCTGCGCGCGTTCGACGTTGTATTCCGAGGCCTGCAAAAGCTTCAGGATGATGTTCTCGACATCTTCGCCCACGTACCCGGCTTCGGTCAGCGTGGTGGCGTCCGCCATGGTAAAGGGAACATCCAGGATACGGGCCAGAGTCTGCGCCAGAAGCGTCTTGCCGCAACCCGTCGGGCCGATCAGAAGGATGTTCGACTTGGCCAGTTCGATTTCGGATTTTCCGGCATGGTTCAGGCGCTTGTAGTGGTTGTGAACAGCAACGGACAGCACGCGCTTGGCATGCATCTGACCGATCACATAATCGTCAAGGACGTCGCAGATCTCCCGCGGGCTGGGCACACCGTCCGACGACTTCAGCCCAGAGGTCTTGGTTTCCTCGCGAATGATGTCCATGCAGAGTTCGACGCACTCGTCGCAGATGAACACGGTCGGTCCGGCAATCAGCTTTCGTACTTCGTGCTGGCTCTTACCGCAGAAGGAGCAGTAGAGTGTATTTTTGCTGTCGCCAGAGTTATTTGCCATTACTCAACCCTTCGGCTTTCGCCTGTCCTTTCGCCTCTGCCGAACCGTCCGCCAAATGGCTTCCGATCATGTTCGCCGAGACCTACTTCGACCCTATGGCAGAGCCGGGACAGGCACAACGCAAAATTGGAATCGCCCTTAAGGCCGCCGCAGAGGTGCAACCCGTCAGCTTGCCTTGCCTTCCGGCGCGGCGCGCGATTCGACGATTTCGTCAATCAATCCCCAATCCTTGGCCTCGTCCGGGGTCATGAAATTGTCGCGCTCAAGGGCGTCTTCGACCTTCTCGAGCGACTGGCCGGTGTGCCTGACATAAATCTCGTTCAGACGGCGTTTCAGGCGTTCGGTGTGGCGGGCATGGATCATGATATCGGTCGCCTGGCCCTGAAAGCCGCCGGAAGGCTGGTGAACCATGATCGACGAATTCGGCAGCGACAGGCGCATGCCTTTTTCACCCGCGGCCAGCAGCAGCGAGCCCATGGAGGCCGCCTGCCCGATCACCAGCGTCGCGATCTTGGGCCGGATGTACTGCATCGTGTCGTAGATCGAGAGCCCGGCCGTCACCACGCCGCCGGGGCTGTTGATGTACATCGAGATTTCCTTCGACGGATTCTCGGCTTCGAGGTGCAGAAGCTGCGCGACGACCAGCTGGCTCATCCCGTCGTGAACCGGGCCGTTCACAAAGATGATCCGCTCCTTCAGGAGACGAGAAAAGATGTCGTAGGCTCGTTCGCCGCGGCTGGTTTGCTCCACCACCATGGGAACAAGGTTCATGTAGGTCTCGATAGGATCGTTCATGGGGGTCTGCCTTCAAAAATCAGCTTTTACCGCAAGGGCGTTGCCAGAGTCTTAGTGGCGCCCTCGGGGGGCTGCAAGGGCAGCCGCCCCAATCATCGGTTCAAAGGCAGGTCAGCGACGGCTGCCGCGCTAGCCGCGTTCCGCCCAGGCGTCGAAAAGCTCGTCCGCAGTCCGGTCCGCTTCACGCCTGAAGTCACGCCTGGAAGGGCTGATCGCGCGGGCGATAGGGTCAGCGATGAGAGGCCAGAAAAACCACGCGGCCACGGCAACAAGAAGAAACATCGGAATGGCGGGCAGCAAACCCATCACGAAATCCCCCTATGGCAGGTCGGTCCGGCAGAAGGACCGCTGAGTAGCGACATTAACAGGAAAAGTGGCAAAAAGTTGGCGAGATCTCAAAAAAGTCGCTCTTGTTCCAATAATTTGAAGGAAAAGACTGATGTGACGCAGCGTCAGCCGAGCTGTGAGGCTTAGGATGTTTGCGCTTGCGCAGACCTGGCCTTCGGGCAAACTTGCCTCATGCCACATCAAACCACCCTTCCTCGAAACGAATCCGGCATCGCCACGGCTATCGGGATTCTGAAACAGCGCTTCGGTGACCGCTGCCAAACCGGCCTTTCGATACGAGAGCAGCACGGCCACACGACGACCTGGATACCGAACCAGCCGCCGGATGCGGTGATTTTCGCTGAGAACACGCAAGAGGTCGCGGAAATCGTCCGCGTCGCCGCCAGCCACAAGGTGCCGGTCATCGCTTTCGGCACAGGGACTTCTCTGGAAGGTCATGTGAATGCCGCGGCCGGCGGAATATCCATTGATATGAGCAGGATGAACGCGATACTTGCGGTCCATCCCGAGGATCTGGACGCCGTTGTCCAACCCGGCGTCACCCGGAAGGGATTGAACGAATACCTGCGCGACACGGGGCTGTTCTTTCCGATCGACCCTGGCGCGGATGCCAGCCTTGGCGGAATGGCCGCCACGCGGGCTTCGGGCACGAACGCGGTGCGCTATGGCACGATGCGCGAGAATGTCCTCAGCCTGGAAGCTGTTATGCCCAATGGCGAGATCATCCGCACCGGCAAGCGGGCGAAGAAATCCTCGGCCGGCTATGATCTGACCCGCCTGCTCGTCGGCTCGGAAGGCACGTTGGGAATCATCACCGAACTGACCTTGAAACTCTACGGCGTCCCCGAGGCCATGTCCGCGGCGCGGTGCGCATTTCCGACCGTCGAAGCCGCCTGCAACGCGGTTATCCTGTCGATACAGACCGGTATTCCAATTGCGCGAATCGAGCTTCTGGACGCCGAAAGCGTCTCGGGTATCAACGCCTATTCCAAGCTGGATCTGCCGGTCTCGCCGCTTCTCCTGCTCGAGTTTCATGGCTCTCACACTTCGGTCAAGGAACAGGCACAAATGTTCGGTGAAATAGCCGAAGACCTGGGCGGTCACGGGTTTGCCTGGTCTGCCACGCCCGAGGAACGCAACCGGCTATGGCAGGCCAGACACGACGCCTATTGGGCTTTGCGCCAACTTCGTCCCGGCGCCGAAGCGCTCGCGACGGACGTCTGCGTGCCGATCTCGAACCTGGCCGAGGCGGTCACACGCACGCAGGAACAGGCGGCAGCGATGAACCTTCAGGCGCCGATCCTGGGGCATGTGGGTGACGGTAACTTCCACGCGACCATTCTTGTCGACGGCCCGGAAGAACGCGCGCGTGCCGAGGAATTCATCATCTGGCTAAGTCAGTTGGCGATCGAACTGGACGGCACAGTGACCGGTGAACACGGCATCGGACAGGGCAAGATGGCCTCGCTGGTAAAGGAAATTGGCGGTGCCGCCGACGTCATGATCGCGATCAAGAAGGCCATCGATCCGAATGGCATAATGAACCCCGGGAAAATCGTTTCCATTCCCGCGTAACCCCTATTGGACCGGGCGGGTCCTGATGTGACGGCACCGGTCTGGTCGATGCCGCAGATGGCGGTCAACCGCTTCCTGGTCATCCTGAACTTTACCTGGCTAATCGCCGTCGGCGAGCTTGCCCGCAGTGAATGTGCTGACCGACTTTTTCCTTGCCATCCCGGCAGGCAACATCATCGCAGGCGCCGCCATCTTCACGATGATCGCCTGTGGTCAGGTCGAGGACACGATGTCCGAACGCCGCAACCGAGCCGTCAGACAAGACCTGCCGGGGCGTATTTCAATAGAACCGGCACCACCAGTTCCTCCTCGTCGACGAGGTGCCGGTCGAGAAAGACATTCACACTGCGCAAGTGATCGAGAAAGGTCGCAACATTGTCTTTCGAGGCCTCTCCCGCGGCGATGCCACGAAGGGCAAGATTTGCAGATTCGGCGAATTCGGCAAGATGGCCGTCGATAGCGTGATGGTCGCGGTCCAGAATGTCGAAGCCGCCCGAGACACGGGTATCCAGAGACTTGAGTAAAGGGAAGTAATGCTGGTCTTCGATGGAATGATGCCCGTGCAACTCGCCCACGAACATGGAGCCGTAGCGCGAGAGATGAGCGCCGAAGACCCGCGCCTCCAGCGCACCATCCAAGGTCTGCTCGGTCTCGCTGACCATGCTTGCAAGAAGCCGGCGGAACATCAGGTGCCGGTCAAGCCAGAACCGTATCAGTCCACTGAAATTCGGATCCTGCGCCCACGCTTCCCTCGGGTACTGTTCGAGAAGGACACGAAGGGCATCCGGAAGGGCTGTCCGCGTTTCCAGTGCAAGGTCGGTTTCGGTTTGGGTCATGGGTGGAAACCTAGTCCGGCGATATCGCGGGAAAAGTCCGGATCGCGTCTGGTTCCCGCAGCACGCACCCTGTAACAGAAGACAAGTTCCAAACAACCGGGGAAAACGATGTCTTTCGACCGTTCCATCAAGATCGCTCCATCCATCCTGGCTGCCGACTTCGCCAACTTCGGCGCTGAATGCCGCGCCGTCGAGGACCAGGGAGCCGACTGGGTTCACGTGGATGTCATGGACGGGCATTTCGTACCCAACATCAGTTTCGGCCCGGCCACGGCAGCGGCGATCCGTCCGCACATCCGCGGGGTCATGGACGTTCATCTGATGATCGCTCCCGTGGATCCCTATATCGGGGCCTTCGCGGATGCCGGCGCAGATATCCTGACCGCGCATCTCGAGGCCGGACCACACATCCACCGCACGCTTCAGGCAATCCGCGCAGCGGGCATGAAGGCTGGACTGGCGCTTAACCCGGGGACGCCCGCCAAAGCCGCATCCGAGTTGCTGGATGCCGTCGACCTGATCTGCGTCATGACCGTCAATCCCGGTTTCGGCGGACAGAAGTTCATCGATATGACGGACAAGATTCGCCGCCTGCGCGAGATGATCGGCGACCGCCCGGTACATATCGAGATCGATGGCGGTATCGATCCGACAACCGCCCCGATCGTTGCGGCGGCTGGCGCAGACGTGCTTGTGGCCGGTTCCGCAGTCTTCAAGGGCGGTTCGGTCGCAGACCCTGCACCCTACGGAGAAAACATCCGGGCGATCCGCAAGGCCGCAGCGGCAGCCGGTTGAGTCGCGGCAACACGGATTTGCCGCGAGTCGCGATCAGAATTCGGACCTTCTTGCGACACAATGCGCCGTTCGGCCAACTTCGCGCCACAAAGCCGGGGATTTCACGCAACGGATCGGTGAAGCGTGGGTGTAACGTCATGGGCAACTTGACGCTGATTGCAGACGGGTTTTGAATTTGTGGCGGGGGTAGGTTCGGGATGACATCAATAACATGCCTCTTTTCGGGGATCATGCGTTACTGGCCACGCTTGCGCTGCTTCTTGTGTCGCCTGCGACTGGCGCATTCCTGAAATTCTGGGCGGATCGGGCTTCAGAGGGCACCATGATCGTCGGTGCCGCGTCACATTGCGACAACTGTGGCAAGCCGCTTCGGTCGCGGGACGTCATCCCGATCGTTTCCTGGCTGATTTCAGGCGGTCGCGCCCATTGTTGCGGCACCGATATCCGGCACGGATTGCTAAGCGCCGAGATCACGGCGGTCGGACTGGCCGTCTGGGGCTTGATGGCCATGCCGCGTGAATTGTGGCTGCCGACACTGATCGTTGCCTGGTTCATCCAGGCGATCGCACTGCTGGCAGCGCCGGACCGCAGGGCGGCCTTTGCGTTGTCACTGGTCCTTACGGGGCTTGGCCTGCTTTGGGCCGAGATCGGTCCGATCGGTGGTTTCGGCGGTCACCTTCTGGGGGCATTGATAGGCGCAAGTTGCGCCGCACTTGGAATTCTCGACAAGGTCCGGGGGGCGCCCACGCTGCTGCTGCTGCCCGCCGGAGCGATACTGGGTGTCGCGGGATTGCCATCTGCCATCTTCCTCGGGATTGCCCTGAGCCTTCTGCACCACGGTTGGTGCCTGTTGGCACACCGCGCCGGCACCCCGCATGCGACATCTGTGGCCGTCGGCCTGTCGGGCGGCATCTGGCTGGTCTGGCTTTACGGACCGACACTGGGATTTTGAACCAACTTCCGAAAAGGTCCGACGCAACAGCGCGGCGGTGCTGGGCCGAGACCCAGGAAATTCGTCTAAACGCCGTATTGGTAATTAATTCTATCCAATGCTGATTAGTACTGACCGTTTTTTCAATCGTTTCCATGTTTCAACTCCAGATCCGATGGGAACACTTGAAAACGGGATACCGGGTCTAATGATAGCGAGGGACCCGTGAAAAAAGCGACAACAGGGCGCGACGCCGTTCGTGCATCGGGTAGAAAGCCGGCGCAGCGCATGGTGTTCGTCGGCCCCGTGCACCACGGACCGGGCACTAGCCACTCGCAGGTTTCGATCCCTGCCATCGACGTGGCCGACTACGTGGGACCGGCGGTGACTTGTGCGCTCGGCTTCAGCCTGATCATCGACCGTATCGTCAAGGGTCCGCCGGACTTCATGTCGCTGCACCGGTCGGCCAGGAAGTAGCTTATTGGCGCCGTCATCCCGCGTGTGTTACTGCCGGATATGTCCATCGCCTACGCCGTCATCCGCTGTTACATCAGCCCGCGTCCCGGTCCGCCGAACCCGGTCGAAGCCGCCAGCATCGGCACCTTGCCGCTACGACTGGTTCTCGGGTGACGGATCGGATGGAGTTTCGTGCCGGCATCACCGATCTGGCGGACCGGATCATCGCCCTTTTTACAGCGACTTTCACCGCTTCGGAGGGGGCGGAAGAAGGTGCGCTGATCGGAAAGCTGGTGGACGAGATGTTCCGAACGGCGGAAGCAGGCGACCTTTTTGTGTTCTCCGCCCTTGAAGGAGAGACTCTGGCCGGGTGCATCGTGTTCTCCCGTCTGACCTTCGAGGACGACGATCGGACCGTGTTCATTCTGGCACCGGTGGCCGTGGAAAGCGGCAGGCAGGGCAAGGGTGTCGGGCGGGCGTTGCTGACGTATGGGTTGGGGGAAGTGCGGAAACGCGGCGTGGATGTGGCGGTGACCTATGGAGATCCGGCCTTCTACGGAAAGGTCGGGTTCGTGCCGGTCACCGCCGAAGAGGTGCCGCCGCCGCGCCCGCTGAACCACCCGGAGGGATGGCTGGCGCAATCGCTTGCGGACCGGCCGCTTGCCCCAGTGAGGGGGCGTTCGCGCTGTGTGGCTGCGCTGGATCATCCGGAATACTGGTAGCGGCGAGCGGTTAATCCTGCGTGCGCACTCCGGGCGTTGCGCGCAATGGGCAAAAACGTAAACGCCTGCGTTCATTGGGTTTCGGCGCAGAATCGCAACGTCGGTATCACGTCGGTATTACGTCGGTGGATGGGTCGGTTTTCGCGACTTTCGGCGTCCATTCAGGGGCGTGCGGTAAGGAAGGTTAACGCCGGGGTCATCTATGTTAGATTTACTTCAATATCGACAGGTAACTATCTGATTTTTATAACTTCTATCGTAAGTTATGAAACCCGGACCGCGTCGCCGGGTGGCTTGGTGCGGATCTGCGTATTTGGAGCATGATGAAGGGGCGCGGAAGCCGGGCCCGCCCCAGTGTCGGCGCCAGCGCCTGCCCGACCCGACGGGCTTGCGCTGTCGCGACTTGTCGATGGAGCGTGTGGCCGGGCTGAAGCCCGGCCTACTACCCGATGATGCCGTTCAGCGTGGCCGAGGGGCGCATGACGGCCACAGTCTTGTCAGGGTCGGTGTGGTAGTAGCCGCCGAGATCGGCGGGCGCGCCCTGCACGGCGGCCAGTTCGGCTGAAATGGTCTGGGCATTGTCACCAAGCGCCTTGGCGATGGGCGCGAAATGCGCCGCCAGATCGGTGTCCTTGTCCTGCGCCGCCAGCGCCTCGGCCCAGTACAGCGCGAACCAGAAGTGGCTGTCGCGGTTGTCGGGCTGTCCGACCTTGCGGCCCGGCGAGCGGTCATTGTCGAGAATGCCCTGCGTCGCGGCCTCGACCGCCTCGCCCAGGATGGTGGCGCGGGCATTGCCCTTGGCCTCGCCCAGGAATTTCAGGCTTTCGCCCAGCGCGCAGAATTCGCCCAACGAATCCCAGCGCAGGTGGTTCTCTTCCACCAGCTGCTGGACGTGCTTGGGCGCCGAGCCGCCAGCGCCCGTCTCGAAGAGGCCACCGCCGTTCATCAGCTTCACGATGGACAGCATCTTGGCCGAGGTCGCGAGTTCCAGGATCGGGAAGAGGTCGGTCAGGTAGTCGCGCAACACGTTGCCGGTGACGGCGATGGTGTTCTCGCCCTTCGTGATGACTTCGAGCGAGGCGCGGGTGGCTTCGCGGGGGGCCATGATCTCGAAGCGGTCGGCCACGCCTTTGGCTTCGAGGATCGGCTTCACATAGGCGATCAGCTCGGCATCGTGGGCGCGGGTCTCGTCCAGCCAGAAGATGGAGCGGAAACCGGTTGCCTTCTGGCGCTGGATCGCCAGGTTCACCCAGTCTTCGATGGGGGCCTTGCGGGTTGAGGCCGAGCGCCAGATATCGCCCTTCGCGACCTTGTGGGAATGCAGCACGGTGCCGTCGTCGAGGACCATCTTGACGGTGCCGTCTTCGGGGATCTCGAAGGTGGTCGGGTGGCTGCCGTATTCCTCGGCCTTCTGGGCCATCAGGCCAAGGTTCTGGACCGTGCCGGCGGTGGCCGGGTTCAGCTTGCCGTTGGTCTTGAAAAAGGCAATCGCCTCGTCATAGACCGGCGCGTAGGAATTGTCGGGGATGACGCAGTTGGTGTCATGCTCGGCGCCGTCCGGACCCCAGCCCTTGCCGCCGGCGCGGATCAGCGCGGGCATCGAGGCGTCGACGATCACATCGGACGGCACGTGCAGGTTGGTGATGCCGCGGTCGGAGTTCACCATGTACAAGGGCGGACGCTCGGCGGTCACCTTTTCGATCGCGGCCATGATCTCGGCGTCGTCCTTGACGCGCT
The DNA here is from genome assembly GCA_040220415.1 of Silicimonas sp. Classification (GTDB taxonomy): domain Bacteria; phylum Pseudomonadota; class Alphaproteobacteria; order Rhodobacterales; family Rhodobacteraceae; genus JAVJUV01. Next base: position 22,502 of record JAVJUV010000060.1, read on the forward strand.
CCAGTAGATCGCCGAGGCCCGAGTTCGGATCGACGCCAAGCGCTTCCATCCGGTCGCCGAATTTCTCGAAGACCGGGGCCAGCCAGGCGCGAACGGCGTGGCCGAAGATGATCGGGTCCGAGACCTTCATCATCGTGGCCTTGAGATGCAGCGAGAACAGCGTGCCATCGGCCTTGGTTTTCTCGATTTCCTCGGCGATGAAGGCGTCCAGCGCTTTCGCTGACAGGTAGGTGGCGTCGACGACGGTGCCTGCGGGATAGGATACGCCTTCCTTCAGGACGGTCTCGCCACCCGCGGTCTCCAGCACGATCTTCGCGGTCGCGGCTTTCGGCAGCGTGGCCGAAGTTTCGTTCGAGCGGAAGTCGCCACCCGGCATCGAGGCGACGCGGGTTTTCGAGGCGGCCGACCAGTCGCCCATGCGGTGCGGGTTGGCCTTGGCGTAGTTCTTGACCGCCGTCGCGGCGCGGCGGTCGGAGTTGCCTTCGCGCAGGACCGGGTTCACCGCCGAACCCTTGATCGCGTCATAGCGCGCACGGGCGTCTTTTTCGGCGTCCGTCTGCGGGTCTTCGGGGTAGTCCGGCAGGTCGTAGCCCTGGGATTGAAGCTCTTTCACCGCCGCGATCAATTGCGGGGCCGAGGCCGAGATGTTCGGCAGCTTGATGACGTTCGCTTGCGGAGTCTTCACCAGTTGTCCGAGTTCGGCCAGGTCGTCGGGCTGGCGCTGCGTGTCGGTCAGCCGCTCGGGGAAGGCCGCGATGATGCGACCTGCCAGCGAGATATCCCTGGTGCCGACCGATACGCCGGCGGCGCGGGCGAACTTCTGGATGATCGGCAGGAACGAGGCCGAGGCCAGCTCGGGCGCTTCGTCGACCTTGGTGTAGATGATGTCGGGATTGGAATGATCGGTCATCGTTCGGGACCCTCAGTTGAAATTTGCGCGACGCATACCCCTTTTGTCGAAAGAGGTCGACGGGTTAATTGCATACAGTGGCATACAGCCGCAGACCTACTGCCGATCGCTTGGGGGAAACGCCCCCGCGCGCCCCCAAACCGAAGCGAGGGACCGGCAAATTCGAAGCACAAGAAAGCGCCTCAGGCACTGGCCGCGGCGATCACCGCAGATCGGGTGATCGGCAGCCTTCGCACGCGGACGCCCAATGCGGCGCGCACGGCGTTCGAGACCGCCGCGGCGGCAGGACCCTGGGAGATCTCGCCGGCGCCGAGCGGGGGTTGATCGGGTCTGTCGATGAGTATCGTCTTCAGGCGGGGCACCTCGCTGAAGGTCAGGATCGGGTAGTCGAGCCATGAACCCGCCGCCACCGCGTCCCCGTCGAATGAAGCGGCTTCCTTCAGGGTCCAGCTGATCGACTGGATGATCCCGCCCTCGATCTGCGCCACGGTGCCGTCGGCGCTGATGACCTCGCCGACGTCGGCGACGGATACGGCATCGGTCACGCGGACTTCGCCGTCGACCTCGACGCGGGCCATGACGGCGCAGTATCCGGCGCTGTTCTTGTAGCGCGCAAAGCCGAGCCCCCATCCCGCCCCTTCGGGCAGGGGTTCGGCTCGGGCGGCCCGGGTTTCCTGATCGAGGCGTTCCAGCACCGCACGCGACCGGGTGTCGTCGATGTGGCGCAGACGGAACCCGAGCGGCGTCTCTCCGATCTCGTGCGCGATATCGTCCATCAGGGTCTCGATCGCCAGAACGTTGTTGTACGCGCCGAGCGAGCGCAGGGACGACGAACGGTACGGCAGGTCGTGGACCAGGCGTTTCTGCACGCGGACGGCGCCGACGGCATAACCGGGAACAGCGTTTCGGTCTGCCGCGCCGCCCCGCGCCAGTGGCAGGTCGCTGGCGCGGGCAGGCGCGATCGGGTCGGCAAGATAGGCCGCGGCGCGGAGGTTGGGCGAAGTGCCCATGCCGGGCCGGTTGGCGTGCGGGGCCGAGTTCACCGCGACGTCGAAGGCGGTCAGCGTGCCGTCGGGTCCGAGCAGTGCGCGGACCTTGGTGGACATGCCCGGCCCCATCGGGGACACGCGGAATTCGTCCTGCCGGGACCAGACCACCTTGACCGGACGTCCGGCAACCGCGCGCGCCAGCAGCACCGCGTCGAGTGCGGCGTCGTCGGCGCCGTTATGGCCGTAGCAGCCGGCACCGGGGCGGTGGATGACCGTGAAAGCCTGTTCCGGCATCCGCAGAGTCATGGCGATGGCCTTGCGCAACTGGAAGACCCCCTGGCTGTGGGTCCAGACCGTCGCCTTGTCGTCCTGCCAGACCGCGACCGCGGCGGAAGGACCGATGGAGCCGTGGTGCAGGTAGGGCCGCGTGATCGTGGTCTCGAACCAGCGTCCGACGTTCCGGTTGATGTCGCCGGTCTCGAGCACGGTTTCGGATTCTTCGAGCGAGGACGAGATGACGTCGAGGGGATCGCCGATCTCGCTTGCTGGCGTTTCCCAGACGCCGTTGGCGCGCGCCCAGTCGACCGCTTTCGCCGCCGCCAGCGGCGTCTCGGCGACGACGCCGGCCCAGGAGCCGTTTCTCAAGACCTCGACCACGCCGGGCCGCGCCTTGAGCGCGTCCAGATCGAGCGACAGAAGCGTCGCGTTCCGGCCTGGCGGGTGGATCGGCGCGCCGAACAGCATGTCCGGCGCCGTCATGTCGTGAACGAAAGGCGCCCCCGTCATCCGGGCGCGCAGATCGGGACGGGGCATATCGCCGGAACCCGTGCGCCGCGTGGCCGCGGTTCGGGGTGCGGCGCTTTCCCTGATATCGGCCGAGAGGTCGACGCGGGCTGCATGGTCCAGAACGGACAGGCCCGTCGGCGTTCCGTTCTGGACGATCGCCCCGCCTTCGGTGTCAAGCTCTTCCGCCGGGATCGACAGGTCCGACGCAGCGGCCTTCAGAATCAGGACGCGCAACGCCGAAGCCGCCCACCGAAGGGCAAGACCGCCGACCGAGATCGACATGCTGCCCGCCGTGTAGCCCTCGTTCGGCGTGCGGTCGGTGCGCGCCGTCTGAAGCGCGATGTCACCCGGCGCGACGCCCAGTTCGTCCGCGGCCATCGCGACGAGGGCCGCGGCGTTCCCCTGCCCCAGTTCGACGCGGCCGGTGAAGAACGTCACCCCGATCTCGTCGGAAACCTCGATCCAGTCGCTCAGCCGCGGTGCATCGGCCAGCGGGCCGGGAATATTCGCACTCATGTCCTGCCCTCCGACCTGCGGTCCGCGGCGTCCTCGATGGCGTCGAGGATGCGGTTGTGCGCGCCGCACCGGCACAGGTTTCCGTCGAGCGCCTTTGCGATCCCGGATCGTGTCGGACGCGGCGTTTCGGTCAGAAGCGCCTTGGCCGCCATCAGGATGCCCGGCAGGCAATAGCCGCATTGCCCGGCCTGATGGTCGAGGAATGCCCGAAGCAGCGGGTCGGGAGGGTCGCCCTCGAGGCCTTCGGCGGTTTCGATCCGGGCGCCCTCGGCCTCGGACACGGGAAAGTCGCAGGACATGACCGCGCGACCGTCGACGACCACAGTACAGGCGCCGCAGGTTCCTTCGCCGCATCCGAAGCGGGTGGCCTTGAGATCGAGATCCTCGCGCAGGACATGGAGAAGCGGCGTTTTCGGATCGACCCGAAGCCTTTCCGGCTTGCCGTTCACGTGAAAACTGATGGTCCTGCTCTGATCGTCCGGCATGCCCGGTCCCTCTCCGCGGCGGCCGACACGTGGCACGCCGGGATGCATCCTTGCCGGTTCCGCAGGGAGTGCCAAGCCCTTTGCGCGATGATCCTGGATTCCGCCGATACCGCTCTAGTCGGTCCCGCGAAAACTCCAGCCCCCCTGGCCCAAAAGCGGGCCGGCGCGGGAGAGATCCAGATCGCTTCGGGAAAACCGGATCGGCGTGCGAAGTGCCGGGAGGCCCTCGGGCACTATGACCATGCCGCGGGCCTTCGCCTGCGGATCGGCCAGCGCCTCGGAGACACGGTTGATCGGCCCTGCCGGCACGCCCTGCCGGTCGAGCGCGGCGATCAGGTCGGCGCGGGTTCGTGCGGAGGTCGCGGCGGACAGGATTTGCGACAGTCGCTCGCGATTGACGACGCGGGCCGGATTGGTGGCGAAGTCGGGCTGCGCCGCCACGTCGGGGATACCAAGCTCGATGCACAGCGCCCTGAACTGGCGGTCGTTGCCACAGGCGACGATCAGGTGGCCGTCCGAGGCAGGGAACACCTGGTAGGGCACGATATTGGGGTGCGCGTTGCCCAGCCGCCGGGGTTCCATTCCGCCCAGCAGGTAGTTCGCGGCCTGGTTCGCCAGGACGCCCAGACCGCAATCGAAAAGAGCCAGGTCGATGTGCTGCCCCTGCTCCGAGCGGTCGCGCTCGGCCAGCGCGGCCTGGATGCCTATGACGCCGTAGAGCCCGGTGAAAACGTCGATCCACGCGACGCCGACCTTCTGCGGCTCGCCCTCGGGATCGCCGGTCAGTTCCATGATGCCGGACATGCCCTGGATCAGGAAGTCGTAGCCCGCCTGCCCGGCACGCGGACCGTCCTGGCCGAAGCCGGTGATCGAGGCGTAGATCAGGCGCGGGTTCTGCGCGGTCATCGCGTCGTAATCGAGACCGAACTTGCGAAGGCCGCCGACCTTGAAATTCTCGATCAGCACATCGGCCTCGGCGATCAGCGCCTTCAGGCGGTCGAGATCGGCGGGATTCGTGAAATCACAGATCACGCTGGTCTTGCCCCGGTTGGCGGCGTGGAAATAGGCGGCGACCTTTTCCGTTCCGCCCTCTGGCAGCGGGCGTTCGATGAAAGGGGGTCCCCAGGTGCGAGTATCGTCACCGCCGGGGCTTTCGACCTTGATGACCTCGGCGCCGAGATCGGCCAGCGTCTGGCCGATCCAGGGGCCTGCCAGGATGCGGGCCAGTTCGACGACCTTCAATCCCTTCAGCGGCGCGTCAGCCAAAGGCCTGGATCCCGGTCTGGGCGCGGCCGAGGATCAGCGCGTGAACGTCGTGCGTGCCCTCGTAGGTGTTCACCGTTTCCAGGTTCTGGGCATGGCGCATGACGTGGTATCCGATCTGGATGCCGTTGCCGCCGTGCATGTCGCGGGCGGCCCGCGCGATGTCCAGCGCCTTGCCGCAGTTGTTGCGTTTTACGATCGAGATCATCTCGGGCGCGAATTTGCCCGCGTCCATCAGGCGGCCCACGCGGAGCGAGGCCTGAAGGCCCAGCGCGATCTCGGTCTGCATGTCGGCCAGTTTCTTCTGGTAAAGCTGCGTCGCGGCCAGCGGACGGCCGAACTGCTTGCGCTCCATCCCGTAGCCGTGGGCGCGGAACCAGCAATCCTCGGCGGCGCCCATCACGCCCCAGCTGATGCCGTAGCGGGCGCGGTTCAGGCAGCCGAAGGGGCCGGCCATGCCGGAGGCGTTCGGCAGAAGCGCGTCTTCGCCGACCTCGACGTTGTCCATCACGATCTCGCCGGTGATCGAGGCGCGCAGGCTGAGCTTGCCGCCGATCTTCGGCGCCGAGAGGCCCTTCATGCCTTTTTCGAGGATGAACCCGCGCACCTTTCCGTCATGCGCTTCGGACTTGGCCCAGACCACGAAGACGTCGGCGATGGGGCTGTTGGAGATCCACATCTTGGAACCGGTCAGGCGATAGCCCGCGTCGGTGCGGATCGCGCGGGTCTTCATGCCGCCGGGGTCGGAGCCGGCGTCGGGTTCGGTCAGGCCGAAGCAGCCGATGAATTCCCCGCTTGCCAGTTTTGGCAGGTATTTCGCCTTCTGCTCTTCCGAGCCGTAGGCGTAGATGGGGAACATGACGAGCGAGGACTGGACCGACATCATCGAGCGGTAGCCCGAATCGATGCGCTCGACCTCGCGGGCGACGAGGCCGTAGGCGACATAAGAAGCCCCCGCGCCGCCGTATTCCTCCGGCACGGTGACGCCCAGAAGGCCGCTTTCGCCCATCTCGCGGAAGATGTCGGGGTCCGTCACCTCGTCGAGATAGGCCTTCTCGATGCGCGGCAGCAGCTTGTCGCCGGCGAATGCGGCGGCGGCGTCGCGGATCAGCCGCTCGTCCTCTTCAAGCTGGTCGTCCAGCAGAAACGGATCCTGCCAGTTGAACGCCTGTCCCTTGTGGTTCACGGCCGGGCTGCTGTCAGGTCGGTCGAGCATGGGTGCCTCACTTTGTGTGGGTTGCCTTTGATCATTCTCATAACGCTTGGTTTTCCCGGTGAGAACCGGTAATTCGTCATGAGAACATGCATTTTATGAATGAACATGCGCCAACGCCGCTTTCTTCCTTCCCTTTCGCAACTTCTGGCCTTCGAAGCCGTCATGCGGCATCAGTCGGTCACGGCGGCGGCCAACGAGCTGCATCTGACGCAATCCACCGTCAGCCGGCTGATCCAGTCGCTTGAAGAGCAACTGGGCAAAGAGCTGTTCTCGCGCCAGCGCAAGCGGCTGATCCCGAACGCGGAGGCCGCAATCTATCGGGCGGATGTCACGCGAGGGCTAGACATCATCCAGCGCGCCAGCATGTCGCTGATCGCCAATCCCGGCGGCGGGACGCTGTCGCTTTCGGTGCTGCCGACCTTCGCCACGCGCTGGCTGGCGCCGCAGCTGGGCGGGTTTCTGGAACAGAACCCGGGCATCTCCTTCAATCTTTCGACCAAGATCCAGCGCTTCAGCTTTCTGACGGAATCCTTTGATGCCGCGATCTATTTCGGCGACGAGGACTGGCCGGATGTCCGCCATCTGAAGCTTTTCGGCGAGCGCCTGACCGCCTGCGCGTCGCCCGCATTTCTGGACCGCCACCCGGTCGAAGACATAGGCGACATGAAGGGTCTTCCGCTTCTGCAGCTTGAAACCCGGCCCAATGGCTGGAGAGACTGGTTTCTTGCCCACGGACTGTCCGATCAGGCCGCGTCGGGCATGATGATGGACCAGTTCTCGATGATGATACAGGCGGCGATTTCCGGCCTTGGGATTGCGCTTTTGCCCCATTATCTTGCCCGTACCGAGATCGGGGACAAGCGCCTGCTGCCGGTGCTGACACCGTCGATCCCGGCGACGGGCGCCTACTGGCTGGTCTGGCCGGAGACGAAGAACGATTACGCCCCGCTGACCCGCTTCCGAACCTGGATCGCATCGCTTGGTTCACCGGGCGACGGCGCCTGAGCGCAGCCGTTATTCATCCGTTAACCAATTCCTGCGACGGCTTGCGGCATGAACGCCGCCACTCTCCCGAGGGCGACCAAACGCAGGTGTCCGGATGCCCCGAAAGCCGCGCCTTCCGATCGGAACCTCCTCTCTGCCGTGGACGCACCGTGGCTGAGCGAAACGCGGACGAGCCGGGCCCGCTTCGACGGGCCGAGCGCGGTTCGCGCCATTACCTTCTGTTCGCATTCTTCTTCAGCATCTTCGTGAACATCCTGATGCTGACCGGGCCCCTGTTCATGCTTCAGGTCTATGACCGGGTCCTCGGCTCGCGGTCCGAGGAGACGCTGGCGGCGCTGTTGATCCTTGTCCTGGGTCTTTACGGCTTCATGTGGCTTCTGGATTTCGCCCGAACCCGCCTTGTCGCGCGATACGGCGCGCGCTTTCAGTCCTCGCTGGACGAACAGGTTTTCAGATTGCAGCTGACGCGACGTCCGCAGGATGCCCGGCCCGAAGCCCGCACTGCGATCCGCGACCTGGAAGCGGTTCAGGCATTCTATGCCTCGCCGGGGCTTACCGCGCTGATGGACGCGCCCTTCACGCCGGTCTTCATAACGGCCATCTTCATATTTCACCCCTGGCTTGGATGGCTGGCGACGCTTGGCGGCGCGTTTCTTGTCGCGGTCACGGCGCTGAACCAGGCACTGACGTCGCGGCGGGTCGCGGAGGCGCAGGCGGCGGCGGAACAGGCGCACCGCTTTGCCGAGAACGCCCGGCAGGCGTCGGAACTGATCCGAAGCCAGGGAATGCTGACCCCGGTGACGGAGCGTTGGATGGACGGGCGCGCCGACGCGTTGCGGATGTCGATGTCGGCGGTCGACTGGACCGGCGCGTTCTCGACTTTCACGCGGTCGTTTCGTCTGGCGCTGCAGTCGCTTGTTCTGGCGTTGGGCGCATGGCTGGTCCTGAAGGGTGAGTTGACGGCGGGGGCCATGATCGCAGCGTCGATCCTGCTGGGACGCGCCCTTGCGCCGGTCGAGCAGATCATCGGGCGCTGGCCCCAGATCGCGCGCGCGCGGCAGGGAAGACGCGCGCTTGCCCGGTTCCTGTCCCAGCCGGGTGCGGCCGAGGTTCAGACCCGGCTGCCGCGCCCCGAAGGTCGGCTGGAAATCAGGGGTGCCACGGTGACGGCGGGCCCGGCGAAACCGCCGCTTCTCTACAATGTCTCTTTCGAGATGGAACCGGGCGAGGCGCTTGGCGTCGTCGGGCGCAGCGGCTCGGGCAAGACGACGATCGCCAAGACGCTTTTGGGTCTGGTCGAACCCAACATCGGGGAAGTGCGGCTGGGAGGCGCACTGGTCGGCCATTATGCGCGGGACGACCTGGGCGCATATGTCGGCTATCTGCCGCAGGAACCCGTTCTGATCAGCGGCACGATCGCCGAGAACATCGCGCGGATGTCGCTGGCACCAGACAGCGAGATGGTGGTCGAGGCGGCCAGGAAGGCCAAGGCGCACGACCTGATCCTGTCGCTGCCCGACGGCTATGACACGCGCGTTCAGGACAATGCCATCGGGCTGTCGGGCGGCCAGCGGCAGCGCATCGCGCTGGCGCGCGCGCTGTACGGCGACCCTGTGCTGCTGGTTCTGGACGAGCCGAATTCGGCGCTGGATCAGGAAGGCAGCGATGCGCTGAACGCCGCCGTGCGCACCGCCAAGTCCGAGGGCCGGTCGGTCATCATCATGACGCACCGTCCGGTCGCGATTTCCGAATGCGACCGGCTGATGGTCATCGACGGCGGGCGCGTCAAGGCGATCGGATCGCGCGACGACGTGCTGAAATCCATGATGAAGAACGCCGGCGACATCCACCGCGTCATCGGGCGGGGCGGGCCATGAGCCGGCGCCCGGTCTACAGCGCCCGATTGCCGCTTGCGCTGGGGTTTCTGTCGCTTGCCTTTCTGATCGGCGCCCTGGGTGTCTGGAGCGTAAGCACCCAGATTTCCGGCGCGGTCGTCGCCGACGGGCTTATCGTCGTCGAGAACAACAGGCAGATCGTCCAGCACGCCGAGGGCGGCGTGGTGGGCGCGGTTCTGGCGCGCGATGGCGACCTCGTGGCGGCGGGCGATCTTCTCTTGCGCCTCGACGGGACGCTTCTGAGGTCGGAACTGGCCATCGCGGAGTTGCAGCTTGTCGAACTTGGCGCGCGGCGCGCCCGCCTGGAGGCCGAGCGCGACGATGCGCAGGAGTTCGGTTTTGCGCCGCACCTGGCGGATACGCAGAGAGGCCCGGCCGCCGAACAGGTCGAAGGACAGCGCATGTTGTTTCTTGCGCGGCGCGACACGCTTGAACAGGAACTGATCCAGATCGACGAGCGAATCCGGCAATCGGGAAACCAGATCGAGGGAACCGCCGCGCAACTGACTGCCCTGAGCATCCAGGAGGGTCTGATCACGGACGAACTGACGGACCAGGAAAGCCTTTTGCAGAAGGGCCTTGTCCAGGCCCAGCGCGTCTCGACCCTGCAGCGCGAGGCGGCGCGTCTTGCCGGCGAGATCGGGATGCTGACGTCGGAAATCGCCCGGCTGAAAGGCCAGATCGCCACCCTGGAAATCGAGAAGCTGAGACTTGTCGGTTCGCGCCGCGAGGCCGCCATCGTCGAATTGCGGGACATTCAGGTCCGCGAACTGGAACTTGCCGAGCGCCGCTTCGGGCTGCTGGAGCGCCTTGCGCGGCTCGACATTCGCGCGCCCGTCTCGGGCGTCGTCTATGGCTCGACGGTCTTCGCCGAGAAGGCCGTGGTCCGGCAGGCCGACGCGCTGATGTACATCGTCCCGCAGGATCAGCCGCTGATCGTCAGCGCGCGGGTCGAGGCCATACACATCGACGAGGTCCAGGTCGGCCAGGACGCCACGCTGCGGTTCACCGCGTTCAACCAGCGCCGCACGCCCGAGATCATGGGCCGCGTCACGGCGATCTCGGCGGATGTCATCCGGGACGATGTCACGGGGCTGAACTTCTACCGGGTGGACCTGATGCCGTTTGCCGAGGATCTGGACAGGTTGGGGTCGCATCCCCTGGTTCCCGGCATGCCGGTCGAGGCCTTCCTGCGCACCGGCGAGCGCACGCCGCTGTCGTATCTGACGAAGCCGCTGACGGATTACTTCGGACGCGCCATGCGGGAAGGCTGACGCCTATTGGGCGGCCTGCGCCATCTCCGGGAAAAGCCCCGCCAACCCCGCTGCCGAGGCCGCGCAGACGCCGCGTTCGGTGATCAGGCCGGTGACCAGCCGGTTCGGTGTCACGTCGAAGGCCGGGTTCCCGCCGGGCGTGCCGTCGGGCGTGACCTGCACGACGCCGATACCGCCGCCCTTGGTCGTCCCCTGCACGTGGGTCGTCTCGCGCGAGGGCCGTTCCTCGATCGGGATCTCGGCCACGCCGTCGTCCACCGTCCAGTCGATCGTCGGCGAGGGCAGCGCGACGTAGAAGGGCACGCCGTTGTCATGGGCCGCCAGCGCCTTGAGATAGGTGCCGATCTTGTTGCAGACGTCGCCCCGCCGCGTGGTGCGGTCGGTGCCGGTGATGACCATGTCGACCAGCCCGTGCTGCATCAGGTGCCCGCCCGCGTTGTCGGTGATGTAGGTGTGCGGCACGCCGTGGCTGCCCAGCTCCCACGAGGTCAGCGCGCCCTGGTTTCTTGGCCGTGTCTCGTCGACCCAGACATGCAGCGGGATGCCGGCGTCATGGGCCTGGTACATCGGGCTGGTGGCGGTACCCCAGTCGACGGTGGCGATCCATCCGGCGTTGCAATGGGTCAGCAGGCGAACCGGCTCGCCCGCCGGTTTCCGCGCCGCGATCTCGCGGATCAGGGCCAGTCCGTGGACGCCGATCCTGCGGTTGATCTCGACATCCTCGTCCGCGATCTCGCGCGCAAGGCGTTCGGCGGCCCCTGCCCGGTCGCCTTCGGCGAGCGGCGCCAGAGAGGCCCGCACGCGGTTCAACGCCCAAAGCAGGTTGATGGCTGTGGGCCGCGTGGCCGCGAGAGCGTCAAAGGCGCGCGACATCGCCGCGTCGGACGGATCGCGCTTCATCTGCTCGGCCATGCCCCACGCGGCGGTCGCCCCGATCAGCGGCGCGCCCCGCACCCACATGTCGCGGATGGCGGTCGCGAAATCGTCGAGCGTCACCAGATCGGTAATGCGGAATTCATAGGGCAGCCCGCGCTGGTCGATGATCTGCACCTTGCCGGAGGCGTCATCGAACCAGATCGAGCGATAGGGTTTGCCGTTGACCTTCATGCCGCGTTCTCCTTTCGCGCCTGTTCGGCGATCAGGCCCTTATATAGCGACCGGATCCTGTGAAACACCGGCCCTGCCCTGCGATCCCCGATCACGCGCCCGTCGATTTCGAACACCGGGGTCTGCGCGCCGAAGGTGCCGGTCAGAAAGGCTTCGTCCGCACCGTAGGTGTCGACCAGCGAGAAGTTCCTTTCGAACACCGGAATGTCGTTCTCGCGGCAGAGGTCGATGACTTTCTGGCGCGTGATCCCGTTCATGCAATAGTCGCCCGTCGAGGTCCAAACCTGGCCCTTGCGCACGATGAAGAAATTGCAGGCGTTCGTCGTGTTCACGAAGCCGAACGGATCCAGCATCAGGGCCTCGTCGGCTCCCGCCTGAACCGCATGGTTGAGCGCAATGATGCAGTTGAGCTTGGAGTGTGAATTCAGCTTCGCATCCTGTGTCAGCGGCAGCCCCCGGTGATGCGGGACGGTGTGCAGCCGGATGCCCCGCGCGATGATGCCTTCGTCGGGTTTCGAGTGTTCCGCGATGATGACGATCGTGGGGCCGTAGATGCTGAGATGCGGGTGCTGGAATGGTTTTTTCTTGCGCCCACGTGTCACCATCAGCCGGATGTGGACATCCGTGGTCATGTCATTGGCCGCCAGCGTGTCGCGGATCGCCGCCTTCAGCTCGTCCCGGGTCTTGCCGATGTCCAGCGCAAGATAGATCGCGGCCTCGTAGAGCCGGTCGAGATGCTCGTCGAGAAAGGGAATGTGCCCGTCGTAAAGCCGCAAGCCCTCCCAGATGCCGTCGCCCAGCATGAAGCCGGAATCGTAGACCGAGACCCTGGCGGCGTCCCGGTGCACGATCTCGCCGTCGACATAGATGGCGATATCGTCGTTGCGGTCGTCGGCCGCGGCGTCGTGGGTCGAGACGTGGGTTGTGTCGGTCATTCTGCGCGGGTCTTTCGGTTGATCGCCTGCGTCCCGTTCTAAGGCATCGGGGCGGGTCTTGCGAAGATCGAATTGCGACCGCGCGGCGCTTTCGGTCGCCGTGACTTCGGCCTAGAAGGCCGAAATGGATTTCGATGCGATCATCCTTGGCGCGGGCGGCGCGGGCCTGATGGCAGCGGCAACCGCCGGTCAGGCGGGCGCGCGCGTGCTGGTGATCGACCATGCCGAGAAGCCGGGCAAGAAGATCCTGATCTCGGGCGGCGGGCGCTGCAACTTCACCAACATGGGCACGGGGCCGGAGAATTTCCTGTCGAAGAACCCGCATTTCGCCAAATCCGCACTCAGCCGCTATACCCAGTGGGATTTCATCGCGCTGGTCGACCGGCACCGGATCGCGTGGCACGAGAAGACGCTGGGGCAGCTCTTCTGCGACGGTTCGGCGCGCCAGATCGTGGCGATGCTGCTGGACGAGTGCGCGCGTGGCGGCGTCGAGGTTCGGCTGGGGACGGAAGTTGGAGAGATCGGGCATTCGGGCGGGCGCTTTCACGTGGCGGGCGCTTCGGCCCCTGCCCTAGTGATCGCCACCGGCGGGCCGTCGATCCCGAAGATGGGCGCCAGCGGCATCGCCTACGACATCGCGCGGCGCTTCGGGCTGGGGGTGGTGACGCCCCGCCCGGCGCTGGTGCCGTTCACGCTGGGCGCGGACGAGATCCTGTTTCGCCAGTTGTCGGGCGTCGCCTGCCCCGTGGTCGCACGGGTGCGGGACGTGACGTTCGAGGAGGCGGCGTTGTTCACCCACAAGGGCCTGTCGGGGCCTGCCATCCTGCAGGTCTCGTCTTACTGGCGGCCGGGCGACGCGGTATCGCTGAACCTGCTGCCGCGTGCTGTCGAGCATCTGCGCGAGGCGCGCGCAGGCATGCCGCGCGCACATCTGAAAGCCGCGCTGACCGAGGTGCTGCCGTCGCGGCTGGCCGAGGCGCTGGCCGAGAGGATCGGGATGACGACCGAGCTGGCAAACCTGTCGAACGCGGCGCTGGACAGCGCGGCGGAGGTTCTGACGAACCTGACCTTCCACCCGACCGGCACCGAGGGCTATGCCAAGGCCGAGGTGACGGCGGGCGGGATCGACACGGACGAATTGTCCTCGAAGACGATGGAGGCGCGGGAGGTTCCGGGGCTCTACGTCATCGGCGAGGCGGTGGACGTGACCGGCTGGCTGGGAGGTTACAATTTCCAGTGGGCCTGGTCGTCGGGCGTGGCGGCGGGGCAGGCCATCGCGGCGCGGGCGCGGGCCTGAGAGTCAGGCGGCGACGCCTTCAACGGATTCGGGTGACAGGTCTGTCAGGCCGGTCTGGGCCATCGCGATCGAAATCTCGCTGGTCAGCACGTCCCAGAGCCGGTTCAGCCCCTCTTCGCCCCCTGCCGCGATGGCGAATTGCAGGACGCGGCCGAAGAAGGTGAAACCCGCACCAAGGGCGAAGGCCTTCAGCACATCCTCGCCGGTGCGCAATCCGCTGTCGAAGAAAAGCGGCATGCCCGGGCCGACGGCCTGACGGATCTCGCGCAGCGCATGGATCGGCGCGGGCGCGCTTTCCAGTTGCCGCGCGCCGTGGCTGGAGACCTGGATCGCATCGACGCCCGCCGCCTTCAGCTTCACGGCATCGGCGGTGTCCAGCACGCCCTTGACGACCAGCCTGCCCTTCCACGCCTGGCGCAGGCGCTTCAACGTGTCCCAGTCCGCCTTCGCGCGGCTTTCGGTGCGGTCGAAGGTGAAGCCCGGCATGCGGAAGTTCGCCATCTCGGGGCGGCCTGCGAAGAGCGTGGACAGCGACCATTGCGGATGCAGCGCGAAATCGATGAACTGGCGGGGACCGATCCTGAACGGCATGGTGAAGCCGTGGCGCAATTCGCGCGGGCGGCGGCCAACCTCGGGGACGTCGGCGGTCAGCACGAGCACGTCGAAACCTGCGGCCGCGGCGCGGTCGACCAGCTTGAACGAACCCGCGCCGTCGCCGCTGAAATAAAGCTGGAACCAGGCGTTGCCGTCGGCCACTTCCAGAAGACGTTCCATCGGAGTCGAGGCGACAGTGGAGATGCCCAAGGGCACCTTGTGCCTTGCCGCCAGCCGCGCCAGCATCAGGTCGGCGCCGGGGCCCGAGAGGTTGCAGAGGCCCATCGGCGCGATGCCGAACGGGCGGCTCGCCGTCCGGCCGAAGAGGGGCACGTCAAGCGAACGCTGGCTGACATCGCGCAGAATGCGGGGACGGAGCGTGATCGCGTCCAGCGCGGCGCGGTTGCGCCGAAGCCCCGCCTCGCCGCCCGCCGCGCCGTCGATATAGTCGAAGATCATCCAAGGCAGCCGCCGCCGGGCCAGCCGCCGCGCATCCTCGCTGGAGTGAATATGCGCGGCGCGGCCCATGGTGTCAGGCCTGAACGGCCTTCATGAAGCGGTCCTTGATGACGACCGGGTCCATCGTGATCACCGGCATCTTGGCGTTGCCGCTGTCGCATTTGACGATCATGACGGTCATCTTGCCCTCGGCCAGTGCCTTTTCCAGCGCGGGGCCGGTGTCGACGTCCTGGACCTCGACCACGTTCTCACAACCCGCCGCGCGGGCCATGCCGGCCAGCGAGGTCTTCTTGCCCGTGTAGGTCGGCTGGTCGCCGGTCGAGCCGTAGGACCCGTTGTCGATGATCATCAGGATGTAGTTGTCGGCCACGTTGTTGGCGATGGTCGGCAGCGTGCCGAGGTTGGTCAGGACCGAGCCGTCGCCGTCGATGACGATCACGGGTTTCGGCTGCGCAAGCGCAAGGCCGAGGCCGATGGACGAGGCCAGACCCATCGTGCCCAGCATGTAGAAATTCGTCGGCTGGTCGTCGATGGCGTGCAGTTCCTGGCTGGGGATGCCGATGTTGCAGACCACAAGATGGTCCCGGAGGATCGGCGCGATTTCTTTCAGGATTTCAGAACGGATCATTGGTCGCCGTAGCCTCCCCAGAAATTCGCGTCGGTCAGGATGGCGACGGGCTTGTTGCACATGAAGGTGTATTTCAGGATCATGTCGAGTTCCTCGACATCCTTCTGATGATGGAAGTGGTAGGTGGGGATGTTCAACTGCGTCAACAGCGCCTTGGTATGGACCGCCATTTCCACCTGGCAGGCCACCGGCTCGCGCAGCTCGCCCCGGTAGGAGATCAGCATTGGCAGCGGCATCCGGTAGTACTGGATCAGCGTCGCCAGCGTGTTGATCGTCACCCCGATGGCGGTGTTCTGCATGATGATCGCGGGCCGTTTGCCGCCCATCCAGGCGCCGGCGCAAAGCCCCATGCCCTCGTCTTCCTTGTTCGAGGGAATGTGGAAGATGTCGGGGTGCCGGTCGATCTCGTCGATCACGCCGGCCAACTGCTTGCAGGGGACCGTGGTGACGAACGAGATGTCATTCGCCACAAGGTCGTCCGTTATCTTCTTGTCGATGCTCATCTATTCCGATTGTCCTGTTCTGCCCGACGCCCCGGGCGGTTGCTTTGTGTGTTCTTCAGTTCCGGGTGCGCTGCACATGGACGGCGCAGGTCGCATGCCGCACCACGCGCGCCGCCGTCGAGCCGAGGAAGTAATCGCGAAGCCCTGGCCTGTGCGAGCCCATGACGATGCAATCGACGCCGTTCTGGTCGGCATAGTCGATGATCGTGCGGGCGCTGTGGCCTTTCAGCAGAACCGGCGTCACGTCGTCCAGGCCGGCAGTCTTCTCTTCCAGCCGCTTGCGTGCGGCCTCGAAGCCCGCCCGCACGAGGTCTTCGTCCAGATAGGCGCTGACCGAACCCGGCGGGGCCTCGTGGACATGAAGCGCGATGATCTCGCCGCCCTCGGACATGAGTGCCCTGGCGATTTCCAGGGTTTCGGGCGAAATTCCGTGGTCGAGTGCCATTGGCACGAGGATTTTCTTATACACAGCTTTTCTCCATCATCCGCACTCCGCCGTCAGAGCCAAGGTCTGAGAACGATCTTGGGCGCGGCCACCTGACCGCCGCGAAGCTCGGCGAAGGCCGCCGCACCTTCGGCAAGGGGCCGCATTTCGATCCAGTCCAGACCGCCCAGGCGTCCATCGAATATCGCGTGCGCCGTGTCGCGGAAGTCCTTGGCGGTATAGGCATAAGTTCCGGTGAACGTGATCTCCTGAAGAGTCATTCGACGCACGTCCAGGCCGCCGGTATCCTCTCCCAGCCCGATGTGCATGATCGCGCCCCCCGGTTCCGCGTGCGCCGAGGCGATGGCCCGGGTTCCGGCATACCCGACCGCGTCGATCACCAGAGGATAGAATCCGTCGGCAGCCTCTACCGCGCGTTCGCCGCAAGCGGCGACCAGGTAATCCCGCCTGGGCGCGTTGGTCTCGGCGATCGTGATCTCGTCCACGCCCATTGCCCGGAGCGAAAGGGCCGAGGCCAGCCCGATGGCTCCACCGCCCAGCACCAGCGCGCGCGGCGTCTGCGATGCGTGCAGCGCTTCAAGGCCAAGACGGGCCGCGTGCCATCCGACGGCCAGCGGTTCGGCAAGTGCCGCCTTGGTCAGCGGCACCTCGTCGGGCACGGTCACCAGGTTGACCTCGGGCATCGAGATGTATTGCGCGAAGGCGCCTTCGCGGGGCGGCATCGAGATGATCTGCCGCGAAGCGCAAAGATTCTCGCGCCCCGACTGGCAGGCCCGGCAGGTTCCGCAGGTCACGAGCGGATTGACGGTCACCCGGTCGCCGTCGCGCGGGCCGCCGACGATGACGCCCGCAGCCTCGTGGCCGAGGATCAGGGGCGCGGGGCGGCGGCTGTCGTGGCCGAGATAGGCATGCATGTCGGATCCGCAGATTCCGACCGCATCCACCTTGATCAGGTGTTCGCCCGGACGCTGTTCGGGCTCGGGCGTCTCGCGGAAGCCCAGCGTTTCGACGCCTTCGTAAACAAGTGCTTTCATTTCGCGGTGAACCCCCCGTCAACCATCAGGACCTGGCCGGTAACATAGGCCGACGCATCCGAGCAGAGAAAGAGCATCGGGCCGTCGATATCCTCCATCGTTCCGTTCCGTCCGATGCAGGTCTGGGCAGCGTTGCGTTCGGCGCGGTCGGCGTCCGCGAACACGGCCTCGGTCAGCTCGGTCGGAAAGAAACCCGGACCGATGGCATTGGCGGTGATCCCGTGCGGGGACCACGCCTCGGCCATGGCCCGGGTCAGTTGGCCGATACCGGCCTTCGATGCACCGTAGGCCACGCCGCCCGGAAAGGCGCGCGTCGTCTGAAGCGAGGCGAAATTCACGATCCGGCCCCAGCCCTTTGTTTTCATGTCCGAAACCAGCGCCTGAGACAGGAAGAAAGGCGCCGAGAGGTTGAGCGCGAGGGTCTTGTCCCAGCCTTCGGGCGTGACGTCATCGGCGGCCTGGCGCGTGTTGATCCCGGCGGCGTGGACCACGATGTCGGGCGCGCCGAAGGGCTGCGAGATCGCCCTCGACAGCGCCGGGATGCCGTCTCGGTCGGCCACGTCGGCCACGACGATGGCGGCATTCGCGCCGGTCCGGGCTTGCCAGTCTTCCAGCGCGTCGCGGCGGCGGGCGATGCCCACCACCTGCGCCCCGGCCGCCGCCAGCACGGTCGCCGCGCGCCGGCCGAGGCCGGAACTGGCCCCGGTCACACAGGCGACGCGGCCGGTCAGGTCGAAGAGCTGGCGCGGATCAGCCATTGGCGGTCAGGTCGAAGGTTTCGTCCGGGAAATACTTGGCCAGACGCACATCCGCCGCGCGGGCGTGCCCCTCCATGCCTTCGAGGCGCGAGATCCGCGCGGTCGCTTCGGCAACCGGCTTGGCGCCCTCGCGGGTCGCGCGCTGCCATGTGACGATCTTCATGTATTTGTGAACCGAGAGACCGCCCGTATAGCTGGCCGCGCCGCTGGTCGGCAGGACGTGGTTGGTGCCGGACGCCTTGTCGCCGTAGGAAACGGTCGTTTCCTCGCCCAGGAACAGCGAACCGTAGCAGGTCAGACGGTTCAGCCACCAGTCGAGTTCCTCGGCCTGTACCGTCAGGTGCTCGGGGGCATACTCGTCGGAGGTTGCGGCCATCGCCTCGCGGTCGGCGCAAAGGATCACCTCGGCGTAGTCGCGCCAGGCGGCGCGGGCGTTGTCGCGGTTCATCTCGGGCAGGTCCTCGATCAGGCCGGGAACCAGTTCCATGACCTTTTCCGCCAGCGCACGGTCGTCGGTGACGAGCCACACGGGCGAGTTGTAGCCATGCTCGGCCTGACTGACGAGGTCGGTTGCCACGATGAAGGGATCGGCGGTGGCGTCGGCCAGGATCAGGCTGTCGGTCGGCCCCGCGATCATGTCGATGCCGACGCGACCGAAGAGGATGCGCTTGGCCTCGGCCACGAACTGGTTGCCGGGGCCGACGAGGATGTTGGCCTTCGGCAGACCGAAGAGACCGAAGGTCATCGCGGCCACGCCCTGCACGCCGCCCATCGCAAGGATACGATCCGCGCCGCAGAGATGCGCGGCATAGACGATGGCCGGTGCGATGCCCACGCCCGGACGCGGCGGCGAACAGGCGACGATATTGCGGCAACCCGCTACCTTGGCCGTGGTCACGGTCATGATCGCACTTGCGATATGGCTGTAGCGCCCGCCGGGGATGTAGCATCCCGCAGCGTTGACCGGGATCGCCTTCTGGCCCGCGATCAGGCCCGGCACGATCTCGGTCTCGAAATCCGACACGGTGCCCTTCTGCGCCTCGGCGAAGCGACGGACGTTGTCGTGGGCGAAACGGATATCCGCCTTCAGGCGTTCGGGCACTTCCGCGATGGCGGCCTCGATCTCGGCCTCGTCGAGAAGGATGCTGCCTTCGTACTTGTCGAAGCGCCGGGCGAAATCCAGCGCCGCCGCGTCGCCGCCCGCTTCGATTTCCGACAGGATGCCCTGCACGATACCGTGCACGTCCGATGCGTCGGAGGTCGAGGTCAAAGTTGCTTTCTTCAGATACTCACGAGACATGGTCAGGACGTCCTATTTGTAGATATCGGGCAGAAACGTCGTCGAGATCGCCGGGATATAGGCGATCATCAGGACGACGATCAGCATGAAGAAGACGAATGGCACGGCCCGTGCGGCGATCTTGAGGATAGACTCGCCCGTGATGCCGGACACCACGAAGAGGTTGAGGCCCAGGGGCGGCGTGATGAAGCCGACGCCCAGCGCCGTGATCATCATGATGCAGAACTGGATCTCGTTCATCCCGATGTTGTCCGCCAGGGGCTTCAGGATCGGGGCCAGGATGACGATGTTGGGCGTCGTCTCCATCACGCAGCCCGCCGCGATCAGGATGCCGATCATCAGAAGGATCAGAAGCCACGGTTCGTCGGTGATGGACGTGATCGAGGCGACGAAGCCCTGGGGCACGCCCATGATCGCCAGCGCCTCGGCCAGGGGGGCCGAGAAGGCGATGATCGGCAGGATCACCCCGTTGACCTTGGCGGAACTAAGCAGCATGGCCGGGAAGTCGGCCAGCGTCAGCGTGCGCAGGATGAAGCCCATGAGGATGGTGACGACAACGGCGGTCGCACCCGCCTCGGTCGGGGTCAGGCGGCCCGAGAAGATGCCGTAGAAGATGATCCCCGGCACGATGAAGGCGTACCAGCCCGATTTCAGCGAGGCCCCGAGATGCGAGAAATACTCGGCCATCGAGACGTTGCCGCCACCCTCGTAGCCGTGGATCCGGTTGACGACGATATTGGTGACAAGGATCGAGACCAGGATCAGCAGACCCGGGATCAGCGCTGCAAGAAACAGGGTCGAGGCCGAGATGCCGAGGACGAGACCGATGATGATGTACGCGATCGAGGGCGGGATCAGGATGCCGGTGCAGGCGCCTGCCGCGACCAGCGCGCAGGCGTAAGGCCGGGGGTAGCCGGATTCCACCAGACGGGCGATGGTCATGCGACCGACCGCGGCCGCGCCGGCGGCATCCGAGCCGGAGATCGCCGCGAACATGCCGCAGACCAGAACGGTGGCAGAGCCGAAGCCGCCCTTGGCAAACTGTGTCAGCGCCTCGGCCACGTCCAGAAACTTGCGGCTGAGCCCGGTTCGGACCAGCACGTCACCGGTCAGGATGAAGAGCGGCACGGCGGTCAGCGCGAAGGCGTCGATGCCGGTAAAAAGGCTCTCGCCCACTGCCGACAGCGGCATGTCGCCCGACATCACCAGCATGATGATCGCCGCCGCGCCGATCGCGGCCCAGACCGGAACCGCCAGCGCGATAAGCGAGACGAACAGGATCACCGGAAAATAGAAATCCCAGCCCAGTTCGACCGATTGATTGAGTTGTTGCCACATTGCCTGCCCCTCAATCAAACAGCTTGTCGCCTTCGTAGACGGGCGTGCCGTCACGAAGGCTGCGGAAGTCGCGGTTGAGCGATTGCAGGAGGCGCCAGATCATGATCGTGAAGCCGATGGGCACCGCCATCAGGAACCAGACCATCGACACGCGCAACCCGGCGCTGACCGATCCGAATTTCACCGAGACAAGCACGGTTTCGAAGGACCAGTAGAGCGCGATCACGGCCACGGCGAACATCACCAGATCGCCCAGGATGTAGAGCAGGGCTTTCAGCCGCGGGCCGACATAATGCATCACCACGTCGATCCGGATATGCGCGCGTTCGCGCACCGCGGCGGCGGCGCCGATCCAGGCGAGATAGATGAAGGAATAGCGCACGATTTCCTCGCCCCAGACCGAGGAATAGGCAAAGACCTCGCGCCGGATCACCTCGATGGCCATCGTGACGACAAGCATCACGTAGAACATCAGAAGCGC
>JAVJUV010000061.1:0-11464 GCA_040220415.1 Silicimonas sp.
GCGGGCGACGACCGGCGCCATCTGCGGCCAGATCGCGTATCTGAGCCGCACGAGCGGCCCGGCGCCCGCGCTTTCCAGCGCGGCGATCGGCGCGCGGGACACGCCGTCGATCGCCTCGGCATAGAACTTGGCGAGCATCCCCGTTGCATGAAAGGCGACCGCGATGATGCCGGGCAGCGGCCCAAGCCCGACAGCGCCCACCATGAGCATGGCCACGAGGATCAGCGGAATCGCCCGTATGAAGGCAAGCAGCGTTCGGATCGACCGGAACACCGCAGACGATACCATCGTCTCGGACGCGAGAATGCCGAAGGGAACGGACAGGACCACAGCTCCGAGGGAGCCGAGGATCGCTATTCTCAGCGTTTCCGCGCTGCCCTTCTTGATCTCGGCCATCACCGTCGGGTCAGGTGGAAACATCCGACCGAGGAAATCGGCAATGCGCGGGCCAGCCGACATGAGACGCGACAACTCGACATCGGCCGTCGCGAAGGACCACAGGATCGCCGCGGCGATCAGACCACTCGTCGCAAAGCCGCCAAACCCGCGGAACGCCATCATGATACCGCCCTGAGGCCGATTCCTGGGATTGGCTCAACCTCCCGATAGAGTTCCGCTGTCGCATCCTCGTTCAACTCGGAGGTCGGCACATCAAAGGCGATCCGCCCGCAACGAATGCCAATGATACGCTGCGCAAAACGCCGCGCCAGGTCGGGTTGGTGAGACGCAAACAGCGCCGTCGCGCCGCGCGCTTGCGCCGCCCCGGTCAGCAGCGCCAGGATCTCACCTGCACGCGCAGGGTCGAGGTTGCTCACCGGTTCATCGGCCAGAACAAGCCGTGGTTCCTGCGCCAGACACCGCGCGATGGCGACGCGCTGCCGCTGCCCGCCGCTGAGGCTGTCGACCCTGCGATTGGCAAGATCAGCAATGCCGCAATCGGCAAGTGCCGTGCGCGCAATCTCCAGATCGTGCTTGGTCGGTGATCCCATCAGGGCCCGCAGCGGCGACATGCGCCCCAAGCGGCCATTCAGGACATTGCGCAGAACCGCGGACCGTTCGACTAGGGCGAATTCCTGAAAAACGAAACCGGTATCCGGGCGGCGCGCGCACATTGGCGGATGATCGGGATCAAGCGGTGCGCCCAAGATCGAAATCTGCCCGCACCAGCCAAACAGCCTGCCATCAAGCAGTGCCAGTAGGGTCGTCTTGCCCGCCCCGGACGGGCCGAGCAGAGCCACGCTTTCGCCCGTCGGAATATTAAGCGAAACCCGCTCCAGCGCCGGGACGTCCGCGCCCGTATGGGCAAAACTCAGGTCGTCGATTTGGATAGCAGTGCTCATTCCAACAGCCCGTATCGCCGCGCCATGTCGCGCACGCCGTCATAGGCGGCGCCGTCGGCCCTGACATAGCCGTCCGGTCCATAAAGATAGCGTAGCTTGTTGCGGTGCTCCGGCTCATTGAGCCGCAGCATTGCGTCAACAAAACGGTCCCGCAGAGCGGCGTCGAGCCCCGGGCGAGCGATCACCAAATGGCTCGGGATCGGTGCGCTTTCCGCGATCCAAGTTACCTCCGCCTGTTGCTGCGGTGTCAGAAGCAGGTCGGCATACTGGCTGGCGCCCGCGGCATCGACCAGGCCTTCGGCCATTGCCTGCATGGCTTGTTGGTAGCCCCCCGCGAAAAAGACACGGCCGAAAAATTCCTCCGCTGCGCTAGGACCTTTAACCACCCCGGCCTCTACGAATTCGGCGAGCGGATAGAGATAGCCCGATTCCGAGATCGGATCGGCAAAGGCGATGTCGCGTCCGCGCAGGTCTACGAGCGCGCCGATACCGCTGTCGCGCCGCACGAAAATGCGGCCTGTATAACTCGGTGCGTCGCGGTAGACCTCGGACAGGAGCGGCTCGGCACCGATTTCGGCCTCGGCCAGAACGAAGGGCAGGGCGCCCATGAAGGAGATATCCGCGTCGCCGTTTCGCAGCGCCTCGACCGCCGCTGCGTGGTCGATGGTAACGAACCCCTCGACCGAGACACCGATCTCACTGGCCAGCCAGCCGGTGATGGCCTCGATATCGCCAAGCAGCTTCTCCGGGTTCTCCTGCGGGATGAAAGCCAGCCGCAACGCAGTGTCCTGCGCGGCGAGAGGTGTCGCCAACGACACCGCGCCCGCGCCGACCAAGGTCAGTATCGTTCTACGGGTCAGTTGAACTGGCATCAGAATGCCCTCTCTTCGATTGCGGCGGCTTCGGACTTGAACGCGGTCCAGCTTGCTTCGGCAGCCGCCCAGTCATCGGCACGGACGGCGGCGCCGACCGCGGCCAGCCGCTCAGCCAACGCGTAGACCTCGGGCCGCGCAGCAAGGTTCGACATGGTGCTGGCGTCCGCCGAGAGGTCCGCGGCCACGGTGTCAGTCAGCAGCAGGATGTGCTCTGCGTCCCGCCGCGGCAGTAGCGTGTCGAGTGTCGAGGCGAAGGTCGTCAATTCGGCGAATGCCAGCCGGAAAGCGGTATTCTCGGTGTCGAACGCCTCGTAGGGTTCGTCCGCCGCACCCACGGTCTCGAGATAGGCGGTCAGGGACGCGCGGTCTTCCCCGGTCAGCCCGAGCGCTTTCGTTTCGTCGAACCAGTCCACGACAGCGGCCAGCGTCGGCAGAGATCCGTCATGGAAGTAGGGCGCGGTATAGGCCGTGCCGAGCAGCGTGGGCGTGTCCAGCGCACCGGCACGGGCACCTTCATAGGCTGGCGCAACGGAGCCTATGTCGTGGGCCTGCCGGTCGAGGAAGTTCGCATCTGGCACATGGCAGCTGGCGCAGGAGCGATCGCCGAGCCCGGCAAAGGGCGTGTTGAAGATCTCCTCGCCACGCCGGGCGACTTCCGGGGCCGCGTCGGTCAGGCGGCCATCACTCGTCAGCATGGAATTCGGCAGGAAGTCGAACTCGAGCATGTAGGCGACGAGAGCGTCCAGCATGAAGGGCGTCGGTTCATCCCCGCCGAACTCGTTGACGATCACGTTGCGGGTGAAATCGCGCAGGGAGGCGAAACGGCCATCGCGGCCGTAGGGACCTGTAAAACGCAAGCCGCGCAGGCTCGGAATGTCGAGCGGGTCGTCGCGCCGGTCGTTGAAGATCGGGTTGAAAAAGGCGCCGTCGACGTCGATCGCGCCTGGCTGGTGGCTTGCGCCCGGAACGAAAAGCCGCTGGTTGATGTCCGAGCGGTTGTGACACGTCGAGCAGGTGATCCCGAGATCGCGCGCGGGGCTTCCGAAGATCTGCGCGCTGTCGAACAGCATGTCGCCGAAAGCGACGAGCGGCAGGTCGGTCTCGTCGATGTCCTGCTCCTCAAAATTGAGGACGAGCAGTGGCAACGGGTCCTGATCGAAGATGTCGGAGCCCGGTGGCAGGCTTGGTGGCACCTCGATGGCGCGACCGCTGAGCACGGCGGTTTCCGGCAGGGCGCTTAACGCCCGACGCGGAGCGAAGCTGTCCAAAAGATAGTTTTCCGCAAGATAGCTGGAGATCACTGTGCGCGCCGCTTCCATGGTCTCGCGATCCGCAGATGTTGAGCCTGCGCCAAGTACGCCAGAGAACCCGGTGCTGCTATTGAGCTCCAGCCAAGCCAGGCCGATCCGTCTCGCAGCCTCCGAATCGGCGGCCGCGACGCCGTCCTCGAACGCGCGGTAGAGTTCGCGTGCCGTTCGTACGGCCTGCTGTGCTGTCGCCGATTCTTCGGCCGCGAGAGACCGGTCCAGTTCCTCTTCGATCCTGAGCGCGATGAGCCGCGTCGCCTCGGCAAAAACCGCCTGCCGGTCTTCGCGCATCATGGCGTCCATGAGAGCGTCAGGCTCGATTTTGCTTTCGCGGTCCAGCCACGCCAGCGCTCCGACAGAGAATTCCGAACCCCGGTAGGGTTCCGTCCAGGCGGTCCTGATGTCGTCCCAGGGCAGAGGCGCGAGGTTTCCAAGAAAGAGCGTCAGCCGATAGGCCGCTGCGTCGGGAAGCCAGGGCGCCTCCTTGGCCGGCGTCGCCGCGACAGGTCCGGACAGGAGGAGCGCACTTGCGAGTGTGGCGAGCAGCACTCTCATAATATTTAGCATCACCACGGTCTCCAAGGCAAAAGTTAGACATGGCTAAGTTTTCTACCCGAAGCAAACAAGTTGTCAATCCCGCTGTTTCGCCGCACAGTCCCAAGTATGACAAAGTTGCAATCACAAGAACGTGAAACGTTCGAAATTGTAGAAAGGGCTCCCGAATCACAGGCTGAGGGTTTCGCGACCGTGCGTCAGGCGCATGAGAGTGAAATGGCAGAAGATTACGTTGAACTGATTGCGGAACTGATCGAGTCGCGCGGTGAGGCAAGGCCGGTGGAAATTGCCGAACGGTTTGGAGTAAAGCCGCCGACCGTGACCAAGAACATATCGCGGCTCAAGGCTGCTGGCCTGGTGCGGCGGGAACCTTATCGCGCGATATTCCTCACCGATGCCGGGCAGGAGTTGGCCGAAGCCTGCCGTCGACGCCACAGGATCGTAGTCGCGTTTCTCCTGAGCCTCGGGATCGACGAGGAGACCGCGGAACGCGATGCGGAGGGTATTGAACACCACGTCAGCGAGACAACGCTGAAAGCATTCGAACAAGCGCTCGTGCCTTCCCAGAGTGATACTTAACGCCTCAATAGGTTCTGCGCGAAAATGAAACAACAACCTCAAAAATATTACACCAAAGATCGAGTTACGATCGCTGCAAGCGAAAACTTACGACCAACAACTCATATTACAGTGATCTGCAACTGGGACGGTGCGATAGCGACAGAGCTATGCGGAGGCTTGGCCGGCGGCTGATCATTGGCCGATCATCACCTCAGGCTCTGACAGGGCGGGCACACAAATTGCCACATACTTGTGTCTTGCGTTGCGTCTTCCAATCGATCAAAAGACCATCGCGACCATGACCATTCAGAAACTCGAAGCCAATGCCTTGCCAAGCGACACTTTGGCCTATGGCAGTATCGTTCTGCTTGGCGCGGCTCTCTGGGCGCTAACCACCTACTTTCCGGCGCAGATGCCGGCGATCCTGCCCTATCAATTCTCGTGGCTGATCTATCTCGCGGTGACGCTGTCGGGGCTCTGGTTCGCGCGCGGGCTCCGGCGGACCGCGCCGGGAGACCGCGTGAGCCGATTGCGGCAGGCGGCTTTCTGGACGGGGTTGGTGTTGTTGTGGGGCGTTACGCAGACCGGGTTCGAATATCTCGCACAGCGCATGTTCTTCACTAATCGGTTGCAGCACGTCGCCATGCATCATGTAGGCCCGGTCCTGCTGGCGCTCAGCGCGGGTGGCCCGGTGCTGCTGGCGGGAGCGCCGGAATGGTTGCGCGCGCTCTGTGCCAGCCGCTTGGTGATTGTTATCTATCGCACGATCCAGCAGCCCGTCATAGCGGTGATACTCTTCGTCGGACTGTTCTGGTTCTGGCTGATCCCGCCGGTGCATTTCGCCGCCATGCTTGACCCGGTGCTCTACCAGGTGATGAACTGGTCGATGGCGGTGGACGGCATCTTGTTCTGGGCGCTGGTACTGGACACTCGGCCCGCGCCGCCCGCGTGGTTGCGTTTCGGCTGGCGCGCTGCGCTGGCCGTGGGCGTCATGTTTCCGCAGATCATTCTAGGCGCGCTCATCTCCTTCGCCACGGTGGACTTGTTTCCCTATTACGCATTCTGCGGGCGGTATTTCCCTTCGATCTCTGCGGTAACGGATCAGCAGATCGGCGGCATCGTCATCTGGATTCCTCCCGCGATGATGAGCGTTCTGGGCCTCTTGGTGGTGGTGCGAAATATGCGCGCCGCCAACGCAGACCTTTAGCCTTCAGGCGCTCATCACGCGGCGGATGTCGCCGGTGGCCCCAGCGATGTCGGCCTGTAGCGTATCGAAACCGGGCCATATGACGCGCGCGTCGCCTTGCGCATCGAAAACATAGACAGACTTGCCGTGCGATACATCATAGGTCAAGTCGTCCGGCTGATGTGGTTCGATCTTGTAGGTGACTTTGAGGCGCCGGGCAAGACGGGCCAGTTGGTTGGGCGTGCCGATCAGCCCGTCAACGCACGGCGTGAAGGCGGCGGCGTATTCCGTCATCACCTCGGGCGTATCGCGCTCGGGGTCCACTGTAACGAAGAGTATCGACAGTTTCGCGGCGTCCTCGCCCAGCTGATCGACCACAGCGGACAGGTTGGAGAGTGTCATCGGGCAGATATCGGGGCAGAAGCTAAAGCCAAAGAACAGCGCGACGACCTGTCCTTCGTAATCGGCCTGTGTCACGCGCGTCCCGTCCTGAGCCCGGGTCATGGTGAAAGACAGGTCGGGTAAAAGCCCGCTTACATCCTCGCCATACCATCCAGCCTCGTTACAGGCGGCCAGCGGCACGACCAGTCCTGCGGACCCCATGCGCCGGAGCAGCGCTCGGCGGGTCATCGTCGCGTCAGTACGGGCCATATTTTACCAATATCGCCACGCCAAAGGCCGTTGCGAAAAAGAGACCGGCAACGCACAGCAAAATCCAGAGCACCATTCGATTGCTCGATCTGGTCGTTCGCTTGACATCGCTCGCCGTAGGGTCCGACGTCTCGGTTGCTTCGGTCCCCTCATCCATACCGGTTTGCTATATCATTTCGGCGCGTATCACAACGTGCCAAGCCGCAAGCGGGATGCGACAAGGTGCCTCGTGAACAGTTCTCGTCATGCCTGCGCATTGCGTGCTGGCGGGATGGCAACGATCACAGTGCATACACAATCGTCACCACCGTTATCATGACGATCAAGAACATGACCAACGCGCCTAGGGCGAGCGTCCGGCCCATGTCACGATTTGGCTTTGCAACCTTCAGACGCAACTCTTCGGCCGTTTCCGGAAATTCGAGCGCGGCGGAGTTCGAGGCGCGCGTCAGTTCGTATCGCGCATCCCAGCGACGCACTTCCGCAGCGTTCCAGCCGTTCATGACCAGAATGATCGCGGCGATCATCACCATCGAGGATGGGACCCAGATCACGTAGCCACCAATCGTTTCATCGGATAAAGTTGCAGATAAGCCGGTGCCTGTCGTTTGGTAGGAGGCATAAAGGGCCACCTCCTTAAGTGTCGTGAGGGAACCCAGAAAAATGTTTGAAACAATCACCACAAAACCGGAGATCAGCCTCGCTCCGCGTCGCGCACCGGCAGGGGGATCCCTCCAGTCGAAAAGCATGCCGAAATACCAGATCCCTGCCAGCACCATCGCCAGATGTGCGAGCAGCTCGACCGCCGCGATGCGCTGCGCAAGTCCGTAAAGGACCGGTATCTGCCAGACGAAGAGCGAAGCGATGAGCAAGGCAGTGGCGGTTGCCGGATGCGCCATGAACCGCACGAACCAGGCGTTCGCCAGCGCGCCGAGGTATCGACGCCACCGACTTTCCAAACCGGCTTGCAGGATGCGCCACGGCTGCGAAACAGCGATGAGCAGTGGTCCTGCAAGGCGAAGGAGAAGATGTTCCACCTGGTGCACCGAAAAGAGGCTGTGCCCCAATGAAGCCAGAGACGCATTCGTGGCCACGAAAATGCAGGTCAAGCCAGCGAAGAACATAGCCTGCCGCCAAAGAGAAACCGTCCCGCGAATACGAGCGGATCGCGCGAGGCCGCGCATGTAGTACCATGCGGCCAAGCTGACGGAAACAAGGGACACTGGCGAAATCGCATATCCAAACGGGTCGAAAAGGAGGAAATATGTGATTATCGGCTCCTCCCTTGTTTTACTGCCCGGCTGTAGGCGGATAAGGGTGAAAGTCGCGAAGTTCCTACTGCGCCACCCCGGGCCAAAGATAGATCGGTTGACATCACGAGGTATTTGCTCTGCATCCACCTAGGAAACAGGTTGTCGTAGAAACGTGACAGCGGATGGCCGGACTGACCGGCAGGCGTGATGAAATAGGAGAGGCTTTCATCCGAAAACGACATGACTGCCTGAAAATTAGTGCCGACGCTGGAGGCGACCGGGCGGTCATTGTCAGAAGCGATCAGTGTATAAGGGTCACCCGAGTATGGCGCTTCGAGAGACAACAAATCGCTGATAATCCCGTTCGACTGGATTGGCGACCACTGCATATTCAGTGTGTGTTCCGCGCCCCAGAACCAGACTGAAGGATCGCTTCCGTACCGGTCAACAAGCTTGGCAATGGCATCATCCAGAGCTGCACGAGCCTGATCCTGGCAGGTCTCAATGCGGGCGGACGGGCGGATGTCGCACCAGATTGCGCTCCCTCTTCGATCTGAAAGGACCGCGGATAGGAAATCAGGATTCGGTCTGGTCCAGACCGCAGTTGCAGATGGAAACTCATCTTGAAGTATGCGTCTTTGCAAAGCACGTACCCATGTCCAGAACACGAGCGGTTCCAGTGAGTAGCGACCCATCTCGCCATTCCATTGAGAAAGCTCGTCCAAAACTTCTTCGCGAAGCTTTCCGACTTTGTTCTCCTTGATGTCGCTTGCGGAACTCACGAACCAGAGCTCTTTTGCCATCAGCGGAAGAAGGGTACGCGCGACAGCGCTGACCGTGTCGCGTTGAACCGCAATCGCGCTCTCGACAGTGAATACGGGCCGGCGATCATCGAGAACTGCAAGTCTGGCGTCTTGAAATGATCCAGGACGCTTGACCTCGCTTTCAGGCCAAACCGCCAGAGTTGTCCGGTCGACCGCTAGGACCTCCAATCCATCTGGCACCTTGTTCATGGTTGCGTTCAGAGCATAGTTCACACCGGCGGACTTGGCCAGACGGTCGAGCATCATCAAGAAATCACTTGTCTGCGCAGCTTTGGAAACTTCTGGTTCTTCTATTTCATTTGGCGAAAAAGATCTGAACGCCCAGGCGACGCGCTCGTTGTGACCAACGACAATGAAAGGCACGCCTGGCATCGTAGCGCCAATCGCGACCCCTTCCGGCGTTTGAAGGTCTGCCAAGTACCATTCGGACGGCAGTGACAAAGGACCACTGATATCCGCCGCAAGCATCGGTGCTCCGGTAGTAGTCCGATCTTCGGGCAACGCCCACGCAGTCAGTTTGACCCTTGGAGAAGCGGCAAACAACTCGGGTGTCGCGGGTCGATCTGACGGAATCTGGTTATCTGGGAATCCAGACAGTTCGTTCTGAAGTTTATCGGGGCGAAGATCGTTCAGAAATGCGTTTGCGACATTGATGCTATCAACGGGCCTCCACGCCGCGATCGTTCTCTCATCCGCGATCAACAGTTCAGGTGCGCCTCTGCCGCGCCCGCCTTCGGACACCAGCCCAAGCCAGGCGTTGACACCTGCGGCATATGCTTCGAGTGCATCCGATGTCGACGGTTCAAGTTCAGCTATCTGCTCAAGTGGCAATAAACCTTGCGCTGTCCGCCTTGCCCTCAATAATTGCCCCAGCCGGTCTTGCGCGTGAACGAAACCGAGCGCGAAATAGCTGTCTGCAGCGGAGCCGGCGGAAATGTGTGGTATAGCTGAAGCATCTCTCAGGACGTTAACCGGGCCTTCTATACCCGCAACGCTAAAGTTCTCTTCATAGTCAGGAACGGAGGCATTGAGCAGAAAGTAGCCAGCACCCCAAACGAACAAGCCTGATGCAAAAATCGACAGGAACAAATATAGTGAAATGAGGATCAGCCGTCTCAATTCGTCGCCCGTACAAAACTAGTTTCAGGATATGATGCGCAAGAAGATCAACGAGGCGAAATAGGCGAGCAAGCCGAAGACAATGCCGGAGCTTGTCGCATATTGAAGCATATCCAGGCGGTCCCCTTTCCGTCGCCGCGCCAGATAGCCACCCCAAATCGTACCTCCGACAAATCCCGCGAGCACCAGCATCACAATTCCTCCGATCTTGTATTTTCGCGATTGAAACGTTGACATGTGAATCCGACGGCAAAGGCTATGCCCCAGGCCGCACAGATGAGCGCTAGCGACGTCCAATCACCGAAACGTGCGTAAGGCGTGGGCGCATGCGCTGCCGGAAGCCTGGCATCTATGACACCAGTTTGCCCGATGTCGAGACGGGCGACGATCTCTCCGCTGGCATCGATAATCGCGGATATCCCAGTGTTGGCCGCGCGGACCACGGGAAGCCCTTCCTCGACCGCGCGCATGCGCGCGGAAGCGAGGTGTTGCTCAGGTCCAATGCTGGTTCCGAACCATGCATCATTTGTACCGTTGAATATCCAGTCAGGACGGAGAAGCTCATCGACCACCTGGCCCGGAAAAATGATCTCGTAACAGATCGCCACCCCGACCAGAGGTGCCCCAGGGATCGCCAGTGTGCGTGGCCCTGGTCCTGGCGTAAAATCGCCTAACCCTTCTGTCAGCCGCTCAAAGGGCAGCAAGCCTTTCAGGGGCACATATTCCCCGAACGGAACGAGATGATGTTTTGCATATCCCGCCAGAATCTCACCGCTGCCGTCATAGGCTTGTACAGTGTTGAAATATCTGGTTGCCCCATCTCCCTCTACGCGGTCCGGCGCACCTGTCAAAAGGACCCTGCCGTCTGGCAAAGCCGCAGATATTTGCGTGCGCGCAATGGCGTCCTCGTCCAGAAAACCGGGGAAAGCCGTTTCCGGCCAAAGCAGCAGATCGAAACGGCCGGGTCGCACAGACAATCTCAGGTATTTTTCCAAGGTTCGCTTGCGGCTGCCCGGTGCCCACTTCTCGACTTGCGGCACATTGCCTTGAACAATGCGCAATGTAATGTCTGTCGGCGGAACGTCTTGACTTGACCAAAGTGTACCGCCACCCCAGAGACCCGTCATCGCAACGGAAAAGAGCGCGAAAACGGACAGACGTCTCTTTGGCGCTACCGCAATCAAAACACTTGGCAAGGTGCCGATGAAGACCGTGAGAAAGCTCATGCCGTAGCTTCCAACCCAGGCCGCTGGCTGTCGCAGCGCGGCGTGATCGACCAAAGCATATGCAGCAAGGTTCCACGGAAATCCTGTCAGAACATGACCCCGCAGCCATTCCGTGGCCATCCAGCAGGTCGCAAGCAAAAGGCCCGCCTTAATACCATGGAGAACTCGATGCTGCATTATGGCGGCAAAAAGCATAGCTGCGCTGGCCGGGAAAATCGCTAGCCCGGCGGACAGTCCCACTACTGCTGGGATCGCCAGTGCGCCGAAACGTTCGGCATCGACGTAAAAGCTCTCGGCGATCCAGGAAATTCCAATCCCGAATTGGCCCAGTCCGAAAGCCCAACCGACAAGGAAAGCGCGCGAGGTTGAGATGTTCCGGAGAACAATAAAGAGCACGGAGAAGGAGACAGGGACCGCGATGAGCCAAGAAAACGGCGGAAGGGTCAAAACCGTCAATCCGCCGGCAACAAGGGCAAGACCTGTGCGCGGGAAGAGGTTTGGGTCCTCACTAACGAACTGCGGCAAACCTGGCTTCATGAATCGGTCTGAAGTCGAGCGCCAACCCAC
>JAVJUV010000062.1:0-16638 GCA_040220415.1 Silicimonas sp.
CCCCAAATCTCGAAGGCGACAATGTGTCCGGGATTCAATGTCTTGGATGAACCAGAGCTGCTTCGACACAGGGCCTTGACGGTCGGGGGCCGATTATAGAAGCGATCGTTACCCGGATGGGACGAGACCCCGCAGCCGCCAAGGGTGGCGAGGAGGCTCGGTCGAGCGGCAGCGAGATAGAGCGCGACCCCGGCGCTGCCGGGGGCGGCCCCAGCAAGCAATCATTCGAATGCACGACAACCTTGTAAGCCCCTTCATATAATGATGAGTGTTGCAACTTCGCTGGCAACCGCAGGAGAAAGTCCGGCTGTCGAGATCCGTCGTGTTCTGCAGCCGTTCTAGGCGTCTTTCGTGATTTCAATTGCAAAGCAACGAGCGATAGCGCTTTCTGCTTGGACTACGGCGTGATACAAATCCTCGGAATCAATTCACCGAACTCAATGGTTTTGTATCATGCCGAATGCGGGCACACAGCGCGAGCAGGCCCTCGAAATCCTCAAGGATGGCGATATTGTCCGGCTGTCCGAATTCAGGGCCGAGGGCATCACGGCGGCGACGGTTAGCCGGATGGTGGACCACGGCGAAGTCGTCCGGCTCTCGCGCGGGCTGTATCAGCTCGCGGATGCTCCGCTCAACGCGAACCACAGCCTGGCCGAAGCCGCCAAGCGAGTACCGAAAGGAGTCGTGTGCCTCCTTTCCGCGCTTGCTTTCCACGGACTGACCGATCAACTCCCCCGCGCGGTGTGGATGGCGATCGGAACTAGGGACTGGGCGCCGACATCCGGGACGCCGCCGATCGAGATCGTTCGATTCACCGACGCGCTTCTCACGGATGACGTGATCACGGAAAGAATCGAAGGTGTGCCGGTGAAGATCTTCGGTGTGGCGAAGACGATCGCCGACTGCTTCCGGCACCGCCGTACCGTCGGCCAGACGATTGCGCTCGAAGGTCTGCAGGAGGCGCTGCGTCAGCGCAAAGCCACGCCAGCCGAGATCGCGCGCCATGCCGAACGCGGCGGCGTGGCGAATGTCATTCGGCCCTATCTCGAGGCGCTGACCGCCAATGGCTGAAGACGTCAAGAACACTGGCGCGTCAGTTCGTGCCCGGCTTCTGAACATCTCCCGCGACAAGGACCTGTTGTTCGAGCTGGCGGACATTTTCGGCAAGCTGGTTAGCCGCGACCTGGGGTACTGCACACCTTCGTGCAGATGGAGATGTTTCTGACGACCTTTGATTTGCAAAGCCTGCAGGACTTGCCAGAACTGGATCTACGCGAGCAGCGTTAAGGAGCTGAATAGGTTAGAAACGAGTGCGCCGTCTTCGATATCGCACGGTCCTCGGTGACGGGCGACCAAACAACACATCCGGTATCGCTGTGCTTTCGGTGATGTGCTCAACGAGTTTGGCTTTAGGATAGTCAAAGCCGAAAACCGAGTCGCTCTTGATGCGCCTGAGAAGCCAAACAGTGTCCTCTCCGAAATCGAACGCGACAATGACGCCGAGATGAACCCATTCTTTCAGCAACCGTGCATCAAAAATCCAGAGCTGGTGCACGACTCCGTCGTTGGTTGGATGCTTTACGCCATCTTCGATGGCCGACTTGAATTGCTTCTGATCGGTCGGGCGCCGTGTTCCGTCCACAACCCAGAACATAGGTTGATAAAACTGCGTCCGCTTCCTCGCTTCCTCGGGCTTTAGATATGAGTGCTGGAATTCGACCACCAGACCCTTTGGCGTTTTCACGTCGGCGATGTGCAACTCTCCCTGATCGTCCCTTGCTGCGACCTCCTGCCAGTCAGACGGGAAACGATTCTTCCAATCCCGGTGCCACTGCGTTTCGTTCTCCCACAAATGATCGCAATGGCGTTGGGCCTTATGGGCCCAGTGCCAGATTTTGCGAGACCCACACTTGGCGATCACTTCTGCGCCACAACCCGGACATCGGCCCCTTGCTCCCGGTGTCGCTTCTATGCGCTGATTATCACGTACCGCGAAACGCATAGCTCCATCCTCAGCTAAGTGGGAGGGTATTGGAACCGCGATCGTTTGTCGGTCGGTTCGGGCGACCGTCGGGACACCAGCTCACCTGCCCCTTCTTGATCCAAAAATGGCACCCGCAATCATTCTTCTGATGGACCGAAGGGTGGACCGTTGGCCGCAACCAGAAGTCTTCAGAGACCTGCCAGCGTGGTCGTTGATTAGGATTGAGCGAAAGACTGATGACTTCCCCACAGCCACCGGGACACTTCATACATGCCCATTTTTTGATATCGCCACTTTCGACGAGAGTGAGATTACCCGCTTCCATCATTGACCGGTCTGGCAAGGCTGAAGCGCGTGTCGTGAGTACATCGAAATGCAGCAGGCGCAGCCGTCGCAACAGGCGTGAGATGATATTTTTCATGTCAGCTCACCATGTCCAGAAACGGTTGCATATCTCCTCGGCCGAGTGTTGCTGCCAGGCTGCAACATGGGCAATCGGGTCGTGGCTCAACAAACGGTCTGCGCTCGTCTCTGGCGTGAAAGCGCCGCATGCGCGTAGGCACCATTCCGGCCTCTCCAGCAAGCCCGGTCACTCCGGCCAACCATTCATTGACTGCCATCGCCGCCGCTTCGGTCGTGAAGGTGACGACAGCCGGGGACGGATCACCTTCACCCAGAACGTAGGCTTCTTCTTTCAACCGCTCATATGCATCGGGGTCATCGCGCCGCATTGCTTCTTCACGCGCTCGCCGCGGATCGACGTAGCCGCCGCAAAGTAGGCAGGGATGCCCAGGCACGAGTGCCGAAACGCGGGCGAAGAGATCATATGCTGTGTCGGTCCGCCGCTGCATCGCGAGTCCGACATCGATAACGGGGATGCCGTAGAACCGCGCGAAGCGATTGAGAAACAACCGTCCGGCGTGGTCATCTGTGCAGCAAAAGATCACATCGCACGCTTTTAGCGCATCCCAGGTTCCTGGGTGTCCGGCCCAGGCATCCACGCTCACCAACGTCATGCCGAGCCCGGATTCCTTCACGGTTCGCGTGTGTATAGCGGTCTTTGGCATTTTTGCATCGACATCCGAGCGCCGCGCGCCGTGAAGGCGATTGAGATTTGTTTCGTCCACGATGTCTTTGTCGAATTGGACGGCCTCCTGAACCCCAAGCCGCAACAGCAGGGGCAAGACGGCACTTCCGGTCGCACCCCCACCAGCAATACCGCATCGAAAACCAGCTACTTGACGTGAGGCTTCCTTCCCGAAGAGCCGGACTTGGCGATCCAGAAAATCCGCCGGCGTTCCCTTCAGTCCCGAGATATGCAGGCGCGGTCCGACATGCAGGATCCGACCGATCTCTTCTGCTTTTTCTGTCTGCGTCCAAATACGTGCAGCAATATCGCCATTCCCGGCAATAACGACGCTGATCAACCCCGGCATTCCTTTCAGAAGGGCGGTGCGTGCAAGCTCGGCTTCGTTCCGGTCGTCCTGCTCAGAGAACTTGGCCTGGCCCTTGGGATGGGTATGGACCAAGGCAGGAATGAGACCCATCGCCTTGGCCTCGTTAAGAAGGCGCATGAAGCCATCGGTCTGCCAAGTCACATGCCGTGCTGACGCTGATACGAGGTCGTTACCGCTGATGGCTTGGTAACGATGTGAAACCAGCCGGCGCCGCGGCTGGTTTGACCATGGATCGACTTGGATATCGGCGATGCCAAACAGCATGTAGGCGGAGCGCTCCGACCCGGCCCCTGCCGTCAACAGGGACCGAATCTGCGCCTCGTGCGGGTCCAGAAGGATGAGATCCAGTGCCTCCATTACGCCCGGGCCTCAGCCAACGCCGTCTGCACGCGGGCGACCATGGTCTGAAGACCGTCGACCCCAGGGCGCCAGGCATTGTTATGACGGGACCAGCGCTGCCACACGCGACCACCGAAGCGGTGCTCTACAGTGCAGGCTTTCGGCACTTGCCCGGTGCCCGCCAGAGTCAGCTTTGGAGCGACGTAAAACATGTCGGGCGGGCAGTCGGGATATCCCTTGGGAAGCAGGATCAGAACATCTGCCACCGTATGGGCGAATTTGCCTTCCGGCAGCGGCACAGCACTGAGTATGATCCCCGTGCTGCCGCCTTCCGTCACCACTTCGAACTCATAGCCGCGACCGGAAAGGTAGGTCTGATCTTTCGACGGAAGGGCATCCCCCTCCGTCGTTTGATCGATCAGCGAAACGAACCGCTCGACCCCGGCATTGGCCAGGTTGATTACATCTGTATCGGCGATCTTCTTGTCATGCTGACCCGGGATTTCCTGCCAAAGGTTGTAGTTGGGCGGCAGCTTGGCGAGCTTGCGCAGCACGAAGCCACTGATGCAGGCACGCGGCCATTCAAGATCAGCGTCGTCGATCTTGAACTTGAAGCTCCGATCTGAACGGGCGACCAGTACCTTTTCGGTACCCCGACCGCGCAGGTCATAGCTTTCGTCGAGCCGAATGTCTTCGAAGTCGCCGTTGGGCAGGATCGCAATGGCCACATGCTCGTCGACGGGGTGACCACCTGCGGCCTCGATTAACTGACGCCCCAGCACTTTGGGATCGTCGAAGACGTGTTTTTTGAAGTTGAGGCCCTCATCGGCGATGAGAACAGGG
Source organism: Silicimonas sp. (assembly GCA_040220415.1). Classification (GTDB taxonomy): domain Bacteria; phylum Pseudomonadota; class Alphaproteobacteria; order Rhodobacterales; family Rhodobacteraceae; genus JAVJUV01. The sequence goes on from JAVJUV010000062.1 coordinate 4,624, forward strand.
AAGCGAGGATTATTTCCTTGCGGTTTCATAGTGTTAGTCCTTGTACGATTAGAGGCCGCAGACACCATGTCTGCGCCTTCACAAGGACAATCGCGGCGTCAGGAAGAATCCGGTAAGGCTGATCCAATCTTTTTTCTGAGCGTCCCGGATGGCGGCGGGTTGCAGATGAAAAAGTAGGGGCAACGCGCACATCGGTCGCTGCGGTTTGGAGGGAATCGTCCCTCGATGATCGAGATCGCGGCGTCCGCGATCTTCTTCTTTCTGGTGTTGATTTTACCCTGGGACATGCTCAGGCGGTTTCGATCACCGCCCGTCAAATACACGAATTCCGCCTCACCGCGTCCGTCAACCGCGATCTGAAACGCGGCAGCATCGAGAGCGTCCAACGCCGTGCCTGTCTTGCGACCTGTGCGGATACGCCGGAACACTGTCGAATGACTGGTCTCGATCTGCTCGTGCGCTGTCACCACAACCTCGGCGTTCTCGAAACGCAGCGAGAGAGATTGGGGGGTCCGCCGACGTTCACCCTGCCGGAGTTGGATGAAGAACTTCAGCAACTCGTCGGAAATCTGCCGGTACTCGGAGGCGTAACCGTGTTCTGTGGGTCCGTGAGCAACCCAGGCGGCGTCGATAATCGCCCGCATCTCGGTCTCATCAGGAGTGTCGTCGGGACGAGCCGTCAACTCATCGACCACAGCCTGCACGGCATTGTGCATGCGCATCGGCGCCGACTCCAAGCGCCGTCCACCAACCCGCAGCACATGGGCGAAGAAAAACCGCCGGGGGCATTTGTCGAATGTCGCGAGTTGAGACGGCGACATGCGGGCAACGCCATCAACCTCCAACGTGAAGCGCTCAGCCTCTCCGACAATATCTCTCACCGCTGAAATCGGCTCTTGATCGGACAGTTGGCCCGAGATGTCGTCGACAAAACTGGACCGGCTCTGCCGGTGACCGTTGGATTTCTTGTTAGGCGCGTAGAGGAACAGACCGTCTTCTGCCCGAGATAGCGCCACGAAGAACAAACATTTTTGTTCCTCATCATGGCCGGCATCTATTGCGTCGCTACCACGAAACACCGGGCCCTCGATCATGCCGTCTGGCGGAGGAAGGCCGCGGCTCTGTTTGGCCGAGCGGGGGATCGAACCGCTTGTCAAAGACGGAAGATGAAGCATCTTGAACTCAAGACCCTTGCTCCCGTGGATCGTCATTAGACGAACGGCGTCTATGCTCTGGGCAGCGGCGGGCAAATCGCGCAAATCCCTTTCGTCCGACAGGATCACCAGCCGTCGAATGTGTTCCAAGAGATCTCGAATTGGGTAGCCTGATTTTTCCGGAAGAGCGGACCGCAGGAAGTTTTGAAATTGCCATAGGGCAAGCGCTGGATTGGCATTGCCCTCACGAGCCTCTGTTGCGATGTCGGCTGCGAGGCGCGTTCGGTCCAAGTAGATTTTCGTGATCACCTGCCACGCGGTTGCCGTAGGCTCGATCCCCTCAAACGCATCGACAAGTGCCTGCAAAGAGGACCTACCGCTCTCGCTCATTCCTGGTGCTGTCTCCAGTGCGCTCCGCCAGTCCAGAGGAAGGGGCTTTTTGGCGGCCTTAACTGTTTCGATGGCGGACGCGACATCTTCGATGGACATCCGAAATGGCGGCATCGAGGCAATGCACGTCAGCCCCATCGCCCTCGGATCAATCACCAGTGATAGGAGGGACAACGCTTCCTTGATCTCCGGCCGGTCGAACAAGGGTCCCAGGAACAGTACCGGGATCCCACGCGCCTCCAAGCCCGCGGCTATCTCTGCCAAACGCGCGTTCCCCTTGCAGATGACGGCCTGGTCTCGAAACGAGATCGTTTCATCGTGGGCAGCTGTTATGCGTGCTGCGATTTCATCGATCTCGTGATCTTTGGATTCAACAGAAATGAAGGACGGCGCAGTGCCGTTTTTTCCTTTGAACGCATTTGCCTGAAAACCTGCGGCCGCCATACGTGTTGCCGCGAAAGCGCTGAACGTGTTGCAGATTTCCTGGGATGATCGATAGTTCGTGCTGAGCTGCAGGGACGTCCCACCTGGGAAGTCTTCCGTCTCGAACCGGTCGATATTGTAGGAGGATGCACCCCGGAAACGATAAATCGACTGCTTGGCATCCCCCACGACCCAGAGGTTGCTGCCATCTGGTTTCAGAGCGCGCAGTAGTCGAACGCTTGCACGGTTCACGTCCTGATACTCGTCCACAAGGACGTGTTCATATCGCCCTTGCAACTCCGTTCGCACGGCCTCGTCGGATTCGACCAAGGCCGTTGGACGGGCGACGAGATCACCGAAATCGACGGCGCCGCGATCAGACTTCAGTTGCTCGTAGAGGTCGTAAACGGTAGCGATCTCGAGACATTTCTCCGCGGCTATCTTGGCTTCTTCGGTCTCCGCCACATCAGCCATTTGCTGCGCCAGCTCGCGGTAGCGATGCCGATCGACAACTTCGTCTTTCGCGCGCGAGATTGCCGAAAGGATGGACCGCAGATTGTCGGTCGGGTCCCAAAGATCGTTGAAGTGCTTCAGCCTCAGGCGCGGGAACTCGTCCTCGAGGAGCGCAATGGCTTCGGTAGCATCGATCAGGCGTGGATCTGGCGGCAAACCAGCCCGATCATGAAAGCGGCGCAGAAGATCGAGTCCGAAAGAGTGAAATGTTCCGATCCACGCTGACCCAGCCGCTTCCGGCCAGGCCGCCATCGCGCGATCCGTCATTTCACCCGCAGCCTTGTTCGAAAAGGTGAGCAGCAAGATGCTCTCCGGATCGACGTTGCGGTTCTTCAGCACTGACAACCGACCAACGAGCGTCTGTGTCTTGCCGGTGCCCGGTCCTGCTTTCAGGAGAAGGGCGTTTCCATTGTGCTCTGCTGCACGCATCTGTTCTTCGTTTAAGGGTTTAGGCGGTGACACCAAGCCCTCATCTTGCTCACTCTGCGGAAGCAGGAGCGCATCGAAGAGCTGAACCGCCACAATCGGGTATGGCGCGCCAAGCTTCTTGGCGATGTCATCTGCGCTTAATCCGTCTTCGACGTGCCAAGACCAAGCCAGTGCGCGCGGAAAGAGAAACTCGCGAGCAAAGAGGTCCATATGAACCTCTTCCCGAGCGCGATTGCTGTAATCGACGACACGATCGCCGCCTACCGATGATGGGTCCGCAGACCGCGCCGGATCGATTGCCATGGTTGGCGGAATGTCAATTTCACCACCAAACTCGTGGTGCCCGATTTCGTGAGCGACTAAGAAGGCGTCGAGAAAGGTATTTCCCGTTTCTTCATGTAGGATGGTACCGGATGCTCTCTGGAAAAGAGCTTTGCCGCCTTTGAGTTGCGGATGGCTTGCTGGAAGTCTTCTCACCTCAAGATCGCGGGCTCCGGCCTCACCCAAAACGAAATCATACGGCGTCGTTGGAGTGCCGCCATTGTTCACACGGAGATCGTGAAGATCAGCGGCGCGTGTGCGTATCGCTTCAATCCGATCCATCGTCGGCAAGCAACGTCTCCAACGTGCGCTGCTCCTCCTTGGTGAGACCGGCAGCTTCGACATAGTCTTGGAATTCGATCGCTGGCATGGCAGCCGGCTTTGCATCGGATTTCATTGCAACGGCTTGCCCATCCCCTTGCTGCATGCCGCTGATGACATCCTGCATGTGTACGCCGAGCCTATTTGCCAAGGTCTTCAACAGGCTCGTTGGCATCGAGGCGATATGGACAACCTCGGCGTTCAAGCCAGTGAAGAAGCCTCGGGGAAGTCCGAGGTCACGCGCGAATTCCCTTACACCTGTGCCAAACAAGGATTGCCGGACGTGCTGGACGCGCAGGGTCTCTGCGCTAACCGACTTGGTCTCAAGGGGAAGGCTTGCCTCGGCCGACTGCAGGTCGCTCATCGACAGTTCGTTGAAAAGCGCAAGGAGGTCCTGGGTGTATTCGGGGTAGCGCTGGAGATATGCCTTGAGGATCGTGGGCGACATCTCCTCTTCCACAGTGAAGTCGTTGAGGACGTCTTCTCTACTGGCCATCATCAACCTCCAACGCCAATGCTTCCCGGATCTTTGCAAAGGCTCGATCCCGCCGATTGCGCACAGTCTTTTCCACGCAGCGCAAAAGCTCGGTTATCGAGGCTTCGCCTTCTTTATTCGTTTCAATGGGAATGTCTGCGAGCATCAAATCAATCACCTCTCGTTCGTCTGTCGGTAGAGCGTCAATCGCGCCACGCAGGTGAATCCGGTAATCAAGATCCTCTTCAGCAGTGAGACCAACTCTTTTGTAGCGCTCCAGCGCAGCTTCGACGACAGCGCGCACTTCGCCGGTGACTGCGTCCTCTACGTCCTCATTTGCGCGTTCCCGCCGGTTTACTTTGCGAAGCTTCGTGATGTGCACCGCGCGGACAGCCTTGTCGAAGACAACCTCGTAGATATCGAGCTGCTCGTCATAGTCCTGCCGGTCGGTGAACATCAGCTCCGTGACATGATTGACTGTCGCGTCACGTATCTCGGACAGACGCGCATCTTCGTGGATTTTTTCGCCAACGTGTCGGTTTGCCCTTGGGCACGCTGCCTCAATCCGGTCGCGCAGAATGTCGTAGAGCCGAATGAACCGACTGTCCGAATTGTCCGACTTCGTCTGACGTAGATAGTAGACGAGCAGCTCCGACGGAACGTACTCGCTGTGACGCCGATCTCGTATCGACGCACGGTTAAGTAGATCGTCGAAGGACCAGTGAAAGCTCTTCTCGATGTACTGTAACGTTGGCGACCGTCGCGTATAGAGCTCGCCGCTGGTTTTCCGTTTTCGCAGTGGGTCGATGTCCATGTCGCGTCGATAATAGCCCCAAATCAATTTGTTGCTTCGTCTGTCAGCACCTTCTCTCGTGCGCTCATTGTGAGCCTTCTAGCTTGCAAACTGTCAGAAAACAAGTTATATATCTGACAATAGGAGAACACCATGATGACCACATCTCAAGCGATCAAGGCCTATGCGGAAGCTTTGCCGGAAGGGGCGACTCTGTCCGCGAAGGAGTTGTTGCATCTTGGCGAGCGGGCAGCGATCGATCAGGCGCTATCGCGTTTGGTCAAGCGCGGTGAGCTTCTGCGTGTCCGGCGCGGTCTTTTCGCTCTGCCGGTCAAGACCCGGTTCGGCGAGCGCGCACCTTCCGCAAGCACAGTGGTTGAAAACATTGCCAGGACGACTGGAGAGAGCGTGTCGATCAGCGGCGCTGCGGCTGCCAATATTTTGGGGCTGTCGACACAAAACCCAGCGCGTCAGGTCTTCTGGACATCCGGCCCCAGTCGTCACTTGAAGCTGGGCGCCCAAGAGGTCGAACTCAGACATGTTCCGAGCTGGCAGCTTCGCGCCCCAAACAGTCGTGCAGGGCACGCATTTCGCGCTCTTGCCTACTTTGGGCAGTCGGAAGCCCGCGAGGCCTTGAACAGGATCAAGCCGAGGCTCAACGAAGAAGAGCGGAGCGAACTTTTCGGGTTGCGTGCCAATGCGCCAACCTGGATGGCGAAAGAACTGAGCACTCTGGCCGTTCCTGCTCGCGCATCGTGAGTTTGAGGTGACGGACTATTTCGAGCTTTCGGCCACCGACAAGATCGACGCCCTGGAAACGGCCGCCTCCATATTGGGGCGGCCAGCCGATCTGCTCGAGAAAGACATCTGGGTCGTCTGGACACTCGACGCTCTCTTTGAGAGTTCGGTCGGAGATCACCTCGTCTTTAAGGGCGGAACATCGCTCTCAAAAGCCTACCGGGCAATCGATCGGTTTTCCGAGGATGTCGACCTGACATACGACATCAGGCAAATCATTCCTGATCTGATCGACAATCCGAGCAATCCCTATCCGCCAAGCCGCTCACAAGCCAGGAAGTGGACTGAAACCGTCCGGGCCCGTCTGTCGACATGGGTCGAGGCCGAACCCCTTCAGATTTTGACTGAGAGAATTCAAACGTCTGGCGTGGACGCAAAGGTGGTCCTGAACGATGACAACATCGTCCTGGAATATGAAGCGGTTCGCAGCGGTACAGGTTATGTCAATCCCGCCGTGCTTTTGGAATTCGGTGCTCGCTCAACAGGCGAACCGGCCGAGTCCCATAGGATTACCTGCGATATTTCCGAAGCGATCGCAGATCTGCAGACTCCAATCGCCAATCCGCGCGTCATGCGGGCGGAACGTACGTTCTGGGAGAAGGCCACAGCCATTCATGCCTATTGCTTGCGAGGCGCATTCCGCGGAGGTGATCGCTACGCCCGACACTGGTATGATCTCGACTGTCTTGATCACACTGACATAGCGGCTAATGCGATCCGTGATCGCGCTCTCGCCGAGGATGTGGCGAAGCAAAAGCAGCACTTCTTTCGAGAAAATGATCGCGACGGCAATGTCATCGACTATCAGGCGGCGGTGTCAGGGGCACTGTGCCTCATACCGTCGGGGGAGGTACTGGACGCTTTGGGCACCGACTATCGGCAAATGCTCGACGCCGGTCTGCTTCAATCTGATGCCGTTGGTTTTGATATCTTGATTGAGAGGCTTTCCGATCTCCAAGACCGCGTGAATGCTGGCTAAGCGCAATGCCTCGTTCGCCTTCTGAGAACCCCTACCATCATCCCTTCATGAAACCGCTGGCATTCGATTGCGGGTCGGTCGAAGCTGCTTGCCGCGAAGCGTTTGAAATTGTCATGACCACGCGTGGCCTCGAGACAATTTGGAACGCCGATCTCGAAGAATTTGGAGAAGAGCCTGGCTGGTCATATCCGCTTCTGGTTGACCGGTACCAAGAGGTCGCCGAAGACAGATTGTCGAATATTTTACTACAACTTGCGGTCTCTTATCGAACACTAGATGACCAACTCGAAAATGACACTGAATATGGAGTGTTCAAGAAAAGGCAGCTTCAAGTCCACGAGAGTTTTCTCGTCGTTTACGACGGAAACGGAACTCCAGACACCTTGCGCGAATGCTGCAACAAAATCATTCATACGTCTGATTTCCGACCCGTCTACGACAACGGATCTCAACCGAGAGATGAGGGGATCTACTATTTGACAGGGGAAATCGAACTCGAAGGCACTAAGGGCAAGTCGGAGTGGTTGGTCTCCTTTGATTATTTCAAGTTTCTAGAAGCGATGTTGGAAGTTATCGAGTTTCTTGAGCGAGAGCGAAGCGAAAGTGGTGCAGAACCTACGATATTGAGTAGTCGAGATGACTGAACTGCGTAATTCGTCCGACGAGTTCAAGCAACTCAAAACCGAGCATCGGGCACTCGCTATTCTACGCGCATTACAACGCGAGCCCAGCTGCAAATCGAATGATCAAATAATGCTGGACTGGCTACGGAAGCTGGCGATCGTTTCAACGCATGAAGAATTGGAAGCATCCGTGGGAGATTTAGTGCGCCTCGCGCTCATAAAGACTGATACGATCAGTGGTGTCACAGTATTTGAGCTAACTGAAAAGGGTTGTGACGTGGCTCTTTGGAGATACGTCAGTGAAGGTGTGTTACTACCATCACCGGAATGCCCTTACTGAAAAGTCGGACAAAAATCCAAGGGGGCCCTATATCATAACAATTCGTACGTTTGGTGAAAAGAACTCGTGCCGTAACAATAATGGGAACATTACTTTTACCTCGACGTCGCGAGACTCTGTGTAATCGCTATGGCTCGGTTCCGGGAGCCCGCTTTGCTAAAGCTGCCCTGCAGCGTTAAACACAATTCTCAACGGTAGCTAGTGGCCGGAATCGTAACTTAGTTAGCGGCAGCTTTGCCGCCGAGGGCAGACGCACAAAGTACTGCGGACCAAGGGTGGCATTGGGTCGAGAGCACTGCGATCACGGGCGTCAATTGGGCTCCAAACCTCTCGCTTTAGATTACAATCCCGGTCGACGAAGCCGCACACCTTCTCCGACTTCCTGATTGGCAGAAAGAAAGAGTACACCGCCTTGTTCGAGGGCCTTTTGAACAGCGCTAACGGTGCTCATACGGCTGTCCACCTTGCCGGCCTCAAGCCGCGCGATGGCATTAAGTGAAACAACGGCGTTGTCGGCGAGTTCTTGTTGCGTCCAGCCGAGCAGTGTTCGCGCGGCACGTATTTGTCTTGCGGTGATCATAATCCTGGATCACCGCCCGCAACAGCCGACGATTGCCACCTAAAGGGTTTTCATATGCGCATAAAGGGTTATTTTACACCCTTATGGCGCAACTGAACGCCGAAAGAGGTAGCCAGTGGGCGAATCACTTCTCCAAGCCCGGCATCCGGCGCTGGATCGACTTTATACGATTTGGAGGCTGCTACGGGCAGACAACCTTTCGCCGCCGGCGTCTGCTGCCGATCCCAATTTGCTGGACGAGTGGCAGGATCACCTCGTGATTGTCGAAGTCGACAAGGCATCCGGCGCGCTTCGTGAACTCCACATCGGCGATACGGTCGTAAGTAGCTTTGCTTCAAGCGACGTTATCAGAGCAGCGATCACAGAAGTCTCGAACAGTCACCAGCCCGTCCTTGTCGAAGAGTCGATCGTGCAAAACAAACGTTACACCGCGTTGCTTCTGCCCCACTGCGACACCAGCGATGGTGTTGTCCGAGTGATCGTCGCCATCTATCGCGCGCCGCAGGCATCGAATGACCGAATGGCCGAGCCGGCGCGCGGTAAAAAAGCGAAAGAAAAACGTCATGTGCCGGAATGATCTCAACGGCGACTGGTCGAGATCAAGGACTCTTGACGTCGCCCGAATACTCCTTAAGCTACTGGTATGATTGATGTTTTTCCGTTGACTTCGTTGAGCGCAACCGCCTTGACTGGGCGGCACCATCAAAACGTGCCGCTTGGAGGTCGGCGATCGGATGCCGCGGCAGAGGCGAGGCAGGAAAAGGCGAGGCGACGGGAAGCCGGAAACGCCATCGGCGATCGGGGAGCGCTCCAACGACGTCCTCCTTTCCATCGATCGGCCAGGTATCGAAGAAACCGATCCGCGGTTGATCGCCGTTGTGCGAGCGCTCGCGCGGCAGGCAGCGCGCGACTATCTGCAACAGCAATCCGGCGATACCGATTCCCGACGACTTGCACCGCATTCTGATGGAGAAGAGTCATGACCAAGGTCGCGCTCTACGCCCGCTATTCCTCCGACAATCAACGTGACGCTTCCATCGAGGACCAGCTTCGGATCTGCCGAGAGCGGGCTGACCGCGAGGGCTGGCAGGTCATCGACAGCTACAGCGACCGCTCGGTTTCTGGTGCGAGCCTGATCCGGCCCGGCATCCAGGCCCTGATGGCCGATGCGCAGGATCGGCGATTCGACCTCGTACTGGCGGAATCGCTCGATCGGATCAGCCGGGACCAGGAAGATATCGCCGGCGTCTACAAGCGCCTGACTTTCGCTGATGTCCGCATGGTAACGCTGTCGGAAGGCGACATCAGCGAACTGCACATCGGCCTCAAGGGTACGATGGGCGCATTGTATCTGAAAGACCTCGCCGACAAGACCCGGCGTGGCCTGCGTGGCCGCGTCGAAGTCGGCAAGTCTGGCGGTGGGAACTCTTACGGGTATCGCGTCGTCAGGAAGACGGGTCCGGATGGCGAACCAGTTCGGGGCGAGCGGGACATCGATCCAGCCGAAGCCAGGATCGTCCGGCGGATTTTCGCCGAGTATGCCGCTGGAAAGTCGCCGCGCGTCATCGCGCACGAGCTCAATGCCGAGGGTGTTGAGGGTCCACGGGCCGGAAGCTGGGGTCCGAGCACAATCCACGGCAACGTGAAACGCGGCACCGGCATCCTTAACAACGAACTCTACATCGGCCGAATCGTCTGGAACCGCCAGCGCTTCCTCAAGGACCCCGAGACAGGTAAACGCGTTGCCCGGCCGAATCCCGAAGAGGAGTGGATTGTCCAGGACGTGCCGGACCTACGCATTGTCGAAGACGATCTGTGGGAGAAAGCCAAGCTACGGCAGAAGGACAACAGTGAGAGATACGCCTGCGCTGAAAGCAACGGCCTCACCGAGACCAAGCGCCAACGCTACCTCTTCTCGGGCCTGATCAAGTGCGCCGAATGCGGCGGCGGATACTCGATGGTCTATCGTGACATGTTCGGCTGCTCGACAGTGAAAAACAAGGGCACGTGCTCCAACCACACCCGCATCAAACGGTCTGAGCTCGAGAGCCGGGTGCTTCATGCAATGCGCGAACATCTGATGCAGCCAGGGCTCTTTAAGGAGTTCTGCGACGAGTTCACGCGCGCGGTCAATCGGGGCCGCATGGATGCGGCGAGCGAACTGACCGCCAAGCGCGCGGAACTCAAAAAGGTCGAAGCGCAGATCGAAAAGATGCTGCAGGCGATTATGGACGGCTTCTATTCGTCGTCTATGAAAGAAAAGATGACGGCGCTCGAGGGGCGGAAAGCCGAACTCTCTCGCGATCTTGAACAAGCCAAGGAACCGCCGCCGCTGCTGCACCCCAATATGGCGCTGCTTTATCGCGAACGCGTTGACGACCTGTTCAAAGCGCTCGAGGACGAGCAAACCTATCTTGAGGCCAGTGAGGGTATTCGGAGCCTCGTCGGTCGGATCGTCGTCTCACCGGCCGTCGGTGATCGTGCCGAACTGTGGCTCGAAGGCGATCTAGCGGCAATCCTGTCCCTGGCCGCCGGCCGCAAAATTCCGATGAGCGCTGAAGATAGCAGAGTTCTACGGTCGTTGAGCGCCGGAGAGGCAGAAACCTTTGGCCAAAAACGCAAAAACCACCCTCAAGGGGCGGTTCAAGCAAATGCACCAGAGGTGCTGACATCGTTGGTTGCGGGGGCGCGCAACCACCGAAAACCACAGTTGCTGTCGATTGCTGTTTGATCCTGCCTCCGCTTCCCCCTCTGGACCAACATGCCGGTCGGGTCGATGTCATGATCATGAGGGCACTCCCACCGCTGGCCCAAAGACCGTCGGCGGTTCACGCGCCGGCACGGAGCGACGCAAATGGTGGTCAAGGCAACCGGCGGCGCGGCCCGACTACGGGATCAGCTCTTCCGATGTGACGCGGACTACTGAAGATTGACGTACATGCCGCCATCGACGATGACGCTTGCGCCGGTGACGTAGCGGGCCATGTCGGAAGCGAGGAACGCCACCACATCGCCGACGTCTCCGGGCTCGCCGTAGCGCCCAAGGGGGATGCGCTTGCGGAAGTAGGCATCCTTGTCCGGATCGGACAGGCTTTCGCGGTTCATGTCGGTGAGGATCGCGCCCGGCATCACCGAGTTGCAGCGTATACCATGCGGCCCAAGCGCGATCGCGACCGACTGCATCAGCGAATGCACGCCGGCTTTCGTCGGCGTGTAGTGCGACTGGAATTCGCCGCCGACCAGCGCCGAGATCGACGAAGTCGCGATGATCGCGCCGCCGTGGCCCTGTTCCACCATCCGGTTGGCAACGGCCTGGCTGACCAGGAATGCGCCTTCCATGTTGACGCCGAACACCTTGCGCATGAGATCGACGGGCATGTCGAGAAAGCCGTGGAACGGGCAGATGCCCGCATTGGCGGCGAGGATGTCGACCTTGCCGAAACGCTCGACCGCCGCATCGACCAGCGCCGGGCCGGTCGCCGGATCGGTCACATCCCCTTCAAGAGCGATCGCCGAGCGGCCGAGACGCTCGATCTCGGCGACGACGGCCCGCGCCGCGTCGTCCTTGCCGTAGCCGGTGTCTGTTTCACCCCAGTAGTTGATCACCACATCGGCGCCCTGACGGGCCAGCGAGACCGCGATGCCGGCGCCGATGCCGCGCGACCCGCCCGTGACGATGGCGCATTTGTTCTCAAGAAGCATTCTTCTCACCTCCGTTCTGGGTCCGCTCGGGCAGGATGTCGTCGCGGATGCAGGCCTTGTAATGGTCTGGGCCCACCTCCCGCAGCGCGGGCACGGTTCGGGCGCATTCGGGCAGCGCGTACCGGCAGCGCGTGCGCAGCACGCAGCCGCTCGGCGGATCGATCGGGCTCGGTA
>JAVJUV010000063.1:0-10073 GCA_040220415.1 Silicimonas sp.
GTCGGGTCCGTGGGATCGGTCGGGTCCGTGGGATCGGTCGGGTCCGTCGGATCGGTCGGGTCCGTCGGATCGGTCGGGTCCGTGGGATCGGTCGGGAAAGGGAATCCCGTTCCACCTCCGCCACTGCTGCCACCGCCGCCCGTCAGGAGCAGGCCGCCCCCGATCAGGGCTGCAGCGCCGGCTGCCAGGGCTTCGTCGTTTTCGCCGAACATGGCACCCGCGCCCGAATCGGATGTGCCGCCGTCTTCAGCCAGCGTACCCTCGCCTTCTGCCGTGTTGCCGAAACTGTACGGCCCGTCGATCAGGGTAACCGTACTTTTCTGGCCATCCGCGCCCTGAACGAAGAAGTCTCGAATGACGACCTCGTCGCCATTGACTTTCTTGACGATCAGATCGTCGCCAACGCGAACGAACCTCTCCACCTCTTCCCTGGTCAGGCTAAGGTTAAATTCCTTCGGCCTGTCGGCCGTCAACACAAGTCTCGCCATCTGTTGTTACCTCGTCAGAATGTTGTTCTCTGCGGCAGGAGATCGGGGGCAGGCATTGCCGGCCGGACCCAGCCAAGTGAATCGTCGGTCTTCAGGCCTTTCCCTCGCACTGCCCCCGATCTTCCTTTCGGCAACACCGCCGAAATTCCAGTCTTTCGCTACCACGCATCACTTTAGTGGAGAGCATACAGCCTTAAGTATGTATTGCCGACTTTTGGTCGCCTGTGTCAACGAAACAGATCGGGGAACCGACAGGTTTCCGCGGAAAAACATTTAAGTCATTGAAATATATAAAACATATATGCCACTGTGGGGGAGTTGTTCCTCGGGGGGCTTCGCAACATTTCCCGTGGAAACAGGCCACTGATCACAAATCGAAAACTATCCTCGAAAAAGTGGCTTCCCATGCTGATCGATTTGCCTATGACACGTACCCCAAAAGCGAATCCCCGCTTACAGGGTGGCCCTTCCCGAAAGGTCCGCTAGACTATCAGAATGCAGGACTTGTTTGGCGATCCGAGATGTCGGTCTGATAAAATGGTTACGATGCAGGAACCTACTGGTATGACGCACGACCATACGAAAGATACGGGGTCGGACCAAACCTCCCATTCGCGGGCGATTGCCGCTCATGACATTCGAAACGAGCTGCAGACCATTCTGGCAATCAGCGACCTGATGGTCGAGGAGTCCAGCATGGACACGCTGTCGGCAACGCGGATCGGACAGGCCGCCGAGCGGGCGCTGACATTGGTGAACGGCATTCTTACCGCCACGCGTGCCGCGCATGACAGTACAAGAGACGCCCTGACGGCATTCCGCATCGCCGCGCGCGTGGCCGAGATTGCGGACCGGATGACCCCTCTGGCCGCCAGGAATGGGAATGATATTGCGCTCGAGGTGACAGCCCCCGACAGAGCCGTGATGGGCCGGATCGACCTGATCGACACGATCGTTCAGAACCTGCTGAGCAACGCCATCAAGTTCACCTCGAACGGCACAATTCGGGTCGTTCTGCACGACGATACCGCCCCGGGCGGGCAGGACAGCACCATCACGCTGTCGGTCGAGGACACCGGACAGGGAATGTCTCAGGACGCGCTTGCGCACTTGTTCGAACCTTATGGGAACGGCCGGGCCGACATCGCCAAGCCGAAAGGGTTTGGCATCGGCACCTACGCGATCGGCGAGGCCGTCAAGGCACTGGGGGGAACCCTCGACGTCGAAAGCACGGTCGGGGTAGGGTCACGTTTCACCATCACGTTTTCGATGCCGATCGCCGAGGCCGAAGAAGTCGAGGACCGCTCGCAGCCCGGGCAAGATGCCGGCGCATCGATGATGAACGCGCGGGTCCTGGTTGTCGACGACAATCCGGTGAACCTCGACCTGTTCGTGAAATCATTGTCAGGCCGGGTGGCGCTCGTCACCCCGGCCTCGAGCGGCGCCGCCGCCCTGGAATGCGTGCGGACCTCGGATGTTGCCTATGACCTTGTTCTGGCCGACCTCAACATGCCGGAAACGGATGGCTTTGCGCTTGCAATCGAACTCGCCCGCTTGGGGAACATGGCGCCCTGTCGGATCGCGGCTCTGACGGCCGATACCGATGAAGAGTGCCGGCTCGCATGCGAGGCGATCGGCACGACGTCGATCATTCAGAAACCGGTTCGCCCGGAAAAGCTTCGTGAGCGTGTGCGCGAAATCATCGGCGCTTGTGCAAGCCAGGGTTTCACCGGACCGCGCGACCTGCTGAACGCGCGAGTTGCCGACGACCTGCGCGAGGAGTTCGGGACGCAAGCAGCCACGTCGATGATGCGCCGTGCTTTGGACGAAGCCGAGCGGCTGCATTCGAAGTTGTCGCAAGCAACCGACCATCCGCCGGATCGGTGCCTGATCCACTCTGCCATCGGCTCGGCAGGGATGACCGGGCTGGCCCGCGTCGATTTTGCGCTACGCGTGGTACAGGCAATATCGAAAATCAGGGAAACCGGCAGTGCGGCCTTCTCGGCGGCACTCGCCTTGTTGAAAGAGGAAATAACTCACACGAAAGAGGAGTTGCGTTAACGATCCGTTAATATCATTATGGTCGGTGTGCGCGCGGAAGAACAAAGCGTGACACTTGGCCGCACCGTGCTGGGACCAGTACAGTGTAGGCAGTGGAACTTTGTCCGACATAGTGTGTTAAGGTTCATCCCCGTCACTTGACTTAGATCACATCCAAGGAAATTGCCGGCTCGTTAACAGTCGAATGTAGCCGGTAAGTGAAGTGTGAAAAATGAACAACGCCCTGAATGGAAAGATCCGCATACTCGTTGCGGATGACCATGACATGATACTCGAAATGATCGAGATGTTTCTGGCTCAGACCGGAGATTTCGAGATACATACCGCGCTTTCACTGACGGGCGCGCTGGACGAGATTAAGCAGAACGGCGCTTTCGATGTCGTGCTGCTCGACTTCATCATGCCGGGCATGAAGGGGGTTCTGGGCCTCGAAAAAGCGATCAAGGCGAATGACGGCAAGCCGGTCGCCATCATTACCGGCAACCCTTCGGGCAGGAATGTAAACGATATCGTCAGCGCGGGCGCGGCCGGCATCGTGCTGAAGACAACACCCATGCGAACCCTTGCCAATGCGCTCCGCTTCATGGCTGCGGGGGAGCAGTACATCCCTCGCGAAGTCACCATAGACCGCGAACAGGCGCTCGATGACGCGAATGCGCTTCTGTCCAGGAAAGAGTCCGAGGTCTTGTCGCATCTCGTCGAAGGTCTGTCGAACCGCGAGATTGGCGAGGCCCTGAAGCTGGCCGAGCCGACGATCAAAATGCATGTCCGTTCCATCTGCGCCAAGCTGGAAGCGAAGAACCGGACACAGGCTGTTCTTCGATCGAAAGAGCTTGGGCTGTACTGAGGTTGCCATGATACATTGGCGCGGGACATGTGACCCGGGCCTTGTGACGGGTCGCACGTTGGTAGCAGCCGAGACATCGTTTCGGCAGCACAGGCCGACTTACGACGGTATGATCTTGCGCGTTTTGCCCATTTGATGTTCCTTGTCGTCAACGAGATCACGCACAGGGGCCGCGATGACAAGCCGCGACGACATCAAGGGGTTGACCTTCGACGTTCTGAAATCGCGGGCCAGAAAATATGCCGCCGAGAAAGAGCACCTGAAAGCGGCCGTCGCCTACGATATGGCGGGACAGCTGCAACCGGACAGCGACGCCAAGCTGTTTCAGGCGATCCAGTTGAAACACGCCGGGGAGATCGAGAAATCAGCCACGGCGTACAAGCTGTTCCTTCAAAAAAAGCCCGATCACTTCGACGGATGGTGCAGCTACGGCGTCATGATGAAACAGAACGAGCGCTACGAGGAGGCTGTCGAAGCGCTCGAAAAGGCGTTGGCGCTGAAGGAAGACGCCGCAGCCCGCAACGCCTTCGTCACTTCACTCTGGCGTTTGGGCCGGTATGACGAGGCAACGCGAGAGGGCATGATCAACCTCAGGCTCAAGGACAGGATTGCCTTCGAACGGTTCGGTGCCTCCCCCTTCAAGGATGTCGCTCTGCAGGATCGGAGGCCGACATTCGCCCCGGATCGGCCCACACGAAACATCATTGCCTTTTCGCTGTGGGGGGACGATCCGACCTACGTATCCGGGGCTATCGTGAACGCCCAGATTGCCCCGCACATCTACGTGGGTTGGACGGCCCGGTTTTACTGTGACGAGACCGTCCCGGAGGATGCGCGCGCCGAACTGCAGAAGTACGGGGCGCAGGTCGTTCTCCTGCAGGAGCCGGAGTTTCAGAAGATCCGGCCGATGTGGCGATTTCTGGCATCCGACGATCCGAACGTCGACTATTTCGTCTGTCGCGATGCGGACTCCCGATTGAACGTACAGGAATTCCTCGCCGTGGACGAATGGCTGAGGTCCGGCAAACGGTTCCACGTCATGCGAGACCATATATATCACATGGAACTCATTCTCGCAGGAATGTGGGGCGGGGTGGCAGGCGTGCTGCCAAACATGCGGGAGAGCCTGAGCAGGGCCACGAACTATTTCGATAACCGCTTCGGCGATCAGGCGTTTCTGATGGACGTGGTGTGGCCCATGGTCAAGGCGGACCTATGCACGCACGACAGCGTTTACGGGTTTCCCGACGGTGGCGATTTCCCCGGCGAGTACCGACTTCCCGGCATGATTCACGTCGGCGGGGCGGTCAAGTCGATGAAACACTGGCGATCGGCCTGAACCAGTCGTTTGGCGGCGGGCCCGATGGTGCGCGTCGGCGAGATAAGCAATTGTGTCATTGTTTACGGATCGCGGACACAGATGTTCCGGATTGGGGCGGCAATCATGTTTTTGGATGTAAGTATGTGTGATACATACCTTAGTATGTATAACGGACTAAAGATAACCCATCGGAGGCCGCACCATGGTTCTTGAAATTTTCCTCGCCGCCGCTGTCATAGGTACAATCACAGGAAACTCGGCCCTGCGCCAGATCAAGCAATACCGCAGCTGGTCAGAGCGACTGCAAGCCATGAACGCGAGCGCCTGAAGCGTTCCGCGAAACCCGTGGCACGGCAGTGTCGGAGGGATGCGCATGCGAGCGCACTTCGCCACCCCCTACCCTGCCGGGATGAGCAGACCCAATCGCTTTGGTACTTTCGAGTACCCGAGAATCAATTCCCCTGAGAGGCACTCGGTTCTGCCGCCTCAAACGCGCCGTCACCAGCTCGCGTCGCGTGTCATCTGAACAGAAGTTCCAGGACCGCAAAACCCCCAAGCAGGACCATGCCGGTGACAAATGCGGCCGAGAACAGGGTAAGGAGCAGCCCTGCCGCGAACCAGCACCCGTCGCGCTCGCTCAGGCCGAGCGCTAGCATGATGATCGACAATGCCGGAAGTCCATTGGCAAAGGGGATCGGAAGAAAGAGGAACACGGCAAGGATCAGGGTCGCGACGCCGATGAGGCGCTCGGCCAGCAGGTAGGAGCTCGGCCACCAGCGAGGGCGCGCGAGACGTTCGATGCGTTCGACACATGGCACGGAAACCGCGACGATCCGCTCGAACGACGTGCGCTCGATGGCGCGGTCGGCGACGAAACGCGGAAGCCACACGTCCGGTCGTCCGAGGACCAGTTGCACGGCAAGGAACATCAGCGGCACCGCGGTGAAGACCGACGAGCCGGGGATGAAGAGAAAGACGTTCGGGGCCGCGAAGATCACCATGAGCGGTGCGAAGCTGCGGTCGCGAAGGGCGCTGACGATGTCGCCAATCGAGACCCGTGCACGTTCTCCTGCCGAAAGGTCTCGCAGCACCTCGGACAGCTTCCGGCCAGGTCGGCGGTTCAGAAGAGATGTCGGGGCATCCATACCAGTCATTCTGACTGCACAGGTTTGGCCGATGCGGGCTCTGGCTGGCGGGTTTTCCAAAGCGACAGTGCGATGCCACCGATCAACAGCGTCGCGGTAACACCGAGGGAAATCACGGCAGGCAGCTTCTCGATCCCCAGAAGCTCCGCTCCGATCACCTTGGCGCCGATCAGGACCAGAACCAGCGATACGGCGGTTTTCAGGTAGACGAAGCGGTGCATCATGGCCGACAGCGCAAAGTAGAGCGCCCGCAGGCCGAGAATGGCGAAAATGTTCGAGGTGTAGACAATGTAGGGATCCGTCGTGATCGCAAAGATGGCGGGAATCGAGTCGACTGCGAAGATCACGTCAGCCAGTTCGACCATGACCAGCGCCAGAAAGAGCGGCGTGACAAAGAGCGCGCTGGTCCCCGTGGCACCAATTGGCTGCCGCACGAAGAACCGTCCGCCGAACAGCCCGGCGGTCACGTTGAACCGACGCCGCATGACGCGAAGGATCGGGTTTTGGGCCACGTCATACTCCGTGTCCCCGTCGCGCAGCATCTTGACACCGGTGAAGATCAGGAACGCTGCGAAGATCAGGAGAACCCACTCGAACCGCTCGACCACCGCCGCGCCGACGCCGATCATGATGCCGCGCAGGATGATTACGCCGAGAATGCCATAGACAAGGACCCTGTGCTGATAGGCACGCGGCACCCCGAAATAGGCAAATATCATCGCGATGACGAAGATGTTGTCCATCGCGAGGCTTTTCTCGACGACAAACCCGGTAAGGTAAAGAAGTGCGGCCCTCTCCCCCATGACCTGCCAGATCCAGAGTGAGAACAGGAGGCCGATACTTACGTAAAAGGCCGACAGAGCCAGGCTTTCACGCACACCGATCTCGTGGTCTTTCCGATGCAGCACGCCAAGATCGAAGACCAGGAGCGCGACGACGAGGGTCAGGAACAGGGCCCAGCTCCAAAGCGGTTTCCCGAGAAAGTCGAGCGTCAGCAGATCCAAGGTCAAGCTCCAGAATTGACCCGCTCGCAGAGGCGGTCAGAGACGGCAACCCTTTTGGGTCGGCGCAAGATCGGAACCCGAGCCCACGTCAAATGGGATTGGTCGTAATTCGGACAAGCCCTCTGCCGAAACAATATTTTTTCAGCGATCTATTGAACGGCAGATCGGCAGTACAGATTTCTGCCGGGCCCGCCGCAGACCATCCACGGCCGCCCTTTTGCGCCCGCGTCTTGCATCCTTCGACGGACGGTCGTTACGCGCCGGCCATTCGGGGCGCCTGAGGATTTATCTTGAAGATACCAGTCTGGCGGTTGGTCGCTTACATGATCGTCATCCTGATCGGGTTGGCGATCGCCCTTCCGAGCTTCCTACCGCGCGGGACCGCTCGCACGCTTTCCGACTGGCTACCAGACCGCCCTGTTTCACTCGGGCTCGACCTGCGCGGCGGCGCATCGCTGACGCTCAGGGCCGACGAAGCGGCTCTCGCCGATGAAATGCTGGCCGATGCGCGCGCCGAGATTGGCGAGGCGCTTGAAACCGACGGCCTTGCGGCCCGATTGGCGATCGAGGGCCGGGAATTGGTGATCGGCCCGCGCGAGGAGGGTAGGCCGTTATCCGCGCTCAGTTCCACGGTCGAGGGCGCAATCCCCACCTTCCGACACGGCACGCTCGGCGCTTCGGAGCCCGCGTTCACGATTGTCGAGACTGAGGCTGGCATGCTGCGCCTAACGCTGCGCGATGCGGCGCTGGAGGCCGCGCAAGCGGATGCCATGGCCCAGAGCATCGAGGTCGTGCGCAAGCGCGTGGACGAGGCTGGCGTAGCGGAACCCTCGATCCAGCGACTTGGAACGGACCGCATCCTGGTACAGATGCCGGGCGTGAGCGATCCATCCGCCTTGCGTGCGCTGCTCGGCAGCACGGCGCAATTGACGTTCCATCGATTGGCGCCTGATCCGGGCGATGGGGCCCCGCTCGGGGCCGATGCCCTCCGGCTGTCGATGGCCGATGGCTCAGGTTCTGTCGTGGTCGAGGCGCAACCCGCACTGGACGGAAAGCGGCTTGCCGATGCCTCCGCGGCGTTCAATCCCGAGACCGGCGCACCAGTGGTGCATTTCCGCTTCGACACCCAGGGAGCCGTCGTTTTCGGAGAATTGACCCAAGCGCTCGTCGGCAAGCCTTTCGCCATCGTGCTTGACGGCGAGGTGCTGAGCGCACCCGTCATTCGTGAACCGATCCTTGGCGGGTCGGGGGAAATCAGCGGCGACTTCTCGGTCGAGGAAACGACGACGCTATCGGCGCTGCTGCGGGCGGGCGCGCTTCCCGTGCCGCTGGAAGTCATCGAGGAACGTACCGTCGGTGCCGACCTGGGCACCGATGCAATCGCGGATGGGCTCTGGACGGGGCTGGCCGGCTTTGGCCTCGTCGCGACGGTCTTGATCCTGATCTATGGCGGTTGGGGTGTCGTTGCCACCGGCGCGCTGCTCCTGAACGTCGTCCTGACGATCGCCGCGCTGACTGTTTTGGGCGCCACGCTGACCCTGCCGGGCATCGCGGGCCTGATCCTCGGCATGGGCCTTGCCGTGGATGCGAACGTCCTCGTCAACGAACGCATCCGCGAGGAGACCGCCCGCGGCAAGCGCGCGGCCTCGGCCGTTCAGGCCGGTTTCGACCGTGCCTACCGCGCTATTCTCGACTCGAACCTGACCACGCTCATTGCAACGGCACTGCTCTTCTGGCTCGGCTCGGGACCGGTCCAGGGCTTTGCGGTGACAATGGGCCTTGGCATTCTGATATCGCTCTTCACCGCCGTCACGGTGGTGCGCTCAGCCATGGACATCTACCTGCGCATCCGCAAGCCGAAGACCTTCGATATCAAGGCGCCGCTCGGGTTCCTGCGCTCTAAAACGACGCCTGCGTTCCGCTTCATGCGGTTGCGCTTCGCGGGGCTGGGCCTTTCGGCCCTCCTCTCGATCGCCTCGCTCGTCCTCTTCGTTGCCCCTGGCCTCAATTACGGCGTCGATTTTCGTGGCGGCACTCTGGTCGAGGCGCATTTCAGCACTGCACCCGACATGGCGAGCATCCGAACCTCGGTCGAGGCCTTGGACCTCGGCGACGTGTCGCTTCAGCAATCCGACGGCGACCGAAGCCTGCTGATCCGGGTCGAAGAACAGCCGGGCGGTGAAGCTGCACAGACCCGTGCCGCCGACATGGTGCGCGCTGCGGTCACTGCCGAAGCGCCGGACGCCAGTTTCGAGCGCGTCGAGATCGTCGGCCCACGGGTGAGCGCCGAGCTTGCCGTCGCCGGCATCCTGGCGGTGGGCGCCGCGAGCGTCGCGATGCTGATCTACATCTGGGCGCGGTTCGACTGGCCCTTCGCCGTGGGCGCCATCGCGACGCTGGTCCTCGACATCACGAAAACTGTCGGTTTCTTTGCCCTGACGGGGCTCGACTTCGGGCTCACCGCCATCGCGGCGCTGCTGACGCTCATCGGCTATTCGGTCAACGACAAGGTGGTGGTTTACGACCGGATGCGTGAGAATATCGATCTCTACCCGACCATGCCGCTCCGCGAACTGATCGATCTTTCGATCAACCAGACCCTTGCGCGGTCGCTCTATACCTCCGTCACGGCACTTGTTGCGATGCTGCCGATGGCGATCTGGGGCGGTACGGCAGTGCAGAGCTTCGCGATCCCCATGGTCTTCGGCATCGTCATAGCTGCCGGCTCGTCCGTTTTCATCGCAGCGCCCATCCTGCTCTTCCTCGGCGATTGGCGGTCGCGCAAATCCACCGGCGCGACAGCGTCGGCCGCAGAACGCTTCCCGACCTGACCACAATTTGCCTCAGCATACTCCTCGATCCACATCTCGTTCAGCGCGGAGTGCCGCCGCCACTCATGGCCCAACTTCAAATTGAACGGCGCCACTACTCTCGCCAAGTGTCGCGATCGTTGCACCGCAACGGCGCGCCCTCGCCCTGGCTGCCACGCCGGTTATGCCTGGTGCGCTTGAACCGTCCGATCTGCTGTGTTCCGGCCGTTGGCGTGTCCGCGGGCTCCTTTCGCTTCGAAAATGCTTGTTCAAATGGCATAATCGGTCGATTCTATCGTCAGAACGCAGCCACCTGAGGAATGTCCGCCAAGAGCACACCAATCCGCGGGCACTAATGCCCCGCCTGACCCGCAACCGAACCAGAGAAAGGCCCTAC
>JAVJUV010000064.1:0-6201 GCA_040220415.1 Silicimonas sp.
AGCCCGAGCCGGTCAACCCGGCCCGGCCGCAGAACCATTTCGCCGTGCGCCTGACGCTGCCCGAGCCGATCGGGCTGGAAAGCGACATCGCCGCGGCGCTGGACCGCCTGCTGCCGCCCCTGGCCGCGAAGCTGAAGTCGGCGGGGCAGGGCGCGCGGCGTGTCCGGATGGAGTGGCACCGCAGCGACCACACCATGGGCTGGGCCGAGGTCGGGCTGGCGCGGCCGTCGGCCGACCCCGACCGCATCCGCCCGCTTCTGGCGATGAAGACGGGGGATATCGAGGCGGGTTTCGGGATCGACGTGATCCGACTGGCCGCCGTGGTGACCGAGCCGGTGCATGCCCGCCAGCATATGGGCCATGCCGAGGCCGCGGCGCAGGGCGCGGCGCGGATGGCCGGCGCCGCCGGGATGGACGATCTGCTGGGGCGGATCGGCGCGCGGCTGGGGCTGGAGACGATCACGCGGCTGCAACCCGCCGAAAGCCATATCCCCGAGAAGACCGCGCGGGTCGCCGCGGCGGTCTGGTCGGAGCCGGCGGGAGACTGGCCCGCGCCGCCCGGACCGCGGCCGATGGAGATCTGGCCGCCCGAGATCGTCGCGGCCGAAGCGATCCCGGCGCTGCCGCCCGGGTTCCGCTGGCGCGGACGCAGCTACGAGATCCGCGCCGCCACCGGACCTGAGCGCATCGCGCCCGAATGGTGGCTGGACGAACCGGCCTGGCGCACCGGCGTGCGCGACTACTGGCGTGTCACCACGCGGACCGGCGAAAGGCTGTGGCTCTATTACGCCCACGGCGGGGCGATGTCGCCGGGCTGGTTCTGCCAGGGCAGCTTCTGCTGACGTGGCATCCGGGGCATGAGTATTTTCGAAAAGAAGAAGCCCGGACTGCGCGCCTGCTTCTTCTTTTCGAAATACTCCAGGGGGGACTGGGGGGACGGCGTCCCCCCAGCGGATCGTCGCGCCGGTGGCGCGGCGATATCGTCATAAGTTCGGCAGGTTGACCTTGTCGATGAAGTGGATCACGCCGTTCGACGTCTCGATGTCCGCGGACACGACAGTCGCGTCGTCGACCATCACGCCGTTGTCGAGGTCGATCATGATGTCCGATCCCTGAACGGTCGTGGCGGCCATGTCGTCGGTCAGGTCGCCCGACATCACCTTGCCCGGAACGACGTGGTAGGTGAGGATCGCGGTCAGCTGATCCTTGTTCTCGGGCTTCAGCAGGTCCTCGACGGTGCCCGCGGGCAGAGCGGCGAAGGCTTCGTCGGTCGGCGCGAAGACGGTGAAGGGACCTTCGCCTTTCAGCGTCTCGACAAGGCCTGCGGCCTCGACCGCGGCGACGAGGGTCGTGAAGGTTCCGGCCTCGACCGCGGTGTCGACGATATCTTTCGAGTGGCCGCCGGCGAAAACGCTACCCGCCAGGGCGGTGGTCGCTGTCAGGGCAAGAAACGTGGTGCGAAGCATTATATTCTCCATTCATTTCGGTTTTGATCGTACAATGCCGTTGTGGCATCGGGGCTAGTTACGGACGAAGGGCGCGGATCGGATCACCGGGGAAACCCGCCGAGGGGACTTGACGAAAACCGCTTGCCGACTAAGCCGCGGCATTTCGCGATTTCCAGTCACGGTAGTGTTATTCGGCGTGATCCCGGGCCGCCGTTTCGGGCCCGTGTTTCAAGCGCGTGCACAAAGCGCACAGTGTCGTGAGGGGCGTTGCCGGACGCGGCCTGACGGCACATGATAAGGGGGCAACGTTCATTGACGGAGGTTCCGGTATGGCCGGACGGTACAGAAGCGATCTCAAATGGTCGGACGTGACCCCCAAGTCCGGCTGGCTGAACCGCCGCCAGATCATGGCCGGGGCGGGCGCTGCCGCGATCGGGTCGATCGCGGGACCGGCGCTTGCCGGGCTTGACGCGGTCAAGACCGAGTTTGGCCGGGACCTGGAGCCCAACACCTGGGAAGAGATCACGAGCTACAACAACTTCTACGAGTTCGGCACCGGCAAGGAAGACCCCGTACAGAATGCCGGCGCGATGAGGACCGATCCGTGGTCGGTGAAGATTGACGGCCTGGTGGACAAGCCCGGCGATTATTCCCTGGACGACATACTTTCGGGCGTGACCCTGGAGGAGCGGATCTATCGGCTGCGCTGCGTCGAGGCCTGGTCGATGGTCGTGCCCTGGGTGGGGTTCGAACTGGCCGACCTTCTGAACCGGGTCGGCGTGCAGCCTTCTGCGAAATACGTGGCGTTCGAAACCGCCACCCAGCCCGACGTCATGCCGGGGCTGCGTTACCCGATCGTGTCCTGGCCCTATACCGAGGGCCTGCGGCTGGACGAGGCGATGCACCCGCTGACCATACTTGCCACCGGCCTTTACGACGAGCCGATGCCGAACCAGAACGGCGCGCCAATCCGGCTCGTGGTGCCGTGGAAATACGGCTACAAGTCGATCAAGTCGATCGTGCGGATCTCGCTGGTCGAGAACGAGCCGCCGACGGCCTGGAACGGGTATTCGGCAACCGAGTACGGTTTCTATTCCAACGTGAACCCGAACCGCGATCATCCGCGCTGGAGCCAGGCGACCGAGCGGCGGATCGGCGGCGGGTTGTTCTCGGCGAGAATTCCGACCCTGATGTTCAACGGCTACGAGAAGGAGGTCGCCCACCTCTACGAGGGCATGGACCTTATCAAGTACCATTGAGCGTGAAGTTGACATCGACCCTGACCTGCCCGGCCTGCGGGGCGAAGAGCACCGCCGTGATGCCGACGGATGCCTGTCAGTATTTCCATGACTGTCCGGCCTGCGGCGCGGTGCTGCGGCCGAAGCCGGGAGATTGCTGCGTCTGGTGTTCCTACGGGACGGTTCCCTGTCCGCCCGTGCAGGAAGGGCAGGGGTGCCGCGGATGACCTTTGCCCAGCGGATCAACGTGGTGCTGTCGCGGGTGCCGGCGTGGCCTCTCTATATAGTAGGCGTGCTGCCGCCCGCGTGGTTCCTGTGGCTGGGGCTGACGGGCGGTCTTGGCGTCGAGCCGATCAACGAGCTGGAGCATCGCCTGGGCGAACTGGCGCTTCAGACCTTCATCGTCACCCTGGCGGTCACGCCGCTGCGCGAATGGCTGGGGGTGAACCTGGTTCGGTACCGGCGGGCGCTGGGGCTTCTGACGTTCTTCTACGTGTTCCTACATCTTCTGGTCTGGCTGGTGCTGGACGTGCGGATTCCGGGGCAGATCTGGACCGACATCCTGAAGCGGCCCTACATCACCATCGGGATGCTGGCGTTCGTTCTTCTGATTCCGCTGGCGGCGACGTCGAACAACCTGTCGATACGAAAGCTGGGGCCGAAGCGATGGAAGCAGTTGCACCGGCTGGGCTATGTCGCGGCGATCCTGGGTGCCGTGCATTTCGTCATGGTGGCGAAGGGCTTTCAGATCGAGCCCCTGGTCTACCTCGGGATCGTGGCCGGCCTGCTGGCGGCGAGGGTTCGCCGGCCGCTGAAACGCGCCGTCGCATAATGTGACTTCACTCCGGGGCCGCTTTCTCTAAGGTCGCGGCGATGAACAGGCAGGCAGCCTTCCGGGCGACACTTCTTATCATGGCGCTATTCGTGCTTCAGCCGCTGGCGATCGGCGGCTGGCTGGCGCTTATTCCCTGGGTCAAGGAAATGCTTGGATTGTCGAAGGGCGAGCTGGCCTTCGCGCTTCTGGGCATGCCGCTGTCGCTGATCCCGACGCTGCAACTGGCGGGGCGGGTGATCGGCGGGCTTGGACCGAGGCGGATATTCATGGCGGTGTTTCCGCTGCAGGCGCTGGCGGTGATGCTGCCGCTTCTGGCGTGGAGCGGCCCCAGCCTGTTCTTCGCGCTTGCCGTCCTTGGAGCGACGACTGCGTTCCTGGAGGTTGGGATCAACGTCTACGCCGGCCGGCTGGAGAAGCGCGCGAAGCTGATGATCATGAACCGGTGCCACGGGTTCTGGGCGCTGGGCATCACGCTGGGGTCCGCCTGGGTGGCCGCCCTGGCGGGGGTATCGCCCTGGATTCTGCTGGGCGTTCTGGCGCTGGGGTCGGCGGTATTCGGGGTCTGGTCGGCCTTTGCGCTGCCGCGCCTTGGCGACGATGACGAATCCGGGACCGCGCCGCCGCGCCGGCGGTTCGCGGAATTGCCGAGGGCGCTGATCTTCGTCGCGCTGTTCATGTTCTTCGTCACGATGGCCGAGGGTGCCATGGCGGACTGGGCGGCGGTTTATCTGGCCGAGCGCCTGGGCGACGGCGTCGAGGGGGCGGGGATCGCGGTGACGATATTCTCGGCCTTCATGGCAGGGGGGCGGTTCCTGGGCGACTGGCTGAAGCGCCACCTGGGCGGCGTCGCCCTGGCGCGGGTGACGGTGGGCTGCGCGATCGCCGGCCTGGCGCTGCTGGTGCTTCCGCTGCCGCTGGCGGTCGCCTATCCGGGATTCGCCCTGGTCGGCTTCGGCGTGTCGGCCGCCTATCCCCTGGGGGTGTCGGCCATCGCGGCGCTGGACGACCGCTATGAGGCATCGAACATCGCGATCATGGCGACAGTGGCGCTGGGCGGGTTCCTTGTCGGTCCGCCGATCATCGGAACGCTGGCCGAACTGACGAGTCTTCCGATCGGACTGGCGGCGCTTTTGCCGGGATTGATTCTGGCGATTCTGCTGACTCGCTGGCTGCGGCCGCAGATTCCCGGCTGACTCCCGCAAACGTGTTCGAGGAATCGATACTTTGGGCCGTGATTCAGAAATTGAGTCGTCGGGAACCCCAGCGGGAACGAAAGCATATTACCCGGCAACCCCGCCAATGGCGTCTTGAATTGCGCGAAACCCCATATTTTGTTGGCTGACATGTGGGGCGAAAAAAAAGTGTCATGTTTCCGCAAAAAACCTCTTGCGGTCACCGGACCCAATCCGTAAATACCCCTTCACCGGCGGCGCAGAGATGCACCAACGGGGCGCCAGACGGGCCTGACGGCAACGAGACGCAAACAACAACAGAGATCGATGAGGCGGGGCGCGCCGAAGAAGTTAGGGCGCACTCAGTCGATTTTGTCTCTGCCGCTCTTTGAAATCGCTGGTTACTGAAGAGATATGTGGGCGGTTTGGTCTATACGATGGATCAACACCTGCATATCGGCTCTGTTAGGGTTTCGGCCCGATGATCAGAGTGTCAGCTTCACTGTTTGGACGGCTTTCGGTTTCTTATGAAACCCGAAGCACAACAAACAGATGACTTCCGATACGTGTCCTACTCCTAGCCGGGTGGACATAGTGGCTTGCCCCCAAAGCAGCCATGAGTATCGGAGATGTGCAGAGGTTCGAACGTCAAGGTTAAGCTGGCAACAGCTTTTCAACTTGAGAGTTTGATCCTGGCTCAGAACGAACGCTGGCGGCAGGCCTAACACATGCAAGTCGAGCGCACCTTCGGGTGAGCGGCGGACGGGTTAGTAACGCGTGGGAATATGCCCTTCTCTACGGAATAGCCTCGGGAAACTGAGAGTAATACCGTATACGCCCTTCGGGGGAAAGATTTATCGGAGAAGGATTAGCCCGCGTTGGATTAGGTAGTTGGTGGGGTAATGGCCTACCAAGCCGACGATCCATAGCTGGTTTGAGAGGATGATCAGCAACACTGGGACTGAGACACGGCCCAGACTCCTACGGGAGGCAGCAGTGGGGAATCTTGGACAATGGGCGCAAGCCTGATCCAGCCATGCCGCGTGAGTGACGAAGGCCTTAGGGTCGTAAAGCTCTTTCAGCTGTGAAGATAATGACGGTAGCAGCAGAAGAAACCCCGGCTAACTCCGTGCCAGCAGCCGCGGTAATACGGAGGGGGTTAGCGTTGTTCGGAATTACTGGGCGTAAAGCGCGCGTAGGCGGACTATTAAGTCAGGGGTGAAATCCCGGGGCTCAACCCCGGAACTGCCTTTGATACTGGTAGTCTTGAGTTCGAGTGAGGTGAGTGGAATTCCGAGTGTAGAGGTGTAATTCGTAGATATTCGGAGGAACACCAGTGGCGAAGGCGGCTCACTGGCTCGATACTGACGCTGAGGTGCGAAAGCGTGGGGAGCAAACAGGATTAGATACGCTGGTAGTCCACGCCGTAAACGATGAATGCCAGACGTCGGCTCGCATGCGGGTCGGTGTCACACCTAACGGATTAAGCATTCCGCCTGGGGAGTACG
>JAVJUV010000065.1:0-18975 GCA_040220415.1 Silicimonas sp.
GGTGATGCGCAGGGCATCACCGTCGATCCGGTCAGGCGCAACGGTGATGTGGTCCTGATCGTCGAGCCTTGCCGGATTGATCTGATCGGCCCCGATGGTCAGAGGGCGATCGTGGTCTCGTCAATGTCGATGCGCCTGATGGGTCTTGTCAGACAAAACCGTGTTGAGCGGGCGAGGGCGGTCTCGGAGCGTTTCGGCATGAGCAGGGCCAATCCGTTTCGCTACTTCAAGACGTCGCCAGACATCATCCGCCTGGCGGTGATGATGTATGTTCGCTTTCCGCTGTCACTGCGCAATGTGGAAGACCTGCTGCACGAGCGCGGCATCGATGTCAGCCACGAGACGGTGCGCTTCTGGTGGAACCGGTTCGGCCCGTTGTTTGCCGGAGAGATCCGCAAGCGCCGGATTGAAGCGATGCGCTCGAGCCGCTGGAAGTGGCATCTGGACGAAATGTTCGTGAAGGTGAACGGCGAAACCCTCTATCTGTGGCGTGCCGTCGATCACGAAGGTGAAGTGCTGGACGCTGTCGTCACGACGACGCGTGATCGCAAAGCAGCACTGAAATTATTGCGAAAACTGATGCGCAGATACGGCAAGCCGGAATGTATCGTCACCGACAAGCTAAAGTCCTATGGCGCTGCGATGCGGGAGCTGGGCATCGACGAAAGCCGTCATGAAACAAGCGGCCGCTGGATCAACAACCGGACTGAGAACAGCCATCTACCATTGCGAAGACGGGAAAGAGCGATGCTCCGGTTCCGGCGGATGCGAAGTCTGCAGAAATTCACCGCTGTCCACGGTTCAGTCCAAAACCATTTCAATCAGGAGCGTCACCTCTACAGCCGATCAAACTTCAAGCAGAACCGCACCGCCGCTCTTGCCGAGTGGCGTCAGCTTCTGGCGGCATAGGGCAGGGCACGTCCGGCAATCGAAGACTGGTTCGAGTTGGTCTGACAGCTCCTCCACAAGTGACAACGCCTGTTGCCAACATCACCTTTGCTGGTTCGACCAGTTTGGGTGTATCCACGGTTCGCTGTTGTCAGCGGCCAGCGGCGTTCGCTCCAGAATGTGGTCTGCTGCCTTCTCGCCGGTCATGATCGACGGCGCGTTGAGATTGCCATTGGTAATGCGCGGGAAGACGGAGCTGTCGGCGAGACGCAGCCCATCGACACCGATGACCCGGCATTGCGGATCGACCACGGCCATCGGATCATCGCGCCGGCCCATCTTCGCGGTGCCGCAGGGGTGGTAGGCGCTTTCTACATTGTCGCGGATGAAATCGTCGAGCGCGTCGTCGCTCGTTACATCCTCGCCAGGCTGGATTTCGCGCCTGTAGAAGGGCGCGAACGCATCCTGTGAGAAAATCTCCCGCGTCAGGCGGATGCACCGGCGGAAATCGATCCAATCCTGCTCGTGCGCCATGTAATTGAAGCATATGCGCGGCGGAGCGTTCGGGTCGGCCGAACGCAGCGTGACCTCACCACGCGATGGGCTGCGCATCGGCCCGACATGCGCTTGAAAGCCATGCCCCTCGGCCGCTGCCTGGCCGTCATAGCGCACCGCAATGGGCAGAAAATGATACTGGATATCGGGATATTGCACTCCCGCGCGCGAGCGGATGAAGGCGGCGCTTTCGAACTGGTTCGAGGCGCCCGGCCCTGTGCGGCTCAGAAGCCAGCGCGCCCCGACATAGGCCTTGCCGAGCAGGTTCCAGTACCTGAACAGGCTCACCGGCTGCGAAGCGGCCGCCTGAATGTAAAGTTCAAGATGATCCTGCAGATTCTTGCCGACCCCGGCACGGTCGGCGATCGGCGCGATGCCGTGTTCGGCCAGATGGTCCGCCGGGCCGATGCCCGACAGCATGAGCAGCTTGGGCGAATTGATCGATGATGCCGCAAGGATGACCTCCGCCTCGGCACCGATGACTTCGATTGCGCCGCCGCGTTCCACTTCGACACCGGTCGCGCGTCCTTGCTCGATGACCACACGCCGCGCGAAGGCGCGAACCAGATCGCAGTTGTCGCGCTTGAGGGCCGGCTTGAGATAGGCATTGGCCGCCGACCAGCGCCGGCCCCGCCAAACCGTCATATCGAAGGGGCCGAATCCTTCCTGCTGGTGGCCATTATAGTCATCGGTCACCTCGTAGCCGGCCTGCCGCCCCGCCTCGACGAAAGCCCGGGTCAACGGGTTGTCGCGTTTGCCGCGCGTTATGTGCAGCGGCCCGTCGGTGCCGCGCCAGGCCGGATCGCCGCCATGGCCGCCATGGTGCCAGTTCTCGAGACGCTTGAAATAGGGCAGCACGTCTGCATAGCCCCAGCCGTCTGCGCCCGTATCGCGCCAGTGGTCATAGTCCAGCGCATGGCCGCGCACGTAGATCATGCCGTTGATCGAGGACGATCCACCGATCACCTTGCCGCGGGGCGTCGCCAGACGGCGTCCGCCCAGATGCGGTTCGGGCTCGGTCTGAAACCCCCAGTCGTAGCGCTTCATGCTCATCGGATAGGACAGGGCGCCGGGCATCTGGATCAAGGGGCCGGCGTCGGTGCCGCCATGCTCGATGACAAGCACGGATTTTCCCGCCTCGGCCAGTCGATAGGCCATGGCGCAGCCGGCACTTCCCGCGCCGACAATCACGTAATCGGCCTTCATCAATAGGGCGCCTCGACATCGCCCATGCGCACATAGACCGACTTGATCTGGCTGTAGTGCTCGAGCGCTGCGTGTGCGTTTTCGCGACCGACGCCGGACGCCTTCATCCCGCCGAAAGGCGCTTCGACGGGCGCGTCATTGTAGGAGTTGATGAAGCAACTTCCCGCCTCGAGCCGCGCGATCACGCGATGGGCGCGGCCTATGTCCCGAGTGAAGACACCCGCCGACAGGCCGAAGGCCGTGTCATTGGCGCGGGCGATCACCTCTTCTTCATCCTCGAAATCGAGCACCGCCATCACGGGGCCGAAAATCTCGTCGCGGGCGATCACCATCTCGTCGGTCACATCGGCGAAGACCGTCGGCGCGACGAAGAAGCCGGGACGATCGAGGCGTTCGCCCCCCGTCACCAGCCGCGCGCCTTCGGCCTTGCCATTTTCGATATAGCCCAGCACGATCTCCATCTGGCGTTCGCTGACCATCGGGCCGAAGGACGTGGCCGCATCGCGCGGATCGCCGATGACAGCGTCTCCAAGTCTCTCGGTCAGTCGATCGAGAAACCTGTCCCTGATCGATCGATGGACGAAGACGCGCGTGCCGTTCGAACAGACCTGGCCGGACGAATAGAAGTTGCCGAGGATCGCCCCGCCGACGGCGTTCTCCATGTCGCAATCGTCGAAGACGATCAGCGGCGACTTGCCGCCAAGCTCCATCGTGACGTGCTTGAGATCATGGGCGGCGGCGGCATAGACCTTGCGTCCAGTCGGCACCGAGCCTGTCAGCGAAACCTTGGCAACGCGCCCGTCACCGATCAGCGCCTTGCCGGTCTCGCCCATGCCCTGAACGACGTTGAAGACGCCATCGGGCAGCCCGGCTTCCGTGAGGATCTCGGCGACCTTCAGCGCGCAGAGCGGCGTGTTCTCGGACGGCTTGAAAACCATCGTGTTGCCGCAGGCGAGCGCCGGCGCAGCTTTCCAGCAGGCGATCTGGGTCGGGTAATT
This sequence comes from Silicimonas sp., assembly GCA_040220415.1. Classification (GTDB taxonomy): domain Bacteria; phylum Pseudomonadota; class Alphaproteobacteria; order Rhodobacterales; family Rhodobacteraceae; genus JAVJUV01. The sequence goes on from JAVJUV010000065.1 coordinate 3,648, forward strand.
CCAGGCGCCGATGCCGACGCATACACCGAGCGGTTCGCGGCGCGTGTAGACCCAGTCTTCGCCCAGCTGCATCGTCTCGCCCGCCAGCCCGCCCGCCAGTCCGCCGAAGAACTCCAGCGCATCGGCGCCGCTCGTTGCGTCGGCGACGAGCGTTTCCTGCAACGGTTTGCCCGTGTCCATCGTCTCGAGCAGCGACAGATCGGCGTTGCGCTCGCGCATGATCTGTGCGGCGCGGGTCAGGATGCGGCCACGCTCGCGCGGCGCCATGCCGGCCCAGGCCGGCTGTGCCGCTTTCGCTGCCGCGAGCGCCTGATCGACGATGGCCGCCGTTCCCGCGTGAACGGTGGCGATCGTCTCGCCGGTATAGGGAAAGATCACATCGATGGCCACGCCCGCAGGGTCTTCGACGTACCGCCCACTAATGAAATGGCTGGCTTGAGGTTGCGTGTGGTATGGCATGGTCAGTGCTCGTAGTTCTGCGATGGACTGACGATCAGTGCCGGCCGATGGCGCGATCGAGATGGTCGGTGATCATGGCGACGGCGGCGGCACCATCGGGCGCACCTTCGCGCAGGGCCTGGCGGATGTAGAGGCCGTCAATCAGTGCGGCGAGCGAATGCGCGATCGCCTCGGCATCGCCATTGGACAGCTTTCGCAGATCGAAGGCCAGATTGCTGTGAAGCCGCCGGTGATAGACACGCAAGAGCCGCTGCGCTTCGGCCGATCTCTGCGCCTTGACGTAGAAGCTGAGCCATGCGCTGACGATCTCCGGCTTGAAATTCTGCGCCGAAAACGACGCGTGAATTATGGCCATGAGCCGGTCGCGCGGCGTTTTCGCCGCAGCCATGCCCTGACGCGCTTCCTGGCCGAAAATGTCGAGGATGTGGCGCATCGCGGCGATGAAGATCTGATCCTTCGAGCCGAAATAATGGTGCGCGAGAGCGCTGGAAACGCCGGCTTTGCGCGCGATCTGACTGACCGTGACATCGAGCGAGCCCGTGCGGCCGATTTCTGCGATGGTCGCTTCGACCAGCGCGCTCTGGCGCAGCGGTTTCATACCGAGTTTGGGCAAGTTTCCTCCCCCGAGTGGTTGTCACGCGAAGAAAAGTAATTTTAACTGGCCAGTCAATCAACCATGATTGTCAGGGAGAAACGATACCATGCACAAGAGCCTTATCGCTGGCGCGGCCGCGCTGCTGATGACAACCGCCACCGCGGCGGCGCAATGTGAGACCGTAACCTTTTCCGATGTAGGCTGGACCGACATCACGGCGACCACGGCGACGGCGACCGTGATTCTCAACGCCCTCGGCTATGAGACCGACGTGAAGGTGCTTTCGGTCCCCGTTACCTATGCTTCAATGAAGTCCGGCGACATTGATGTGTTCCTCGGCAACTGGATGCCGACCATGGAAGCTGACATCGCGCCTTATCGCGACGAAGGCTCGGTCGATACGGTGCGCGCCAATCTGGAAGGCGCCAAATATACGTTGGCGACCAATGCGGCCGGCGCCGCGCTTGGCATCGACAGCTTTGATGCGATCGCCGCCAACGCCGAAGCGCTCGACAACGAGATTTACGGTATCGAGCCGGGTAATGACGGCAACCGCCTCATCCAGACGATGATCGATGAGGACGCGTTCGGCCTGTCATCGTTCGAAGTTGTCGAAAGCTCTGAACAGGGCATGCTGGCGCAGGTTGAACGGGCGAGCGACCGGGACGAACCAATCGTCTTTCTCGGCTGGGAGCCGCACCCGATGAATGCAAACTTCGAGCTGACCTATTTGGAAGGGGGCGATGATTTCTTCGGACCAAATCTGGGCGGCGCCACGGTCTACACCAATACCCGCGCCGGCTATGTCGAGGAATGCGAAAATGTCGGGCAGTTCCTGAACAACCTGGAATTCTCGCTGGCCATGGAAAACGAGATCATGGGCGCAATTCTCAATGATGGAGAGAACCCCGAGGACGCCGCGCGCGCATGGTTGACGGCCAACCCCGGGGTGCTTGATGGCTGGCTCGACGGCGTGACAACGCTCGATGGCGGCGATGCCATGGAAGCTGTCAGTTCCGCACTCGGCCTTTAGGGCAGCAGGGGCAAGGGGCCGGCTTTACCCCTGGCGGCGGGGCTGGCGATGATGGATTGGGGGTAACACGATGGAGTGGCTGTCGGAGAACAAGATTCCGGTCGGCCAGGCCGCGAGCGATCTGTTCGAGTGGCTTCAGGACAATGGCCAGTGGTTCTTCGACGGGCTGGACGTTGCGCTCGATCGGTTGATCGAATCGATCCTTTGGCTCATGCAGTCGCCCCACCCTCTGATCACCATCGCGATCTTTGTCGCCATCACATGGCTGCTACAAAAGAGCTGGCAGACCTGCCTGTTCGTCTTTGCCGGCTTTCTGTTCATCCTCAATCAGGGATACTGGGAAGAGACGACCGAAAGCCTGACGCTGGTGCTCTCTGCCTGTGTTGTGTGCATGGCGATCGGTGTGCCGATCGGCATCGCCGCCGCGCATCGGCCAAGGCTTTATGCCGCGATGCGCCCGGTGCTCGATCTGATGCAGACCCTGCCAACCTTCGTCTATCTGATACCGGCCATCGTCTTTTTCGGTATCGGCATGGTGCCGGGGCTGATAGCAACGGTCATCTTCGTTGTGCCCGCGCCGATCCGGCTGACCCATCTGGGCATCAGTTCGACGCCCAAGCCTTTGCTCGAAGCAGCACAGGCGTTCGGCGCCACCCCGAGCCAGACATTGTGGAAGGTCGAACTGCCCTATGCCATGCCGCAGATCATGACCGGGCTGAACCAGACGATCATGTTGTCGCTTTCCATGGTCGTCATCGCCGCGCTGGTCGGCGCGGACGGGCTCGGAGTGCCGGTCGTACGCGCCCTCAACCAGGTCAACACGGCGCTCGGCTTTGAAAGCGGCATCATCATCGTGGTCGTCGCCATCATGCTCGATCGGGTTCTGCGGGTGCGGCGCACGTGAGCAACGCGGTTGAATTCGACAATGTCTCGATCGTCTTCGGCGACAAGCCGGCACAAGCCTTGCCGCTCATGGATGAAGGGCGCTCGCGCGGCGAAATCCAGGCCGAGACAGACCAGATCCTCGGCGTCCATGATTGTTCAATCGCCGTTCCCGAAGGTGAAATCCTCGTCCTGATGGGCCTGTCGGGCTCGGGGAAATCGACGCTTCTGCGCGCCGTCAACGGGCTCAATCCGGTGATCCGCGGTTCGGTCTCGGTGCGCGAAAACGGCGCCATGGTCGATGTGACCAATGCCAATGCCAGGACGCTGCGCCGGATTCGCATGAACACCGTGTCGATGGTCTTTCAGCAGTTCGGCCTTCTGCCATGGCGGACAGTGCGCGAAAATGCCGGCCTCGGGCTCGAGCTTGGCGGGATGCCCGCCAGGAAGGCACGCGAGCGGGTCGATCACCAGTTGGCCCTGGTCGGCCTATCAGACTGGGCCGACCGCAAGGTGGGCGAGTTGTCGGGCGGCATGCAGCAGCGGGTCGGTCTGGCGCGCGCCTTTGCCACCGATGCGCCGATCCTTCTGATGGACGAGCCGTTCTCGGCGCTCGATCCGCTGATACGCACCCGGCTTCAGGACGAATTGCTCGAGCTGCAGGCCGAACTCAAGCGCACCATCGTCTTTGTCAGTCACGATCTCGATGAGGCGTTCAAACTGGGCAACCAGATCGCGATCCTCGAAGGCGGCCGGATCGTCCAGGCCGGAACGCCGCAGCACATCTTCCAGAACCCGCAAAACCAGTATGTCGCCGATTTCGTGCAGAACATGAACCCGTTGGGTGTTCTGCGCACCCGCGATCTGATGCGTCCCCCCGATGGCGCACCGTCGCGCACCTTGCCGGCCGACATGCTGATCAAGAACTGCATGGACCACCTGATCGGTATGGATGGGCCGGTCGGCGTTGAAGAAAACGGCCAGATCGTCGGCCAATTATCCAAGGACGATCTGCTGAAGGCGCTTGCTGGCGCTCCGAGTTCGGGCAAGGTAGCAACATCAGGGCGATGACGGCCGCATTCCGGATGCCGTCGGCACCAAGGGGGTGTTGTCAGAGGAAACAAATCCGACCGCCTTTCCCCGTCCACCTCAATGGTCGATAGTCGCAAACGTCTATTCCGTATGGAGAAACCTCCATCAGAGCACCGCAGACTTCCACAACCGAGCGGTCGAGATGCTATCAGCGTGGCTTCCTCAGACAAGTCCTCTCGCTGGCACGATGATTTGGCAGTTCGGCGACAGTTGTTTCCTGAACAGAAATAGGCGCCGTATGGCGGATGGCGGATCGGTCATTATCAGCGAGTTGGTGTTCGACCTATGAGCTCGGCCCATTATCATCATCTGGCCAATGCGTCTTGACCTGCCACAGCCCAACTCGGTGCTCTCAAAGCGGTTAGAAGCCCCAAGTTGAATCGACATTCAGCGCATCCAGAGCATGGCGGCTATGATTTGCAGGAAGCCGAGGAAGTGGGTGGCGCGGGGTCAAGGCGCATGGCAATGCGGCGGAAGTGCTTGAGCTTGTTGAAGCATCGCTCGACCGTGTTTCTCATCTTGTAGGCTTCGGCGTTGTAGGCGATGAGCCGCTTTCGGGTCGGATTGCAGGGGATCACGGCCTCGGCGCCGAGGTTTGCGACCAGCGCCCTGATGGCGTTGGAGTCGTAGACGTTGTCGGCCAGCACGCGGCGCGGCGACAGGCCGTTGAGAAGCGCCGGGGCGAGCGGCGCGTCGCCGCGCTGGCCGGGCGTCAGGATCAGCTCGAGCGGCCGGCCCAGAGCGACGACCGCCATGTGGATCTTGGTGGTCAGTCCTCCTCGGGAACGCCCCAGAGCCGTGCTGGCCCACAAGAACATGCTCCATGTTACACGCATTCGCTCTTTGATTGCCCAAAATTACCCGTGACCTCGAAGGTCGGGGGTTTTGGTGGTCCGATCGGGTCTTTAGGGACGGTCGAGGGAGCAACATTCCCGCGACTTTGATGGTCCGCGAACCGACTGGGAGGAAACCATGATCGAACTCAACTACCGGCTGGCGAAGCGCCTTGCCAATGCCGCACTGACGGCGCTGACCGCATCTGCCCTTACCGCAGCCGTGCCGACAGGCGGAAAGGCGCATGCTCAGGAACATACGCTGCGGGTTGCCTCCGTGGCTTCCGAGGGCAACATCGATTACGAGTATCTGGAGGAACTGGCCCGTAGGGTGACTGAACGCACCGATGGCCGAATAGAGTTCAATCTCTTTCATGGCAGCCAACTCGGCTCGATCAAGGAGCAGATCTCGAGCGTCAGCAGTGGTGCGATCGACATGACGCTGCATGATTTCGCGGCGCTTGCTTCCTATGTCGAGGACATCGCGCTGTTCAATGCGCCCTACATATATCGGGACGGCGCTCATGCGCTGACCGCGACCGATCCGCAGGATTCGGAGGTCATGGCCGACTTCAATGAGCAGGTCATCGAGGCGGGCGATATCCGCATCCTCGGCGGCCTCTATCGGGGCGCTCGGCAGTTGACGGCGAACTTCGCGGTGTATGGACCCGACGACCTGAAAGGCGAGAAGATCCGCGGCGTGCCGCTGCCGATCTGGACCACCATGCTTGAAGGCATGGGCGCGATCCCGACGCCTGTCGAATGGGCCGAGGTGCCGTCGGCACTGGCCACCGGGCTGGTCGTCGGCCAGGAAAATCCCTTGGCGGGGATCTACCAGACCAAGATCTACGAGGTTCAGCCCTACGTGATGATCACGGGTCACATGCAGTCCGTGCTCGGCCTGTTCATCAACGAGGACAGCTGGCAGTCGCTCTCTGAGCAGGACCGGGAGGTCTTCCGCGATGTTGTCGACGAGATGGAGCAGTGGTCCCTCGATCGCGTTGCCAGCGAGGAAGAGGCGATCAAGGAACAGCTTCGCGACGAGGGCGTGACCGTGATCGAGCCGGAGGATGGACTGCGCAATGAAGAGTTCCGTCAGGCCGTGCTCGAAAAGGTCGCCGAAGACTTCCCGCAATGGACCGATGACATCGAACGCATTCGCGCGATCGACTGATCATTGACGATCTCCGGCGCCCGGCGAGGTTTCGGGCGCCGTTCCCCGCAATCCGTTGAAAAGGTGCGCCATGCGCCTCATCCATGCAATGCGCAAGGGTTACCTGGCGGTCAGCGTCGCCTTGCTGGCGCTCGTGACGGCACTGCCGATCATCCAGGTGGTCATGCGAAACCTGTTTGACACGCCGCTCATGCGCTCGGAAGAGTTCACAAAGTACTTTCTGATCTGCCTGGCGTTCATGGCGGCTCCCGTTGCCGTGTCCGGTGCCGGCATGATCGCCATGGACGAGTTGCGTCGCGCTTTACCCGGTCTTGCGCGACGGATCTTGTCGGTCTCGATCCTTGCGGGCTCGGCCTTGATCTTCGCCGTCGCGACCTTCTCTGCGGTGCTGACGTCGGTGAAAAACGCGCACGTATCGACAACGCTTGGCGTGCCGTTCTGGGTCTTCATTCTCCCCGGCACGATCGGCTTCCTTCTGGTCACCTTCGAGTACCTCGTGCGGCTCGTCGAATACTGGCGCGACGGTGAGGGCAGCTACACGGCGGACGAAATCGCCGATGAAATTGATGTCGATCCGACTTCGTCCGCTCCTCCGGGTGCGCTCTAGCCGAGGACCTTACCATGACAATCGGATTGGCTTTCCTCGTCCTGTTCTCCGTCGGCTTCCCCGTTGTGGTCGCGATGATGCTGCCGTCGATCTACTACATCCTGGCGAACGGTTTCCCTCTGGACTCCGCCGCTCAGAGACTGATCTTCTCCGTCGACTCTTTCACGCTGGTGGCTATCCCGGTCTTCATTCTGGCCGGCAACCTGATGAACACCGCCGGCATCACGTCGCGCATCTTCAATTTCGCCAACATCGTGGTCGGACGCGTGCCCGGTGGCCTGGCTCAGGTCAACATCTTTGCCAGCCTGATCTTCGCAGGCATGTCGGGCGCCGCTCTCGCTGACGTCGGCGGTCTGGGCCGTGTCGAGATAATGGCGCTCCGAGAAAGAGGGTTCAGCGCCGGGTTTGCGGCCGCCGTGACCGCGGCGTCTGCGACCGTGGGGCCGATCTTCCCACCCAGCATCATCCTCATCATCTATGGTGCGGTCACCAACACCTCGATCGTGAGCCTGCTGCTGGCCGGCGTGCTGCCCGCGATCCTGTGCGTGACCATGCTGATGCTGACGACCGCCATCCTTGCGCGTCTGCGCCGCTTCCCGCGCGAACCACGTTGGCCCACGCCAAGCGAAGTAACACGCGGCGGAGCGGCGGCACTGCCGGCTCTGCTCGCGCCCGTGTTCCTCGTCGGCGGCATGCTCACAGGCTGGTTCACGCCGACCGAGGCTGCTGCCGTCGTCGTCCTCTACATCCTTCTGGTGAGCGCGCTCGTCTACCGCGATCTCAGCCCCAGCCATTTGCTGACCTCGGCGGTCGACACGGTCAAGGCCACGGGCGCGATCCTGGTGATCGTCGCAGGGGCGCAGCTGCTGGGTTGGGTCTTTGCACTCGAGCAGGTGCCGCAACAGTTTGCGTCCGCCGTGCTGCCCGACACCGACAACACGATCGTGCTTCTGCTCGTCCTGAACCTGATCCTGCTGGTCGCCGGCATGTTCCTGGATGCCGGCGTCGTCGTGCTGCTGATCATGCCGATCGTGGCGCCGCCCCTGATCGCAGCCGGCGTGGATCCCGTGCACCTGGGCATCGTGTCGGTCTTCAACGTGGTGCTCGGGTTGGTGACGCCGCCGATGGGCCTGTCTTTGTTCCTGATCAGTGACATCGCGCGCGTACCGATGAGCCGGCTGGTGCGGGAATTGCTGCCCTTCTACGTGCCGCTGTTCCTCACGCTCATGCTGATCACCTTCATACCCGCCATCTCGCTCTGGCTGCCAAACCTCAACTGACCGGAAGGACGTTTCCGCATCATGCGACCCCTGAAGATGCTACAGATCGGAGTAGGTGGATATGGCGCAGCTTGGCTTCGCGACTTCGTCCCGCCAGTGAAAGCCAGGGGACTGGTCGAGACGGTGGCGGTCTGCGACATCGACGAACAGGCGCTGGGCGAGGCGCGCGACTTTCTGGGGCTGCCAGAGACCCAGTGCTTCACCGATGCAGCCCAAGCGTGTCGTCAGGCCGACGCCGATTTCGCTCTGATTTCGACTCCACCGTGGGACCACGCCGATCACGTCGCGATGGCCGCCAATGCCGGCATGGATGTGCTGTGCGAAAAACCGATTGCCGCTTCGATTGAGGACACAGCGCGCATCGTCAGAACAGCCCGCGAAACGGGCCGCCGGATCGCGTTCACGATGACCCACCGGTTCGATCAGGCCCATTCCACCCTGCGACGCGAGGTCCACAGCGGCCAATATGGCGCGCTCGACTACATTGCCTTCCGCCTCACCGGTGAACTGCGGCGGTTCGCAAGCTGGGGCCGGTTCCGCCACGAGATGGACGATGTCATGCTGGTCGAGGCAGCCATTCATCACTTCGACATCCTGCGCGATCTGGCCGGCGCCGCGCCAGCCTCATTCTTCGCCACTTCCTGGAACCCTCCCTGGGGGGAGTTTGCCGGCGATTCCCAGGTTCTGGCGATCATGCGCTTCGGCAACGACGTCCGGGCCAGCTACGAGAGCACCGCCTGCAATGCGGTCTCCATCAACGAGTACTTCAAGGGCACGATCCGCGCCGAGTTCGACAAGGCCACGCTGATCCTCGACGGCGGACGGCTGGAACGCATGTACTACGATCCGACCGGCCAAGAGCCCGTACGCCGCCCCGGAAGCGGGGAGACGGTTGAGCCAGTCGTGCAGGACAGTTTCGGAAACGTCTGGATCATCGAGCGCTTTGTGCAGTGGTTGCGCGGCGGCGAACCAATGCCGACGCGGCTGGAACAGACGCTCCAGTCGCAGGCCATGGTTTTCGCCGCGCTCGAATCGGCGCGCACGGGCAAGCAGGTCGACGTGCGCGCAATTGCCGACAGGTTCGGCCATTTGGCCCGGCCTTAGAGCCGCGCCAACCAATCATACACCTGAAAGGAGAACCGTGAATGAAGCTCGAAAACAAGATCGCCGTCGTCACCGGTGGAGGCGGGGGCATCGGCCGTCAGACGTGCCGCCTGCTGGCCGGCGAGGGGGCGAAGATCGTGGTTGCCGACCGCGTCCTGGAGGATGCCGAGCGCACGGCAGCGGAATTGAGCGACGCCGGTGCGACAGCGGTCCCGATGCACGTCGAAATGGCCGACGACGACTCCATCCGCAAGTTGGCCGAGCAGTCGGTGGAGCGGTTCGGGCACATCGACATCCTCGTCAACAATGCCGGCGCGCGCGTGTTCGGACCGGTGACGGACGCCACCCTCGAAGACTGGGCGTTCATTCTGGACGTCAACCTGCGAGGCCCCGGGTTGAGCTGCAAATACCTGATCCCGCACATGCGCCAGGGCGGCAGCATCATCAACATCTCGTCCGCCAACGGTGTGGTCGGCCGTCCGGGAATGGCGCTTTACGATGCGTCCAAGGCGGGACTGCTGGCTCTAACCCGATCAATGGCCTGCGATCATGCCGATCAAGGTATCCGCATCAATGCGGTTCTGCCCGGTCCGACACTGACCGACTTTCACATCAAGCGGGCAGCCGCCGAAGGCCGCGAACTCGATGCCGGGCTGACACGTCCGCACGATGATGGTCCCGGCATTTTGCGCCGCCAGGGTCTGCCGGAGGAAATCGCCGCGGCGGTCGTGTTCCTGGCGACAGACGATGCTTCCTTCGTCACCGGTGCATGCTTCAACATCGACGGCGGACTGAGCGCCATCGCACAGAGGAGCTAGGCCGAAACGATGATGCCGCGCGTCGACGTCCTTGAGCGTTGCCGGAAGATCCGCGCCGACGAGAACGGCATTCTCGTTGGCGCGGCCATCGGCGCGGGTCTGATGGCCGAGGCGGCCACTCGCGGCGGCGTCGACCTGCTGATCGCGATCACCGCCGGCCGTTTCCGCATGATGGGAGGCGCCTCGCTCACCTGCATGATGCCGATCGCGGACAGCAATGCGCTTACGGCACGTTTCGCCCGGTCCGAGATCCTCAACAACAGCACGGTGCCGGTGTTCTTCGGCGCCAACTGCATGGATCCGCGCCTTGATCTCGATGCCTTTCTCGATCGGGTGCGCGACTGGGGCTTCTCCGGCGTCACCAACTTTCCAAGCGCGCTCTTTGTCACCGGCGAGTTGCGTGATCGGATGGAGGCGGCGGGGATCGGCTTTGGCCGCGAAGTGGAACTGGTCAAGCGCGCCCAGGCGCACGGATTGGCCACCATCGCCTATGTCCAGACACCGCAGGAAGCGCGGGTGATGGCCCAGGCCCCCGCCGACATAGTCAATGTCAATCTTGGCTGGAACCAGGGCGGGACGCGCGGCGTCGCAAGCCGGCTCTCGGTGAGCGATGCCGGCAGTTGGGTGCGCCACATGGTCGAAACGATAGGACGCGCCAATCCCGATGTCCTGCCGGTCATCGAAGGCGGACCGATAACGACGGCCGAGGAACTTGTCGCCGTCTGCCGCGAGTCCCGTGCGCTGGGTTACATCGGCGGGTCAACGATCGACCGTATGCCGCTGGAAGACTCGGTGTCGGACAAGACGTCCTCGTTCAAGACGATGCACGTGTTGCGGTCGAGGCTCGATCGGCTCGAGCAGAGGCTGGAGCGCAGCCCGATCGAACAGATCCTGCCGGGTACCTCCGATGCCGTTCGCATGGCGGTGGCCCGGACACACGAGGCGGCCGGCTCCGAACTGCCCGTGCTCATCATCGGTGAGCCGGGCACCGGGCGGCGCCAGATCGCACGTGCAATCCACCGTTACGGGCGCCGCCGAAACGATCCGTTTCGCATAATCGGGTGTGCGGGCAAGACCGAGGAGGAGTTGGCCGCCGAACTGTTCGGACATCGCGGGCCGGAAGACGAGCGTCGCCGGCTCGGCCTGCTCGAAGTGCTTCAGGGCGGCACCCTGGCGATAGGCGATGTCTGCCAGGCCCCGGCGGGTCTTCAAACGCAGTTCCTTGATATCGTCTCAAGTGGTCGGATGCCGCGGTCGACGGGCAGTGAGGGTCCCGGTCCCGACATAAGACTGCTGTTCACGGCGCGACCGGCGGGCATGGCAGACGGCATTGACCCGGCCCTGCATGCGCGGATCGGCGCGCTTGAGGTGTCGCTGCCGCCGCTCAGGGAGCGGCCCGAGGACATTCCGCTCCTCGCCCGCCAAATCCTTGACAGCATAGGCGATCGAAGCGGCCGTGCCGCGCCCGGACTGGATCCGGCGGCTCATCGTGCGCTGATATCACATGGATGGCCGGGCAATCTTGACGAACTCCACCATGTGCTCACGCGGGCTTCAATGACGACCGGCGACGGCCCGATCGCTGCCGCGGCCATCAAGCACGCGCTGGGAACGTCCCATTCAATGACACCTCGCCCCGATGTCGTCGACGAGAAAAGCTGGCTTCTGGATGGCTTGCGTCGCAACCGCTTCCGAAGGAACCAGACTGCGGCGTTTCTCGGAATCTCGCGAAAAACCCTTTACAACAAGATGAAGCGCCATGGTCTTCTGTCGACCTGATCGAAATCTAACAAAGGGCGCCGTCGGCAATACGCATCGCATCGCCATGCCACTTCCGGCCGTGCAGTACGATGGGCCTGCCGCTGATCTGTCGCGCTTCGGTGATGAGGTCGGCGTCCTTCAACGATCCTTGTGCCGCAAAAGCGTGCAACACGATCGACTCGGGTTCGATGGCGGCCGCATGCACTACCTGATCGAGCGAACTGGCCATGGCGACGACCCCGAGGCCGTCGCCCTGCAATCGATCAAGCCGAGCGATCTCGGCTGCATAGCCGGTTCCCATCGCATGGAGGCCCTCGGCGAGCGGCCCGGAATGGGCACCCATCGTCGGATAGTTGATGACACGTCCAATGCCCTTGTCGCGCAGTGTCGCGCACAGATCGTCCCAGATAGCGAAGGGGTCCGCTGCAAGGATCGCGCCGACCGTGCTCGACGGAAAGCCGTCGGTTCGCTCGAGCGCCTCCAGGAGCGCCCCGTTGACGCTGACATTCGGCATCAGCACGCCCAGTTCGATCGTCGTTTCGTCGCCTCGAAACCGCCAGCGGGCGGGTGCGAGAACACCCGACTCAGCGGTTTCGACCGGCGCCTGTTCGGTCAGGAATCGAAAGTGAACTCTGGCGTGGGCGTCGGACATGAGCGTCGAATTAGACGTCGGCCGGCCCTTCGCGCAAGCGGTCGCGCTCAAATCGCATCAGCACGACCAAGCTTCACGCTGCGAACGGGGATGCCATGAGACGTGCCTACGTCATAGGAACCTGTGACACGAAGGGCGTGGAACTGGCCTTCGTGCGCGATTGCCTTGAAAGGGAAGGTACGAGAACGCGGCTCGTCGATGTCGGGACGAGACAGTCCCCCGGCATGGCCGATGTTGCACCGGACGAGGTCGCCATGGCGCACCCCGATGGCGCCGCTGCCGTTTTCGTTGATGACCGCGGCCAGGCGGTCGCTGCGATGGCCGATGCGCTCCGCCGCTGGTTGCCCGACAGGGATGATCTCGCCGGTGTTGTCGGATTGGGCGGATCAGGCGGCACGGCATTGATTTGCCCGGCGCTTCGGGCGCTTGATGTCGGTGTCCCCAAACTCATGGTTTCGACAGTCGCATCCGGCCAGGTGGGCCAATATGTCGGCGGTTCGGATATCACGATGATGTATTCGGTCACCGATGTGGCCGGTTTGAACCGGGTCTCGCGCAAGGTTCTGGCCAACGCCGCCGCCGCCATGGCCGGGATGGTCAATTCCGCCTCCGAGGAACAGGGCGACGACCGGCCGGCACTCGGGCTCACCATGTTCGGGGTGACGACCGCGTGCGTCGATGCCGTACGGTCGAAAATGGAAGACCGTTACGACTGTCTTGTCTTCCATGCGACCGGCACCGGTGGCGCAGCGATGGAGAAGCTTGCCGATTCCGGCCTCGTCGACGGCTTGATTGACCTGACGACGACCGAAATCGCCGATCTGCTGGTCGGTGGGATTTTCCCGGCTTCCGATGATCGTCTCGGCGCACCGGCCCGCGGGCCGCTCCCCTATGTCGGCTCGTGCGGCGCCCTCGACATGGTCAATTTCGGACCGGTGTCAGAGGTGCCGGAACCTTATCGGAAACGCCTTCTTTACGCCCACAATCCGCAAGTGACGCTCATGCGCACCACGCCCGACGAGAACGTCAGGATCGGCACCTTCATCGGCGAGCGGCTGAATCGCATGTCCGGTCCGGTCTGCTTTCTGCTGCCCGAGGGTGGCATCTCGGCTCTCGATGCGCCGGGCCAGCCATTCTGGGATCCCGAGGCGGACCAGGCCCTGTTCGAGGCCATCGAGCGGACGGTTCGCCTCGGGGCGCACCACAGCGTCCTGCGCCTGCCCCATCACATCAATGACGAACAGTTTGCCCAAGCGGTCGTGGCCGCGTTCGAGGAGATCCAGCGATGAACTATCACGCCAATGGTGCCGCCGATCCGGCTTTTCGACGGACCGACCTGTTGCGGAACTTCCGGGAGATGGCAGAAAAACGGATACCGATCATCGGGGGCGGAGCGGGCACGGGCCTTTCCGCCAAATGCGAGGAGGCGGGCGGCATCGACCTGATCGTCATCTACAATTCGGGCCGCTATCGGATGGCCGGCCGTGGCTCTCTTGCCGGTGTCCTGTCCTATGGCAACGCGAACGAGATCGTGCTCGACATGGCGCGCGAGGTCCTGCCGGTGGTCAGACATACGCCCGTTCTGGCAGGCGTGAACGGAACCGATCCGTTTCTCCTCAAGGAGCCGTTCCTGCAGACGTTGAAGGCCTGCGGTTTTGCGGGGATCCAGAATTTTCCGACGGTGGGCCTGATCGACGGTACGTTCCGGGCCAATCTCGAAGAGACCGGGATGGGTTACGGCCTCGAAATCGACCTCATCCGCGCGGCGCGCGAACTCGACCTTCTGACGACGCCCTACGTGTTCAACGAGGAAGAAGCCGTCGCAATGGCCGAGGCCGGTGCCGACATCCTCGTCGTGCATCTGGGGCTGACCACCGGAGGTTCGATCGGCGCGGAGACAGCACTGACACTGGAGGAATGCCCGGCACGGATCGATGCGTGCGCCAAGGCCGCCCTCGATCACCGACCTGACGTTTTGATCCTGTGCCATGGCGGGCCGGTCTCAAGCCCCCAGGACGCCCGCTACGTCCTGAACAACTGCGAACACTGCCATGGCTTCTATGGGGCCAGTTCCATGGAGCGACTTCCCATGGAGCGCGCAGTCACGGAGCAGACCGCCGCCTTCAAACAGATCCGCTTCTAACCGGAAAGAATCCCATGCCTAGAGCTTACGCCAGTACCGTCATCGGCGCCCCCGCAGACCTTGTCTGGGCACGAGTTCGAGATTTCAATGCATTGCCGAAATGGCATCCCGACATCGCAACCTCGCAGATCGAGGAAGCCAAGGCGTCCGATCAGGTGGGATGCGTGCGCAACTTCCAGCTCAAATCCGGCGAGACCATACGTGAACGGCTTCTCGCCCTATCGGACCGCGAGCGGTTCTATGTCTACAATTTCGAAACCTCGCCGTTCGAGGTGGAAAACTATATCGCCACATTGCGCGTGACACCTGTTACAATCACAAACAGGAGCTTCGTGGAGTGGTGGGCCGATTTTGACTGCGAACCAGCCAATTCCGCAGATTGGATCGATCGATTCGCGACTAACGTATTTGCAGTCGGTTTTGATAGCCTCGGCAAGATGTAGCCCCCAACTCCATCCGGATCACTGAGTTCTTCCACGGGGCGCCGGCCTCACCAACTCCGCGCGAAAACTCATGGCTGACCTGCTGCAATGGCAGCGGTGCTCTTGTCGGTGCGCCGTTCGACCGCAGCATGATCGCTTCCGATGAGTTCAGGAGTTCGTTTTTCCGGGGCAGAGAACGTTGGATCCCATCCCGTCCCTCTCCGCCACCGCACGCACTGGGATCAAGCGCTCTCTTTCCGGTCGGTCGCGGCCAAGATCGCACAGCACCTACCGCCGAGCGGATTCAATCTACCTTTGACGCGCCGTCGACCACGAAGGCGAAGTGCTGGACGCGGTCGTCACGACGACGCGTGATCGCAAAGCGGCACTGAACCGAAGGTCCGCGTAGCGAAATTGCTGCGAAAACTGCTCAACCGCCATGGCAAGCCCGCGGCCATCGTCACCGACAAGCT
>JAVJUV010000066.1:0-114570 GCA_040220415.1 Silicimonas sp.
AGAGGCTTCCATTCGCCTGGCGGCAACGACAGCGCCAGTGCGACCGAGATGCCTCCTTTCAATCCGCCCCAGGTCATGATCGGGATGACACCGGGCGAGAAGGTGCGGAACGGGCGCAGCATCAGCACCGGAACCGTCACCGCCGCCAGCCGTGCAGCCAGCGCCAGCACGATCGCCGCAAGCCCTGTCTGGAACGCGCTCCAGCCGAACGAGACCGCGAAGACCTCGATGCCGATCAAGAGGAACAGAACCGCGTTCAGGATCTCGTCGATCAGCTTCCAGAAGGCATCCACGTATCTCCGGGTCTCCTCGCCCATTCCCCTGGCGGTGCCGACGTCGCCGATCAGCAGACCGGCGCAGACCGCCATGATCGGGGCCGAGACATGAAGCCAGACCGCCATCTGATACCCGCCGAAGGCCAGTCCCAGCGTCAACAGCACTTCGAGCGAATAATCGTCTATCTGCCGCATCAGGCGAAACGTCAGCCAGCCAAGCACCAGCCCCAGAACCGCACCGCCAAGCGCCTCCTGAAAGAACAGCCGCACCGCCTCAGCCAGTCCCGACGCATGTTCGTCCCCTTGCGGAAAGGCCATCCCGACGAGAACCAGGAAAACCACGTATCCGACGCCGTCGTTGAACAGGCTTTCGCCCGCGATCTTGGTCTCCAGCGTCCTGGGAAGGCTTGCCTCGCGAAGAACTCCCAGCACGGCTACGGGGTCGGTGGGCGAGATAAGGGCGCCGAACACAAGGGCGACCAGAAGCGGCATGCCCGTCATCCAGGAAAAGCCGACACCGACGATCAGCGTTGACAACCCGACCCCGATCGTCGCCATCAACGCGACGGGAATCCACTGGGCCTTCAGGTCCGCCAGTTTCACATGCAGGGCACCCGCGAACAGCAAAAGCCCCAACATCCCCTCCAACAGCGCGTCCGGGAAATCGATACGTCCCACAAGGCGGCGCACGTCGTCGTCGACGCGAAATCCCGAGACGAAAAAGTCGATCACAAGGATCGTCAGCGACGCCGCAAGCGAGACGACGAGGATGCCGATCGTGCTGGGAAGCTTGAGAAAGAGATAGTTCACAGCGCCGAACAGCCCGGCCAGGACGATCAGAAGGGATGTCAGTTGCAGCAGGTCCATGAGGGTTCCTAGCACGATGAACCGATGGAACAATCCGAAACGGAAGATTGCGCGCCGGCTTGCGCTTTCCCGGCGTGGGTCCTACTCGGGTCGGACCGCTTGCCATTGCTGACGTCACGGCCCGAAAACCGGCGGGAAGAACGGAGAGAGCCATGCCCCGCAAAGACAGGATCGACACGTTCGGCACCGTCTCGCTGATCCTCTTTTCGGCGCTTCTTGCCTTCAACCAGGTCGTCATCGCGGTTGTGAACGAGGGCCTGCAGCCGGTCTTCTTCGCCGCCCTTCGTTCCGTCGGCGCCACGCTTTGCCTGGCCGCGTGGTTCCTTCTTCGCGGACGCGCCTTCGGGCTGAAGCGCGAAAACCTGCGGGCAGGCGTGTTGCTGGGAACGTTCTTCGCGACCGAGTTCATCCTTCTCTTCATCGCTCTCGACCTGACGACCGTCAGCCGCGCCAGCATCAACTTCTACACGATGCCGCTCTGGCTTGCGCTTCTGGGGCACTGGCTGATTCCCGGTGAACGGATCACGCGCATGAAGGCGGCGGGACAGTTCCTCGCCTTCGCGGGCGTCGTCATCGCGATCCTGTGGCGGGGCGAGGGGGGCGAGGCATCGCTTCTGGGCGACCTGATGGCGCTGGCGGCGGCGGTCGCCTGGGCGGCGCTGGCGGTGATCGCGAAGACCGGCCTGCGCGATGTCGCCCCGGACCGCCAGTTGCTCTGGCAGGTGATGGTCTCGGCGCCCATCCTGATCGTGGCGGCCTTATTCTTCGGCCCCCTGATCCGGGATCTGCAACCGATCCATCTCTGGGGCCTTGCCTTCCAGGTCGTGATCGTCGTGACGCTGGGGTTCGCGTTCTGGCTCTGGCTTCTCTCGATCTATCCCGCCGCCAGCGTGGCCGCCTTCAGCTTTCTGTCCCCGGTCTTCGGGGTCCTGTTCGGCTGGGCGCTTCTTGGCGAAAAGATCGGCGCGCCGATCATCGTGGCGCTGGTGCTGGTGGCTGCCGGTCTGGTCCTGATCAACCGTCCCGCTCAGGTGCCGCAGAAGGTCTGAGGCACGATTTCTTCCTCGGTCGGCGGCACCGACAGGTCGGCATGGTCGCCCGGGTCCGCGAACGGCGTGGCCAGTGCCAGGTTCAGCCGCTCGAACGGGCCGAAATCCCCGTTCACCCCGGCCTGTATCGCCTCTTCGATCCGGTGGGTCCGCGGGATCAGCGCGGGATTGACCGCTTGCATCGCCGCGATCCTGTCTTCCGGCGCCGCGCCTTCCAGCGACAACCGCTGCCGCCAGTCGCGCTCCCAGGCGTCGAAGGCGTCGCGGTCGGTGAACTGATCGCGGGCCAGGGGCGTGCCAAGCGCCCTGAAGGCGTTGGTGAAATCCGCCTGACCGTTGGCCATGACGTCAAGCAGGGCGTGGATCAGATCGTGATCGCCCTCGTCTTCGGTGGTCAGACCGATCTTGGCGCGGAACACGTCCAGCCATTCCTGCCGGAACAGATCCGGAAAACGGTCGATCGCGGCCTGCGCATCGTCCACCTCTCCGATCAGCGGCACCAGAGCCGAAGCCAGTTGCGCCAGGTTCCACATGGCGATGTCGGGCTGGCGGCCGAAGGCATAGCGCCCGTGCTGGTCGATGGACGAGAAGACCCGCATCGGGTGATAGACGTCCATGAAGGCGCAGGGGCCATAGTCGATGGTTTCGCCCGAAATAGTCATGTTGTCGGTGTTCATCACGCCATGTATGAACCCAAGCCCCATCCATTGCGCGATCAGGCGGGCCTGGCGTTCGATCACGCCGCTCAGCAGGCCAAGGGCGTCTTTGGCACCGGGGTCGTGACGCTCGATCGCGTGCCGGACCAGCGCCTCCAGCGCCTCGGTGTCGCGGCGCGCGGCAAAGAACTGGAAGGTCCCGACGCGGATATGGCTGGACGCGACGCGCGTGAAGACCGCCCCGGGCAGCGGCGTCTCGCGCAGCACGATCTCGCCCGTGGTCACGGCGGCCAGCGCCCGCGTGGTCGGCACGCCAAGTGCTGCCATCGCCTCCGAGACGACGTATTCCCGCAGCACCGGGCCCAACCAGGCCCGCCCGTCGCCCATGCGCGAATAGGGCGTCGGACCGGACCCCTTCAGTTGCACGTCGAACCGCGCGCCGTCGGGTGCCACGATCTCGCCCAGCAGGATCGCGCGGCCATCGCCCAGTTGCGGCGACCAGCCGCCGAACTGGTGGCCCGCATAGACCTGCGCCAGCGGATCGGCACCGCCCGGCACCTTGTTGCCGGCCAGCGCGGCAACACCGCTCTCCGAGGCCAGCGCCCCGGCATCCAGGCCCAACCGCTCGGCCAGCGGCCGGTTCAGGGCGACAAGGGCGGGGGCCCGCACCGGCGTCGGCGCCATGCGGGTGTAGAACCTGTCGGGCAGGCGGCCATAGGTATTGTCGAAGGGAAGATCGAGGCTCATGCGGAATATATAGGTCCGCGCGGGCCGACTTTCCAAACCCCGCGCATCCGCGTCACGCCGTCCACGTCAGCAGTGCGAAATCCCGCCGTCTGAAACCCGCCCGGCGGTAGAGCCGTTCTGCCGGGTTTCCTTCCGCCATCTCCAGATGCATGGCCTTCAGACCCGATTCCTTCAGCGTGGCCAGAAGCAGAAACAGCGCCTCGCTGCCCATCCCCCGGCCCCTGACCTTCTCGCGTATCCACAACTCGTCGATGAACCCGTCCATGCCGCCCAGTTCGATCGACCAGCCAAAGCACACCGCCACATAGCCGACGGGCGACATCTTCGGCCCGATGAACCAGACCGCACCGTGCTGCGATCCCTCGAGCAGGGGCAGAAGTGCGTCGCGCCGGTGTTCGTCCGAAACGTCGATGCCTTCGGCGGCGTGATAGGCGCGGACCATGGGCAGCAGCCGGTCAAGATCGGCCTCGCCCGCAAGATGCAGAATCTGGCTCATCCCAGCCTCGCCAGCCGTTCGGTAAGCAGACCGAAGAACCGGTCGGCATCCAGGTCGCCCATGAAGGTCGCGTTCGCCGGGCGCTTGCTGACGCGCCACCAGTCGGCAACGGTCATCCCCAGGGTCAGATCCGACCCCGTTTCGATCTCGACGTTGATGTGCCGGCCGTCGAACATGTCGGGCTGCAGCAGGTAGGCGATGGTGCAGGGATCGTGCAGCGGCGCCCCTTCCGAGCCGTATTTCTCCTTGTCGAAACGCTCGAAAAAGTCGGTCCACTCGGCCACCATCCGTCCCACCTCGGTTCCCATGCCGCGGAACGCTTCGACGCGCGGGCGGGTCGTCAGCGCCTTGTGGGTGACGTCAAGCGGCATCACCGTCAGGTTGACCCCCGATCTGAAAACGATTTCCGCTGCTTCTGGATCGACGTAGATGTTGAACTCGGCGGCCGGGGTGATGTTGCCCACCTCGAAATACGCACCACCCATCAGCACGATCTCGTCCACGCGGTCCACGATGTCGGGGGCCTTCAGGAAGGCGGTGCCGATATTTGTCAGGGGACCCACGGGCACCAGCGTCACGCTTCCCGCAGGCTCGCGCCGCAGGGTCTCGATGATGAAATCCACCCCGTGCCGGTCCTGAAGCGGCATGGACGGATCGGCAAGCTGCGGCCCGTCAAGACCGGTCTTGCCGTGCACATGCTCGGCTGTCACCAGCTTGCGCCGGATCGGCGCTTCGCAGCCGGCGAAGACCGGCACATGGGTCTTCCGCGCCAGTTCGCAGACGATTCGGGCGTTCTTCTGGGTCAGCGGCAGCGGCACGTTTCCGGCCACGGCCACGATGCCCAGGACCTCAAGTTCCTCGGGCGAGGCCAGGGCCAGAAGTATGGCCACGGCATCGTCCTGGCCGGGGTCGGTATCGATGATGATCTTGCGTGGCGGCATAGGTGCTCCCTCAGAGACCGGGACCATGACCAACGCCGTCCGACTTGTCCAGCACCCGGAACCGAAGCGTGGGGCACATCGCAAAAGTGCGCCGCCCGACGGGGGGGCGGCGCACCGGTCGCCCCGGTCTGTTCGGGGCAAAATCAGCCGTCGGTGCCGGTCGCGCTGTCGAAATCGACGCGTTCGACCAGTTTCAGGGCTTCCGGCCGGTGCTCGGCGATGGCCGTCAGGCTGGTATCGTCAGGGGTGAAAGTGCCCCAGCTCGCCACGCGCTCGCTTACTTTGGCGTCGGGACGAACCGGATACTCATCCACTTCGGCCGCATAGATCGCCTGTGCTTCGGGCGAGACCAGGAACTCCATGAAAGCCAGCGCCTGGTCCCGGTTCGGGGCTGATGCAGTCATCGCGACGCCCGAGACGTTGACGTGGCTGCCCGATCCGTCCGCGAAAGCGGGGAATTCGATGCGCACTGCATTGGCCCAGTCCTGCTGCTCGGGATCGTCCAGCATCGCGCCCATGTAATAGGTGTTGCCCAGCGAGATGTCGCATTGGCCGGCCCAGATCGCCTTGACCTGTGCGCGGTCGTTGCCTTCGGGTTGTCGGGCAAGGTTGGCTTTCACGCCTTCCAGCCATTCCTCTGCCGCCTCGATACCGTTGTGCTCGATCATCGCGCCCACAAGTCCCAGCGTGTAGACATGGGTGCCCGACCGGGTGCAGATGCGCCCCTTCCACTTCGGATCGGCCAGATCCTCGTAGGTCGTCACCTCGCCGGGTGCGACGCGCTCCTTCGAGGCATAGACGATGCGCGCGCGCGTCGTCAGGCCGAACCACTGGTCGTCGGCATCGCGCAGCGCGGGCGGAACGGCGGCGTCCAGCACCTCGCTGTCGACGGCCTGCGTCACGCCGGCTTCCTTGGCTTCGGTCAGGCGCGAGATATCGACGGTCAGGATGATGTCTGCCGGCGACCGTTTTCCTTCGGCCTTCAGGCGCTCGACCAGTCCCTTCTCGACGAAAGCCACGTTCGTCTCGATCCCGGTCTCTGCCGTGAAGGCGTCCAGCAGGGGCTGAATCAGCTCCGGCTGCCGGTAGGAATAGATATTGACCTCGTCGGCGAAAACCGGGGCGGCAAGTGCCGTGGTGGCGAGGGCAAGCAGTATCGGGCGCATGAAGAACTCCATTGGTTGCATTTCTCGGATCTTAAATCTGAGTCTTTTTGTCAGGTCAATACCCGACAAAATAAGTCAGTTAAAATTTTCCGTCTTCCAGCGGGTATTCCTCCAGCACATCGTGGATCGCACCGGCCTTGGTCAGGATCGACCGGTAAAGCGCCATCCTGTCGGCCAGAAACGTGATCGGCTCGAACGGGGCGGTCCGGCTGATCCACGCCTGGATGTGCGTCGCTTCGGCGCTCTCGACGGTCTTCGGTATCCTGAAAATCGTGACATGCGGCCGGAACCGCCGGCGCTCCAGGTCGATGCCCGCCTGCCGCACCGCCCGGGCGACACGCGCCTGGAACACCGCCAGCCGCTCGCCTCCGTCGGCCCCCACAGCGATCGCCCCCGGTTTCTTCCCGCCCAGAAGGACAAGGCCCGACAGCCGGATCTCGATCGGCGGCGAGCCGATTTCGTCCAGGTCTTCCGCCAGGGCGCGCAGGATCGCCTCGGGCTGGTCGTCCAGAAAGGCCAGCGTCAGGTGCATGTTCTCCGCCGGCACCGCTCTGGCGCCGGGCAATCCGCCTTGCAGGCTCTCCAGCGACTGCTCCGCGTGACCGGGCAGGGGCAGGCCGATGAAACTCCGGATCATCCCGCGCGTTCGGCCGCCTTGGCCTCATCCCAGAGTGCGTCCATCTCTTCCAGGCTCGACTGGTCGGGACGCCGGTTCCGGGCAGCCAGTGCGGCCTCGATGGCACGGAACCGCCGCGTGAACTTCGCGTTCGCATCCCGCAGCGCGTCCTCGGGATCGACGCCCAGATGCCGGGCGAGGTTCGCCATGACGAACAGAAGGTCTCCGAATTCCTCGTGCAGATGCGCCTTGTCGCCCCGGTCGCGCGCCTCGACCAGTTCGGCCGTCTCCTCGACGATCTTGTCCAGCACGGCGCCCGCCTCGGGCCAGTCGAAGCCGACCCGCGCGGCGCGCTTCTGCAGCTTGACTGCCCGCATCAGAGCCGGAAGGCCAAGTGCGACATCGTCCAGCACGCCTTTCGCATCGCGCTTGGCGCGCTCGGCGGCCTTCGCGGCCTCCCAGTCTCGGGTCTGCTGCTCGGCGCTCTTGTCGCGGTTCTCATCCCCGAAGATGTGGGGATGCCGGTCGATCATCTTGCCGGTCACGTTCCGCGCGATGCTGTCGAAGTCGAAATGCCCGGCTTCGGCACCCATCTGCCCGTGGTAGACAACCTGCAGCAGGAGGTCCCCCAGTTCGCCCTCAAGATCGCTCCAGTCCTGGCGCTCGATGGCGTCCGCCACCTCGTAGGCTTCCTCGATCGTGTAGGGGGCGATCGACCGGAAGTCCTGCTCGATATCCCAGGGACAGCCGATTTCGGGGTCGCGAAGACGCCGCATCACTTCCAGCAGGCGCGGCAGGCCATCGGCGGTCTCATAGACCGGATCATCGGACATTGCGATTTCCCGTGTAGTCTGAAAGATCGTTGAAACAGGTCTCACGAAGCCGACCGGAGAGCAAGCATGGGTCTTGAAGACGCCGCAAACGAAGTCGATGTCGCCGTCACGCGCGATGATCCAAGGGGGCTGGCCTACGAGAACGTCTTCGCCGGCGTGACCTCCTTCCTGCGCCGGAAACTGACGAAAGATCTGGCAGGGATCGACATCGCGATCACCGGCATTCCGTTCGACCAGGCCGTCACCCACCGACCGGGCGCGCGGTTCGGCCCCAGGGCGCTGCGCGAGGCATCGACGATGATGGCCGGTGATCCGCCCTTCGGCTGGGGGTTCAGCCCGCTCGACGACTTCGCCATCGCCGATGCGGGCGACATGCCGTTCGATTATGCCCGCGTGGCCGACGTGCCAAGGCTGATCGAAGACCACGTCGCCGCCATCATCGAAAAGGCCGGGGCCTGCCTGACCCTCGGCGGTGACCATTCGATCACGCTGCCCGTCCTGCGCGCGCACGCCGCTCGGCACGGCCCATTGGCGCTTTTGCAATTCGATGCGCATTCCGACACCTGGACCGACGACGATCCGGCAAGGGTCGACCACGGAACGATCATCTACAAGGCCGTCAAGGAAGGCCTGATCGACACCGAACATTCCGTCCAGGTGGGAATCAGGGTCGAGAACGAGCCCTGGCTGGGTATCCAGCGGATCGACGCGCGCACGGTGCACCGCGAGGGGCCCGAGCGGATCGCCGGTCGTATTCTCGACCGGATCGACGGCCGGAAGACCTATCTGACCTTCGACATCGACGCCTTCGATCCAAGCTGTGCGCCGGGAACCGGCACGCCGGTATGGGAAGGGCTGACATCCGCCGAGGTGCCGCCGCTTCTCCGGGCGCTGGCGGGAATCGATCTTGCCGGCATGGACGTGGTCGAAGTCTCGCCACCCTTCGATCACGCCAACATGACCGCCACAATGGGGGCGCATGTCGCCTACGAGCTGATTTGCCTTTGGTGCTGGACCCGGCGCCCGGAATGACTAAGTCCTCTGTAACGTGCTGGTAACGGGGTGGTATTATCTTCCCGCTGGCAGATAGCATGACGTGAACCCGGACTGGCAAAGCGATGAAAACACTTCTGATTTCCCTATTGCTGATCGTGGCCGCAGGCATGCTGTGGATTCGCCTGGCGCCCATCGACCGCGACCTCTGGCACGTCGAACCGGCCGAAACCGACGATCCCAAAAGGTCCGGCGTCCGCTTCATCGGCAGGGAAGCGCCGCGCTACCCGGCTGATCCCGAAAACGTCCTCACCACCTTCTACGAGATCGCGATGAACGAGCCCCGGACGCGATTGCTGGAAGGCGACATCGACGAAGGCATGCTGACCTTCGTCTCGCGAAGCCGTTTCTTCGGGTTTGCCGATTTCATCACGGTCATGGCCGTCAGCGAGGGCGACGTCACCAAGCTGTCGATCGCCTCACGAGCGCGCGTTGGAACCCGCGCCTATGACTGGGGCGTCAATGCCCAGCGTCTCGACCGCTGGCTTCAGGACATGCGGCTTCGACTGGGGCAGTGACGATGACAGGCAGCCTTCACGAACCTCGCGCCACATCGGCACGTTCAGCGACATCTGGCACTGCGCCATGAAGGAACGGCCATCGACGAACAGGCAGATCGTCTCGCCCAGCTCCACCCGCGACCCCTGGGTATCGGTGCAATAGCAATCCACGGTCCTGCCGCCGGGACCGGTCACGTCGGCATTGGCCACCGTTGCGGCCAGAATGGACAACACGGCAAGCACGGTTCTCATGAACGCTAGTTTAGCATCCCGGCGCGCCTCGCGCCAGCTTGACGCCGCGCTGCCGATCGGCAACAGGAAAGCATGGTCCCCGAACAGACACTCAACCAGATCCGCGAACGCTTCCAGTTTCTGGAGGCGAAGATGGCCGGTGGCGCGGACTCCGGCGAGATCGCGAACCTTGCCCGGGAATATTCCGAGCTGAAGCCCGTCGTTTCCGAGATCGAGGCTTATCGCACCATGCTGGCCTCGCGCGACGAGGCGATGGCGATGCTGAACGATCCCGAGATGCGCGCGCTTGCCGAAGAGGAACTGGCCGAGCTCAGGGAAAAGCTGCCCGACGCGGAACAACGCCTGCGGCTTTCGCTGCTGCCGAAGGACGCCGCCGACGCGCGCCCGGCCATCGTCGAGATCCGCCCCGGCACCGGTGGCGAGGAGGCGGCTCTCTTCGCGGGCGACCTCTTGCGGATGTATCAGCGCTACGCCGAGGCGAAGGGCTGGAAATTCAACGTCATCGAACTGGCCGAGACCGAATTGGGCGGCGTCAAGGAAGCGGTCGTCAACGTGGCGGGCGAGGGCGTCTTCGCGCGCCTGAAATTCGAATCCGGCGTTCACCGGGTCCAGCGCGTGCCGGAAACCGAAAGCGGCGGGCGGATTCACACCTCTGCCGCAACCGTCGCGGTGCTGCCCGAAGCCCAGGAAGTCGACATCGACATTCCCGTGTCCGATATCCGCATCGATACGATGCGGGCCAGCGGCGCCGGCGGCCAGCACGTCAACACCACCGACTCGGCCGTCCGCATCACCCACATGCCCACCGGGATTGTCGTCACCTCATCCGAAAAGTCGCAGCACCAGAACCGCGCAATCGCGATGGCCCACCTGCGCGCCAAGCTCTTCGACATGCAGCGGCAGAAGGCCGCCGACGAACGCGCCGCCGACCGCAAGGCGCAGGTCGGCTCGGGCGACCGGTCCGAGCGCATCCGGACCTACAATTTCCCCCAGGGGCGGATGACCGACCACCGCATCGGCCTGACGCTCTATCGTCTGGGCGAGATCATGGGCGGCGATCTGGACGAAGTGATCGACGCGCTGATTTCCGAGGATCAGGCGGCCAAGCTGGCCGAGCAGGGGCTGTAAGGTGCCCCCCACCGTCTCCGACGAGATCGCCCGGGGGATCGGTGCGCTGCGCGGAGCGGGCATCGAATCGCCGGAACGCGACGCCAGGTGGCTGATGGCCGCGTGCCTCGGCATCCCGCGCGAGCGCCTCACGCTTCACCTGCGCGATGCCGTTTCCACCGAAGCGCAGGCCTGCTTTTCCGATCTCCTCCGGAAACGGCAGGACCGCAAGCCGGTCTCGCGCATCCTGGGGATTCGCGAGTTCTGGGGGCGGACCTTCAAAGTCACCGAGGCAACGCTTGACCCAAGGCCCGAGACGGAAATCCTGGTCGAACTCGCCCTCTCGCGGCCGTTTTCGCGGGTGCTGGACCTTGGCACCGGCACCGGGTGCATTCTCGTGACGCTCCTGGCCGAGCGTCGGCAGGCCACCGGCGTCGGCACCGACATTTCCGCAGAGGCGGTTCTGGTCGCCGGCGAGAACGCCGAACGGCACGGTGTCGCCGACCGACTGATCCTCCCGTTGTCCGACTGGTATTCCGATATCGGCGGCCGTTTCGACCTGATCGTATCCAATCCGCCCTACATTGCTGCCAATGAAATGGACCTTCTTCAGCCCGAAGTCCGCGATCACGACCCCCGGATCGCGCTGACCGACGACGCCGACGGGCTGACCGCCTATCGCCGGATTCTGGCCGGCGCGCGCGATCATCTCGCTACCGGCGGTCGGCTCCTTGTCGAGATCGGACCCGACCAGGCCGACGCGGTCACACCGCTTTTTAAGGCGGCAGGTCTTGAAAACATACACGTCCACCATGATCTCGATAACAGAGACCGGGTCGTTTCTGGGACCGCACCTGACCTTTGAAAGCGTGTCCCAAGGTCATCAATCGGCAAGATTTGGCATGGAATCCGGTCTTTTGGTCAAGTTTGCGCTTGCCCTGTGGGTGCGCACTGGCTAGACCACTTCATGCAAGCGGCGGGGGGCTGCGGGTCAGATGGCCTGCACGCATTAATTCCCCACTTGCGATTTGCCAGACCTGCGCGGAAACAAAGCTCGGCACCGTCCGAATGCATCAGGAAAACCCGCTCAGGTCCAGACAAAGGCTGGAACAGGACCTTTTATGAGATCTTCCAAGTCACGTTCGCGGTCCAAAGGGAACCGCAATCGTTCGATGGGTAACATCGTGAACCGTGTTTTCGACTCTTCGGGACCCGAAGGGAAGGTGCGCGGCACACCACAGCAGATCATCGACAAGTATAACCAGTTGGCGCGCGACGCGCAGGTTTCCAACGACCGCGTCGCGGCGGAAAACTTCCAGCAGCACGCGGAACACTACCTGCGGATGCTGTCCGAGGCTCAGCGCGAACAGACAGAGCGCCAGCAGCAGGGCCAGCAGGATCAGGGCGGCAACCAGAATGCCGGCGACCAGTCCAACAGGTCCAACGACAACGCCTCGCAGCAGGGCGACCAGCCCGGCGATCGCAATCAGGGCGCGCAGGGCGGCGAATGGCGCGGCGGCAACAATGATCGCAACCGGGATCGCAAACCAGAAGCCGCGAAGAATGACGCCCCGCCACCAAAGGCAACCGCGGATGTCATCGACGTCGAGGACGACACCGACGGTGGCCTGGTGGAAACGCCGGAAGACAAGCCCAAGCGCCCCCGGCGTTCACGGGCCAAGCCCGCAGCCGCGGCCGAACCCGAGCAAACCGAAGAGGCCTCTCAGAACGCAGCCGAATAGGGACTAGCGTTCCAGGCTTCGCGCCAGGATACAGAATCTCTCCAGGTCGACCGTTTCGGCACGGTCGGTCGGCTGGATGCCTGCCTGAAGAAGGCGGTCCTCGATATCGGGCGCCAGCCCCTTCAGGCTGGCCCGCAACATCTTCCTTCGCTGGTTGAACGCCTTCGCCACGAGCTCTCGCAACAGCTTCGGGTCGGCCGGAAAGCGCGGCTCGGCAAGGGCGGTCAGATGCACCACCGCCGAGCGCACCTTGGGCGGCGGCGTGAAGGCTTCCGGCGGAAGCTCCATCACGATCCGGGCCTCGGTGCGCCACTGCGCCAGGATCGCAAGCCTGCCATAGGCCTTGGTGCCCGGCCGCGCCACGATGCGCTCGGCCACCTCTCGCTGGAACATCAGCGTCAGGCTTTCCCAGAACGGCGGCCAGACCGCGGGCTCCAGCCAGCGGGTCAGCAATTCCGTCCCGACGTTGTAGGGAAGATTGGCCACGATCTTGACCGGCGGCGTCAGGAGGGCGGTTACGTCCAGGTCCAGCGCGTCCGCGTTCACCACGTCCAGCCGCCCCGGATAGGCCGCCGCTATTTCCTCCAGCGCCGGAAGGCAGCGGGCGTCCTTCTCGACGGCCAGCACCTTGCGGGCGCCCTCCGCCAAAAGCCCTCGCGTCAGCCCGCCGGGACCCGGACCGATCTCCAGAACGTCCGCCTGCGTCAGATCCCCGGCCGCCCGCGCGATCTTCGCCGTCAGGTTCAGATCCAGAAGGAAGTTCTGGCCAAGCGACTTCCGGGCCGACAGCCCATGTGCGGAAATGACGTCTCGAAGCGGCGGCAGGTTGTCGATCACGCTCATCCCGCGGCCAGACCGGACCGGGTCCGGGCCATTTCGGCCGCCAGTTTCAGCGCCTCGATCAGCGACGTCGGGTCCGCCGCATCGCGGCCTGCAATGCCATAGGCCGTCCCGTGGTCCGGAGAGGTGCGCACGAACGGAAGTCCAAGGGTCACGTTCACCCCGCGGTCGAAGGCCAGCGTCTTGATCGGGATAAGGGCCTGATCATGATACATAGCGACGGCGGCGTCATAGCCTGCGCGGGCGGCGGCGTGAAACATCGTGTCGGCGGGCAGGGGGCCTTCCAGCGCCATGCCATTCGCCCGCAGCCGGTCGCAAAGCGGCGCGATCCAGTCCTTCTCCTCGCTGCCCAGCAACCCGCCTTCTCCGGCATGGGGATTAAGCCCGGCCACGGCGATCCTGGGGGCGTCAATGCCGAAATCATCCCGCAAGGCCCGCTGAAGGATGACAATCGTCCGCTCCAGCACCTCCGGTGTCAGGGCGCGGGGCACCTCGGCCAGCGGAATATGTATCGTCGCAGGAACGACTTTCAGTTCGGCGGCGGCCAGCATCATCAGCACATGATCGACACCCGCCAGATGCGCCAGGAACTCGGTATGTCCCGGAAAGCGGAATCCCGCGTGGTCGACCAGTTCCTTCTTCGATATGGGTGCCGTGCAGACCGCGGACGCCTCGCCCGACATGACAAGCCGCACCGCGCGTTCGATCACTTCAACGACACCGGCCGCATTCTCGGGCGCGGGCTTTCCGGGTATCGCCGGCGACTTGAAGGCATGCGGCAGAACGGGCAGCCCAAGCCGTGCCGCCTCAGCCGCCTGACCCGGTGACTGGATGATCTCGGCAGGTGCGCCGGCGGGCAAATGGCCCGGATCGCCGATCCAGAAAAACGGCAATCCGTCTCCCAGCGCCTGCCATGCCTTCACCGCGATCTCTGGCCCAATGCCCGAAGGGTCGCCGCAGGTCAGCGCGACGGGTTGCGGGTGACGGGGTGTCATTCGTCAGTTGACGACGTCGAGGACGACAGTATTGGCGCGCAGGTCCGCCAGGTGATCGGCGGCCATGGTGCCCAGCCGCGTGTTCAGAAGGCGCGTTCCGACGATCTCGAAATCGACGGTCGATTCCAGCGCGGGCCGGCGCTCGCACAGCATCAGGACCGTGGCCTTGCCGCCCCGGATCAGCGCCGTGGACACTTCGTACCGATCCATCTGCGCGATCTCGGCGCGGATATCGGCGGGAAGGGCGCCGGCCTGCTGCACATCACGGACCAGCCTCTCGGGCGGCAGGCCCCTGGCAACCCCGTAGAGGTCGTCGCACACGTCGATTTCCTCGGCGATCGCGTCGGCCTCTGCCGGTCCGCCATCGGTAATGAACAGCGCATAATCGACCGAGAGAGTCTCCGCCGAACCGGGGGCGACCTGCTCGACATCGCGCAAAAGGAAAACGCCGATCGCGTTGCCCAACTCCACCGGACGGCTGATCTGCCCCGGCGTCAGCCCGGAGATGATGGGCCTGACGTCGTCGGGAAGCGTTTCAAGCGCGACCCAGTTCAGCGCGCCACCCACGTCCGACGAGCGCGCAACCGAGAACTGCCGCGCCGCGATCGAGAATTCCTCCTCGCTTCCCAATGCGGCGATCCTGGCGGCGCGAACGCGCGAGGCGGCGGCCGTCTCCGGTGTGGTGGTCGGCAAAAGAATCTCCGAAACAAGAACCCTCGTTCCGCCTTCCGTTCCGATCTCGGCCAGCGTGCGGCGCACCAGGTCCTCGGGGATATCACGGGCGGTTTCGCCGAATCTGCTCCGGACATAGTTGCGCCAGGCGACGCCTGCGCCGATGAAATCGCGGAACGTCTCCGCGCCCACGCCATTCTGCGCAAGGGCCGCCGTGAATTCCTCGGCCGTCAGGTTGGCGCGGCTCGCGAACTCGTCCATCCCGTTGGTCACTTCGTCCGCCGACAATTCGATACCGGCACCGCTTGCGGCCTTGTTCTGGACCGCCTCGTTGACCAGTTGCTCGCGCGCCAGTTGCCGGGGATCGCCGGGGGCACCCAGAAGCGACAGGAACCTTGTCCGCTGATCCAGCTGGTAGCGCGTGATGACCGCGTCACCGACCTGGATCACCGGTGAAAAGCGGCTTTGCGCGCCGGCTTGCGATGCCGTCATCAGGACGACGGCAGCCGCCA
Organism: Silicimonas sp.; assembly: GCA_040220415.1. Taxonomy (GTDB): domain Bacteria; phylum Pseudomonadota; class Alphaproteobacteria; order Rhodobacterales; family Rhodobacteraceae; genus JAVJUV01. Next base: position 15,320 of record JAVJUV010000066.1, read on the forward strand.
GCGCGTGAAGAAGGCTTGAAATGATGCTGGCCTGTTTCAACGGGTCTCATCCTCTGCAACTGCGGCGGCGCGGGGCAGTGCCGTCGGCTCCGCCAAGACCGACCAGCGAAACGCGGAATCCGAAATCGGTCGTCGGGTCGCCGGCCGACGAACTCGCGTAGCGGCGTGATACGGAAACCATAACGTCAACGCATTCGCTCCGGTAGGACAACCCAATTCCCGTACGCGCCGCACGGCCCGCCGTGAAGTCATAACGCCAATCCGCACTGGCCGTCCACCTGTCGTTGAGATCATAACTGCCGTCGAACGACCACTCCGACAGGCGGTCGAGGCGTCCCTCCGCCGGTTCAGGACTGGCGTAGATGAAGCTGGAACCAAGCTCGAAGTCCTCGGCCGCCCAGTTCACCCGGGTCTCTGACAGAGTGAAATTCAGCTTTGCGTCGAAAAGCGACCGGTTCGCAAGGAACAGCCGGTCATCGACGCCAAGGCGCGCCGCCAAAAGCCATTCCGAGCGGTCGCCTTCAAGTCCCGAGCCCTGGCCAAAGCCAAGCGTCCCGTCCAGATGCGCGATCCGTCCAAGGGCGAAGTCCATGCTCCAGCCTTGCGGATCGTCCCGTCTCCAGGCCAGACCCGCCGCGATGCGCGGCCCGCGCTCCACGCCGTCAACGCCGGGGTAGCGCGATTGGGAAAACAGGTTCGCCTCGTCGAACTCGACAACCGTGCTGTCCTCGTTCGGGACGGTATCGCCCCATATGTCGGCGATATCGAACCGGATTACCGGTTCCAGCACCTCGCGCCCCCCGTCTGCGGTGCTTCTGGCCAGGGGCCAGCGGAACTCTGCCGCGGCCCGCGACACCACGCGCGTCAGATTGGTTCCGAACGTGCTGTCCTGGCCCACGTTATAGGCATCGATCCGCAGGCCAAGTTCACCCGAGGCCACGATGCCGGGTCCAAAGACACGATCCCTGCGCCAGTCAAGCGAAGCGCCCACCCGGCTGACGTCGCGCCCGACGATATCCGCCGCCGAGGGCCGGTTCAGCGCGCTTGCCTCGACACTCGCCGTGGTCCGGCCACCGAAGGACAGTTCGGGGAGTTCGCGTTCGTAGAAAACCTCGATGAAGCGATCCGGCAGCGTGTCCCGAATCGGAATCTCCTTGCCGCGCAGCGTTCGGAACTCGGTCGCGATGGCCCTGAACCGGTCCTTGTCGCGCACCCGCGTCAGTGCGATCTCGTTGGTCAATCGGTCCTTGCCCGAATAGTCGTAGATGAAGAGATAATCGGGGTCGGATACCAGCTCCAGTTGCCCGGTCAGAAGAAAGTCGCGCGGCAGTCGGTACCTGATGTTCGAGAAAAGATACCCGCGGTTGTCCCCGGTATCGTCGTTGCTCACAGCGCCTTCGACCGAGATTGCGCCGCCTCTCAGATTCTGGCGGAAGTTCAGCTCAAGCGTGCGTGTCGAACTGGAAAGGTAGGGCGTCAACGTCAGGTCCGCGTGACGACCCAGCGGCAGGAAGTAGGGGAACTTGAACCCGGTTCCCAGATCGGACGAGGTGCGAAGCCGGGGAATAAGGAAACCGCGGGCACGCTGCAGGGTGGGATCGGGCATTCGCAGGCGCGGTACGTAGAAGACCGGAAGACCGGCTATCCGGAACTGGGCGTTGGTGAAATACAACTGCCGTTCGGTCTGGTCGTGCACTACCGAGGCCGCCCGTATCTCCCAAAGCGGCGTCGGGTTCGCGGCGCAGACCTCGCAGGACGAGGCGACAACCCGGTCCAGCCGCGTATACCGCCCGCCGACCCGCGCGATCTGGTTTGCCGCCAGCTGCAATTGCCGATCGAGAACCAGCCGCGCCGACCGCAACACGCCGTCTCTCAGATCCCGGTCCAGTTCGGCGGCATCGGCCAGCAGTACGGTCCCGTCTGGTTCCGTCACGCGGATCGGGCCCTCGATCGTCAGCCGGTCGCCATCGCGCGTATAGGTGATGCCGCGCGCCGTCAGACGCGTGCCGTCGAAGAAGACCTCGACATTTCCCGTCGCCGTCACGCGCCCGGCCGGATCGACGCTGATCTGGTCGGCAACCAGCGATGCCAGATCCTGGGCGGCGGCCGGCAGCGCGACCAGCCAGAGGACCAGCAGAAGCAGAAGACGCCGCATCATCCGTCTTCCAGATGCAGAAGAAGTCCAAGCGGCAGCAGAACGGCCGCCAATGGCGGCCCCCACGCAGCCAACATGACCGGTATCTGGCCGTTCTCGCCCAGGATCGCCGCGAAATTCCTGATGAAGTACAGCGTGAAACCAAGCCCCAGCGCCGCCAGAACCATAAGCCCGGTCCGCCCGAACCGTGTGTGCCGCATCGTGAACCCGGCGCCGACAAGCACCATCGCCGCCAGAAGGATCGGCAGCGCCAGTTCCATATGCATGAAGGTCCGGTGGATACGGGCCGAAAACCCGGCCGCCTCAAGCCGTTCGATGAAGCGCGGCAATTCCCAGATCGGGATGGCCGAGGGTGTTCCGAAACTGTCCAGGATCTGATCGCGCGTCAGGTTCGAGGCCAGGCTCATCCTGTCGCTTTCGAAGGCGTCGACCTCGGGGATGGTGGCCTCGGTGTCGAAGCGCCATTCCTTGGCATCCGTGATCGACCACGCCCCGACCACCAGTTCGGCCGTGCTCGCCTCGATCCTGAAGGTCGGCACGCCGTCGGGGTCGTAGCCCAGGAATGTGACGTCGTGAAGAACGGTCCCGTCCAGATTGGCCCGGTTGGCGCGGATCACGGTTTGCCCGTCGCGCGCGCCCTGGCGCAGCCAAAGCCCCTCGGAACTGACCGACAGGGTCGACGCCACACCGGAAATTCGCGAACTCATCACTTCGTACTGTTTTTGCGTCGCCGCGACGATCGGGTTCAGGATACCCACCGCAGCCACTCCCAGCAGCACCGCAACGATGACCGGTGCGATCAGGCTTTTCAGGGCGGACCGTCCGGACGCGCGCGTGACCACCAGTTCGGAAGACCGCGCCAACCCCAGGAACAGCGACAGCGTGGCAAGAATCGTGATCAGCGGCAGAATGCGGTACAGGCTTTCCGGCACGTTCAGGAATGTCAGCACGACAAGCGTCCCGAATCCCGTCTCGCCCGTGCCGAACCGTCGGATCTGCTCGACCAGGTCGATCAGGCTCAGGATCGCGAAAAAGACCATGAAAACCGACAGAAAACTCTTCAGGAAGCGGCGCGCGAAGTAGAGGTGAAGCGTCATGTCGATGCTCCCCGCCGGAATTTCAGAAGCGCCGGATGGGCCGCGAGCGACAGCAGAACGAAGGTCAACACGACACCGAAGACGGGCCCGATATAGGCCGCCGGCCACAGGTCGGCGTTATTCTGCACGATATCCTGCCCCATGCGCATCATCATCTGCATGACGATCAGCGCGAATATGGCGCCCAGGATCTGGCGCCACACGCCAAAGCGGGAAAACCCGCCCAACAGCAGCGTCGCGAAACCGATCATCGGCGCGACAAGGGCGTTCAGCGAGTTCCCGATACGCTCGTGTCCCTCGGCAACCAGAACCGAGCGCGATGTCCGCGTGCTGGCCTGCGTCTCCGCGGTCGCCGCCAGCAATTCGCCGGTGAACAAGTGATAGGGCTGCCGCCGGTCGGGTGCGATGGCTGATACCAGCCCCTCCAGGTTGAACGCGAAGTCGTCGAAGCGCGTGACCGACAGGTTCCGCGTCTCCTCGACATAGCGCTGCGCCATGCCGTCGATCATCACCAGCGTGGGCGCGACCGCACCCCGCACCAGCAGCGCCTCGCGGGCCGTATAGGTCACCGTGATGCCGGGACTGCGGGCGTCGGACAGGAAGATGTTCTTCAACTCGCCCAGGGGCGAAATCTCACGGATATAGAATGTCACGCCGTCGGAAGGATGCAGAAAACGTCCCTCGGACAGCAGGCGCGCGGTCATGTTCTCCGAGATCTCGGCTGTCCGCGCCGACAGGCGCGTCATGCTGATCGGCACCAGCACATGCGCCAGTACGGAACTTATCGCAAAGACGATCACGCCGAAGACGAACACCGGCCTGATCAGCCGCCAGGGCGAAAACCCGGTCGCCTGAACCACGACAAGCTCGCTTTCGGCGGTCAGCCGGTTGGCCACGTAGACCGTGCCTGCAAAGGCGGCGATCGGCAGGACGACACGGATCACGTTCGGCAGCGACAGGGCGGTGAATTCCAGAAAGACCGCCGCCGACTGGCCGTTGGCGATCAGTTGGTCGAACAGCACGACGGCCCGGTTGACCCAGTACACCAGCACCAGAACCAGCGAGAAGAATCCGAACAGCGTCAGAAGCTGCGTCAGAAGATATCGGTCGAATCGTCCGGTCATCGGTAGCCTGAAATACCTGTTCGGACACTAGACCATAGGGAGCACGGGTAAAACCGGATAGACACCCGATCGGCGCTGGTCAGCCGTCCGGGGCGCGGTTATCTAGGGCGTGTCATCCAAAGGAGCCGCCCCCGATGCCGGAACTTCCCGCCCTGTCAGTCATGCCCGTGAACCTCGACGCCATCGACGGAGCGGATGGGCTGATCGTGGTATTCATTCCCGAAACCGGAAAGCTCGACCAGATGGCCCGGCGCGTCAACAAGCTGATGCGCGGCGCGCTCGAGCGCTTCTCGGAAAGCAGGGAATTCGCCGCCATGAAGGACGGCGAAGCGCGCCTCCTGTCGTTTCCCACCGGCATGGCCGCCGAGGGCATCCTCGCCGTCAGGCTCGACCGCCGGATCCGCGGCGAGGCCGCCCGCAGGGCAGGCGCTTCCATCGGAAAGGTGCTGCGCGGCACCTCCTGCCTTCTCCTGGCCGGCACGCTCCGCGGCATAACGGATATCGTCCTGGGCGCGGTGCTCCGGTCCTATTCCTTCGATGCCCACCTGACCGACAACCCCGAGCGTCCGGCAAAGACATCCGGCGCACTCCGGATCATGACGACCCAGCCGGACGAGGTCGAGGCCGAGACGAAAGAGGCGCTGGCGCTTGCCGAGGGCGTCTGGTTCGCCCGCGATCTCGTGAACGAGCCTTCCAACGTGCTGACCACGACCGAGTTCGCCGCCCGCCTGCAAGAGATGCAGGGCCTTGGCCTGAAGGTGCAGGTGCTGGAAGAACCCGAGTTGGAAGAACTCGGGATGCGCACGCTTCTGGCCGTGGGGCAGGGCAGCGAAAGCCCGTCCAAGGTCGTGGTGATGGAATGGCAGGGCGGTGGCAAGGAAGCGCCCTTCGCGCTCATCGGAAAGGGTGTCACCTTCGACACCGGGGGCATCTCGCTGAAACCGGCCGCCGGCATGGAAGACATGACGATGGACATGGGCGGCGCCGGAACCGTCGCGGGCGTCATGCGCGCCCTGGCACTCCGAAAGGCGCGGGCCAATGTCGTGGCTCTTGTGGGACTGGTCGAGAACATGCCCGACGGGCGGGCGCAGCGTCCGGGCGACGTCGTGCGAACGATGAAGGGTGACACGGTCGAGGTGATCAACACCGACGCCGAGGGCCGCCTCGTTCTCTGCGACGTCATGTGGTACGCGCAGGAACGCTTCAAGCCTTCCGCGATGGTGGACCTGGCGACCCTGACGGGGGCGATGGTCATCGCGCTCGGCCACGAGAAAGCCGGCGTCTTCGCGAACGACGACGCGCTGGCGGTCGCGTTCCTCGACGCCGCCGACGCCGAGGCCGAGGGCGCCTGGCGGATGCCGCTCGGCGCGGGCTACGCCAAACAGCTCGAAAGCCGCGTGGCCGATCTCAAGAACGTCGGCGGGCGGCCCGCCGGTTCCGTCACCGCGGCCGAGTTCCTGCACCGCTTCGTCAAGGACGAGACGCCCTGGATTCACATCGACATCGCGGGCGTGGCCAGCCGAAGTTCCGAGACCACCTACGCGCCGAAAGGCGCCTCCGGCTGGGGTGTCCTGGCGCTGAACCGCCTGATCGCGGACCGATACGAGGGCTGACGCGATGGGGGCCGCCTATTTCTATCACCTGACCGAACGGCCGCTCGAAGCCACGCTTCCGGTGCTTCTTTCCAAGGCGCTGGACGCGGGCTGGAAGGTGGCCGTGCGGGGCAGGGACCAGGCGCTTCTCGACCGCCTCGACCGGCATCTCTGGACCGGCGACGGATTTCTGCCCCACGGCCTCGCGGGCGGGGAAAACGACGCGTTGCAGCCGGTCCTCCTGACTACCGAAACCCGCTGCGCGAATGCCCCGGAATGCGTGATGAGCGTCGCCGGCGCCGATGTCGCCCCGGACGAGGTTCTGAGCCTCGAGCGCGTGTGCATCCTCTTCGACGGCGCGGACCCGCAGGCGCTTGAACACGCCCGAAATCAATGGCGCACGCTGACCGCCGCTGGTGTCGCGGCGCAGTACTGGGCCGAAGAGGATGGCCGCTGGATCAAGAAGGCCGAAAGCGACGCGGCCTAAGGTTCCAGCAACAGGGTGTTGTCCGAAATTTCGAGGCGCCCGAACCGGTTGAGGAACGCCATCCCCAGTAGCGAGCCGTCCATCTCGCCGCCGTTCACCGCGACGCCCACGCGGTCGAACCGGATCGGCCCAAGACTGATGCGGTCGACCGTCGTATAGGCGGTCTCGACCATCCCGTTCGCGGTCCGCGCGCGTCCCAGGAAGGCAAGGCCGCCGGGCTCCAGCCCGACGCGCTCGGCATCGCGCATCGTCAGAACGATATCCGAGGCCCCGGTGTCCACCAGGAACTCGACCGGCACGCCGTTGACCTCCAGCGTCAAGTGGAAATGCCCGTCCTCGCTGCGCGGCACCGCAACGCCCGTGCCGTCCTCCAGAACGGTCTGGCGTGGCGCGATGTCGTTGCGGATATCCCCCCACAGCCCGTAACCCGCCATCAGCCCCACGACGATCAGGCCCCAGACCAGCAGCGACCGCGCGGTCCTGCCAAGCGATTGCCGGTTCTCGGCCATCAGCCAGCCGACAACGGCGGTCAAGAGGATGACCAGGTAAACCAGACGGGGAAAATCAGCGCTGTCCATGAACGCAAGATAGGCAGTCGATCCGCCAAGCGGAAGGCTCAGCCGCCCGCGAAACCGAAATCGCTCAGGCCGTCCAGCACGAACTGCACCGAAAGGGCGGCCAGCAACATCCCCAGCAGCCGCGTGACGACATTGATCCCGACCGGGCCCAGCAACCGCTCCAGCGGTCCCGCCGTCAGGAACATCATGAACGTCAGCAGGATCACCGCCGCCATGACGCCGTGGACGGCCAGTATCCAGGACCAGTTTCCCGGCTGTTGCCCGGCCAGCAGGATCATCGTCGCGATCGCGCCGGGACCGGCGATCAGCGGAATCGCCAGCGGAAAGACCGATGGGTCGTCCTCGTGCGGCTGGGTCTGGCCTTCGCGGCGCTTGGTGCGCCGCTCGAACAGCATGTCCAGCGCCGTCAGGAACAACAGCACGCCGCCCGCGATACGGAAGGCGGGCATTGAAATTCCGACGAAGTTCAGCACCGCGTCGCCAAGAAGACCGAAGACCGTCAGAAGAAACGCGGCGGTCAGACAGGCGCGCACGGCGATCCGACGCCGGTGGTGCGCATCCTGTCCCAGGGTCAGCGCCGCAAAGAGCGGTGCCAGACCGATCGGGTCGATGATCACGACCAGCGTGACGAAAGCCGTCACATAGGGGGCCAGATCCGCAGTCATGGCCGTTGTTGAACAGGAAAACCCGCCCGGCGCAAGCCCTTGGCGGTTTCCTAGATTCGGCTTTTGCAGGGCATGGATTTCGCCGCAACCGCCTGTTGCACCATCAGGGTCACGGTCGTGCTGCCGGATTTCCGAAGACCGTCGTAAATGGCCTGCACCCGCCCCTTGTAGACGATCTTGTCTCTCATGACACGAAGCCGGGAATTGTTGTTCGCGCGATAGCCGGCCGCGGCAAACAGGGCGGCGACACAAAGGCCGCCGATAGCCAGAAGGATACTCATACTGCACTCGCTAAAACAGGAACTCACTCACGGGCGCCGTTCTGGCGCCGAAAAATGCGTAAAATTTGTCCGCTCTCGGGCCTTTCCGCGATTTTCGGGTCCGCTCAGTTGTCGCCCGGTATCAATCCCAGCCCGCGAAGATAGATCCCGATGCCCGACTCCAGCAGGTCTTCCGGCGGAAACGGCGACTTGGTGCCGGGCGATCCGCGGGCGAACAACTCGACCACGCCATGCGACAGCGCCCAGATATGCGCCGAGAACATCTGCGGGGGCGGGCGCTTCTCGGGCGGAATGTGCTCGGACAGTTGCGCCGCGGCCTTTTCCAGCACCCCAAGCGCCCGCTTGGCCACGATCGCCAATTCCGCGGTCCGGTTGATCGAAATGCCGCTTTCGAACATCGCGACATAGTGGCCGGGATGACGCCGCGCGAAGGCAAGATAGGCCCGCCCCGTCGCCTCGAACGAGGCCAGCGCCGAGGGCTGCCCGGTCTCGAAGGCATATTCCATGAGATCGGCGAAGATCTCGTATCCCTGACGCGCCGCTTCCGCGATCAGATCCTCGCGGCCCTCGAAATGACGATACACGGCCGCCGGCGTCACGCCGGCCTGCTTGGCCGCCTCCGACAGCGTAAAGCCGGTCGGCCCCTTCTCCTCGATCAGTTCAAGCGCCGCGTCGACAAGGGCCTGCCGCAGATTGCCGTGATGATATCCGCGCTTAGGCATTCCAGATGTCCGGTCCGCCGCAGATCTTCGGATCGGGTGGCGCGACATCGCCTTTCCCCACGTATTCAAGACCTGTCAGCACCTTTCGGATCGCCGCAAGCCGCGCGCGCTTCTTGTCGTCGGACCGGATCACCGTCCAGGGCGCGGGTTCGGTGTGCGACCGCTCGAAGGTCTCGGCGATCGCATCGGTGTAGGCGTCCCATTTCTTCAGTCCCTCGACGTCGATCCAGGACAGTTTCCACTGTTTCAGCGGATCCTTCTCGCGTTGCAGGAACCGGCGAAGCTGCTCGGCCCGCCCGACGTTCAGCCACAGCTTGTGCAGGACGATGCCTTCATCCACCAGCATGTCCTCGAATTCGGGAACCTGACGGAAAAAGTGCTCTCTTTGCTTCGGCGTGCAAAAGCCGAAGACATGCTCCACCACCGCCCGGTTGTACCACGACCGGTCGAACAGGACGATCTCTCCGGCCGTCGGCAGATGATCGACGTAACGCTGGAAATACCACTCGCCCGCCTCGCGGTCGTTCGGCTTGGACAGCGCCACGACACGCGCCCCGCGCGGGTTGAGATTCTCGCTGAAGCGCTTGATCGTGCCGCCTTTTCCGGCCGCGTCGCGCCCCTCGAAGACGACCACGATCCGCTTGCCGGTGTCCCGCGCGTCCGCCTGCAGGCGCACCAGTTCCAGTTGCAGCGCCTCGATCTCGGCGTCGTAGACCTTGCCCTTCATCTCTTCGGGATAGGGATAGCTCTCCGCCAGGATGTCGTCCTTGCCGGCGTCTTCGATGGCCCGGCGCACGTCCTCCGGCGCCTCGTTGGCAAAAAACCCGGAAATCGCACCGTCGAACGGAAGGGTCATGTTATGCACCTTTACTTTTCAGGAAACCTAAGCGCTGCCGACGCTTAGCGCAATCCGGCCCGGCGCGCGGCACGGTGGATCGCGGCGATCACTGCATCCGGCACCGCATGGTGCGGCATATGCCCGATCCCGTCCAGAATCGTCAGGTCCGCATTGGGCAGAAGGGCGGCCAGCGGCTCGGCGTGGACGCTGGCATAAACCGTCGTGTCCTCGGTTCCGTGCAGGATCTCGACCGGAATGGCGATGCCGCCATATCGCCGTGACATCTCGACGACATGCGGTCTCAGCGCGTTGACCTGCCGGGCGTTCGCGCGAAGCGTGTCGATCCGTGTGGCCATCATCACGCCGGCCTTCGTCAGATAGTCGTCCGGCACCGGCTGCGGCGCGAAGACACCGCTCAGCGATGATTGCACGTATTCGCGCGAGATGAACGCCGACACCAGCGGCGGCAGCGCCGCGCCGCCCGGCAGCGAGCCCAGCACACGGTAGGTCCAGTCCACATCGCCCGGCCAGGGCATCGTCGCGCCCGAGACGATCACGACGCCGCTCGCCGCATCCTCCAGCGCCCAGCCCATCGCGACAGCGGCGCCATAGGAATGGCCCACCACGATCGGCCTCTCGGCCCCCAGTTCTCTCGCGGCCCGTGCCAGGTGGCGCGCCTGTTCGACCGGGCTTTCCGACTCCGTCGTGAACGCGCCGTTCAGGCGGTCGCTCAGCCGTTCCGACCAGCCGAAACCCGGACGGTCGAACACGATCACCCGATAGTTTGCGGCCAGCCGCCCGGCCAGGTCGAAAGTGAAATCCCTGTGCGATCCCCCCGCACCGTGGATCAGCACGACATCGGGGCCTTCGCCACGCACGACGGCATGCACCTCGCGCCCCCCGACCGACACGATCTGCCCGTCGGGCGGATACCGTGCCTCAAGTCCGGCCTCGCGCAGGTCGGCCCGCCTGTCCGCAAGGAACCACAGGGCACCGAGCGAGGCCGAGACGATCAGAAGGGCGGTCAGCACGGGGTGTCGAAGCATGGAATGACAGGCGCGTTGGGGACACGTCGAAACCTGGCGCGCCACCCCCGGACGGCCAGCGCCCTCACTTCCGCAGGTCCGTGCTCGCCTCGCCGATCAGCGACTGATCGAAAGGCGTCGTCAGGTAGATTTCGCTGATCCAGTTGCCGTACAATAGATGCCCGTGGCTGCGCCACCGGTTCTGCGGCGTCAGCGACGGATCGTCCCCGGGATAATAGTTCAACGGCACGTTGATCGGCGTGCCGCTGGCCACGTCCCGGTCGTATTCTTCCTTCAGCGTGCCGCTGTCGTACTCGAAGTGATTGAAGATATAGAGCGCGCGGTGATCCGTATCCTCGACAAGGCAGGGACCGGCCTCCTCCGACCCCAGCAGCGTCGACAACTCGGGAACCTCGTCGATCTCGTCCTGCCGCATCTCGGTCCACCGGCTGACGGGAATCACGCAGTCGTCCGAAAAGCCCCGAAGATAGGGCGAGGCCGGCGACAGGTTCTGGTGCCGGAAACAGCCGAAGGCCTTGTGCGGCAGCATGTGCTTCTTCAGGCCGTGGAAATGATAGGCCATCGCCATCCCGCCCCAGCAGACGCCGAAGGTGGAATGCACGTTGGTCTGGGTCCAGTCCATCACTTCGATCAGCTCGTCCCAGTATGTCACCTCCTCGAAGGGCAGGTGCTCGATGGGCGCGCCGGTGATGATCAGGCCGTCGAACTTCTCGTCCTTCACTTCCTGGAACGGGCGATAGAACTCCTCCATGTGCTCGGCCGCCGTGTTCTTCGTCTGGTGCTCGCTCATGCGGATCAGCCGCAGGTCGATCTGCAACGGCGTCGCGCCGATCAGGCGGGCGAACTGGTTCTCGGTCTGGATCTTCTTCGGCATCAGGTTCAACAGCCCGATCTTCAGCGGCCGGATGTCCTGATGCTCGGCGGCATCCTCGGGCATCACCATCACACCCTCGCGCGTCAGCACGTCGAAGGCGGGAAGGTTGGATGGCAATCTGATCGGCATGGCGGTGGTCTCTCGCGGGGCGGAGCCTTCGAGATACCCACCAAAGGCACATGACTCAAGGCTTGGCGCGCGGCGCGGCTAAACGAAGTTTTCACTTCCCCCACGGTAGAGCAGCGGGGAACGCGCAAACATGAGTGATCGGAATGCCTCTATCAGTGAAATCGGTCAGCATCCGCACCAAGCTGACGTCCGTCATGGCCGCCTTCGTTCTTCTGAACGTCCTGACGCTCAGCGCGGTCAGCTACGTCGGCATGAAATCGGCGGTCGAAGAAAAGTCCGGCGCGCTGCTGGCGGGCGTCGCCCGCCTCCAGAAGGTCGAGCTTGAGAGGCTCCTCAGCAACATCGACCGTGATCTCGGATTGCAATCGGGGCATCCCTACGTTGAAAGCGCACTGATCGACTTCACGCGCGCTTTCCACGACCTCGGTGATCCGCAGGGCGAATTGCAGACCGCCTATATAGACCGGAACCCGCATCCCCTTGGGCAGAAGGATCAGCTTCTGTCGGCGGACGGCAGCACGATCTACGACCATGTGCACCGCCGGCACCACCCGACCTTCGACGCGCTCCAGGACGAGATGGGGTATTACGACGTCTTCCTCTTCGATACCGACGGCAACCTCGTCTACAGCGTCTTCAAGGAGCGTGACTACGCCACGAACATGCAGACGGGCGAATGGCGCGACAGCGGCCTGGCGGAAGTGTTCCGCATGGCGAACGCGCTGGCTCCGGACGCCACCTCCGCCTTCGTGGATTTCGCGCCCTACGCCCCCAGCGCCGGGGCGCCTGCCGCCTTCATCGCGCGCCCGGTATTCGGGGCCGATGGCGCCCGGCTTGGCGTCATGGCCTACCAGATGCCGATCGACGAATTGAACGCAACCGTCAGCCACGCCACCGCGATCGCGACCGAAAGCGATGCGTTCCTGGTGTCGGCGGGTGGCTATCTTGTCACCGACACCCCCCGCAGCGCAGAAGACGACGTCCTGAATACCCGCTTCGACGGCCCGGCGCTGCAGCGGGGCCTTTCGGGCGAGGACGGCCTCGCCAGGTACGAGGACGCCGAGGGTAACACGGTGCTCGGATATTTCGCGCCCGTTGGTTTTCTCGGGGCCGACTGGGTGATGATCGTTCACGAACGCACCAGCAGCCTCTACGCCCGGATCAACGAGAACCGCAACTTCCAGATCGTCGTCGGCCTGATCGCCGTCGTATCGTCCCTTCTGGTCGCGCTGCTGTTCTCCCGCGGCCTCAGCCTGCCGCTGCAGAAGGTCGCAGAGGCGATGCAGCGTGTCTCGGGCCGGGAATACGACACCAGGGTGCCGGGCACGGATCGCGGCGACGAAATCGGCACCATCGCGCGCGCACTCGATGACTTCCGCGAGGAGCTCTCGGCGGCAGAAGCGGGCGCGCGCGACGCGGCCTTCAAGAGCGCGGCATTCGAATCCACCGGCGCGCCGATGCTTCTGACGGATCTCGATCTCAGGATCGTGGGCGCGAACCAGGCGTTCTTCCGGCTGGTGAACGAGAACCAGACCGACTTCGGCATCCAGGGCAACGAATTGTCGCACGAGTTGGTGTTCGGCCGCGATCTGGCCTACCTGTCGTTTCCCCCGGCCGAAATCCGGGCGGCGGTCACGGATCATGCGCGCCTGCCGATCAAGAAGAAGGTGCCTGTCGGCAGCTCTTACGTCGGCCTTCTGATCGACCTGGTGCGCAGCAAGGACGGCGACGCGATCGGCTATGTTCTGGACATGAAGAACCAGACCTTCCAGATGATGAGCGAAACCGTTCTGACGGCGATCGACGCCCAGCAGGCGCGGATCGAGTTCGGCCTAGACCGCCGCGTCCGGCTTGCCAACGCCACCAGTTGCACCGCGCTTGGCCTTGGCGGGGCAGAGGTTCTCGGGCGCGACGGCACCGCGATGATCTCGCGGGACGATGCCGGCGACGACCGGCGCGACATCTGGCAATCGGCGCAGGCCGGGCAGGGGACCGGCGGGCGGTTCCGGGTCAGGGGCGCGGGCGAAGACCGGATACTCGAAGGCAGCTTCAGCCCGATCCCGGATCAGGACGGCAATACCAAGGGCTTCCTGCTTATCGGCGGCGACGTCACCGAGGCGCGGATGCTGATCGAAGCCGCCGAGCGCGACCGCGCGCGCAGCGCGGCCGAACTGGAACATGTGGTCGATGCCCTCAGCGACGCCCTGGCACGGGTCTCCGAAGGCGATCTTTCCGCGTCGATCGGCGCCGGGTTCGCCGACGAATACGAACGCCTGCGCCGTGACTTCAACGCCGCCACCGCGCGCCTGGGCGATGCCATGCGCAACGTGGTCGAAACCGCCGACCTGATCGGAAAAGAGGCCGGCGGCATCAATTCGGCCGTCTCCGAATTGTCGCGGCGCACCGAATCGCAGGCAGCCACGCTGGAACAGACGACGGCCGCCATGACACAACTCGCCGCCTCGGTCACATCCTCGACCGACGAGGCGCGCGAGGCGGCCCGCGTCGCCGCCGAGGCCCGGGCCAGCGCGGAATCGAGCGGCAAGATCGTCCGCGAGGCCGCCGATGCGATGGAGCGGATCGAAACCTCGTCGCAGCAGGTCTCGAAGATCATCGGTGTCATCGACGACATCGCCTTCCAGACCAACCTGCTCGCGCTCAACGCCGGGGTCGAAGCGGCCCGCGCCGGCGACGCCGGGCGCGGCTTCGCGGTCGTCGCCTCCGAGGTGCGGGCGCTGGCGCAGCGCTGTCTCGACGCCTCGAACGAGATCACCTCGCTGATCAACGTCTCGGGCGAAAGCGTCACCCGCGGCGTCTCGCTGGTCGCTGAAACCGCGTCGGCGCTGGAAAGCATCGCCTCGTCGGTCCTGCGGATCTCGGACAACGTCGCGCATATCGCCGAGGCGTCGGGCGAACAGTCGAATGCCCTGAACGAAGTGTCCACCGCGCTGGTCAACCTCGACCAGATGACCCAGCACAACGCTGCCATGGCCGAGGAGACGACAGCGGCCGCGCGGGCGCTTCTGGGCGAGGCCGAGACGCTGACACGAACCACGGCGCGCTTCTCGCTGGGCACCGTCCAGCCGGGTGCCGACGTCGTCGGAATGCGCGCTGCCGGGTGATGCGTGCGGGGGCGGGCCTCAGCCGGCCGCGTCGATCGCCTCGGCCACCAGCGCGATCAGGTCGGCCTCGTTGCCGACGTCGGCCACCGCGTCGGCCTGCACCGTGACGCCCCACCTCTCGGCCATGGCCCGGTAGCGCGGCTGGCGGTGCGCCAGCGCGCGGGCATAGGTCCAGCGGACGAAATCGTCGGGGTCGACGGCGTCGGGCGACACCGATTTCTCCGCCAGGTAAGTCGCCCAGGCATCCTCCAGGAACGCCGGCTGATAGCACATCGGCTTCGGCGCCCTGTCGAAGCGGCGGATCAGTTCGCGGGTGTGCGCCTGCGACCCCTCGATCCAGACCATCAGCACGGCCTTGTCCAGCGCCGACAGCACCGGATCCTGCGGATCGCCGGGATCGACGACCTCGCAGATCGAACCGGAGGAATCGCAGACGAAATTGTCGTAGCCGTAAAGCTCCTTCGCGCGCCGGATGAAGTGCGCGGTGTCCATCATCGCCGCCATCTCGGCGGTGCGGTGCTGCTCTTGCCGGCGCAGGTATTCCTCCCACGGCACGCCGCCCCTGCCGGGATCGCCCGGCTTGCCCAGATAGGTCGACAGCGGGGCAAGGTTGTTGAACGTGATGTTCGACGCGATGTGAACCGAATCCGTCATCAGCAATTCGCGCAGAAGCGGCACCTTCATCGCCTCGCGCTTGAAATTGTCCGCGATATGCTCGCCCATGTAGCGCGTGCCGATCCGGTAATCGACCGAGTAGTGAAACCAGCCGCCCGCAGCGCGCAACAGGTTCGAGATATGGGTCTTTCCAAGGCCCGACATGCCGAACAGCATGATCCGTTTCGACGGCGCCTGCCGCCAGGCCTCCGCGCTCTCATAAAGCATGTCTATCCTCGTGCCCGATTGCCGCCTTGGGTTACGTCGCCATTGTCGCCCGGTCAATCATGCAAGCCCGGAAATTCCCGCAGGCGTGGCCGCTCGGCGCATCGGCTGACACCGGGGGCCGCTGCCGAAACGAAAAACCCCGCCACAAGGGCGGGGCCTTCACGTCGCATGGCGCGCCCTTCAGAACGTGTAACCCACCCGGACGCCCACGCCGATGGCCGAGTTGTCCCGGAAGATGCCGCCCTCGCCTGCGCCCAGCCGCGTCGTGGCACCGCCCACGTCGGTATACGAGATGCCGGTGGTCACGCGCATGTTGTCCCTGGTGTAGACCGCGGCCAGGCCGACGCCCAGAATGCCGTCGGTCGGACCGAGGTTGCCGGTCAGGCTGCCGGTCGATGCCTCGTAACTGACCTGACCCGACACCGACCAGGTTTCGTTCAGGCGCCGCCCGACGCCCAGCGTGAAGGTGGTGCGGTCGTCGTCATAGCTGACCAGCGGCCGGCCCAGCGTCGCCGGAACGCCAGTATAGACTACGGGGGCGATCGAAAACTCGGTCCAGTCTACCCAGCGGACCGAACCGAACACCAGCGTGTCCTGGGCGACGCCCGACTGGAACTCCAGGTTCAGCGCCTGCGGCGTGGTGATGGGCGTGACCGACGAAACCGAGGCCGGCCCCGTCTCGGTCGTGTCCAGTTCGTGCTCGATTTCCGATAGATAGGTCAGTGCCACGCGCAGTGCGATGTCCGGGCGCTCATAAGCCGCGCCGACAAGATAGCCCAAGGCGACATCGCGCTCGCCGTCGACGGTATAGCCGGCAAGGAAGGGCAGGCTGGCCACAGCGGCCAGGGTCTGCACCCGAAGGCCCGCATGGAAGCTGACGTTCGACGGCAGGTTGTATTGCAGGATGCCGGTCAGCGCGTTCGACTTCAGCTCGGCCGTCGCGCCGCCCGCGAAATACCCGGTTCCGGCTGGATAGGCGACGTTCGCGCCGTAGGGCTGGTCATAAATCAATGCGTAGGACCAGGTGTCGTTCAGGTCAGCCTTGTAGGCCGCGCCGAAGTTCAAATAGCTTTCCGTCATGTCGCCGGACAGCGCGCCCGGCGTGGGCCCAAGCGCCGAGCCGACACCCGAGACATCCGGGCTGACGGCCGAAAGACTGAACTGCAGATAGCGGCCCTCTTCGAACAGAACCGACATCGACTGGTTCGATCGCTCGACGCCGCCGGCCCAGGCGGCGCCAGATACCGCCGACAAGGCGACAGTGGAAATCAACAAGGTCTTCATTTTCGGGTCCCCTCCCTAAGCGACCGGGAAATTTCGACCGATTTATTGAAACGCGAACGCCTTCGTCAATTCGTTACCGAACGTAACGGCCGGCTTGTGCCGCAGCGTCACAAAACCGTCATCTGCGGGCAATCCTGCGGGATTCCGACCATATATTCAGATAGTTACCCCCGAATATCAGGGCGGCACCCAGAAAAACCCAGACATCCAGCGGTTCGCCGTAGGCCAACATGCCCACCATCGCGATCACCGGAAGGCGAAGAAAATCCATCGGCGTCACGACCGTCGCCGGCGCCACCGCCAGCGCGTTGGTCAGGCAGGTATGCGCCAGAAGCCCCGCGCAGCCGATCAGGGCCACCCAGGGCCAGGCCGCGGCAGAGGGCCAGGCGATGTCGCCGTCCCACCCCGTGGCCACGATCCCCATGACCGCCTGCATCGCGGTCAGCCAGAACAGGATGCCGAAAATGGTCTCGGTCCGGGTCAGCATCTTCGTGCAGACGATCGAGCCGGCGAACCCCACGGCCGAGGCCGCGGCCAGGGCCAGCCCGGCCGGGTCGCCGCCGGCGCCGGGGCGCGCCACCGCCAGCGCGCCGGCGAACCCCAGCGCCACCGCCAGCAGTCGCATCGGCGTCAGCCGCTCGCCCAGGAACAGGACCGCGAAGACGACGACCCAGATCGGCGAGGTGAACTCCAGCGCGAAAACCTGCGCCAGCGTGATCAGCGACAGCGCGTAGAACCACAGGTTCTGCCCGGTGAAATGCGACAGGTTCCTCAGGAAATGCAGCGGCAGCCGGTCAAAGCGCACTTCGCGCATCTTGCCCATCGACAGGCCGACACCCAGAACCACCGCCAGCCCGATGAACGAGCGGTACATCATCATTTCGAATGTATCGAGCTCACCGCTCAGCGTACGCCCGGCCACGGCCATGGACGAGAACGAAACGATCGCCCCCGTCATCCAGGCCGCGGCCACCAGGGGCCGCGACCCGTCGCTCATTCGAGGTACTTGACGAAGTTCTCGCGCGGCACGTCACCGGCCATCGCGGCGCTGGCGGCGGCTGCGCGCAGCGCGTTCAGCGGCCATTTCACCGCTTCCCACAGCATCGGCTCCGAGAAGGCGAAGCCGCTGACGTTGTCTGCCGCGGCATTCGTCACGGCCTCGAAGCCCGCCCAGCGGAACGAGGCGTTGGCGCGGGGCAGGTGATACCGGTGCGTCACGATGATGATCGGCTGCGTCTTGTCCAGTTCGGGCAGATCGGCGGTGAAAAGCGCGTTCTGAAGCGTCGAATGCGAGGCGTTCTCGACCAGGATCGCATCCTCGGGGACGCCCGACGCGATGGCGAAATCGCGCATCGCTTCGGCCACAGGCGGATTGTCGGTGCCACCGGTTCCGCCGGTCACCACCAGAAGCGGCGCGGCGCCGGCCTCGTACAATTCGACCGCGCGGCGAATACGCGCCTCGGTCTCTCCGGTCACCAAACCGGTCTTTCCGGCGTTGCCGGCAAGCGCCACGATGGCAGCACCCGAGGGAACCTCCTCGACCGGTTTGTAAAGCGCCACGTAAAGCGCGGTGCCGATCAGCGCAGCCCAGACTGCGAGGACTGCGATCGCGATTATCCAGCGGATGAGTTTCATTCCCGTTTCCCCATTATCTGGCCCCTCGGGCGGACGGATATGTCTTTGCTAATGCATCCTTAGCAAAGCACGTGTGATCGCCATAGGGTTTGCCGGCCGACGCCCGAAACTGTCTACGATACGTGGCGAATATGATGAAATGCCGGGGATAATTGACTTCCCCGTCCGCGCGTCATTCCCACTCGATGGTGCCCGGCGGCTTCGACGTGATGTCATAGGTGACCCGGTTGATCCCCTTGACCTCGTTGATGATCCTCGTCGCCGTCTCGCCCAGGAAATCGTGATCGAAGGGATAATAATCCGCCGTCATCCCGTCCACGCTGGTCACGGCCCGCAGCGCGCAGGCATAGTCATAGGTCCGCCCGTCGCCCATGACGCCCACCGTGCGCACCGGCAGGATCGCCACGAAGGCCTGCCAGATCTCGTCGTAAAGACCGTGCTTGCGAATCTGGTCGATATAGACGGCATCCGCCTTGCGCAGGATCTCCAGCTTCTCGCGGGTGATCTCGCCCGGACAGCGGATCGCCAGGCCGGGGCCGGGGAAGGGGTGGCGCCCGATGAAATGCTCGGGCAGGCCCAGTTCACGCCCCAGCGCGCGCACCTCGTCCTTGAACAATTCGCGCAGCGGCTCGACCAGCTTCAGCCCCATCTTCTCGGGCAGGCCGCCCACGTTGTGATGCGACTTGATCGTCACCGACGGGCCGCCGGAAAAAGATACCGATTCGATCACGTCCGGGTACAGCGTGCCCTGCGCCAGGAACTCCGCGCCCTCGATCTCGTTGGCGTGCTTCTGGAACACGTCGATGAACAGCCTGCCGATGATCTTGCGCTTGGTCTCGGGGTCGCTCTGACCGTCCAGTTCGCCCAGGAACAACTCGCTCTCGTCGGCGTGGATCAGCGGAATATTGTAGTGGTCGCGGAACATCTTGACCACTTCCTCGGCCTCGTTCAGGCGCAACAGGCCGTGATCGACGAAAACGCAGGTCAGCTGGTCGCCGATCGCCTCGTGGATCAGCACCGCCGCGACGGACGAATCGACGCCCCCCGACAGCCCGCAGATGACCTTGCGGTCGCCCACCTGGTCGCGGATCTTGCGGATCGCCTCGTCGCGGTAGGCATCCATTGTCCAGTCGCCGGTGAACCCGGCCGCGCGGACGAAATTCTCGTACAGTTTCGCACCGTTCGGGGTGTGGTGAACCTCGGGGTGAAACTGAACCGCGTAAAAGTGGCGCGCCGGGTCCGCCGTGATCGCGAAAGGCGCGCCGGGCGACGTGCCGTAGACCTCGAATCCGGGGGCGATCTCGCTGACGTGATCGCCGTGGCTCATCCAGACCTGTTCGCGCCCGCCATCGAACCAGCCGTCGAGAATGTCCAGCTTCGACGCCGCCGGCGTGACATAGGCGCGTCCAAACTCGGCGGTCGCGTGTTCCCCCGCCTCGACCTTGCCGCCCAGGTCCTGCATCATCACCTGCTGGCCATAGCAGATCCCCAGGATCGGCACGCCCAGCTCATAGGCCTTCGCCGGCGGGCGCGGGCTGCCCTTGCGCGTCACGCTGTCGGGACCGCCCGAAAAGATGATCGCCTTCGGGTCGAATTCCCTCAGGAACGCATCGGTGACGTTCTGATAGGGGTGGATCTCGCAGTAGACGTTCAGTTCCCGCAGGCGCCGGGCGATAAGCTGCGTCACCTGGCTGCCGAAGTCGATGATAAGAAGCCGGTCGTGCTGAATCATGCCAAGCGACATACGGGCGTGCCGCCAGACGCGCAAGATGCATCCGCAGCGCCGCGAATGTCGGTTTCGCAACGGATCTGACGCAATTCGTCAGGGCGCATCTGCCGCATCGTGTATTTGGGTATCGATACTGGCCCTTTTCGGAGCGTGAAGGCATGGGTGATGCAGGTGAACGGCGGCGGGCGCGCGGCGGCGGCGGTGCGGCAAGACGCGCAGAGCGCACGGCGGTCCGGATCGAGGCGGCGCGGTTCATCGAACGCAACATTCCGAACCTCGAGATCCTGAACGCCGAAGCGATCGAAATCATCGAGGCCAACGCGGAAATCGTGCTGGAAGAGATCGGCGTCAACTTCGTCGACAACCCCGAGGCGCTGGAACGCTGGAAAGCCGCCGGCGCCGACATCGAGGGCGAGCGCGTGCGCATGCCGAAGGGGCTGGCCCGCGAATTGTGCAAGACGGCTCCCTCCAGCTACGTCCAGCACGCCCGCAATCCCGACCGCAATGTCACCATCGGCGGCAACAGCCTTGTCCTCGCACCGGTCTACGGCCCGCCCTTCGTGCGCGACGTCGCCGGCGGCCGCCGCTACGCCACGATCGAGGATTTCCGCAAGTTCGTGAAGCTGACCTACATGTCCAAGTGGCTGCATCACTCGGGCGGCACGGTCTGCGAACCGACCGACATCGCCGTGAACAAGCGTCACCTCGACATGCTGCACGCCCACATGACGCTCAGCGACAAGCCCTTCATGGGCTCCGTGACCGAACCCGAAAGGGCCGCCGATTCGGTCGAGATGTGCGGGATCCTCTTCGGCAAGGATTTCGTGGCCGAGAACACCGTGATGACCTCGCTCATCAACATCAACTCGCCGCTGACCTTCGACCGCACCATGATGGGCGCGCTCGAAGTCTACGCCGCCGCCAACCAAGCCGCCATCATCTCGCCGTTCATCGTCGGCGGCGCGATGGCCCCGGTCAGCGTCGCAGGCACCCTGACGCAGGTTCTGGCCGAGGTGATGACCGGCGTGGCCTATTCCCAGCTTGTCCGCCCCGGCGCGCCGGTAATCGCGGGCGCTTTCGTCACGTCGATCGACATGAACTCGGGCGCGCCCACCTTCGGCACGCCCGAAGCGGCACAGATCACCTACGGCATGGGTCAGCTCGCCCGCCGCCTCAGTCTTCCCTACCGTTCCGCCGGCGCCTTCTGCGGCTCCAAGCTGCCCGACGCGCAGGCAGCCTACGAAACGTCCAACAGCCTCAACATGGGCCTGCTGTCGGGCGTGAACTTCATGCTCCACGCCGCCGGCTGGCTGGAAGGCGGCCTGGTGGCCAGCTTCGAGAAATTCGTGATGGACGCCGACCAGCTCGGCGTGCTGCACCACCTGGCCCAGGGCGTCGACCTGTCCGAGACCGGACAGGCGATGGACGCGATCCGCGAAGTCGGTCCGGGCGGGCACTATCTGGGGTGCGCGCATACCCAGGCCAACTTCAAGAGCGCCTTCTGGCGCACCGGGCTTCTCGACTACAAGCCCTACGAGACCTGGGCCGAAGAGGGCGAGCGCGACACCGTCACCCTTGCGGCGGCCAAGGTGGCCCGCATGATGGATGAATACCAGGCGCCGCCGATGGACCCCGCAACCGCCGAGGCACTGGCAAGTTACGTCGCCGGCAAGAAGGCCAGCGTTCCCGACGCCTTCACCTGATCGGTTCTCACGCCGCCATCGCACGCTTCACCAGCCGCGCCTCGATGATCAGCGCGGCCAGCACCTCGATGTGCCTGGAGATCGAATAGGTCGCCTCGCCGGAACGCCGCGCTTCGTCCAGCCAGGCTTCCTTCTCGACAAGCTGGGCGAAGATCTCGACCGTCGTCCTTGCGCGGTTCTCCGGCAAAAGCCGGCGCAGACTTCTCTCGCGGTTGTGCTCCGTCAGACCGAACTGGGCTGCCCGGACAAGCAGCGGCGGGCGGCGAAGGGTGCCGAGGATCGAGCAGGGGTCTTTCATGGCGAATCTCCAGGCTTCTTTCCTCAGCACAATAATCAACCTGAACGAGTGTTGCGGATTCTGCCGACCCAGCGCACGCCCATGTTTTCAATTATTTACCCGAATAATAAATTCTCCCCTCAGCCGCATCATTAACGAACTGGTAAGATATGCAACTCAAGGTTGTCTCCAGTCTCCTGAAACGCGGTGATAGGAGGATTTTTCATGTGCGCTTTGCCGGACATGCGGTTTTATCGAGTGCTTCCCGAATGGGTGCCCTTCGAGGCCCGCAGATATCTCGCCCACGTCGAATCCGGGCGGTCGATCCGCTCGCTCGCCCGCGAGGCCGGCTGCCACGCATCCACCATCCTCCGACAGGTGCGCCGGACTGAACAGCGGCGCGAGGATCTTCTGGTTGATCTGGCCCTGCGCCGTCTTGGCGACCACGACGGCACCGGACCAGGCGATAGGGAAAGGAATTTGGAAATGAAAGACTTGGAATTCGGCAGCGGATCAGACGGTCAGGGCGTCCCCGACGACGCAGAGTTGCAGCGCGAAGCGACGCGCGTTCTCAGGCGGCTGAACGAAAGCGGCGCAACACTCGCCATCGCAAGGGACATGGAAAAGGCGGTCGTCGTCCGCGACATGGCCGACGGTCAGTCGATCCGCACCGCCATCGTCGAGCGTTCGGTCGCCGAGGCGATGGCGCTCAAGGACTGGATTTCGCTGGTCTCCGAGGGCCGCATCGCGCGCTATCGCATCAGCGGACCGGGCCGCATGGCGCTGAAACGCTTCCTGGCACAAGAGGAAGCGATCCGTATCGCGATGGGCGAGGGGGCCGACCCCTGTTCCGAACAGCACCGCGACTGGGTGGAACGCAACGCATCCCCTGACAGCAACAGGAAAAAAGGCATCCGCTACAATGCCGCCGAAAGTCCGCTCTCGGCGCTGGCGCGGCGCAAGGAAAAGGACGGCAGCCCCTTCCTGGCCCCCGATCTGGTCGCCGCCGGAGAACGTCTGCGCGAGGATTTCGAGCTTGCACAGCTCGGTCCGCGCGTCGCCCAGAACTGGGACCGGTTCCTCACCGGCGGCGCACGCGGCGATTTCACCGTCGACGCCGACGGCGGTTCGGCCAGCGCCCGCGACAGGGTGCTGAAGGCGCTCAAGGATCTCGGTCCCGGCCTCGGTGACGTCGTCTTGCGCACCTGCTGCTTCCTCGAAGGCATGGAAGCCGTCGAGAAGCGCATGGGATGGTCGGCGCGTTCCGGCAAGATCGTGCTCCGCATCGCGCTGATGCGGCTCAGACAGCACTACGACACCGGCAGTTCCTGGTCGCCTCTCATCGGCTGACGGGGGCCTTGCCCCCCGAAACCGCATGACCCCGGCCGGTCGCCCCTCGATGTGTTCACCCGATTGATCCCCGTCAAGGACATCCCCACATCAATGGCCAAGACTGGTTTCATTACAGCCAAGGGAGATTACGGAATGACGGAAGACGAACGCAAAACGTCCCCGGAGGGCGGAAAGACCCGCACCTGGAAGGAAGAGATCGAGGTCAAGGGCGACGAGCTTGTGGGCCGCGTCAAGCAACTGGCCGCCGACAACAAGGTCAAGCGCATCCGCGTGATCGAACCCGACGGCGACATCGCGCTGGACATCCCGCTGACCTACGGCGCCCTTGCAGGCGGCGCGGTGGTGATCGCGGCACCGGTGCTCGCGGTGGTGGGCGCGCTGGCCGCACTGGTGGCCAAGGTCAAGATCGAGATCGTCAACGAGGAACCGGCCGAAGAGACCGAAGGCCAGTCCTGACAACGCGAAAAGGGGGGCGCCTTGCCGAAGAAGCGGCATGGAAACGGCCGCATCCGGCTGGGTGTCCTCTCACCGCTGCTGGTCTCGCTCGCCTGCGCCGCCGCCGCGCAGCCGCGCGAAGGTCCGTCCGTGACCGTCTTCGCCGGCCAGATGACCGACAACCACTGGGAACAGACGTTCCGGCCCTGGGAAATCGACCTGCTCGATTCCTGGTTCGTCGGCGTCGGCGCGGGCTATGAATGGCCGACGCGGCACCCCAGGATCGCGCTCGGGCTGGAAGGGCAGGCGGTGGCGCATTTCGGCCGGCAGGATCATCTCGAATTCAATCTTCCCGTGATCTTCCGCTATTATCCGGAAAACCCGTTTCCGCCCGCGCTCGAAAGCGTCGCCTTCGGCCTTGGCCTCTCGACGGCCACCCAGGACCCCCAGACCGAGATCGACCGCGACGGCGAAACCAGCAAGACGCTGGTCTACTGGATGGGCGAGTTCGAATTCAGGCTGCCGCGTCCCGACACGACCCTCAGCTTCCGCCTGCATCACCGCTCCGACGCCTACGGCGTTTTCGCGACCGACAGCGGCTCGAACGCGCTGGCTTTCGGTTTCAGACATCGGTTCTGATACCGGAACGCCCTGAAATCAGCAACTTGCAACCCGCGCATACCGGTCATGCCGAAACACCTCCGGGTTGGACTTCGCGTCCGGAAAGCGCTACATCCTCTGCAACAGAGGACCGAGCCGACATGAGCCCGAAAGACCTGAAGATCCCCGAGTTGCGGCACCCCGAAAAGGCGCGCCGCCCCGACAACCCGCAGCCGAAAAAGCCGGACTGGATACGCGTCAAGGCGCCCACAAGCGCGGGTTACAAGCAAACCCGCGACATCATGCGCGAGCACAAGCTGGTGACGGTCTGCGAAGAGGCGGGCTGTCCCAACGTCGGCGAATGCTGGTCCCAGGGCCACGCCACCATGATGATCATGGGCGAGGTCTGCACCCGGGCCTGCACCTTCTGCAACATCGCCACCGGCAAGCCGCCCGAGGCTCTCGACGTGTTCGAGCCGGGCCGCGTGGCCGACGCGGTCAGGAAGCTGGGCCTCAACCACGTCGTCATCACCTCGGTCGATCGCGACGACGTCGAGGACGGCGGTGCGGAACACTTCGCGATGACCATCCGCGCGATCCGCAAACAGTCGCCCGGCACCACGATCGAGATCCTGACGCCTGACTTCCTGCGGTGCGATCCAAAGGTGCTGGAAGTCGTCGTCGAAGCGAGACCCGACGTCTTCAACCACAATCTCGAAACCGTGCCCGGCCTCTACCCCGAGGTGCGCCCCGGCGCGCGCTACTTCCATTCGCTGCGCCTCTTGCAGCGGGTCAAGGAACTGGACCCGAGCATGTTCACCAAGTCCGGCATCATGGTCGGTCTCGGCGAGGACCGGCAGGCGGTCCTTCAGGTCATGGACGACATGCGCGCCGCCGACATCGATTTCCTGACCGTCGGCCAGTACCTGCAACCGACGCCCAAGCACCACGCCGTCGATCGTTTCGTGACGCCGCAGGAATTCGCCTCCTACGAGAAATCCGCCTACGGCAAGGGCTTCCTGATGGTCTCTGCCACACCGCTGACGCGCTCCAGTTACCACGCCGGCGACGACTTCGCGCGCCTGCGGGATGCCCGGCTCAGGAAACTCGGGCACGCCTGACACGTCCCGTCACCCGTTGACGAACCACCGGGCAGCGGCGCGCCGAAGCGCCGGCGCCGAGCCTGCCGCCCGCATCGCGGCAATGGCCAGCCCGCGCCGCATCGCGTTTTCGCTTTGCAGGTTGCGCCGTCCGCGCTCGCTGAACTTCAGCACATGTGCCCCCGCCGGATGCCGCGCCGCGTGATAGGTCTCGGTCGTACCGGTCGCGATCCGCTCGGCCAGATCGGCGGCGTCGCTGATCCCCAGGTTCATGCCCCGGCCACCGACCGGGGAATGGGCGTGCGCGGCATCGCCCGCCAGGAACACGCGGCCGCTCTGGTAGACGGACGCCTGGCGTATCGGGATCGTGAAGGTGCCTTCCCGGCGAACCCGCGAGACCGGCATCGGCACCGGAAGTGCCGCCAGCGCGTCGTTGGTGCTCGCGATCACCCGGTAGCGGCGCTCTTCCAGCGGCACCACCACCGCCACGTTGCCCTGCCGCAAGAGATACCCCATGAACCGCGTGCCGCCCTCCCAGCCGGGCGCATCCACATCGGCGATTGACCATCTCGACGGCAGGTCGAAACCCGCGAATGTGATACCGGCGACCGTGCGCACCGTGCTCGACACCCCGTCCGCGCCGATCAGCAGGTCATAGCGCCGCGTCTCTCCGGCCACGGTGGCGTCCACGCCGTCGCCGCGCTGTTCGAAATGCTCGAACGCCGCCCCAAAGCGGATGCCGCCGCCCAGCCGCATCAGGCTTTCGGTCAGGTGGCTCTCGGTCCGGTCCTGCGCCAGACCCCAGATCCGGGTGCGCTCGTCGAAGTTCAGCGGAAACTCGGCAACCGGTTCGGCCATACGGTGAAACCTGATACCGCTGAACCGGATGGCTTCGTCCCGGATGGGCGCGTCGGTCCCGGACCGCGCGAAGATGTCCATCGACGAGGGCAGGATGCCGACCGCCCGCGACAGCCCCGACGGTTCCCGGCGTCTCTCGACGATCTCGGGGACGATGCCCCGCCGCGCCAGTTCGACGGCCACCGTCAGCCCGGTCGGACCGGCGCCGACGACGAGGATCCGTTTGGCCATGAACGCCTCCGACTTCCCGGCAGAGCCTAGCGCGTCCGCTTCGTCTCAGGCAAGCGGCGGGCCATGTGGTGTCCGTGTCGTCATGGCGGCTACTCGACCGCCGGCAGCGCCTTCACGTAGGCCGCGATCGCCGCCCTGTCCTCGGGCGACAGCTTGGACATGTTGGCGATAACCTCGGTCATCTCGCCGCCCGCACTGTCGAAATCCGGCGTGAATCCGGTTTCCAGGTAATAGGCGATATCGCCGGCGGCCCAGTCCAGCTTGCCCGGCGCGATGCCCGGAATGGTGCCCTTGCCCGAGGGGTTCGGCGCACCGGCCATCCAGCGCACGGTGTCCAGCCCGCCCAGTGCGTTCCGGGGCGTGTGGCACTCGGCGCAATGCCCCAGCGCCTCGACCAGGTAGCGCCCGCGTTCCAGTTCCGGCGTATCCGCCGCAGTCAGAACCCAGTCGTCGTTCAGAAACAGCATCTTCCAGCCGCCAAGCGTCAGGCGGATGTTGAAGGGAAAGCCCAGGTCGTGCGGCTCGTTCGTGCGGTCCTGTGGCGGCAGCGTCTGCATGAAGGCCCAGAGATCCGCCACATCCGCGTCCGTCATCCGCGCATAGGTTGCGTAGGGAAAGGACGGATAATAATGCGAACCGTCGGGCGACGTGCCCTCCTTCAGCGCCGAGGCGAAGTCGGCCAGCGTCCATCCGCCGATCCCATGCTCGGGATGGGGCGAGATGTTCGGTGCCACGAAGGTGCCGAAACCGGTCGCAAAGCGCCGCCCGCCCGGCAGCGCCAGCGCGTCGTCGCTGCCCTCTGCCTTGTGGCACGATGCGCACCCCCCGGCCCAGAACACCGTCTCGCCCCGCGAGGCGTCGCCCGACAGGGCGGCGAACCTCTCGGGCTCGACCGTTTGCGGACGCGTGATGAAAAGGCCTGCTGCAAAGGCAACAAGCCCCACGATGACGAGGGCAGCCAGAAATTTCTTCATGTCAGAAAGGGCGCGGGGCCCGAAGGCCCCGCATCGTCATCAATTGTCGGACTGGCGCTAGGCCTTGTGGCACTCGCCACACGCGCCGCCGACCGGACCCAGTGCCGCGCCAAGCGCCTCCTGGCCGTTGCCCGCGACAGCGGCAAGCGCCGCGGCTGCCTCGGCCAGCTTTCCTCCGATCTCGCCGGCCGTCGACCCGGCCTCCCAGATCGCCGGCAGCGCGCGCGTCTCGTCGCCCAGTTCCGCGTTCGACGTGCCGGGCGCCCAGTAGCTGCGCTGGTTCAGCGTGGAAAGCGCCGCCAGGTTGCTGGCCGCCGCACTTGCCGCGTCCGCGTTGTATTCCATCTCGCCCTTCGCCATCGCGCCCAGGATCCCGACGTTGTGCGCGTAAAGCTGCATATGCGATTGACGTGCCTTGACTGCCGGATTTCCACCGTGGGAGCCGGCAAAAGCCAGGCCCGCTGTCGCCACGATAAGTGCCGAAGTTACGATAATGCGCTTAAAAGCCATTGGGTGCTCCCGTAAAAGTGTTTGGCATTCAAAAGTTAGATTACTCTAGGTAAAAGGAAACTATGCGAATCTGCGGAACCCATGGGTACGAGTGCACAGGCAAACTGGGATGATCTGAGGTTCGTGCTGGCCGTGGCCGATCAGGGATCGGTCGCAAGCGCAGCGCGGATGCTTGGCGTGAACCACGCCACCGTGCTCCGCAGGATCGCCGCGTTCGAGACCCGGCACGGCATGAAAGTCTTCGAGAAGACGCCGACCGGCTATCGCGTCTCGCCCGACCGGCTGGCCCTGATCGAGGCGCTCCGCGCGGCAAGCCACGCCGTGGGCCAGGTCGAACGGCTGATCGATTCCCACCGGCCGGGCGTGTCGACCGGTATCCGCATCACCTCGACCGACGCCTTCTGCTTCTTCATCCTGCCCGATATCATCGCCGGCCTGTCCGAGAAGATATCCAGCCCGGTCAGTATCCTGTCAGGCAATGCTCACCTTGATTTCGGCCGCCTTCAGGCGGACATCACGGTCAGGCCCGCGGTCAAGCTGCCCGAGGATCTCGCGGGCACCCGCGCTTCGTCCTTCCGCTTCGGCGTCTTCGCCGCCGAGGGCGGCCAGGATACCTGGCTTGGTCTCGAGGGTGCGATCGCCCGCAGCCGCGGCGGGGAATGGGTGCGCCGGATCACCGGGGCCGGCGAACCCGGCCTCTCGTCCGACAGCTTCATCGTCCTTGCCGGGCTTGCCGCGGCCGGGCGGGGCAAGGCCATCCTGCCGCTTTTCGTGGGCGACGCCTGGGACGGGCTGCATCGGGTGGACGTCCTCGACGACATTCCGCCGACGCCGCTCTGGGTCGCCAGCCACGTCGACCTCCAGGAATCCGGGCGCCTCAAACGGGCCCGGAAATACCTTGCCGACGCGCTCGCCGCGCAAGAGGGACGGCTGCTCGGGTTTGACCCGCCCGCGGCGAAAAGCGCCTGACGTCCGGTCGGTCACGCAGCGCGCGGCCCGCGCCGGAACAGGCGCCCATCTATCAGGAAGAGGCCCAGGAAAATCGCCGCCATGCCCGCGAAATGCAGCGCCCCCAGGTCTTCGCGCAGCACGAAATACCCGATCACCAGCGCCGATATCGGCGCGATGAAGGTGACGGTCGAAGTTTTCGTCGCACCCGCGCGGGGCAGAATTCGGAACGCCGCCAGAAACGACGCCCCGGTCAGCACGCAGCCCAGGACCGCGATCGCGGCCCATGTCGTCGCCGATACCGCCTGCGGAAGACCTTCACCGAAAAAGGCGACCGGCAGCATCAGCAGGGCGGCGAAACTGAACGCCCAGGCCACCATCACCTCGGTCTCGATCGCCTTGAACCGCCGCACGTAGTTCATGGCGATCGCATAGCAGACCGGCGCAAGAACGATGAAGACGGTTCCGAACAGCCGCGTCGAATCGCCTTCGCTCATGGCCGGCAGCGTCAGAAGGACAATCCCCAGAAAGCCCGCGACGACCCCCAGCGACTTGTGAAACGTCGCCTTCTCGCCGCCGGGCCACAGATGCGAAACGATGACGACCATCACCGGCGTCAGCGCGTTGACGATACCCGCGACACCGCTGGCCACGTATTGCTGACCGATCGGATAGATGGCGAAGGGCATCGCGAACATCAGCGTGCCCATGACCGCAAGACCGGGCAGGGCGGCGGCGCCGGGCCACGCCCGGCGGCCCGTCAGCAATACCCATACCCAGCAGAACAGCGCGGCGGTCGCGACGCGCGCGAAAGACACCGCAAGCGGGCCGATCTCGCGCAGAAGCACCTCGTTGAAAAAGAACGTCGTGCCCCAGCCGATGCCTAGAACGATGATCAGAATCCAGTCTCTGTCGGGCATTCACGTCTCCGCCGGGGGCCATCCCCGGCCACGCGGCCGTTCTAGCTTCGCGGGCCTCGGGAAGTAAAGGCGGGGGCAGCCGGCTTCGCCCCCATCCGTTCGCGCGCGCCCTAGAACCGCAGGCCGACGGCCAGCCCGAAGACCGGGCTCGTATCCGGCGCATCCGCCACGCCTCCCTGAAGGAAACTCCCGCCCTTCAGCGCGTAGGACGCGCTGAGGCCAAGGCGGGCGACCGATTCCTTGGTCATTTGTCCCTCGTCCGAGACGATGCCCGAGACGCCCACGCTGATGGCCTCGGTCAGCGCATAATCGACGAAAACCTCGGACCGCGACGATTCGACCTCGTCGCCATAGGTCACGCTGAATCCTGTCGTGGTCTTGCCCCGCGTCAAGGCCGAGCCCAGCCGCAGCACGTCCCGCCCGTCCTCCAGCCCCTCGCTTCCGAAGACCGACAATTGACCCAGAACGGTGTCGCTCAGGGCATCGCGCTCTACCCGCAGGGGAATCCGGTCAGGATACCGGAATCGGGCCGGCGATCCGCTGCCCAAGGCCGACACACGCACCTGCGGCGCGCGAACCGACGCCTCCGCCGCACCGCCAAGGCGATACTCGACAAGGCCCGCCTGGTCCTCGGCCCCAAACGGAATCGCTTGCGAAACCGCGGCCACGGGAAAAAGCAGAAATGCGAGGGAAGCCGGAACGGTGCGCAACGGTCCTGTCCTGTCCATCGCCCACCCGTCGCACAGATTGCGTGAAATTTCCGGGCGCGGCCAGACAGCCCGATTCGAACCGTGGCGGCTTTGTGGCAGTTCCGCCGCAGTGGCGATCTTCTGCCGATCAGGTCGCGTCGGTGAACCGGACCTTGCCGATGAAGGGCAGGTTGCGGTTCCGCTGCGCATAGTCGATCCCGTAACCCACGACGAATTCGTCCGGAATCTCGAACCCCGTCCACGTGGCCCGGATATCCGTCTCGCGCCGCGACGGCTTGTCCAGAAGGGCGATGGTCTCCAGTTTGCGCGGATTGCGCGACTCCAACAGCTTCAGCACGTGGCTCAGCGTGAACCCGGTATCAACGATGTCCTCAACCACCAGAACGTCACGCCCGCCGATTTCGCCGCGCAGGTCTTTCAGGATTCGCACCTCGCGGCTCGATTCCATGCTGTCGCCATAAGAAGACGCTTCCAGGAAATCGACCTCGACGTTCATGTCCAACTCGCGCACCAGATCCGCGATGAACACGAACGATCCCCGCAGCAGCCCCACGACGATCAGCTTGTCGGTGCCGGCAAAGGCCTTCTTGATCTCGCCCGCCAGCGCTTCGATTCGCGCAGCGATGGATTTGGCCGAGATCATCTCGTCGATCACGTATGGCTGCGTCACGATCAACTTCCCCCTTGACCCTCGCGCTCCGTCCTTACACCTAAGGGCATCGACAGCACCAGTCCCGAGCGCGCATGCCCACGCATTCCGAGACCCGCCGGCTCCCCTACACGGCGCAGCAGATGTATGACCTCGTGGCCGATGTTTCGCGCTATCCCGAGTTCCTGCCCTGGACCGCCGCCGCGCGCATCCGCGAGACGCGCGAGGAAGGCGATCGCACCGTGATGCTGGCCGACCTCGTGATTT
The DNA here is from genome assembly GCA_040220415.1 of Silicimonas sp. Lineage (GTDB taxonomy): Bacteria > Pseudomonadota > Alphaproteobacteria > Rhodobacterales > Rhodobacteraceae > JAVJUV01. The sequence goes on from JAVJUV010000066.1 coordinate 47,095, forward strand.
CGTTCAAGGTCTTCCGCGAACGCTTCGGCAGCCGCGTCACCCTCTGGCCGAAGGATCGAAAGATCGAGACCGAATATCTCGACGGCCCGTTCAAGCACATGATCTCGCACTGGTCCTTCGCCGAGGCCGGGGACGAATGCGACGTCTCGTTCCACGTCGATTTCGAGTTCCGCAACCGCCTGCTTCAGACCACCGCCACCGTCTTCTTCAACGAGGCGATGCAGCGCGTCGTCCGCGCCTTCGAACGGCGCGCGGCCGACCTCTACGGGCAATCCCCGTCAGCCTGACAAAAAAGGCGGACCAGCGCATCACGGTTGCGCCGGTCCGCCGAAGTTGCCGCAATGGTCACTCAAAAAGTCTTACGTCATGAAACCGGTGCCCCGAAGGTGCCGGGACAGCACCTTCGGGGTTACTCGTTACGCACCCCTCACACCCACACTCGTCATTCCCACCCAACCTCATCTGGCTGGCCGCCCCGTCGCCGGCGCCTTCATGCGTCCGAAACCGGCCTTCACCGGGGCCACGCGACCGGGCCAGCTGCGCGCGGCCTCGTCGGTGACGGCCTCGGCCTGAAACCAGTCCTCCGCGCCCGGCGCATCGCCGCGCCGCCCGCCGTCGATCCAGTCAAGCATCGCCAGCGCAACCGAGCGGGTCGCCAGCGCGGTCGAGAAACTCGTCCCCTGCATCGCCGCCGCCGACCCGCTCTTCGATCCGGCAGCCAGCAGCCCGAACCGCGCCGCACCGTCCGCTCCTGGGAGAATGGCCGTCGGTGCGGCGCGGCCGTCTCCAACGGGCTCGGAAGAGGCTGCGCTGGAAAAGGTCGAAGGCTTGCCGTCGGTGGCGCGATAACTGCCGATCACGCGCGATTCGGCGTGGTTGCCGATGGCGTTCAGGCTGCCGCGCCGGGTCATCGGCGGCGGCACGTCGGTCAGAGCGGGGGCCGATCCGTCCGTCGGATAATCGTAGACGTCGATGGCCCGGCCGCGTTCGTCGACCGCGTCGAAATCAGGGTGATCGAAGGTCGACAGAAGGCCCGTGACGCTGCCGAAGGTCAGGGTCTGGTCCGACTGCACGAAGGCATGGGCGCGCCCGCCGCCTTCGATCACGACGGACCAGCGGCCCGAGGGCGCTCCGCCGATCCGGTCGATCTCCAGCGTCGGCGCCGTGCACAGGTAATAGCCAACCCGATGCCACGGCGCCTCTTCGACGCCCGAGGGAGGTATGTTGTCATGGCGCCGGCAATAGATCCGCGCCAGCGGACGGCCGGGTTCGGCATCGTCCGCAAGCGTGCACATCTGCCCGGCGCGTCCCGGCGCCGCCGGGCTTTCGGGGCCATCGGGCAGGACCACCCGCGCGCTCAACGGCGACACCGGGGCCTTGCCGCCCTTGCCGTCGATCGTGTCCGACCAGATCTCGGCGAAGTTCGGCGTGTGATCCTCGGGCCGGATGCGCCAGTCCAGCGCCACCGATCCGCACTCGGGCAGGTCGAACTCGGCCACACCCTCGCTCAGCAGATCGTTGCCCGCCGGAAGAATGACGCGGATCGGCCGGCCTGTCGCCTCTGCCCGGCTTGTGGCGGCACGGATCACTTCCTCGATCAGCATGTGGCCGTCCTTGGGACCGGCCTTCAGCCCGTACGAGAGGTTGATCACGATGGGGAAGCCGCCCTCCGGGCCATAGCCGCAGGCCTGCCAGATCCGGTCCGCCCGGTCGATGATATACTCGACCGCGTGGATCGCGAAGAACTCCAGGAAATTGCCGTTGGCGCCCATCGAGGTCCGGGGCGGCAGCCCCACCGCGATCACCGGCAACCGCCGACGCGCCTCGTCCAGCGATCCCTCGCGCAAATCGAACCCCGCGGCCAGGTCGGCCACGTGCGTTCCGTGCGTCGCGTTGGTCTCAAGCCGCCGGTCGCCCCTCGGATCGCCGAACTGAGTCAGCCCGGCCGCGCGGTCGAAGGCGGCCTCGTCGATGACGCCGCCCACGGTCGCGCGCCACATCAGCCGGTCGATCTCGGTGCGGAACAATTCGCGCCCGAACGGCACCGCCGCGTCCGGCCGCCAGACACCGCCCTGAAGCCACGCCGCCAGGAACCGCGTGCCGCCGTCGATCCGCCGGAAGCGCGCATGCGACAACGCGATTGCGCTGTCGATCACACCGACGATGGCACTGTCCGCGTCGGGCATCCAGGTCAGCTGGATATCGGGCGCCTCGGCCACCTCTTCATCCGCGGGCTTGCGCGCGAAAATCGGCAACGGGGCAGGGCTCTCGCGGTCGCCGCACAGCCCCTGTCCCGGCGCCATCCCGCAGGCCAGGGGCGAGACGGGCAGGGGCGCGATCGACAGGCCGTCCTTTTCCTCGGCGCCGTCGAACACCACCGCCTTCAGCCAGTCGATATAGGGCGACAGCCCCTTGCCGGCGGACGGATCGTTCTCCCAGTCGCTCCAGCGAAGGGTCATTCCTCCTCCTCCTCCACCCATTCCGCGGCGGCCTTGCCCCAAAGCGTGCCCCAGATCGTCTTCTCGCTCGGCTCGCGCCCGCCCGGCGCGTCGGCCTCCAGCACGTCGCGCAGCCAGCCCAGCGTCAGATCGAAGGCCGGTGCGGATTCGGCCGGCGGCTGGAATGACACCTCGCGCGGCTGCGGCCAGTCGATCGGGCCGTTCTCGGTCGCGATCCGGTAGGCCGCTTCGCCCAGCGCGCAGCCCAGCACCGCGCCTGCGGCCGAATCCACGGGGAAATGCACGCCCGCGATCGTCCGGTTCGTGGCGATCCGGTGCGCGATCCGGAACGGCATCGCCGCGATCTGGCTGGCCGCGTCCGCGCCCGCCAGCGCCTCCTTCGGCCCCATCCCGGTCATCAGCCGCGCCATCACCGTGGCGGCGGTGAAAACCTCGATCGCATGGCCCGAGGGATAGCTCGAATGGTCCGGCGTCTGGATCATCGGCTGGATCTGCGGCGCATAGTCGATCGGCCGCTGCGAGCGGCAGAAATGCTTGACCGGCATTTCCACATGAATGGCCAGCCGCAGCACGGTCGACAGAACCTCAAGCGAGGCGGCGTTCCGGCTGGCGCTCAGATGACCGACCATCCCGAAGAACGACAGAAGATCGAAGGTCTGGTTGATCGTCTCCGAGATCCGGTCGCTGCGCAGGTCCGCATAGGCCCGGACCATCTGCAACTGCTGGCGGAACACATCCTTCGAGGGCCGGTGCAGCGTCACCAGCGAATGGCCCCGCACGTTCAGCGTCGCATGGCCGTCCTGCCCGGTGACGACGAAATCGGGCTTCAGCAGCGAATCCAGAAGAACCGCGCGCGTCGGCACGGTAAGATACTCGATGTCGGTATCCGCCTTGGCCCAGGGCGCCGGATCGCGCAGCGGCCGGCCGTCCCAATAGCCCACGACACCGTCGTGCGTCGTGATCAGCGCCGACGTCAGAAACGCGCTCCCGCCGCTCCCGGCATGCGCCGTCTTGTCGAAACCCTGACCCTGGCCTTGGCCTTGTCCCTGACCTTGCCCTTGGCCTTGGCCTTGACCCTGACCTTGTCCCTGACCGGATTCCGGCATCTTTCACCTCTCACCAATGGCTTTCGCCCAAGATTGAGGCGTCGCCCCCCGCGGCCACAAGAACGGCCCGCGTGAAACGCTCGATTTTCACGATTAATTCACGAATCACACCGATCCGTTACCCGTTTCCTAACTTTCTTGAAAACTCGGGTTACCCGTGGTCAACTTTTGCAGGAACTTATTGGCGCGGTGCTGGGTGTGCGCGTTCGCCAGCAGGGGATAGAGCAAGGTGTCTGAAGACAAGAAATTCATCCTCGTCCTCTATGGACGCTTTACGTTCACAGCGCCCGATGGCCGCGACGTCGCACCCAAAAGCGCCAAATCTCAAGCCCTTGTCGCGCTTGTGGCCACCAGCGAAGGCAAGGGGCGGGGACGCCTCTGGCTCCAGAAACGGCTCTGGCCCAACAGCGATCCCGAACGTGCCGCGGTCAGTCTGCGCCAATCGCTCAGCGAGATCCGCCGCGCGCTCGACGAGGACCGCGACCTCCTGATCTCCGACCGCCGCAGCGTCTCGCTCGACCTGACGCGCATCGACATCGCCCCGGCCTTGCCCGGCGCCGAATTCCTCGAAGGTGTCGGCCTCTCGGGCGCCGATCACGGTATCGGCGACTGGCTGGAACGCCAGCGGCAAGGCCTGTCGCAACCGCTGTCCTCGCCCCAGGCGCCGCCGCCGCAGCGCAGCCTGCCGGCGAAACCCATCGTCATCTTCCGCACCCGCAGCGACAGGGGCAGCGACCTCGAACTGGTCGAGGACATCTTCGTCGACTGCGTTGCCCGCAGCCTGCGCGAGACGCTTCTGGTCGATGTCCATATCGGCGACGCGCCGTCCATCCCGTCCTCGGCCTTCCGGGTCGAGGTCCAGTCCTACCGCCAGGAGGGCGCCCGCGTCGGACTTCGGGCCCGCATCAACCAGGGTCAGCCCACCGTGCTGGTCTGGTCGGGCATGACCTCGACGCAGCTTCACGGCGCGCCGCCGGTCGAGGATCTGGAAATCGTGTCGCTCGGCAACCAGCTCATCGACGCGCTGGCCGACGCGATGACGGTCAGGATCGCCGATTCGCAGGACGTCCGCGATGCCAACATGCTGACGCGCCTCGCCATCCGCCGCGTCTTCTGCCTGCGCCCCGACGCGCTGCGCGAGGCCGACGAGATGCTGGCCCGCGCGCAGGAACTCGGCCCCCGCGCCCTGACCGGCGCCTGGCGGGCGCAGCTTCGCCTCATCCAGCACGTCGAGCTGCACCCCGACCGCTCCGAAAGCCTGTCGGACGAGGCCCGCGTCTTCTGCCGCGAGGCGCTGGAGTTGGAACCGCTCAACTCGATGGTGCTCGCCGCCGTGGCCAACACGCGCCTTGTCCTCGACAAGGACGTCAGCGCCTGCATGGAACTGGCCCGCCGCAGCGTCTCGCTGAACCCCTCGAACCCGCTGGCGTGGAACAGCCTCGCCACCGCCAAACTCTATGCCGGCGACATCGGCGAGGCGCACGCGCTCGCCGTCCGCGCCCAGCGCATGAGCTCCGGCTCGCCCTTCGGCCACTGGTGGGATTTCGGGCGCTGCCTGACCGCCGCGCTGACCGGCCGCCGCGAAGAGGCGATGCGCCTGGCCGAGGCCGCGCACGCCCTCTCGCCCGAGTTTCGCCCGCCCCTGCGCTACCTCACAGCACTCTACGCCGCCGCCGACCGGCCCGAGGACGCGCGCCGCGTCGGCGAACGGCTCAAGAAACTCGAACCGGACTTCAGCTTCCAGCGCATGGCCACCGACGCCAGCTATCCGGTCTCGCCGCTGCGCTGGAGCGGCCTGCTCGATGCCGACCGCCTCATGGACCTCGAAGAACGCTGAGACCGTTCTACCGCGCGAACGAGAAACGCCCCGCGACGATCTCCGCCACCAGGGCGCAGCCGTTGCCCTCCAGCCGGAAATGCTGCCAGGCGTTGGTCGCGAATTTCCGCGGCGCCATGCCGTAGATCCAGATATCGATCAGGCCCGGCTTCGGCGGCAGACTGACCGGCGCGGCCCCAATCAGCACCTCGCGCCACGCTGCGTCCATGTGTTCCAGTTCCAGGGCGGCGGCGATGTATTCCTGGTCCACGATGTCGATCTGGCGGTCGCCCGCGGTCTGCGCCACCAGCGCATGGGCCAGTTCGTGGGCAAGAAGCGATGCAAGCAGCACCTCGGCAGGCAACAGCGCATAGGGATCATCCGGCGGCAGCGCGTCGCCGAATGCGCCCGGCTCGGTGATCCTGATGACATCGAAGCTGCAATCGAAATAGGACAGGCACGTGCCGATCGGATGCGAGATCCCGTGCATCACCTCAACCGCGATGGGCCGATCCTGAACAAGACCGCAACCCAACATCATCTCGCGCGCATCCAGCAGGTCGTCGCAGATCTCCGACCCAAGCGCCTCCGACGGCGCGTCGATTGCGAAAGCCCCGTCGCCGCAGGACAGAGCGCCGCCGATGGCCTGACCGCTCAGGCCGACCAGCAACGCCACCGCCAACCGGAACTGCACAGTTGCTCTCGAAACCGCCCGCATCATCGTCAAACGCCGCCGCGCCGCGCTTTCCGCAACTCTTGCGTCCGCGCCAGGTCGACCGCGCCCCCGTCCAGCACCACCCCGAACAGCGTTCCGGCCTCATCCCCGGTGTAGCGCCCCAGCGCCACATCCCGCGCCACGGCTTCCGGATCGCGCTCCAGCGGATCGCCGTATCCGCCGCCGCCCGGCGTCCTGACCCGCACCCGGTCGCCCGCAGACAGGGGAATGTCCTGCTCCTTCGACAGATGCACCGGCACATGCCGGACACCGTCCCGCCAGACCTCCACCATGTTCGTCGCCCCGTCGGCACCCCCCAGCGCGCCCTGCGGCCCGAACCGCCCGTGATCCATCACGAAACTCGCCAGCGCCGTGCCGCGCCTCAACTCGATCTCGTAATCCAGTCCGAACCCGCCCCGGTGCCGCCCCGCGCCGCCCGAGCCCTCGCGCAGCGCATAGCGGCGATATAGCACCGGAAAGGTCTGCTCCATGATCTCGACCGGCGGCGCCTTCGAGATCCCGATGGTCGAGCACCCGTTCGTCAGCCCGTCATGGTCGGCGTTGCCGCCATAACCGCCGCCCGACAACTGGTACATGACGTAATCGCGCCCCCGCGCCGGATCATGCCCGCCCAGCGCGAAGTTCCCGCTTGTGCCCGCCGGCGCGGCGGTGACGCGGTGGGGCAGGGCCTGCACCATCGCGGCGAAAACCGCCTCGGCGATCCGCTGGCTGACCTCGGCCGCGCAGCCCGAGACGGGCCGGGGATAGCGCGCATCCAGAAACGTCCCCTCGATCCCGGTGATCTCCAGTGGATCGAACGCGCCCGCGCTGATCGGCACTTCGGGAAAGATGTGGCGCATCGCCAGGTAGACGCTCGACAGCGTCGTCGCCCGCACCGAGTTCATCGGCCCCCGACAGGGCGGGGCAGAGCCGGTGAAATCGAACCGCGCGCGCCCGCCCGCCACCGTCACCGCCAGCCGGATCGCCAGGGGTTCGTCCACCACGCCGTCAGAATCCACCCAGGCCACCGCCTCGTAGGTGCCGTCCGGCGTTTCCGACAGGAACGCCCCCATCTGGTCGGCTGCCCGCCGCCTCAGTTCCGCAATCGCCTCGGCCACCGTCTCGTCGCCGTAGCGGTCCAGCAAGGCGCCCAGCCGCTCCTCGCCCACCAGAAGCGCCGAAGCCTGTGCCTTGACGTCGCCGATCCGCTGATCCGCCACGCGGATGTTGGAACAGATGATCTGGTAGATCTCCTGGTCCATCACGCCCTTCTTGAACAGCTTCACCGGCGGCAGCCGCAGCCCTTCCTGCTCCACGGCGGTCGCCGACGCCGAAAACCCGCCCGGCACGGCGCCGCCCGTGTCGGGCCAGTGCCCGGTGTTCGACAGCCAGCAGAAGATCTCGCCACCCCGGTAGAACGGGCGCGCAAACCGCACGTCCATCAGGTGCGTGCCCCCCAGGTAGGGGTCGTTGACGATATAGATGTCGCCTTCCTCGGGTGCCGCCGTCATCCCCGACGCGATCCGCTCGACCAGTTGCCGGGTGGAATCCTGCATCGTGCCGACGAAGACGGGCAGGCCGCCCGCGCCCTGGGCGATCAGCGAGCCATCCACGGCGGAATAGATCCCGTCCGACCGGTCGTTCGCCTCGGCGATGACAGGCGAAAAGGCCGCCCGCGAGAACGTCAGGTCCATCTCGTCGCAAACCTGGCCCAACCCGGCCTGGATGACGGTCAACGTGATCGGATCGAGGCTCACGCCCGTGCCCTCCGCTTGTCCCTATGATACGTCAGCGCCCGCGACAGGCAAAGCGCCAGCGCCGGATGGTCCGCCGCCGCCCCGGGCAGCAGGGCCCGGTTCCCAAGATAGCCGAAGGCGTCGGGGAAATCGCGCCGGAAGCCATCGACAAGCGTGGTCTGACAATTGAAGAAGACCGCCGGCTCCTCGCCGCTCAGCCCCAGCCGGATCGTGGTCCCGGTTCTCGCCGCCTCGGTCAGATAGGCGGGCTCCGCCCACTTCAGCGTCTCGGTTAGCGGCCCGGTGCCGGTTTCTTCGGCCAACGCAAAGATCCGCGCCCGCACTTTCATCAGCGTGCGCCGGGCAGGCGGCGGAAACCGCGCGAAAGCCTCGGCCACGTCATCCGGCATCGGCGGCGCGCGCTCCGTCATGGGCCAACCCTGACGATCAGGTTGCCCAGCGCGTCGCCCTCGGCCTTGTTGCCCGGTTCCAGCAGCAGCGTCGTGTCCATCTGCTCCACCAGCGCCGGCCCCTCGATCCGCGCATCCAGCGGCAGGTGGTCGCGCCAGTAGACCGGCGCGTCGTGCGCGCCACCCTCCGTCACCAGCCGCCGCACACCCGTCCGGGCCGCGTCCACCGTGGCCTTGCGGCCCGCCGGATCGATCAGCCGCGACAGATCCGCCACCGGCCGCCGCCCCACCACGCTGGTCGAGACATTCACCACGTTGGCCTCGATCCGCTCCAGTTCCACCCGGAAGCGGTTGAAATAGACGCGTTCGAACGCCGCCCGGATCCGTTCCACGCTCCAACCCGGATCGGGCACCTCGACGCGCAGAAGATGCGTCTGCCCCACGAACTGCATGTCCAGCGAATAGTGGCACACGATCTCCTCGACCGCCACGCGTTCGGCCTCGACCAGCGCGCGCCCGCGCGCCGCCTGATCGGCGAATACCGCCTCCAGCTCGCCCTCGGCCAAAGACCGCAAGGGGCGGTTCACCGTCTGTACGAAATCATGGCGCAGATCGGCGGCGACGCAGCCGATGGCGTTGGTGATGCCGGGACGGGCAGGGACCAGCACCCGGGGCAAGCCCAACTCGCGCGCCATCGCGGTTGCGTGAAGCGGCCCCGCGCCGCCGAAGGCGAACAGCGTGAAATCCCTCGGGTCCGCTCCCAGCGAGACCGAGACCATCCGGACAGCACCCGCCATCTTCAGGTTGGCCACCCGGATCACCGCCAGCGCGGCATCCTCGACCGACAACCCCAGCGGCCCCGCGATCTTCTTGCCGAAGACCTCGCGCACCGCCTCCAGCGTCACGCCGCCCGTCACCGCCAGCCGCGCCGGATCGAGCCGCCCGAGCAGCAGGTTGGCGTCCGAGATCGTCGGCTCCGTCCCGCCCCGGCCATAGCAGATCGGCCCCGGATCGGCTCCGGCGCTCTGCGGCCCCACTTCCAGCAGGCCCGCCGCGTTCACCCGCGCGATCGACCCGCCTCCCGCGCCCACGGTGCGCACATCCACCATCGGCACGTGGATCGGCATCGCGTACTCGATCTCGATCTCGTTCGAGACCAGCGGCTGCGCATCCCGGATCAGCGCCACGTCGGTCGAGGTGCCGCCCATGTCATAGGTAATCAGGTTGCCCAGCCCGGCCGCCTTGCCCGTCGCCGCCGCCGCCATCACGCCCGAGGCGGGCCCCGACATCACCGTCTTGGCCGCTTCCTCGGCCACGCGCGCCGCCGACACCGTGCCGCCGTTGCCGTTCATCACCAGCAGATCGCCGCGATAGCCCTTGGCCGCCAGCTCCTCGCGCAGCCGCCTGATATAGCGCGCCAGAATGGGCTGCACGCTGGCATTGACCGCCGCCGTCACGCCCCGCTCGTATTCCCGCGTCTCGGACAACAGCGCATGTCCCATGGTCACGTGATCGGGAAAGAACTGCGACAGGATCTCGCCCGCCCGCCGCTCGTGCGCGGGGTTGGCATAGGCGTGCAGGAAATGCACCACCACCGCCTCGCATCCGGCATCCTTCAGCCGGGCGCCGGCCGCCCGCACCGCGTCCTCGTCCAGCGCCACAACGACCTCGCCGCCCGCGTCCATCCGCTCGGGCACCTCTAGCCGCAGGGTGCGGGGAATGATCGGCGTGAATTCCCCCTTCATGCCGTAGGCCTGCGGCCGGGTCCGCCGCCCCAGTTCCAGCACGTCTCGGAAACCTTGGGTCGTGACCAGCCCGGTCCGCGACAGCTTGCGCTCCAGCACCGCATTCGTCGTCGTGGTCGTTCCGTGCACGATCAGGTCGACCGCGCTGACATCGATCCCGGCTTCCTCCAACGCGTCCAGAACCCCGAAAGCCTGGTTCTCCGGCGTCGACGGCACCTTGGCCAGCCGCACGTCGCCGGTCGTCGCGTCGATCTCGACCAGATCGGTGAACGTGCCGCCCACGTCGACACCCACCACCCGCCCGGTCCCGTCCTTCACCATTGCCTAAGCCGCCCTGTTTTCCGGTCGCGATGGTCTGAAGACCCCGGCGGATTGTCAATCGCGCAAGTCCCTGAGTTTCGGGCTTTTCGGAACGGCGAAATCATATAGGCTTCGCGCAATGCGACGCCGCCTGACACTCTCCGCCGCCGTCCTCGCCCTTCCCGAAGCGGCGCGCGCCCACGCCTCCGAGGGCGGTTTCGTGCTGCTCCTGCCAACGGATGTCTATGTCATCGGCGGGGCATTGGTCGTCGCCCTGACGGTCGGGCTTCTGGCCATCGCGCCGAACTGGTCGCCGGAACGCCTGCTGCGCCCGTTCCTGCCGCTTCCGGCGCTTCCGAACGGGCTCAGGCCCTACACCCAAACTCTTGCGCTGGTGCTTCTGGCCTTCATGCTCTGGTCCGGCGCCTTCGGGGCCACCGATCCGCTGAGAAACCCGCTGACGCTCGGTCTCTGGACGGTCTTCTGGGTCGGGCTGGTGGGCGTGCAGGCGCTTGCCTTCGACATCTGGCGCTGGGTCAACCCCTTCGCCGCGCTCTGCCGCCTCGTCACGGCGGTCGCGGCCAGGCCGCCGCTTGCGCGCTACAGCCCCAGCGGATGGGCGGCCGTCATCCTCTTCGTCACCTTCGCGGGTTTTCTTCTGGCCGACCCGGCGCCCAGCGATCCCGGGCGTCTGGCCGTGTTCGCCACCGGCTACGTCGCCTTCACCGCGCTGGCGATCAGTGTCTATGGCCCGCGCTGGCTGCTAAGGGGGGAATTCCTGACCGTGCTCATGCGCACATATCGCCAGACCGCGCTGGCCGGTTCCCGCCGGCTGGGGCCGAACGGCTGGCGCATCCTGCGCCTCGGCGTCCCCTCGCTGCCCATCGCCGTCTTCATGCTGATCCTGCTCGGCTCGGGCAGCTTCGACGGCGTGAACGAGACCTTCTGGTGGCTGGGCATCCTCGGCGTCAACCCGCTCGAGTTTCCCGGCCGTTCCGCCGTGATCGGCCCGACGGTCGCGGGCCTCCTGACGATGAACGCCGCCCTGATCCTGGCCTACGCCGTCTCGATCCGCGCGGGCCTGGCGCTTGCCGGCAACGACGTCTCCTTCGCACGGGCCTTCCGCGTCTTCGCACCCTCGATCCTGCCCATTGCGGCGGGTTATCACGTCGCGCATTACCTCACGAGTTTTCTCGTGGACGGTCAGCACGTTCTCAGCCTTCTCTCATACGCCGCCGGGCAGGGCGAACGCCCGGTAACCACCGGCTTCTTCAACCGCCTCGACACCGTGCGCATCATCTGGCTGACGCAGGCCGGCGCGGTCGTCCTTGGCCACGTCATCGCGATTCTCGCCGCCCACGCGCTGGCGCTCCGCGTTTTCCCCGACCCGCGCCGCGCGACGCTCAGCCAGTTGCCGCTGGCGCTCTTCATGGTGGGCTATACCGTCTTCGGCCTCTGGCTGCTGGCCGCGCCGAAAGGCGCGTAATTCGGGCGGTTCGCGAACGAGAAAGCATTGGACAGACACGCGCGCGCCTTGCAGACTTGGGCCAAAGCGCGGCCCTCGGGGCCGTAGAACAGGGAGAAGACCATGACCAAGTCCACCACCACGCGCCGGGGCGCACTCAAGACACTGGGCACCGGCGCCGCTGCCGCCGCCACGCTGCCGCTCTGGGCGCGCTATACCCACGCGCAAAGCGCGGCACCCATCAAGGTCGGCTTCCAGGTTCACCGCACCGGAATCGGCGCCGCCTACGGGCGCTGGTACGACCGCACCACGATGGCCGCCGTCAAGAAGATCAACGACGAGGGCGGCATCAACGGCCGCATGGTCGAGATCGTGGCCGAGGATGACGGCACCGATCCCAAGCGCGGCGCCGAAGTGGTCGAGAAGTTCGCCAACCAGCACGGCTGCGACATCGGCTTCGGCACGCTCTTTTCCCACGTCGTCATCGGCTCGGCCCCGGCCGCCGGCGAACTGAAGCTGCCCTATTTCGTCGTCTCCGAAGGCCACCACGTCGCCTCCGGCATGCTCAACCGCTATACGCTGCAACCCGGCATCACGGACGTGAAAAGCCAGGTCCAGGCGATGGGGCCGTTCGTGGCCAACACGCTCGGCAAGAAGGTCACGATGATCTATCCCGACTTCGCCTTCGGCCACGACCACCGCGACTACTTCACGCCCGCCGTCGAAGCCGCCGGCGGCCAGGTCCTGGCCCAGATCGCGATCCCGCCGACCGAGACATCGTTCACCAAGTATTTCCCGCAAATTCCGCGCGATACCGAGGTTCTCTACCATGTCATGGTCGGCCCTGCCGTCCTGACCTTCGTCAAGGAACTGGGCGAATTCTTCGGCCCCTCGGCCCCCGCCATGTTCGGCTTCATCGACAGCCTGGAAGCCGTCGACATCTCGTCGCCCGGCCTCGAATTCCTCGAGGGCTCGTATTTCTGGGAAGGCAACCCGCGCTACGCCCAGGAAAACCAGACCGACTACGACAAGGCCTACCGCGCCGCCGTCGGCGTGAACGAGAACGGCGCGTCGGTCTCCGACCCCTCGGACGTCTCGACCTTTGCCCACATGTTCGGCTGCTGGGAAACGCTGCACACCGTCAAGGGCGCGATGGAGGCGTCGGGCTACGAAGGCCCCGCCGACCGCGCGAAACTCGTCGAGGCCGTCGAGGCGGTCACCGACATCTCCGAAGGCTTCGACCACCCACAGGGCGCCAAGGTGTTCAACGGCAAGACCCACCAGGTCTTCGGCCACCAGTACATCACCCGGGTCGAGGGCGGACGGCTCAATCTCGTGCACACCACGTCGATCGAGGACACCTACTACCCCGACGAGGTGGATTACACGTCGCAGCCGCTCTGACCCGATGGCCAAGCGCAAGATAGAAAGCGTCGTCCCGTTCCTGACATTCCAGGGACGGGCGCAAGAGGCGCTCGATTTCTATACCGGCATCTTCCCGGCGGCGAAGGTCACCGGAAAGGTGCTGTTCGGCCGGGACGAGGGCGGCATCGAGGGCAATATCAAGCAGGCCATCCTCACCGTCGGCGGCAACCGGCTGCGTGTCTTCGACGGCCCCGTGGTGCCGGGCTTCCACTTCAGCTCCGCGATCTCGCTCTTCGTCGAGATCAACTACCGCTCGACCCTCGACAAGGTGGCCGAGGCGCTGGGGAAGGGGGGCGAGGTGATGATGCCGCTCGACAGCTATCCCTTCGCCGACCGCTTCACCTGGCTGTCCGACAGGTTCGGCGTGAACTGGCAACTGGTCCTCGGCCCCAAGGTCTGAGGGCCGGGCAGGGCGCGCGGCAACTCAGGCTTTTCTATCTTGAACCATCTTGCTGAAATGCGGGCATTTCAGGCCTCGCGGACATGAACTTTCAGCTCCGCCGCCGTCCTTGACCATATCTCATTGAGTTCCTGACTGGTGGACGCGTCGCAGGCAAAACCCTCGGCGACCCGGGCTTCCAGGTCGGCCAGGGCCAGCCGCAGGGCCTCGGCCCCCATCAGCGCGGACGAGCCCGTGGCATAGTGGATTTTCTCCCGCAGCCCCGGCTCTGCCTTGCCCGCCTCGGCGCATTTGGCGATATAGGCCGTCGTCTCGTTCATTTCGGAAATGAAATTCCGGATCAGACCCTTGATCTTTTCGGCACCCAGAGCGTTGGCGAGCTCGGTAAGATGCGCGTGATCCACCATGGACTCAAGCGCGCCATCCTCATGCCGGGCCACGTCACCGGTTCGCACCAGACCCTGTGCCGAAAACTTGCCCAGAACGTCGCGCAATCCCCGCAACGAGATGGGCTTTATGAGGATATCGTTCAGCCCGGCGGCAAGGAACCGGTCCCTCTCGGCCGGAATGGCGTTTGCCGTCAAGGCGACGATCGGCAAGTAAGTTCCCGCAGGTTCGGAATCGCGTATGGCTCTCGTCGCCTCGATGCCATCCATGACCGGCATGGAAATATCCATGAACACAAGGTCATAGGCATTCTTGCGTGTCATTTCCACGCCTTGTTGTCCATCCAGCGCTTCATCCACCGCATGGCCATCCCTTTGCAGAAGCTCGCGCACGATCAGCCGATTGATCTCGTTGTCCTCGACAACAAGTATCTTCATCGGCCGAACCGGCCCGCTTTGCGATGACTGCTTCACGTCCCGCGACACGACCCGCGCAGACGGAACGTCGGCATCCGGCGATGGCAGCGGCAGGCGAACCCAGAAGCTGCTGCCGTAGCCGCTTGTGCTGTCAAGGCCAACCTCGCCGTCCATGGCCTTGACGAGACGCCGCACGATGGCAAGGCCAAGCCCGGTTCCCCCGACCGTCCGGGAAAAGGACGAATCCAGCATGACGAAATCCTCGAATATGCGTTCGCGGTCCTTCGCCGCAATGCCGATCCCGGTGTCGGTCACCCGGAACTCGACCAGGTCCCCGTCCGCCAGCCTGACGGCCTCTACCGTAATCGACCCGTTCCGCGTGAACTTGATCGCGTTCCCGATCAGGTTCAAAAGCACCTGGCGGATGCGAATCGGATCGCCGACCGCATAGTCGACCCCGTGGGTCTCGACGACCTGCGACAGCGTGTTTCCGCGGTGTTCGGATACGCCGCGCTGGCTGTCGACCAGTTCGCGCACCAGCGCCGGCAGCGAAAACGCGACGCTCGCAATCTCGATCCGACCCGATTCCGCGCGGGATATTTCCAGCACGTCATCGACGTGGTGCATCAAGAGCTTGCCGGAAGCGCGGATGATATCGAAATACTCGCCATACTTTTCCGACAGTTTCGACGGATCGATCAGTTCCAGCGTGCCAAGCATACCGTTCAGCGGCGTCCTCATCTCGTGGCTCATCACCGCGATAAGATCCGCCTTGGCCTTCTCTCCGGCGATAGCTTCGTCGCGGGCCTTGATCAGCGCCTGTTCCGCCGCCAGTCTATTGGAAATGTCCCGCAGGAACGAGACGAAGATCTCGCCCTCTTCCGACCCGACCGCCGAGACCGACATTTCGACCGGAAAGACGTCGCCGTTCTTTCGGCGCGCTTCCAACTGGACGCGACCCTTGCCGATCACGTGCTTTTCTCCGGTCTTCAAATACCGGTTCATCCCGCGCAGATGCGCCTCTTTCAGGTGTTCGGGAACGATAAGATCCTCCATCCGCTGCCCGATGGCCTCAGCGCTGGAATAACCGAAGATCTGCTCGGCGGCGCCGTTGAAATCGATGACGACGCCGGCCCTGTCAGCCGCGATGACCGCATCCAGAGATGTCGAAATGATCGCCGCCAGACGCGAACGCATCTGGCTCTGTTCCGCCGCCCGTTCCTGGGCACGCCAGTAATAGTGGATCAGCAGCACGACAGCCAGGACCAGGACGGCGAACAGGGCCAGCGACAGCGAAGATACCCACGCCAGCGTATTGGCGACTCCGCTGCGTTGGGCGTCCGACTCCCGAGACAGGATGTTGATACCCGACAGGTTGATCTTTCGAACGTCCGCCCGGACGGCCCTGGTCTCTGCCAGAAGGGCGGGAAGGGCGCTTCTGAGTGTCGGGTCATCGCTGTCGATGATGGGCACCGCCCTGTCGAAGTAGGCTTGAAGGTTCTCGAAAGCCCGGGTCACCTCAGGGTCCTGCCGTACGGATTGCAGTGTCGGGCTCACCTCCATCGACTGGATGCGGCTGTAGAAGATGTTGAACCGGGTCCGCAGGTCGGCCAGGGGGGCAGACGGCGCGGCAACGGCGTCCTGCATCTCCGATATCAGCACCAGCAGTTCCACGTCCGCCTGTGCAAGCGCCCATTGCGTGCTGTCGGAATTGGCCGTCGCCAGTTCATCGATCTGGACCCGCACCTCGCGGTTCATCTGTATCAGGGGAAGGACGGCCAGGAAGATCCCCACGAACACCGCGATCGCCGCGGCAATGGGCGGCCGCCAGGCGCGCGAACGCCGGCCCCGGCTGTCTTTCGAATTTTCCGACGACAGGGTCAGCGCAGGACCTCGATACGATTAAGTTGCCAGACACTGCGCGAATAGGTCAGTTCGGACTGATAGCCGGAATTCGTGTCATAAGGATACACGATCCAAAGGGGGCCCTTGTTGCGCAAACTCATTCTTTCACCGTTTCGTAGAAAAGCAATGATGGGTCCGCCCCTGACCGCGTCGCTGACAGGTATTTCCATGGAATAATCGTTGACGGCCGATGCCCGCAGGACAAGGCCCTGCGCGCCGAGTTCGTCGAGAAGGTCGTAAAGTTCCACGCCGGTGAAGGTCTGAACCCCTTCGGTCCAGATGGTCGTGGTTTCGAACGTCACCGTTCCGATCGACTCAAGAAGTTCGAAGTCGAGTTCGGCAACATCGCCGTTGTTCGTTGCCGTGATCGCTCCGGCAATCGTCAGAACGACGGTCCCTCTGGCCGGCTCAAGCGCGGCCGCTGGCGACGCGCCGAAAAGCGCGAGCCAAAACAGGGTTTGCGCCATTGTGACGCCAAATGAACGAAATAATTGAAACATGATCAAATTCCGGAAATGCGAGGGTCGTCTTTCGTCTCTTCGCCGTCAACTTCTCACTTCATCCGACCGGAAACACTAGCTTATAGACTTTCGTATGGCTTAACGCTGCGAATGCTGTGCAACCTGTTGGTGCAAAACTGTTTCGAACGACCGATCCCGATGGTATTCGGTAAACCACATGATTTGACGTCCACGTCCTTTTTACGCCGCATTGTCCAAGTTGATTCCATGATACGCGCGGTGATTTCAGAATGTAGTAAGAGGTACTTCGATGCGGATTCTTTTGGCTGACGATCACGATCTGGTTCTCGAAGCCATCGCTGCCTTTCTCACGTCCGAGGGAGATGCATCGGTGGCCGTGGCAAGATCCCTGCCCGAAGCGATGAATATCGTGAAGATCAAGGGTCCGTTCGACCTGATCATGCTGGATTACAACATGCCCGGCATGAACGGCCTCGAAGGCCTGCAAAAGATGATAGAGTCCAGTGACGATTGCCCGGTGGCCTTGCTGTCGGGAACGGCGACCCGCGTTCTGGCCGACGCGGCGATCGCGGCCGGTGCCGCCGGTTTCGTGCCGAAAACGCTGAGTTCCAAATCCATGATCAGCGCGGCGCATTTCATGGCCGCGGGCGAAATCTACGCACCTTTCAACTTCATGCAGCGCAGGGCCGAAGAAGGCTCGGATCTGCTTACCGACCGCGAACGCGACGTTCTTCACGGGATCTGTCAGGGCCTGTCCAACAAGGAAATCGCCCGGGATCACGATCTCCACGAGGCGACCATTAAGCTTCACGCGCAGACGCTTTGCCGAAAGCTCGGGGCGCGCAACCGCACTCATGCGGCAATGATCGCGCGCGACCGGAACCTGGTCTGACACGCCGACGGTATCGTCGCCCTTGATCCGCCCTTATTGCGCGGCGGATTGCCTGACCTACCCGATCGTCTAGGTCCGGCTGCCCGAATGCAAGCTGCGTAGGCCGGTTGCGCAGCGGACACACCGGAAAAAGCCCCTTATCACCGGAACCGATTTCAAGGGGTTTCAAATGATCACTTTGCTCAATGCCGCGCCGGATACCGGAAACCAGGGTGTCAGCGCGCTATGCCACGCAGTCGTCGCCGGGCTTGTCCAGCGGGGCGCGGCCGGCATGACGATCGCAGACCACGGACGCGGCCTGCGCTCGGCGGACTGGGGATATGCCTCGGTCAATCTGGTCGGGCTGACGAATTCCAGGCGGATCTGGAGAGGCGACAATCTGCGCATGGCCCATTCGATGGTGCGGGCGGGCGGCATGATCAGCGCGCCGGCGCGCGCCGTGGCCCGGTCCAGCGCGGTTCTCGACATCTCGGGCGGCGACAGTTTCACCGACATCTACGGCCCGAAACGCTTCCGCGCGATGGTCCTGACCAAGCGCATGGCCCTCGATGCCGGAGTTCCGCTCATCCTGCTGCCCCAGAAACTCGGACCGTTCCAGGACGAATCCCGCCAGGCCGAAGCCGTCGACATTCTCCGCCGCTCTCAGGCGGTCTGGGTCAGGGACGCGCAAAGCTACCGGTTTCTCCAGGACCGGCTTGGGTCCGATTTCGATCCCCAAAAGCATCGCCTCGGCGTCGATGTGGCGGTCTCCCTGAAGGCAAGGGAACCTGCCCGTCTTGCGGAAGACGTGCGCAGCTGGCTTGCGCCGGCCCGGGATTTCCCGCTGGCGGGGCTGAACGTATCCGGCCTTCTCGGCAATGACGCCGGCCCGTCCCGGCAGGCATTCGGGCTGGCCGAGAACCACGACGATCAGATGGAAGCCCTCGCAAGGGCCCTGCTGACGTCCGATCCGTCCCTGCGGCTCCTGCTGATCTCTCACGTCCACAAACCGGAAACGCACCCGGAAAGCGACCTTGCCGCCGCCCGTTCCCTCGTCAGGCGTCTCGGCCCCCTTGCCGAAGGGCGCGTCCGCATCCTGGAGGAACAGCTCGATGCGATGGAGCTCAAGTGGGTTCTCGCCCGCCTCGACTGGTTCGCCGGCGCCCGGATGCATGCCACGATCGGAGCCTTTTCCTCCGGCGTCCCGACGCTTGGTCTCGGCTATACCGACAAGGCGCAGGGTGTCTTCGATGAGTGCGGCATCGGCGCGGATGTCGCGGACCTGCGGCGTCTGGATGGCCGCGCCCTGGCCGAATGCGCGGTCGCCTCGTTCACCGCGCGCACGGCGGGCCGGCCCAGGCTGGCGGCACGGCTGACCGGCATTCGCGCCCGCGCCGACGCCGAAATGGACGCGATGGCGGCCCAGGTCGGGATATGACGCGATGGCCCGGCTGATCGCCTCCGGCCGCATTCTCGCCTGGACCGTGCCGGTCCTGGCCGAGGCCGCGGCACTTGCCCGCTCGATCGCCTTCGCCTGGGCAACCGGCCCCGAGGAACTGGGCCGCGCCATGATGCTGGCGCTTACCGTCCGGCTGGTCGAGATGGCCAGCGATGTGGGGATCGATCGTCTGATCGTGCAGGCCCCGGACGGGAATTCGGCGGCGCTTCAATCCGGGCTGCATGGAACGGCACTCGTCAGGGGAGTGCTCTCGGGCCTGATCATCCTCGGCCTGGCACCGGTGCTGGCCGGTCTTCTCTCGGACGGCCCCGGCGCGATGTCCTATGCCGTGCTGGCCGCGATCCCCATGATCCGCGGTTTCGTCCATCTTGACTTCCGTCGTGCCGAACGGCGCTTCTCCTACGGCGGAATGGCCGTCGTCGAAGCGGGCGCGACCCTCGGCATGATCCTCTGCATGGCGCCGGCCCTGTGGCTTCTGGGCGATCATCGCGCGATGAGCGCCGTTCTGATCGCGCATGCCGCGATCTTCACCCTGCTGTCGCAATGCGTCGCGACGCGGCGCTACCGGTTTCGCGTTTCCCTCGCGATGTTGCGGCGCAGCTGGACCTTTGGCTGGCCCCTTGTCCTGAACGCGCTCTTGTTGTTCGCAACCTTCTACGCGGATCGCCTGATCGTCGCCGGCGCCTACGACTGGACCGCGCTCGCGCTGTACGGCGTCGCCCTGCAACTCGCCCTTCTTCCGGCACAGATCGTCGGCCGCGCCGCAGCATCGCTCGTGCTGCCCGCGTTTCGCCAGTCGCTCTCGCGGGGCGGGTTCGACCGTGTCTGGCGTCGGGTATTCGCAATGCACGCGCTCATGGCCTGTGCGATGATGCTGGGCTTCGCGCTGATTGCGCCTCCCGTCATCGCGCTGATCTACGGCGCGGCATTCCGACCCGATACCCTTCTCGCGGGCGCCCTTGCCGTCGCGGCGGGGTTCCGAATTCTCAGAACGCCCTTTTCGCAGCTTGCGATCGCGGCGGGCCGGACAGCCGATCCCGCCCGCGCCAATATCATTCGCGCCGCCGCTCTGGTGCCGGCGGCGGCTTTCGCGGCGGCCGGTCTGCCTCTGGCCGCAATCGCCGTCGCGGCCGCTCTCGGTGAGGCGGGCGCGACACTAAGGGCATTCCAGCTTGCAGCCGCCACCCCGCGCGGCCGTGACATGAACGAGGTTTTTGCATGAACGACGATCCGATCACATCCATCGTGGCCCGCAACCTCTGCACGGGCTGCGGCGCCTGCGCGGGCGGTTTTCCCGGCCTCATCCGCATGATCGAGGACCCCGTGCACGGCCGCCGGCCGGTTGTCCAGCAATCGACCGAGGGACACCGCGCGTCGCAAGCCGCCGTAAAGCTCTGCGCGGGCGCGTCGACCGATTGGGCCGACCTCAGCCTTCAGGATGATGTGGACGCGGCATGGGGACCGGTTCTGGCAGCGTGGGAAGGCTGGGCAGGCGATCCCGAGGTGCGGCGTCGCGGCTCCTCGGGCGGCGCGGTGACGGCGCTGTCCGCGTACGCGCTCTCCAGCGGCACGGCATCCGGCGTCGCGCATATCGCGGCCCGCGCGGACGACCCGCGCCTGAACGAGGCGGTGATCAGTCGGGACCGCGACGGCCTCCTGCGCGGTGCCGGGTCGCGCTATTCCCAGGCCAGTCCCTGCGAAACGCTCGGCCGGATCGCGTCCGGCACCGAACCCGTCGTCTTCGTCGGCAAGCCCTGCGATGTCGCGTCCGTCCACAAGGCGATGCAAGCCGATCCCGTGACAGCCGCGCGTATCCCTTTGACCATCGCCATTTTCTGCGCCGGAGCGCCCAACCTCGCCGCGACGGAAAACCTTCTCGACCGATTGGGTGTCCCGAAGGACGCGCACCTGACGGGATTGCGGTATCGCGGCAACGGCTGGCCGGGTCTGATGCAGGCCACCTGGAATGCGCCCGACGGGTCCGAATGCGTCAGCGAGGGCATCTCCTATGCCGAGGGCTGGGGCCGGATCCTGCAATCAAATCGCCGGTGGCGTTGCCGGGTTTGTGCCGATCATACCGGCGCTTTCGCGGATATCTCGGTCGGTGATCCCTGGCACGCGCCACCGGCGGGAGATACCGACGAAGGCCGATCCCTGATCGTCGCCCGCACGCCGCGCGGACGCGCCTTTGTCGAAGAGGCCATCCGCGCCGGCGTCCTCGTGGCCGAGCCCAGGCCGCGCGGCATCATTGCACAGGCCCAACCCAACCTCGGCGCGACCAACGGCGCGGTCTGGGGCAGGCGTGCCGCGATGCGCGCCCTCGGCCTTGCCGCGCCAAGGGACAGGGGCCAACGGCTCTTCAGCCAGTGGCTGGACCTTTCCGCCAAACAGAAAGCCCAATCGGTCCTCGGCACCTGGAAGCGCGTCGTGCGGGAACGTCTCTGGCGCAGGATCGCGATATCGGAGCCGGGCCAGTGACGTTGGGCGACGCCCTTCGGTCCGACCGCAGCCGCAACCTCGATGCGCTGCGGCTGGTCCTGGCCGGCGCGGTGATCTTCAGCCATGCATGGCCGCTGGCGCTTGGTCCCGGCGCACCGGAACCGCTGGAAGACTGGACCGGGCGCGCGCTCGGGGGCTGGGCCGTCGGCGGATTCTTCTTCATTTCCGGGATGCTCATCACCGCAAGCGCCCAGCGCTCCGGCACAGCCCGGTTCTGGGCCGCAAGGGCGCGAAGGATCGTTCCGGGACTGTTCGTGGCGCTGCTGGCGACGCTCGTTCTGGCGCTGGCGGGCGGGGCGACGCCCGGATCGGCCGAAGTCCTCGCCTGGTTCGCCCGTGCGATCACGCTCATATCGATCGAACATCGCCTCACCGGCGCCTTCGCGGCAAATCCGTACCCCGAGGTGGTCAATGGACCGCTCTGGAGCCTGTCCCACGAGGTTCTGGCCTATGTGCTCTGCGCCCTGTTCGTGCGGGCAGGCGGCGCCCGCAGGCCCGCGACGGTTCTCGCGTTCGCCGCCCTCGCCGGGGCGGCCGGCATGGCAGAGGGCATCTTGCCCGGCCGGCTCGCGACCTTCGCGCCTCTCTTTGCCGCCTTCGCCCTCGGGATGGCGGTCTATCTCTGGCGTGACCGGATCGTTCTGACCCCGGGTGTCCTGGCGCTCGGCATGGGCCTCGGCGTGCTTCTTCCCTGGCAACTCGCGGTCGCGGCGGCCGGCTTCTGCCTCGTGGCGCTGGCGCTCCTCGCGCCGCTTCCGCGCCTGAAGCATGATGCCTCCTACGGGATGTACATCTACGGCTGGCCCGTCGCCCAGACGATCGTTGCCGTATCCCCGCAAATCGACCCGCTGCCGCTGGCCATCCTCAGCATCGCCGCCACCTATCCCCTGGCTCTCATCAGCTGGTCCCTCGTCGAGCGGCCGGGTCTCGCCGCCCGCAAGGCGCCGGCCTGAGCCATGTCCGTCGCCCAAGCAAGAACGCGAACCGTTTTCGGCGTGCCGATCCCCGTCGCGCTGTTCTTTCTCGCGATAATGCTGCCGACGGCGGTCTCGGTGAACCTCGGCGGTCTGCGGCTCTCGGTCTATCGGGGACTCTTTCTGGTGATGATCGTACCGATGCTGGTTCAATTGGTCTCGGGACTGCGCGGCCGCGTGCACGTCTTCGACATGCTGCTGCTCGCGCATTGCGCATGGGCGCTGCTCGCGCTGATAAACTGGGCCGGTGTGGCGCAGGGCGTGGAATCGGGCGGGATATACGTCGTCGAATGCGCCGGCGCCTATCTGCTCGGCCGGCTGTATATCCGGTCATACCAGGACTTCGCGGCGATGGCGCGCGCCTATGTCGGCCTCGTTCTGGCCACGCTCCTTTTCACCGTTCCCGAGGCGCTCACCGGCATCCACATTCTGCACGACGGCATTTCCGGCGCCGTCGGCGGGCCGATGGCCCCCTTCATCGAACCCCGGATGGGGCTCGAGCGCACCTTCGGTCCCTTCGATCACCCCATTCTCTACGGGGTCTTCTGCGCCTCGTCCTTTTCGCTCGCCTATTTCGTGCTGGCCGAGCGCCGGCTGACGAATTTCAAGGGCATGTCCAAGGTCGCGGGCGTCGTGCTGGCAACCTTCATGTCCGCCTCGGGCGGTCCCTACGTCGTCCTGATGATGCAGGGTTTCGTCGGCGCCTGGCAAAGGATCCTGGGCAAGCTCCAGGGGCGGTGGGCGGCCTTGTTCACGCTCTTCGGCATCATCTACGTCTCGATCGACCTTTTCTCGACGAAGACCCCGTTTCACGTCTTCGTAAACTATTTCACCTTCTCGAAGGAATCCGCCTACAACCGGATCCTCATCTTCGAATTCGGCACCGCCGAGGTCGCGCGGCACCCGCTCTTCGGGATCGGGCTCGGCGAGTGGGAACGCCCGGTCTGGATGTCCGACAGCATGGACAACTTCTGGCTTGCCACGGCCGTCCGCTACGGCGTTCCCGCGCTCGTTCTTCTTATCGGCCTCATCCTCGGTCTCGTCTGGGCGGTCGGCCAGAGAAAACACATTCCCGAAGAATGGCGCCGCGCCCGGCACGCGTGGGCCTTCACGCTCTTCGGAATAGCCGTCGCGGCGGCAACCGTTCACCTGTGGAACGCTCTTTTCGTGCTGTTTTTCTTCCTGATCGGGGCAGGGGCGTGGTTGCTCGACGCCAAACCCCGGCAAACGCGCGATCCGCACAGACCCCGTGCCGCCCGAACGGCGATGCGCCCTGTGCGCCTTTTCTGAAACCATAGTGCAGAGAACCTTAACAATGGACCTTTCTATCGTAATAGTGAACTGGAACACGCTGGAATTGCTACGCAATTGCCTGCAGTCGGTGGAAGCCGGGCTCGGCGGCCTTGACGCCGAGATCCTTGTCGTCGACAACGCATCCTCCGATGGTTCCGCTCAGATGGTCCGGTCGGAATTTCCCGCGGTCCGACTGATCTTGAGCGACCGGAATCTCGGCTTTGCAGGTGGCAACAACGTGGCGCTCGATCATGCCCGGGGCCGTCATGTCCTTCTTCTGAATACCGATACGCTGGTGCATCGGTCGGTTCTCCCCGATGCGGTCGCCTGGCTCGACGAGCACCCCAAGGTCGGCATCCTGGGGCCGAAGGTCCTGAATACCGACGGGTCCGTCCAACCCTCCTGCAGTGCGTTTCCAAGCCTGCGGTACCTGGCCATGCAAACTCTCGGACTGACGCGCGTGGCGCGATTGGACACCTACCGGATGACGGGCTGGGACCGCTCTTCGGAACGTCGGGTCGAGGTGATCTCCGGTGCCGCGATGTTCGTGCGCGCCGCCGCGATGCGCGAGGTCGGCCTCCTGGACGAGGCATTCTTCTTCTACGGCGAGGAAACCGATTGGTGCCGGCGTTTCGCCGACGCGGGGTGGCAGCTTGTCTTCGCCCCGATCAGAGAGATCACCCACTTCGGAAACGGCTCCGCCGCCCGCCTTAGCCATCGCCGCGACGTGATGATGACAGAGGCGACGATACGGCTGCATCGGAAACACGGCGGATTGGCTGCCGCTATCGCGTGCTTCGGTATCCTGTCGGCGCACAACGTTTCCCGTGCGGTCTTCTGGTCCTTGCTGTCGGCAGTCAACCGCCCCGGCGCCAAGGCGCGCGCCCGGCACTTCGCAAGGGTCGTGGCGGATCTTCCCAAGGCGTGGCCGACGCCCCCGCGCAAGGCCATCGCATCATGAAGGTCTTGCTGATCGCCCCGAATGTCGACGCAACCGACGTCGGCGAGGCTTTCGTGGCCTATCAGTGGGCCGCCACCCTGTCGGAACTGGTGGACGTGACCGTTCTGGCTTTCCAGCGCCCGGACCGCCCGTGTCTGAAATCCCAGTTGCCCCGCGCAAATGTCGTCACCTGGACGGAACCCGCCTGGGCGCGCCGCAACGAGCGGTTGAATGCCATGCTCAAACCGGCCTGGCCGGTCTTCTCGCGCCGCGTGCGTGTCTGGATGCACGAAGCCGCACGCCGAGGCGAGCACTTCGACATCGCGCACCAGTTGATGCCCCAGGCCGCGCGCTATGCCTCGCCGCTGCGCCATTTCGACGTGCCCTATGTCATCGGCCCCCTGGGCGGCACGCTGGATACCCCCCAGGCCTTCCGCGCCGAAGCCGCGGGCGCGCCGCTTTTCACCCGACTGCGTGCGCTCGACCACTTCAGATTCCGCCGCGATCCGTGGCTGCGAAGAAGCTACGCGCGCGCCGCCTGCGTTCTCGGCGTCGCCCCCTACGTGCGCGACTTGCTGGCCGATGTGCCGCTGCGCCGGTTCGAGACGGTTCTCGAACTCGGGATACACGATGTGGAACCTGTCAGGGAACGCCCGACGATACCGGGGCGGCTTCGGGTGCTTCATGTCGGGCGCGGCGTGCGCAGCAAGGGTCTGCGCGACACCGTCCGCGCGCTTGCGCTGCTGAAGGATCTGGACGGCGTGACGCTGACCAGCGCAGGCACCGGCGAAGAGATCGAGATCTGCCGGGCCGAGGCGGAACGGCTGGGAGTGGCGGACAGGGTCAGGTTTCTCGGCAGGATCTCCCGTGAAGAGGTCGAGGCGCTCTACGCCGACCACGACGTCTTCTGTTTTCCCTCGTTCCGCGAACCGGCGGGCAACGTCGTCTACGAAGCGATGCGTCACGGCTTGCCGGTCATCGCCGCCGATCGCGGCGGCCCGGGATGGATCGTCGATGCGTCATCGGGCGTCCGCGTCCCCGTTACCGAACCGCAGCGATATGCGCGCGACATCGCGGCCCAGCTGCGCCGGATGGCCGGGAATCCGGCACTCGCAAGGCGACTGGGCGAGGGGGCAAGGGCCAAGGTCCAGGCCGAGGGCCTCTGGTCCGTCAAGGCCGCGCGGCTGGTGAGCCTCTACAGAGATATCGTCGCTCACCAATCGGCGCTGGCGACACTACCAATGGGTAGCCCGCCCCCTACCAAGGCGGCGCCAGCATTACCTTTCACGCAGTAACATCAAATAGTTAAAACGGGTTAACCATCCACTTGAAAGAAACTTCAGGTGGATGGAAACCAAAGATGCCCGGACAGAAAAGATCGCGCCCCGTCGTACTCGCCGTGTGTTCCGGCGGCGGTCACTGGGTCCAGATGCGCCGCCTTGCTCCGGCCTTCTCGGGGGCGGACGTGCACTACGCAACGACCGACGCCTCGTCGGCCGATCAGGTCGGTCCCTCGCGCCTGCACGTCTTCCCCGATGCGAACAAGGACACGCCGCTCAGGCTTGCCATCTGTTTCATCCGGCTTGCCTGGATCATCTTCCGGCTGCGCCCCCAGGTCGTGATTTCCACCGGCGCCGCGGGCGGGTTCCTCGCCATCCGTCTAGCCCGGCTGATCGATGCGCGCACGATGTTCATCGATTCGATCGCGAACGCCCGAGAGCTTTCGATCTCGGCACGCCTGTCGATGGGTGTCGCCGACCACGTGCTGTCGCAATGGCCGCGCGTGGCCGAGCTGACCGGCGCCGAGTATCGCGGCGCCGTCATCTGACCTTTTCCTCGCAAATCCGGATAACGCCATGATCTTCGCCACCGTCGGCACGCAACTGCCCTTCGACCGTCTGCTCCAGGGGCTTGAAAGCTGGGCCGCGCACCATCCCGATGTGCCCGTCCTGGCGCAGACCGGCGCGTGCGACCGCACCTATTCGTTCATCAGAACGGTCCGGCACCTCAGCCAGACCGAGTTCGCCGACCGCCTCAAGGCTGCCCGCCTCGTCGTGGCGCACGCGGGCATGGGAACCATCCTCTCGGCCTCCGAACTCGGCAAACCGGTCATCCTGATGCCGCGGCAGGCCAGGTTCGGCGAACACAGGAACGATCACCAGATCGACACCGCCAACGAGATGCGGCGGCTTTCCAACGTCACCGTCGTCGAGGACGGCCAGGCGCTGCATCACGCTCTCGATCTTGCCGTTTCCCTCGGCTTCGAATGCGCCCGGCCCATTCGGCCCGCCCAGACCACAGAGCTCGATCCCCTGATCGCGATGATCCGCGAGTTCGTCTGGAAGGACGCGAAACACGACGCCCCGGACAACATGCCGGGCGAAAGGCGTCCGTCATGACCAGGGCAACCATCCTGATACCGGCCCACAACGAAGCCGCCGTCATCGAAAGGACGCTCCTTCACCTGTCGCGCGGAATGTCGTTCGCGGACTTCCGCATCGTCGTGATCGCCAACGCCTGTTCGGACGCAACGGCGGCAAAGACGCGTTCGATCCTGCCCCGGGCCACGGTGATCGAGACGGCCACGGCAGGCAAGTGCCATGCCCTCAACCTTGGATACCAGGCTGCCGACAGGGACAGTCCCATCATCTGCCTCGACGCCGATCTGGACGTGACGGTCGAGGCGCTGAACGCGCTGATCCGGCCCCTGACCGACGGAACGGCGCTGGCGACCTGCGGCCACATGGATGTCCGCACCGACGCGGCATCACCGCTGGTCCGTGCCTATTACAGGGGATGGCGCACCAATCCCTACTTCGACCGTGGCAAGTTCGGCGGACTCTTCGCGCTTTCGCCTCAGGCCGCGTCTCGCGTCTTCCCGCTCCCCGAGATCACCGCCGACGACGAATATGTGCGCCGCAGTTTCACGGACGCCGAGACCCGGTTCGTGCGTCTCTGCCGGTTCAGCGCGATGGCGCCGGCCACGGTGTCAAGCCTGCTGAAAGTGCGCCGCCGCAGCCTGCAGGGCGCGCGCGACGTGGCGGCAATGGGCATGCCCAGCCCCGAACGCGGCAGCCTGGGCATCGTGGCCCGGCGCGCATTCGCCAGGCCGTCCAACGCCTTTCCCGTCGCGGTCTATGCGATCATCAACGGATGGACCCGGCTGTCGCTCAAGTTCTGGCACCGGGGCAAGCCGCGCCGGTGGGAACGGGATCTGACAACCCGGGTCTCGGGATAAGACGGTGGTCGCCGCAGCTACCATCCACGCCGATGACGGGCACGAACCCGACATCGCACCGGCGGTCGAGGGCCCTCAGCCCAATCCGATCGCGACGCTGGTGCGGGCGATGCGCGGCCGCTGGAAGGGTGCCTTTGCCCTGGCACTGGTTCTTGGGCCCGCGCTCGCCGGGGCGGGGTATTTCACCGGCTTTCAGCTTTACGAATCGCAGGCGATCCTCCGGGTCTATCCCCAGGAATCCAACATTCTCTACGCCACCGGCGACGACTCGGTCCTCAAGACCTTCGACAGCTTCGTGAAGGCCGAGGCGACGTACGTGGCGTCACATCCCGTGATGGCGCAAGCCGTGCAGGAACTGACCG
Source organism: Silicimonas sp. (assembly GCA_040220415.1). Taxonomy (GTDB): domain Bacteria; phylum Pseudomonadota; class Alphaproteobacteria; order Rhodobacterales; family Rhodobacteraceae; genus JAVJUV01. The sequence goes on from JAVJUV010000066.1 coordinate 75,498, forward strand.
CCGCCAGACCCGACCTGGCGGGGACATTGAAGACATCCGACCTTTCGGGCTCGATCGAGATCAAGCGTTCCGACAGCTTGATCGTGCTGAAGACAAGAAGCCGGGAACCGGCCTTCGCAAGCCAGAAACTCGACGCGCTGATCGCCTCGTACCTGGCGCTGAAATCGCAAGCCGAGGAAATCCGTACCTCCGTGCGCCTGTCCGAGCTTCGCGCCCGCGAGGGCGAGCTTGCCGCGCGGCTTTCGGCGCTGAGATCCGACCAGTTCGACGTGGGCGGCGAGTTCGGACTGAACGCCCTGGCCAAGGCGCATGTCGAAAAGATCGCCCAGATAGACGTCCTGGCGTCGCGGAAATCCGAAGTCGCCGCAACCCTCGTCACCCTCGAGGCCAACAACGGGATGTCCTCGGCGGACACCTCGAACCGGGAAATACTGCGCGCCACGTTGCTGGACCGCGCGATGGCCGATCTCAACTTCGAGCGCGCCAGGCTGATGAGCGAGCTTGCGGGAATGCGCGCCGATTACAGCGGGCACGAAAACCTCCGGTTTCAGCGCAAGGAGCGGGCGAAACTCGAAGAACTGGCCGTGATCGAAAAGGCGATGGCGGATCGCAGAGAGCAGATCAACCTTCTTGGCCAGACCGGCGCCCTGACTGACGCATCCGACAGCGGCAGCGAAAGTACGCTGGCAGAGATCAAGTCGGTCCTTGAAAAGGTCGACGTGCAACTTGAAACGGCACGCCGCGAGGCACGGGATCTCAACCGGCGGCGCATCGAACTTGACCGCATCGAGAACGAGATCGACGAGGCCGAAACGCTTCTGCAAGAGACGCGGCGCGCATTGGAGGTCATCCGGCTTGAATTCGGCCGCGCCCTGCCGGGCTACGCCGTCGTGATGTCGCCGCCGTCGCTTCCGGCAGAACCTGTCGAAGACACGCGGAAAATCCTGATGGTCGCCGGCATGGCGGGCGGCGCGGGGCTGGCCATCGCACTGGCCCTCGGGCTTGGCCTTGCCGAAAGGCGTATCCGGTTTGCCGAGACGCTGGTCCCGGTCGGGCACCGTCTGTCGGTGCAGCAGGTATCCGACGCGGACGACAACGACCCGCACGCCGCCGACCTTCTGCGCAACGAACTGCAGCTCAAAAGCCTCCGGAAGCCGCGTCTGGTCGGCATTGCACCGGTCATCGCCGTCACGCGCGCGGGACCCGGCGAAACCACGGACTTCGCACGCGCCCTGGCACGAAGTTTTGCCCGCGCGAGGATGAAGACCCTGTTCGTCGACGCCGATATCGGAAAGCCGCCGTGCCACCCCGCGCAAACCGGCTGGCGCGACCTTCTCGCCGGCGCTGCCTTCCAGCCCGGAAAGATCGAGGATGCCGATGGCCTGTGGGAGCTTTGCGCAGGAACGGACGGCCTCATGGATGACCATGCGGTTTCGGCCCTGATGGTGCGCGGCGCGATCGACAGGATCTCGCAATCCTTCGATGTCGTGATCGTCTCCGCGGGAAGCATCCGCGAACGTCTCTCCACCCAGTTCGTCTTGTCGAGTTCCGATGTCGGCGTGCTTGCGCTCGATCCCTCCGACATGCGGGCCGCCGTTTTCGGCCAGATCGACCGCCTTGATGCACTGCCACGCAACGGCAGCGTCGCCGTGATGCGCAACGCGCTTCCCGGTGATCCCTGGCTTGCGGTTCGAACCTGATTTCACGCGCTCACCGGAGGCTTTCCCATGTCCATGACCATAGACAATGCCCCCAATTCCGACGCCGGCCCGCTGGCGATGAGCCTGAAGCGGCTGCTGGACGTCGTGCTGTCGCTGCTGATCCTTCTGGCGATCTGGCCGACGTTCGTCGTGATTTGCGCCGCGGTCGCGCTGACCTCGCCGGGGCCTGTGTTCTTCGTGCAGACCAGGGTTGGCCATGCGGGCAAGACCTTCGGCATGATCAAGTTCAGATCCATGTACCAGGACGCCGCCAGGCGCCGGGCCGAGATCGAAAAGCTGAACGATCGCGAAGGCCTGTGCCTGAAGGTCCGCCATGACCCGCGGATCACGCAGGTCGGACGATTCCTGCGGCGCTGGTCGCTCGACGAACTGCCGCAACTGATCAACGTGCTCAAAGGCGAGATGTCCCTCGTCGGTCCGCGCCCCGCCCTCGTCGAAGAGGTCGCCGCATACCCGGACCACGCCCATCGCCGGCACCAGGTTCCCCCCGGCATCACCGGCCTCTGGCAGGTGTCGGGCCGCGCCGACATCGGCTTCGACGAGATGATCGCGCTCGACCTCGACTACGTCCGCCGCGTCTCGGTGCTGACCGATGCGATAATCCTCGCAAGGACGGTCCGCGCGGTCCTCGGGGGCAGGGGCGCGTACTGAGAAGCTTCCCGCCGAAGTGGATCTTCGCGACTCCCGCCGCTAAAATCGGCCCCGGCTCCGAAGCGGACCATGCCACGCGTTCTTCGCCCGGCACGGTCCGTCCGAACCGGCGGCCGACCGCGCCAACGGCCATTCCGCGAGGAGAGGTGGATGATCGCACTCGAACCGCCCATGCGGCTTGCAACTGAAACGGATGCGCCCGAACTGGCCGAACTGGTGAACTTCGCCGGCGAGGGGCTGCCGCTTCATCTCTGGACAGCGCTTGCCGAGACGGGGCAGGACCCCTGGGAAGTCGGCCGGGCCCGGCAGGCCGAAAAGGCGCGCCAGGGCCAGATCGTCGTCGTCGACTTCGGCAAGGGCGCCGTGGCCGGTCTCACCGGCTACGCCATCGGTGCGTCTGCGTCCCCGATCGACGACGACACGCCCGCCCTTTTCCGGCCCCTGTTGCATCTCGAGAACCAGGCGCTCGACAGCTGGTACGTGAACGTGCTCGCCTGCTACCCCGACCATCGCGGCCAGGGTCTCGGCTCGCGGCTTCTGGCGCTGGCCGACAAGATCGGCCGCGCCGAGGGACTGCGCCGGATGAGCCTCATCGTCGCCGGCGACAATGCGGGCGCGCGCCGGCTTTACGAACGCCACGGATACCGCGAGACGGACAGCGCGCCCTGCGTCAGAGAGGACTGGCCCACCGAGACAGAAACCTGGGTGCTGATGATGAAATCGCTCTGACGCCGCGCCGGACTACGGCGGGCCGCAAGACGGGTACGGACTGGTTTTCCGCGGAAACCGCCCGAAGGTTCGGAATCGGCAGAGGCCGCCCTTGGTGCCCGATGCAGCGAAAGATCGCTCCGTCCCGCATGGCGGACCTTGAGCCGTCTCTGCAACACCACCCGCGGCGAACGGCGGCTCTTGAACCCTGAGCGGACCGACACCTCAGCGCACGTGATGCTCGAGAAAGCGCAACCGCACCGAGCGGCCAATCTGATTCCCAAGCGAGTTCGCGGCGACCTGATTGAAGATGTGGTTCGCGAACGGAATCCGAACCATCTCGATATCAACCCCGGCAGTCTCGGCTTTTGCAACGAAGTCCAGCGTTCCGGACGGAACAACAAGGCTGTCCTTTTCGGGCAGCACGACGAGTGTGGGTGGAGCGTCGCTGGTCAGGAACGTCGTGGAAAAGATCGCTTCCGCCCGATCCGGGTATTCCTCCGGGCTACCCCCGATGTATCCCTCGATCAGCATCTTCGGCTCGAAACCCGGTATCGGGAATCCATCCGCGTAGATGCTGACCGGGTCGACGGCTGGATACAGAACGGCGATGGCCGCCGGCGTGGGGATCTCTATGCCGCAGGACGACTTGGCCGTGCCTGCAGCCGCCGCAAAGCCAGTGTTGATCGCGAGATTTCCCCCGGCGGAATCGCCGAGGAGCGCAATGCGTGAAGGATCGCCACCAAATCGCCCCGCGTTCCGGTAGGTCCAGGCAAACGCACAAGTCACGTCGCCCGGGGCGAGTTCCCAAGTCGGATTGCCCGTTTCGAACAGGCGATACTCGACACTGACGACGAGCCAGCCCTTGTCTGCGAACCAACGAAGGTCCGCCGCTGTCTCGGTAAACGTGCCGGTCATGAAGCCGCCGCCGTGGATATAGACGATCACCGGAGCCGGAAGCGACCTGGAAGTGGGCAGGTATACCGCCGCGCGCAAGTCGGTCCCCCCGACAGTCTGGACCCTCTCGACGATGTCGGGCGCAGGTTCGCTCATTTCCTCCAGCAAGAAAGACGCTCGCAGATCGATCATGGCCCCGGCTGCAAATGCCGCAACTCCAATTCGGGCAAGGATGTAAGCTGCCCCGATCGTGGCGACCGTGGCGAGCACCAACGTCAGACCACCGAGGCGTCTTTGGCCACTCAACATGACGGCGGCGCCTGTCAGACAGGCAGCGACTGCGGTCACAAACAGGAAAGGACCAAGGGTCGGCCAAACCATTGAGCTTATGACGGCGTAGTAGCTGCTGTTGCCTTCGAGAAACGCACCAATCGCCAGCCCCAGAATCACGAAACTGACAAGGGCTGCGAGCAAAGCCAGCAAGGTCAGAGCTACGCGCATGCCGGAATGGAGCACGATTTCCCCTGTGGTGACAACTGTCTGTCAGTCAAGTCTTGCGACCCGCTCGGGACCGGAGGCCAACGGCCTGACCAAGAATGACATTGGACGACTGCTTTGTCCCGCGGGGCGGCTGTCCGCTCCTGCGCCCATGAACTGCGGATGTCGGTGTGAGCGGACATTCGATACTCGGCGAGCTGGCTGCGCCAACAGGGCCAAAACGGCGTGTGTGAATGATTGTCATCGACTTGTCGAAAGGGACTGTGCCATCGTTTTCAAGAAGATGACCTTGGAAGGGGCGGAATGATGGACGTGAAACAGATTGAAAGCATGGCGGCCGAGTACACGGCGGCCTGGAACTCGAAATCCGCAGAGGCAGTTGCATCCTTCTATGCGGAAGATGGCGAGATCATCATCAATCAGGGAGAGCCATGGACAGGGCGCTCGAGGGTTCAGGACATGGCGGCGGGCTTCTACGCCGACGTCCCCGACCTATCGCTGACATGCGATGATGTCCGCTGTTCGGGCAAACATGTGATCTATGTTTGGACCTTCACGGGCCATGACGCGACGACGGGCAAACCATTGAGAATACGCGGGTGGGAAGAATGGGAGCTGAATGACGATCTCGAGGTTCGCGCGTCTCGCGGCTGGTTCGATGCGGAAGATTATGGCCGCCAGGCTGCCGGCGGATGACGCAGATGCCCCAGAAGGCGTCTCGCCGAGTTCGGCAGGGGAAAGCGGCCGGTTTGTCCGCTGGGCGGCCTTCAGTGCAAATCGCGGCGAACTTCCGTTTCCCACCCGGTTCGACGTTCGGCCATTTGGCCGGGGACGCGAGCCATCGCGCATTTTCCGACGGTTCTCACCCTCGGCCCAACCCTTACCGCCGCGTTAACCTTTCTTGCCGTTCGCACAAGATGTGGGGCGTTAACGCGCAGCGCGATCAAGAGGCACCGACAGAATACCGACGTGATACCGACGTGATACCGACATGTGGAATCGCACTCTTTCCCCCACAAAATATGGGCGTTAACCATTTTGAGCAGTTGCACGCAACGCTCGGGCTTCGGGCGTTGCGTTCAGGTTCGGGCAGGGGGTGCGGCGGGGCCGCTCACTCGTCGTTCGCGACCACCAGCCTCAGATGCCCCCGGCGGCGCGCGTCCGCGGGCGGTTCCGGTTGCGGATCATGCCGCGGTTCGGCAAAGCCCGTGATCCGCGCGGTCTTCTCTCCGGGACGCGCCGCATAGCCGGTCAGGCTGCGCCGCGATTGCCCGGTGATCTCCAGCCGGCGCGGCACCCGGCCGATGGTTCCCGCCAGCGAGACCCCGCCCAGAACCCGCGTGATGTCGCCAAGATCGCTTCTGAGCGGTAACAGCACCATGCCGCCGGTCAGATCCGGCCGCCGGAACCCGGTCTCCGAGGTCAGCGCGAAGCGCACCGTGGCAGGCTCGTCGAAGACGGATTCCAGCGCGCCGGCAAGGGCTTGGCGCGATGCGGGCGCAAAGACCGCCGACAGGGGCATGCCCCGTGCTTCGATCCCCAGCAACTCGCTCATGTGCGATCCCGCGATCCGCAGCCGCGCCAGTCCGGTCGTCAGGCGCTCCAGGATGAAGGCGTGGCTCAGCACGCCCTCCAGCCCGCGCGGATCGATCTCGGACCGCGACGGCACCAGCCGCCCGGCGCGGATACCGGTCCAGTAGCTTTCGATACGCGCCAGCGCCGGGTCCCTCTGAACCCCGTGGCCATCCCGGATCGGCACGACCGTGCCGGCGCCGGTTTCGTTTTCACCCGTCGTCATCGTTACTCCCCTCACAAACGCCGCCTCGGCGACGCTCAGAACCTCTCTTTAACCACTGGCCGAATTCTGACACAAAAAAGCCACCCGCACCGCCAAATTCTTTCCGGAAGGTTAACGCGATGGACGCCAGCCACCCCACCGCCGCCCTGTCCTCCATGACAGGCTTCGCCGCATCCCAATCCACCGCCCACGGCTGGTCCTGGTCGGTCGACATACGATCGGTGAACGGCCGCGGACTTGACCTCCGTTTTCGTCTGCCCGACTGGATCGAGGGTCTGGAACCCGAGCTTCGCAAGATCATGCAAGGCCGTCTCAGCCGGGGAAGCGTCAACGTTGGCATAAGGCTGCAACGTGACGATACGACGTCGGGCATGGCTCTGAATGCCGACGCGCTCGATCACGCGATAGCGGTTCTGATCGACGTCCAAAAGACCGCGAAGGCGAGGGGGCTCGCAACTCGTCGGCCCGGCGTTGCAGATATCGTGGCGATCCGCGGCGTACTCGACAATTCGGACGCAGGCGTGACGGACACCGCCGAACTCAGAGCTTCCATCATCGAAACTGCGAAGGAATGCATCGAGGACTTCATCTCTGACAGGGACCGCGAAGGTCGGGCGATCGCCTCGGTAATCTCCGATCAGATCGATCGCATGGAGGCTCTTGTTGCTGATGCCCGCGTGGCGGCGGGTGATCGCGAAGCGGCGGCGCGACAAGCGATGGAGCGCGCCGTCACCCGACTTCTGGATGTGGCCGAAGTCCCCGACGAGGCGCGCCTCGTTCAGGAACTGGCACTGATCGCGGTGAAGAACGACGTCACTGAAGAGATCGACAGGCTTGACGCCCATATCGCCGGGGCGCGAGACTTGCTGACCCAGCAGAGCGCGGTGGGGCGCAAGTTCGACTTCCTCATGCAGGAATTCAATCGCGAAGCCAACACGCTCTGCTCCAAGGCCCAGTCGACAGCGCTGACCGCGATCGGCCTTGACCTCAAGGCATTGATCGATCAGATGCGCGAGCAAGTTCAAAACATCGAATGACAAGACGGGGACACATGAAACGGCGGGGTTTGCTGATCATTCTGTCGTCGCCGTCAGGGGCCGGGAAATCCACTCTTACCCGCAGGTTGCGCGAATGGGACCCGGATATTCGGTTCTCGATTTCGGCAACCACACGTGCCCCCCGGCCCGGCGAGATTGACGGCAAGGACTACCGCTTTCTCTCCGTGGACTCTTTCAGGCGCATGGTCGCGGAAGGTGAGATGCTGGAGCACGCGCATGTCTTCGGCAACTTCTATGGCTCGCCCCGCGGACCGGTAGCCGAGGCGATCGAAGATGGCATAGACGTTCTGTTCGACATAGATTGGCAGGGCGCACAACAAATCGCCAACTCGCCTCTGTCGCCGCATGTTCTGTCGATTTTCCTCCTGCCGCCCTCCATTGCCGAACTGCGCCGCCGGCTCACCTCGCGGGGGCAGGACAGCGACGAGGTCATCGCAAAACGCATGACCCGGTCATGGGACGAGATCTCGCACTGGGACAGCTATGATTACGTGCTGGTAAATGACAATCTGGATGCCACCGAGGAACGCCTGAAGACGATCGTTACGGCCGAGCGGTTGCGTCGCACCCAGCAGCCCGGACTGATGGAACACGTCCGCAAGCTGCAGGAAGAGTTCGAGGACCTGCAATGACATTCTACACTCTGGACGGCGTGGCTCCGCAGACGCCAGAGGACGCCGATTTCTGGGTCGCCCCTGACGCCAACCTGATCGGGAATGTAATCCTGGAAAGCGGCACCTCGGTGTGGTTCGGCGCGACCCTGCGTGGCGACAATGAGCCTATCACCGTCGGAGAGGGATCGAATATCCAGGAAAACTGCGTGATCCACACCGATATGGGCTATCCGGCCAAGATCGGAAAAAACTGTACCGTGGGCCACAAGGCCATGCTGCACGGCTGCATCGTCGGCGACGGAAGCCTCATCGGCATGGGGGCGACCGTTCTGAATGGCGCCGTTATCGGCAAAGGCTGCATCATCGGCGCGGGCGCGCTGATCGCGGAAGGCAAGGAGATCCCGGATGGCAGTCTCGTCATGGGTATCCCGGGCAAGGTTGTGCGTGAACTCGACGAAAAGGCGAGGGCGGGCATTCTGGAATCGGCCCGGCACTACACCGCACGGATGAGGCATTACAGGACCGCCCTTCAATCCATCGGACAACAGTGACCATGCCCTCCAACGACATCCGCCGGGCGCGTACGCCCCTCAGCGCCAGCCGGCCGGTGGTGACACCGATCCAACCTTCGGTCGTCTATGCCTCCGAGGACGCCGACGCGCTCGACGCGCTCTATGAAGGTCATGCGAAAGGCTACACCTACGCGCGCGAAGGACATCCGAACGCCGAGGTTCTGGCCGAACTCGTCGACCGACTGGAAGGGGCCCGGGGAGGACTGGTCACCGGTTCCGGCATGGCGGCTGTCACAATTGCTTTGCTATCCACTCTTCGTGCTGGCGATCACGTGATCGGCGCCGACCAGCTTTACGGTCGATCACTTCGGCTCTTGCGCGAGGAATTGCCGCGCATGGGCATCGACGTCTCTTTGGTGGACCCGTCCGATCTGGCAAGTCTGGAAGCGGCCGTCCGGCCCGAGACACGGATGATCCTGCTCGAGACGGTCTCTAACCCGACACTCAGGGTTGCGGACATCGAAGGCGCCGCACGGCTTTGCAAAGCAAAGGGCATCTTGCTGGCCGTTGACAACACGTTCACCACACCTCGCGGCCTGAGACCGTTTGAATTCGGGGCCGACATCGTGATCCATTCGATCACGAAGCTTCTTGCGGGTCATTCGGACGCGACACTCGGATACGTGGCCGCTCGGGATCCGGAAATCGCCACGCGGATGCACACCCTGGCAGCAACACTTGGCACGACGGCATCACCTTTCGATTGCTGGCTGGCAGAGCGCGGGCTTTACACGTTTGAACTGCGCTACGACCGCGCGGTGTCGTCGGCCGAACGTTTGGCCGCCGCGCTGGCTGAGGCAAACGGCGTTCGCCGTGTTTTGTATCCAACCCGCCCGGATCATCCCGATCACAACCGCGCAAAAGCCCTTCTGGGCGGTAATGGCGGACACATGGTCAGTTTCGAGCTCGACGGCGACCGCGATGCGGTCAACCGGTTCCTGCGAGCAACTTCCGAGTTGGCCTTTGCACCAACGCTTGGCGATGTCGGAACTACGATCAGCCACCCTGCCAGTTCTTCGCACAGGGCGTTGTCAGAGCAACAACGCCAGGAGTTGGGGATCCCCGAAGGCTTTCTGCGGATCTCGGTCGGCTGCGAAAACACCGAAGACCTGATCGAAACGTTTCTGTCCGGTATTCGCTCGGTCGCCTAAAGGCCGGTGATGATCTCGAAGTCCAGTCCAGGGCAAAGCTGAATTATTTCCGTCTCGACCAGCTGCGGCCTCGGCAATTCGAATGCCGTCGCGCGATAGATGCCCCGATATTCAAGTGCGTGCAAAAGCATGGCAAGATCGATGCAGTCGAAATCCTGCGCAAGTGCCGGCGAAACGATCGTGTCCGGCCTGAGTTGCTCCAGTAATGCCGGAGTGACATCGTTGAATGCGACATAAGCGATGTTTCCGGGTCGCGGCAGATGCCCGCTGCGTCGTTCCCATTCCTCGGGAGAACCGACAGCCAGAAGCGGCACGTCCTCTTGCCGCTCCGTCGGAAGGGCCTCGGAGGCGATGGTCTTGTGCACGGATTCTCTCCTGTACATCTCGCACTACATGCAATGGTTGTTCGAAATGCGCGCAAATTCAACCTAAAATGTAACCAAACGTTAGGAAACATCCCCGCACCGCGAAGGTTGGCCATTGCCGGTGGATTGCGGAAGTGGATGGGCTTGTCTAACCATGCATCAACGAATTCCACGCATACCGGCGGAAAAGACAATGCTAAGAACGACATGACACAAGGTCTGCTCGATGCCATGCCGCGTCCGACGCTGGTGATCGAACCGTCGGGCAAGCTTGGACTTGCGAACAAGGCCGCGCGCAAGATGTTCGGGGAAGCCATTCAGGGCCGCCATTACATCACCGTGTTGCGCCAGCCGGTCCTGCTGGACGCGGTCGAAAAAGCCATGAGCGAACGCGAGTCGGTTCAGGCGCGTTACCTGACGACCGAAGCGCAGAGAGATGTCACGCTGCTTGCACATTGCGCGCCAATCGAACCGGATGGCGGAATCCTTGTCGTGTTCGAGGATCATACGGCGCTTGAAGAGGCTGGTCAGATCCGGCGAGATTTCGTGGCCAACGTCAGCCACGAACTCAAGACACCGCTGACGGCACTGATCGGTTTCGTCGAGACACTTCAGGGCGCGGCGCGCGACGATCCCGACTCGCGGCAGCGCTTCCTGGGGATCATGCACAAGGAAGCCGGCCGCATGAATCGCCTGGTCGGCGATCTTTTGTCGCTTAGCCGCGTAGAGGCCAACGAAAGGGTTCGGCCAACGACAATGATCGATCTGTCCGCCATTGCGCGTGCTGCAGTCAGTTCTCTTGCACCGCTGGCAGGAGAGAATGATGTTTCCGTCACATCCGACGGGCTGGAAAGCCCGTGCATGATCCCTGCAGATCCCGACCAGTTGGCGCAGGTCGTCACCAACCTCATGGAGAACGCGATCAAGTATTCCGGCAAGGGCACCTCGGTCTCGGTATCCTTGAGACGCGAGGACGACCACCCGATGACGCGCGGCCCGGCGGCGATTCTCACCGTGGCTGACACGGGTGAGGGGATCGACGCCCTTCATATCCCCCGCCTGACCGAGCGCTTTTATCGCGTGGACAGCCACAGATCCCGCGAACTGGGCGGAACGGGACTTGGCCTTGCGATCGTGAAGCACATCGTGAACCGCCACCGCGGTCGCCTGAAGATCGAGAGCAAACCGGGGCAGGGGAGCCGCTTTTCGGTGATTTTGCCGGCAGCACCCTGATGGCCCGATTTCGCCCCGATCAAGTCCGCAGCTAAAGCCCTGCAAAATCATCCGCCGTGAACTGCGTGTTCATGCGCGATTTTGCAAACAAAGGCATCGTGTGCGACGAGGCTCGGATCGCCGTTTCGAGCGTTGCTGGTAATGGGAAACGGAAACATGAATGATACGCACATCATCGACAGGGCGACGACAGTGCAGGAAACCAAGATATCCGCCAGGAACGTGAACGTGTTCTATGGCGACAATCACGCGATCAAGAATGTCTCGGTCGAGATCGAAGACAAGGCTGTCACCGCCTTTATCGGCCCGTCCGGTTGCGGCAAATCAACTTTCCTGCGGTGCCTGAACCGAATGAACGACACAATCGACATCTGCCGCGTCACCGGCGACATCACACTCGACGGGGAAGATATCTACGACACCAAGGTCGATCCGGTGCAGCTTCGCGCCAAGGTCGGGATGGTTTTCCAGAAACCGAACCCTTTCCCCAAGTCGATCTACGACAATATCGCCTATGGCCCGCGCATTCACGGACTGGCCAGAAACAAGGCGGAACTTGATGAGATTGTTGAAAAATCTCTCCGTCGCGGTGCCATCTGGGACGAGGTGAAAGATCGCCTCGACGCACCCGGAACCGGGCTTTCCGGTGGCCAGCAGCAGCGTCTTTGCATCGCCCGTGCGATCGCGACGCAGCCCGAGGTACTTCTGATGGACGAGCCTTGTTCGGCGCTCGATCCGATCGCCACAAGTCAGATCGAGGAGTTGATAGACGAACTACGTCGGAACTTCGCGGTCGTCATCGTCACCCATTCGATGCAACAAGCCGCCCGCGTCAGCCAGAAGACCGCATTCTTTCATCTGGGTGATCTCGTCGAGTTCGGCGCAACGCGACAAATCTTTACCAATCCGCACGATCCTCGGACGGAAAGTTATATTACCGGCCGTATCGGCTAGGAGCGCAGCCATGCACGATCAACATATCGCAAGAGCCTTCGACCGCGACCTCGAGTCCATCCAAGGGATGCTGATCAAGATGGGCGGCATGGTCGAAACCGCCATCGTCGAGGGTGCGCGGTCACTTGAAATGCGGGACGTCGAACGCGCCGAGCAGGTTCGCGCGGCAGATAAGCAAATCGACGCCCTGGAAGAGCAATTGACCGAGGAGGCGACCCGCGTCATCGCGTTGCGCGCGCCGACCGCAAGCGATCTTCGCACCGTGATGACAGCGATCAAGATCGGCACCAACCTCGAACGATGCGGCGACTACGCCAAGAACATGGCCAAACGTACAACGGTATTGGCCGAAGTCAGCGCGATCGAGGGCGCGCCGGCCTCGATTCGCCGCATGTGCCACGAGGTGCAGATGATGCTGAAAGACGCGCTGGATGCTTATTTCCAGCGCGATGACAAACTTGCCATGAAGGTGATCCTTCGCGACGAGGATGTGGACGAGCTTTACAACGCTCTGTTCCGCGAACTTCTGACCCATATGATGGAGGATCCAAGAAACATCACGCCCTGCATGCATCTGCATTTCATCGCCAAGAACGTCGAACGGATGGGCGACCACGTCACGTCGATTGCAGAGCAGGTGATCTATCTTGTAACCGGCGCGTATCCCGAAGAAAGCAGACCCAAGCAGGACAAGACGTCCTTCATCGGAAGAGGGGCGTAAAATCGCACAAGGGGGATCGTTCCGGCGATCTGGTACCTGAATCGGGAACAGCGCAAGCTGCATCGCAAGAGTTCGCATAATCTGTATTATGTTAAGTAAGAATCAACTCAAAGCTAAATGCACCTAAAGAATGACCTTCAACCACATTGAATTGAAAAGATTAACTCGTGTCGCAATGATTACATCCCGCCTCGCCCTCAAGCTCCCGGAGTCACTGGGCTGCTGCGGATTTGCCATTTGCCAATTGCCCTGAGTTTTTGGCACACTCATGCACAACAGTAATTACAGTTCGATGTGATTTCGCTACGAGTTCTTTATCAAGTATGATGTCCGGCTCATCAGTTTCTTCCAAAGTCATCTCGATCCTCGATGATCTCGTCGCGGCCCAGACCGTGGAAGCTGTCTGGGCGGTCCATACGAACGCGATGGCGGAATTCGGTTTCGACAGATTGTTCTACGGCTTCACACGTTCTCACACCGAGTTCGGTCTCGGACATCATGACGACATTCTGGTTCTGTCCAATCATACGGACGAATACCTTGAAGGATATTTCAAGGACGATTTGTATCTGGATGCCCCGATGTTGACCTGGGCCCGTCAGAACGTCGGTGCCATGTCATGGTCATGGATTATCGAGAACAAGTCCGCATTGACGTCAAAACAGAAGAAGGTTCTGGCCTTCAACCTGTCGCATGGAGTGACAGCCGGTTATACGATCTCGTTTCGGGATGCGGTCACGCGCAACAAAGGTGCGATAGCATTGACCGCCGGGCCCGGAATTTCACAATGTGATGTCGAGACTATTTGGGCAAGAAGTGGAAAAGAAATCAATATTTTAAACCAGTTTGTTCACCTTAGGATAGCGTCATTGCCCTGGCCTTCGGTCCGCAGGCGTCTGTCCGCCCGTCAACGCGAGGTTCTCGAATGGGTCGGCGACGGCAAGACGATTGCCGACATCGCGACCATAATGGGTCTGACTGCAGCGACGGTTGAGAAGCACCTCAGGAAGGCGCGTGATGCGCTGAATGTCGAGACTACTGCACAGGCCGTCATGAAGGCCTCGATTCACAAGCAGATTTTCACGATGGATGCAGACTTCCCGACGATATCGCAGAGGTAGGGAAAACCTTACTTCCCTTACGTAAACTTTTTGCTGATAGTGCGCATGTTCCGTGAGTGGTGGCATTTATTGCCATGGAACGTTCTGCGTGCGCAGTCCAATGTTTCGGAGTGGCGGCGCAGTATCCGGGAAACCGGGTGTCGGTCTGAGGTCGCATAAACGGCTGACGGCCGGCATTTTACCGGAACGAGTTTGGTGCGCGCCTCGATACCTCATCCCCATTGAGTGCGCGCCCGTGGTGTGTTCGGGCGGCGCCACGTCCCGATGGCGCCGCCTTACACATCAGCCCTGAACAGCTTTCGCAACCTCGGCCGCGAAGTCTTCCTGCTTTTTCTCGATTCCCTCGCCTACTTCCAGACGCACGAAGCCGGTCACCTTGATCCCGGCTTCCTCGGCAGCCTTGGCTACCGTCAGGTCAGGATTCACGACGAAAGCCTGGCTCAGCAGAGTCGATTCCGCGATGAACTTCTTCATCCGGCCCTCGATCATCTTCTCGATCACTTGCTCCGGCTTGCCGCTTTCGCGGGCGATATCCATCTGGATCTGCTTTTCCTTCGCGACGATCGCCGGATCCATGTCAGCTTCGGAAAGCGCGGCGGGGTTCACAGCGGCTACGTGCATTGCAACCTGTTTGGCGGTTGCGGCATCGTCGCCCGAGTATGCGACGAGAACGCCGATGTTGCCCATACCTTCGGTTGCTGCGTTGTGGACATAGGCCACCACGTTGTCGCCCGTGATCTTGGCCATGCGGCGCAGCTGCATGTTCTCGCCGATCTTGGCGATGGCATCGGTCAGGACTTCGCCGGCGGATTTGCCATTGACGGTGGCCGACTTCAGCGCCTCCACGTTGTCGACGCCGATGGCAGCGTCGGCAAAGCCGGCTACCATCTTCTGGAACTCTTCGTTCTTGGCAACGAAGTCGGTCTCGGAGTTGACTTCGACCGCGACACCGGTGCCGCCCACGGTTTTCACCGCAACAAGTCCCTCGGCCGCGGTGCGTCCGGATTTCTTGTCGGCCTTGGCCAGACCCTTGGTTCGCAGCCAGTCGACGGCGGCTTCCATGTCGCCACCGGTTTCGGTCAACGCCTTCTTCGCGTCCATCATGCCCGCGCCGGTCGTGTCGCGCAGCTCTTTCACAAGTGCAGCGGTGATTGCCATCTTGGCTCTCCTCAATCTCTGGAATCGGGTCCGAACGCGGAGCTATCCGCGTCCGGTATCAATCTCGTGACAGGCCTTACTCGGCCTTTTCGGCCTCGGCTTCGGGAGCGGATTCGCCCTCGGAAAGTGCAGCCTCAACCGCAGCTTCAGGCTCCAGCCCCTCTTCGGCGGCGTCTTCCAGCGCGCCGATGTCAACGCCTGCGGCGCCAAGCTGAGCGCTCATGCCGTCAAGCGCAGCGCGGCTGGCCAGATCGCAGTAAAGCGCGATGGCGCGGGCCGCGTCGTCGTTGCCCGGAATGATGTAGTCGACGCCTGCGGGCGAGCAGTTCGTGTCGACCACGGCCACGACGGGAATACCAAGCTTGCGGGCTTCCGCGATGGCAAGGTCTTCCTTGTTCACATCGATCACGAACAGAAGATCCGGCACACCACCCATTTCGCGGATACCGCCCAAAGACGCCTGCAGCTTGGCCTGCTCGCGCTCCATGCCCAGACGTTCTTTCTTCGTCAGGCCCTCGGCACCTTCGGCCATCTGCTCGTCGATCTGCTTCAGCCGCTGAATCGACTGCGACACGGTTTTCCAGTTGGTCAGCGTGCCGCCAAGCCAGCGGTGGTTCATGTAGTACTGGGCACAACGCTCGGCGGCGTCCGCAATCGGTTTTTGTGCCTGCCGCTTGGTGCCGACGAACAGGATGCGGCCGTTCTTGGCGACGGTATCGCGTATGACCTGAAGTGCCGCGTCCAGCATGGGAACGGTCTGCGTCAGATCGATGATGTGAATGCCGTTGCGGTCGCCATAGATGAACTCACCCATCTTGGGGTTCCATCGCTGGGTCTGGTGACCGAAGTGAACGCCAGCTTCCAAAAGCTGACGCAAAGAGAATTCAGGGAGCGCCATGTCCATGTTCCTTTCCGGTTTGCGCCTCGGCAGAGCGTCAAAGGGATCTCTCCCAACCGGCGGACCAGACGGGGATGTCTCCCCCGAACGGCCCAAGCCCTGCCTGTGAAGTCCGCGCGATATATGCCAGGCGGCCTTGGCTTGCAAGCCCCCTGCCCCCGCGGCGCAACCGAAGCAGCTAAAGCGCCCCCGGCCTACCTCTCGAAACGCGACCGCCCTTCAACGATCGGTCTTGCGGGCGGAAACCGCGTCGATGCGCCTATCGTCATGATGTCCGGAAATAATTCCATCAACTCCAGCCTGTGCGCATTGCCCAATGCGCGCAGTACCATGTCGTCGGGATGAAACGTCTCGGTCCAGGTCCCATTGGCAAGGATGATCTGGTGTCGGTCGCAGAGAAGATGGATATAGCTGACCCCAAGCGTCTGTGCTGAACGGATGCTCTTGTGGTCGATCAAGTGCCGTGCGGCAACCAGCACTTCCTCGCTCTGGCAAACCGAATCGCCCGGAATGGGATCCAGTTCGCAAAGGAAACGGTGGTTCGGGCTGACCAGCATATCACGCGAGGGCGCCCCCTCGCCCAAAGCCCCCGCCCTGACCAGTACCGGCTGCAATCGCCGGGCATTGCGCAGATCGTCGTGACCCAGATCACGCCGCCCTATCCAGTAAATCCGCCGCAGCCCGTTGTCGCGCGTGACGACCTTGTCGCCACGGCGAAGTGTCTCGATCGGGCGTTGACCGCGATCGGTCGCAATCAGCGTGCCGGGCGTGAAGCACGGACTCACCGGCGAAATATCAGACAAGAACCTGCCCCCCGGGGGAAAAACCGGGCGATGCTGGCGATCAGGCGGGGATCAATGCGTCTTCCGTGAAGCCCTCCACCCAGGGCATTGTATCACACGGGGCGCATCGATCCCCGCCGCCGAACGGCAGCACTCGATACCCACCTTTGCAGTATTTCCTGCAAAGTGTGTGCGGCACCCCCAATTGCCGCATCACATACCCCCCAGCGAGGTAACGGAAACGTAACGAATCTGTGCGGCTTGCCAAAGGAAAAAAGGCGGAAAACTGGCACGGCTTAGGGAAACGAAGTGTTACAAATCGGAATTGTGGCAAAGCGACAGGGTACCGCAACTAATTCATTGTCGCCCAATCCGCAACACCGCCTGCCACAGCATTTTGTGGTGTTTTAGTAGAACGTATACGTTCCAAACAAAATATCGTCCGCACAGCCGGAGTCCAAGTTTGCGCATCTGTTTCCTATTAGGAAATAGTGACGCCCGGAACAGGCGAAATTGGGGCAAAACTGTGGCGTGCGGCGCGCCCGAAAATACATTGAATTCGGATCACCAATCATGCGTTGCAGAAAGGATTGATGACGAGCCCTACGCGGCGACACCCGAATCGCTGCCTTCCGGCCGTGGCAAGACGCGTAATATCGACAGCCAGACATTCGAACCGATTCCGTACGGCCCGCTTTTCGGCAGGCTCAGCTCTTGCCCGTGGACCAAAAGGTTCAGACCGCGCTTGCCCTCGAATACAGTTGCAGGCAATTGCAGCAAAGCATCGCTGCGGCCAGGCGGCGACGCGCTGATCAACAGGCTTTCCGTGGGAATTCCAAGCCCCACCTTCTCTCCTGCCGCCGCGATGACCGGCAGCGACAAGTCAGCGCCCTGCCCTAGGTCTGCACCATCGATCAACACACGCATCAGTCCGTCGGTGACCGAGGTGACGGTCGCCTTCAGTCTTGCAGGCGGCGTGCGCCACCCGGTCAGACGTCCTCCGGCCAGACCCAGAACACGGTCGGCCAGTGCAACCACCTCGTCCATCGAATGCGTCACGTAGAGGGCCGGCACCTGCGCCTCGACGACAGCACGACCGATGTAGGGCAGCAGCTCGGATTTGCGTGCCCGGTCGAGGCCGGACAACGGTTCATCCAGAAACAGGATACGGGGATCGGCGGCAAGCGCGCGCCCCAATGCGGCGCGGCGCGCCTCGCCGCCCGACAGGTTCTCCACGCTTCGCTTCAGGATCGGGCGCAGATCGAGGGCGTCGATGATCGCCTCATAGCTTGCCACGTCGCGTCGACGAGCGCCGTAGGCAAGATTTTTCGCCACCGAGAGATGCGGGAAGAGCGAAGGCGACTGGAAGACGAAACCGACCCGCCGATGTTCCGGCAGGAGATATTGCCCGTCGCCGTCCCAGACCTCGTCACGGAAACGCACCCTTGCCCTCGCCCCGCGCTCCAATCCCGAAAGCGTCCGCAGCAGCGTCGTTTTGCCGCCGCCCGACGCCCCGACGATCGCGGTGATTCCCTTTAGAGGTATCGACCCCTCCACATCCAGCGAGAAAACATCGCCCCGCTTCAGGTCGATCCGGAAATCCAGGGATTCAACCGACACGCGCGCCGCCTCCCCGGTTGAAGAGATAGATCAGTGACAGAACAGAAAAGGACAGAACGACCAGCCACAGCGAAAGATTGTGCGCGGTCGCGTAATCCAGCGTCTCGACGGCGGTAAATATCTCGATCGAGATCACGCGGGTCTGGCCTGGGATATTCCCGCCCACCATGAGAACGACACCGAACTCTCCAACCGTGTGTGCGAAACTCAGAACCGCCGCCGTGATGAAACCTCGTCGCGCCAGCGGCAGCGAGATCGAGAAAAACGCATCCCGCGCGCTCGCGCCCAGCGTCCGAGCGGCATCCAGCGTCGATTGCGGAACGGACGAAAATGCCGTCTGCATCGGCTGAACCGCGAAAGGCAGCGAATAGACGACCGAGGCGACCACAAGTCCCCAGAAACTGAAGGCGAGCGTCTCGCCAGTCACTTTAACCCAGAACGCGCCCAGCGGAGCGTCTGGCCGCATCAACACCAGAAGATAGAATCCAAGCACTGTCGGAGGAAGCACCAATGGCAACGCCGTCAAGGCCTCGACCAGCGGGCGCACCCTCGCCTTCGTCGTCGCCAGCCACCACCCCAATGGCAGCGCGATTATCATCAGGATGACGGTCGTGACCGTGGCAAGCTTCAGCGTCAGCCATATTGCGGGCCAGGCGGTCATTCCGGAAGATCGTAGCCCGAAGCTTCGATCAATGACCGGCTCCCGTCAGAGAAAAGCCAATCCCAGAAGGCTCGGGCTGCAGGGTTTTCGGACGCACGCGGCAGAAGTGCGGCGCTTTGAACAATTGGCGGATAAAGCCCCCCCAGTTCCAGGACGTGGGGCGCGTCGATCTGAGGGAGTTGCGAGGCGGAGACGAAGGCGAAATCCGCGTTCCCCGTCGCAAAGACAGTCGCCACCTGGCCGACGTTGGCAACCAGAACCGGTCGGAATGTCGCTGTATCCAGGTTCAGGCGTTCCATCGCCGCCGTCGCGGCAAGGCCGTAGGGCGCGACCGTCGGGTCGGCAAGCGCAGCGGTCCTACCGACGAACCGCTCGGCCGCCGTATCCCTGCTCACCTCGTCTTTCGACACCAGCACCAGCCGACCGAGGGCATAGGCCCGCACTTCGACAGCCTTGCCGCTTTCTTCCAGGAGTTCCGGACGGCGCGCGTCGGCGGACAAAAACACGTCGAAAGGCGCGCCCGCTTCGATCTGGGCAAAGATCTGTCCGGTCGAGCCGTGGGCCAGCGTCACACTGTGTCCGGTCTCTGCCTCGAACCTCTCGGCGATCGCCTCGGCGGTGGTCAGGAAGTTCGCCGCAACGGCGACGGTCACGCCACCCGCGAAAGCAGAGCCGGCACCGAGCATCAGAAGCAGGAGGATCAAAACGCGTGTCATGCGCTCTTCTGGCCACGGGTTCGGAAGATTTGCAAGATGTTAAAGGGTCTTGCGAGACCTTCGGACGCGGGTTGATGGTGCCCGAGGCCGGACTCGAACCGGCACGGTATCGCTACCGGCGGATTTTGAATCCGCTGCGTCTACCATTCCGCCACTCGGGCACACCACGGCTCTATTAGCGTGTCGCGCGGCCCCCGTGAAGCCCAAACTGGGGGGATCAGAGCTGCCGAGCGCTGAAGGTATCGCAGGCGCGCACGTCGCCGGTTTCGTATCCAGTGGCGAACCAGCGCTGACGCTGATCCGAGGTGCCGTGGGTGAAGCTGTCCGGCATCGGCACTCTGCCAGCACTTCGCTGAAGCGTATCGTCCCCGATCTGCCCGGCGGCGTTCATTGCCTCGGCGATGTCTCCGCGCTCCAGCGAACCGAATTTGGCCTGTGCGGCGCGCGCCCAGACCCCGGAATAGCAGTCCGCCTGCAATTCGATCCGAACCGATATCGCGTTTGAATCCGCCTCGCTCGACTGCGCTCTTATCCGGTTTGCCTGGCCGAGGATGCCCAACTCGTTCTGAACATGGTGCGCCACCTCGTGGGCAACGACATATGCCGCCGCGAAGTCGCCACCGGCCCCCATGCGCCGCTCGAGCGTCGTGAAGAATTGCGTGTCCAGATATACCTTGCGATCCACCGGACAATAGAAAGGTCCTGTCGCGCCCGAGGCGTTGCCGCAGGGCGACTGCGTCACATCCTTGAAGAGAACAAGCGTCGCGGGCTTGTACGCTTCGCCCACCTGCTGGCGGAAAATATCGGCCCAGACCTCTTCCGTGTCGGCAAGCGTCACCGACACGAAGTCGCCGGCCCGCCTGTCGGCCTCGGTCAGCTCCACGGTCTCGGTCGAAACCGTGCCGCCTCCCCCGCCCTGAAGCAGCGGGGTCACGTCGATCCCGAAAAAATATCCGACGCCCAACACGATCAAAAGCGTCACAAGTGAAATGCCGCCGCCTCCGCGCACGACACGCCCCCGGCGGTCCTCAATATTTCGACTGCCGCGCCTTCCCTGCCATCGCATGAATCACTCCAAAAAATCACACGTCAGGATAGTGCCCTGCGCGGCTCTTGACGGCAACGCTTCACCGTGGCCTTAGGGAGCGGAACAAAGGTGCAGGTATCATGTTACGCCGACTTTATGATTGGACGATTTCACTTTCCGCCCATCCCCGCGCGCTCTGGGCTCTGGCATTCGTTTCCTTCATCGAAAGTTCGGTCTTCCCGATACCGCCCGACATCCTGATGATCCCGATGATACTGGCCGCGCCGTCGCGCGCCTGGATCATCGCTCTCGTGGCCACAGTGTCTTCGGTTCTTGGTGGCCTTTTGGGATATTTCATCGGCGCCGTGCTGTTCGAAACCGTCGGCCAATGGATCTTCGACGTCTACGGAAAAGAGGACGCGGTCGAGGCATTCAACGAACGCTTCAACGATTGGGGCGCCTGGGCGGTTCTCGTCGCCGGAATCACGCCATTCCCCTACAAGGTGATCACCATCATGTCCGGTTGGACCGGGCTGTCGATCCCGGTCTTCATCGTGTCGTCGATCATCGCCCGCGGCTTCCGCTTCTTCGTTCTTGCGGCCCTCCTGTGGAAATTCGGCCCGCCGATACGTATCTTCATCGAGAAGTACCTGGGTCTTCTCTTCACGCTTTTCATAATTCTGCTCTTCGGAGGTTTCTACGCCTTGAGGTATTTGTGACGCGGAAAAATCTGATGCTGCTGGCAGCCGCCGGCTCGCTCGCACTGCTGGCAGGGGCCTTCGTTTTCCAGTGGCTGGGCTATGCCCCCTGCAAGCTCTGCATCTGGCAGCGATGGCCGCATGGGGCGGCCATCGCTGCTGGCGCTTTGGTTCTGGCGATCGGACCGCTCGCCCTTTTGGGTGTCGTGGGGTTCCTGGGCGCCCTGGCGACTGGGGCGATCGGCATCTACCACACAGGGATCGAGCGCGGTTTCTGGCAGGGCCCCACGGATTGCACGGGCGCCGGCGACAGCCTTTCCGGGCTTTCCGGAAACGACCTTCTTTCGCTCGACGCTCCGGTCGATATCGTCATGTGTGACCAAGTCGCCTGGGCCTTTCTGGGCATCAGCATGGCCAGCTGGAATGCGATCTTCTCGTTCGGCTTCGCGGCTCTGTGGCTCATTGCGCTTCGCAAGAAAAACCGCGCGAACGCGGCTATATAGAACCGACGGATTGCCGACGCAGGACCGATGCCTGATCCCGGCTAATTCTATTCTAGTGAACGGTGAACTCTCCGACTACGTTCCGCCACTCTCCGGGCGCCAACAATTTGCGGTGAACGAACCGCACCGAATGCAGCGGCCCCTCGATTTCCTCCTGCCAATACTCGATGAACTTGAAGAGCTTCGGGTGATCGGGGGCCAGATCGTAATCCTGCCAGACGAACGTGTTCAGCACGTTCCTGAAGTCCGGCATCCGGTAATAGAACTCGGCCGTCGTAAGCCCGTAACCCTTCAGCAAAAGCTCGGTTTCTGATGTGCTCATGTGTACCTCTTAAGCTGCTCATGTAAAAACTCAGGCACATGTCTGATTACTTTTCAATTAAAACAGTATGTTGTCAGTCCCGCTCGGTGGCTGCCAAAGGAACGGGGAGTCAGCCATTGCACCTAGGTCTGGGGGTCTGATAAAGTGTCGACAACGATATTTAGCGGTTCGACGAAAAAGCGAGCAGATAGTGAACGATACGCCTGAACCCCCTGAAAACATGGACGAAACACCACCGGAACGTCCGGCCTACGACGGACCGACCGTTTCCATCGAGGAGGAGATGCGCACCTCCTACCTCGACTACGCCATGTCGGTCATCGTCTCCCGCGCAATCCCTGATCTGCGGGACGGCCTCAAGCCGGTTCACCGCCGCATCCTCTTCGCGATGCACGAAACGGGAAATACTCACGACAAGCCGTATCGAAAATCCGCCCGGCCGGTTGGCGACACGATGGGCAAGTACCACCCGCACGGCGACAGCGCGATCTACGACGCGCTTGTGCGAATGGCACAGCCCTTCTCGATGTCTCTCCCGCTTCTGGACGGGCAGGGAAACTTCGGCTCGATGGATGGCGATAACGCCGCGGCGATGCGCTATACCGAAGTGCGGATGGATAAGCCCGCCTCGGCGCTCCTGGCCGATATCGAGAAGGATACCGTTAATTTTCAGGACAACTACGACGGCAAGGACCGCGAACCCACTGTCCTGCCGGCACGTTTCCCGAACATGCTGGTCAACGGCGCCGGCGGCATCGCCGTCGGTATGGCCACCAACATTCCGCCTCACAACCTGGGTGAAGTAATCGACGCGACACTGGCGCTGATCGAGGATCCTGATCTCTCGGTCGAACGCCTGATGGAATACATTCCCGCCCCCGACTTCCCGACCGGCGGCGTGATCCTTGGCCGATCCGGTGCGCGCAAGGCATACCTCGACGGCCGGGGCAGCGTCATCATCCGGGCCAAGACCCGGATCGAGGAGATCCGCAAGGACCGCTATGCCATTGTCCTGGACGAGATACCCTATCAGGTGAACAAGGCCTCGATGATCGAAAAGATCGCCGACCTCGTGCGCGAAAAGAAGATCGAGGGCATCTCGGGCGTACAGGACGAATCCGACCGTGTGGGTGTTCGCGTGGTGGTCGAACTGAAACGCGATGCCACGCCCGAGGTGGTGCTGAACCAGCTTTTCCGCTTTACGCCGATGCAGACCTCTTTCGGTTGCAACATGCTGGCGCTGAACGGCGGCCGCCCCGAACAGCTCACATTGCGTGACTTCCTTGTTCATTTCATCGACTTCCGCGAAGAGGTGGTCGCACGCCGCACTGCCTATGAACTTCGAAAGGCACGCGAGCGCAGCCACGTGCTATGCGGTCTGGCTGTTGCGGTCTCGAATGTCGACGAAGTGGTAGCTACGATCCGTGCCTCGGCCGATGCCGCCGAGGCGCGTGTGAAGTTGATGGAGCGCCGCTGGCCCGCCGAAGAGATCGCGCCGTTCATCCGCCTGATCGACGATCCGACCCACACGATGAACGATGACGGAACCTACAACCTTTCCGAAACCCAGGCCCGCGCGATCCTTGAACTCCGCCTCCAGCGCCTGACCCAGTTGGGCGTCAAGGAAGTCACCGACGAACTCGAAGAGCTTGCCGCCAAGATCAAGGACTACCTCGACATCCTGTCATCGCGCGAGCGGATCATGGAGATCATCTCGAACGAACTGGCCGAAGTGAAGGATCAGTTCGCAGTACCGCGCCGCACCGAGATCGTGGACTGGTCCGGCGACATGGAGGACGAAGACCTCATCGAGCGCGAAGACATGGTCGTCACGGTCACTCAGGGCGGCTACATCAAGCGCACCTCGCTTGCCGAATTCCGAGCCCAGAAACGCGGCGGCAAGGGCCTGTCGGGTGGCGCGCTCAAGGAAGATGACGTGGTGACCACGCTCTTCGTGGCAAACACACATACCCAACTGCTGTTCTTCACGACCGACGGCATGGTCTACAAGCTGAAGACCTGGCGCCTTCCGCTGGGCGGGCGCACCTCGCGCGGCAAGGCGATCGTCAACATCCTGCCTATCCCGCAAGGGGTCAGCATCGCCGCGATCATGCCCGTCGATGTTCCGGATGAGGAATGGGAGAACCTGCAAATCTTCTTCGCCACGTCCGAGGGCGACGTGCGCCGCAATGCGCTGTCTGATTTCACCAACGTCAAATCCAACGGCAAGATCGCAATGAAACTGCCCGAGGGTGTCAGCTTGGTGAACGCGCGCATCTGCGCCGAGGATGACGACATCATGCTCGTTACCGCATTGGGGCGCGCGATCCGCTTCCCGACAACCGAGGTGCGTGTCTTCAAGGGCCGCGATTCCACCGGTGTCCGGGGCATCCGGCTGGCAAAAGGCGACCGTGTCGTCTCGATGGCCGTCATCCGCCATTTCGAAGCCGATCCGGCTGAACGCGCTGCCTATCTCAAGCAACGCCGCCTGATGGCAGGGGCCATCGACGAAGAAATCGAGGCCGACGAGGACGAAGAAGCGGTGGCCGAAGGCCAGCTCAGCCCGGAACGCTACGCCGAGATGTCCGCGGCCGAAGACCTGATCCTGACGATCACCGCCGGCGGTTCCGGCAAGCTTTCCTCGTCGCACGATTATCCCGTGCGCGGTCGCGGCGGCCAGGGCGTCATGGCGATGGACAAGGCGATGCGCGGCGGCCGTCTGGTCGCATCCTTCCCTGTCGAAATGACGGACCAGATCATGCTTGCCACCACCACTGGCCAGTCGATCAGGGTTCCCGTCGAAGGGATTTCATTCCGATCGAGATCCGCAGGCGGCGTCAAGGTCTTCAATACCACCAAAGGTGAAGAAGTCGTCTCGGTAGCCTGGATCGCCGATCAGGAAGAAGACGCCGAAGTTGCGGAATGAGAGGGGATCGCGCCCGCGAATGGCCGCTTCTTTAAGCAGAGTCCCGGAAACCTTCATCCAGGGGCGTCAAGACCAAGCTGCTGGAAACCTGTGCTTTTGCAATGCCTGCATTCCGTTAACCTTTTACTTTAATCTTGCCAGTTAACCATATGTTTAAATTATACTTCAACTAATCAGCAGATTTTGCGACAACCTTCTTTGCCGGTTGGGGGCAACCAGAGGGTTGAGTGATGAAGGTTCAGACTGCATTTGCGTGTTTATTGATTTGTCTTGGTTTCCCCGTGTGTGCGCAAAGCAGTCTGGGGATCACAGGCGCCACCCTGGAACTGGGATCGACCGAGGACGAAACGGGTGCGATGCAAGGCGCATTTTCGTCCTCGGTCGATGTCCGGATTACCTCGGCTCACGGATTGCAAGGCGATCTCTCCTTTTCTGGGTCCCAGACGGGCACCATCGGCCAATTGGGCGGACACCTCTACATGGTTCCGCAACCAGGCCAGAAATACGGGCTGTTCATTGCCCTGTCTGATATGGACGGTCGCTCGATGGCCTGGGTAAGCGCTGGCGCCGAAGCCATGTTCGCGCTTGGAGAGAACACGGTGATCGAGGGCAGGCTTGGACTTGGCGCTACGGACCGCAACTCCGGCGACTACATTTTCGGAGGCGTCTCGCTCGCCCATGCCTTCACGCCGGAACTCGAGGTAGAACTGGCCCTGGACGTCTCGGATTTCGACGAGGCCGGCTTTCAGGCGACGTCTCTCGAATCCTCGCTGATCGCGCGATACAGCCCGAAAGGCTCCCCTTGGGGCGTATACGGAAGCGTTACACGGTCCGACCTCACAGGACACAACGGCGCCCCGGCACAGACCCGTATCGGCGTTGGAGTTACCTTCAATCTTGGCGCATCGGGCGGCGTCGACCCGCATACACGGATGTTCCGCCGAACCGATCCTGTCGCACCGCTTGTGCGTCGCAGAATCTGGTGACGCCAATCCTTGTCGCTTCTTTCGCTCGGGTATGGCCGCCGGCCATCTCGAGCGATGCCAGTCTTCAAGCCGCGTTCCCGCACGGGATTTTCACGTTTCGGCCTCAGAAATGCCATTCATCACGCCAAAGACTTACTGACACCACAATTTTAGGTGATTTATTGCAGGTACTTCCGGGTCATATCCCGACATTGAATGGAAGGTTCGACAATGCGGAAGGCTGCCGCGCGTCGTTTTGAATTTGATCTATCCACACGCAGCGTGACGCGCCTGCTGATCGTTTCCTATTTCATTGGGCTCGGATTCGGCTATGTGGACGGCACCAGGATCGATGTCCTGCTGTCACCATTCCTACCGGACAGCGCCTCGAAACTCGTGGCCTCCGCCACTGTCATCGGTCTCGCCGTGTTGATCCTTCTTCCCAAGTACCGTCGTGGTGCCGCGCTCTTGCTGGCACTCTTTGTTTTCTGGGCGAGTTACCTCACCATGGTCGTTCAATCAGATCACGGTCAGATCGGCTCCTTCTGGCGCGACCTTGCACTCATTGGAGCCCTTCTGCTGACGTACGGCGACGCCCGCGACAGTATCCGCATCAAACCGTTTGGACTTGTGTCTTGGCGACCATCCGGCAGCAAGTCCGCTTCGTCGATGGCAAATCCAGGCGTCAAAGCGCCCGAAACAGCCCAATCATCCGGCTCGGTCGCCTCCACAAAGCCGGAAACTCGGCATCCCAAGCGTGTCAAGACAGAACTCTATCGTCAGGACTTCGACGTCATTCGCGTCCCCTGACGCCTTTTCAAAGCGCTCCCCGGACGATACATCAGCCTCATGGCTGAAATACTTCACATCATAGGCGGCGGTCTCGCCGGTTCCGAGGCCGCATGGCAGGCCGCCACTTGCGGCATACAGGTCGTCATCCACGAGATGCGCCCCGAAGTCGGCACTTTCGCCCACAAGACCGGCAACCTCGCCGAAATGGTGTGCTCGAATTCGTTTCGCTCGGACGACGACGAACAGAACGCCGTCGGGCTGCTGCACTGGGAAATGCGCCAGGCCGGCAGCCTTATTATGGCGATGGGCGACCAGCACCGCCTGCCTGCCGGCGGTGCGCTGGCCGTCGACCGTGACGCCTTCTCCCAAGCCGTCACCGAGCGGCTCAGAGCCCTGCCGAACGTCACGATCGAGGCTGGCGAAATCGCATCCCTTCCGGACGACGGCCACTGGATCATCGCGACAGGCCCGCTTACCTCCGGCGCCCTTGCAGAGGCGATCAGAAGCGAAACCGGCGAGGAAAGCCTCGCCTTCTTCGACGCTATCGCGCCGATCGTCTACGCCGAGACGATCGACATGTCGGTGGCATGGGAACAGTCCCGTTACGACAAGGGCGAAACCGAGGCGGAACAGCGCGCCTACATCAACTGCCCGATGACGAAGGCCCAGTACGAAGCCTTCATCGATGCGCTTCTCGCTGCCGACAAGACAGAGTTTCACGAAGGTGAAACGGCGGGATATTTCGACGGCTGCCTTCCGATCGAGGTCATGGCCGAGCGCGGCAGGGAAACGCTTCGCTACGGCCCGATGAAACCGATAGGCCTTACGAATGCTCACCGGCCGGACGAAAAACCCTATGCCGTCGTCCAGCTTCGGCGCGACAATAAACTCGGCACTCTCTACAACATCGTCGGTTTCCAGACCAAGATGAAGTACGGGGCGCAAACAGACGTCTTCCGGATGATCCCGGCGCTTGAGGACGCAAAGTTCGCCCGCCTGGGCGGCATCCATCGAAACACCTTTCTCAACAGCCCGCGAATGCTGGACGCCGAGATGCGGCTTCGATCCAGACCGAACATTCGTTTCGCCGGTCAGATAACCGGTGTCGAAGGATATGTGGAATCGGCCGCGATGGGCCTTCTGGCCGGTCGGTTGGCCGTGGCCGAGATCAAGGGCGCGCACCTACCGCCGGTTCCCGCGACCACCGCAACCGGAGCACTCGTCACCCATATTACCGGCGGCGCCGAGGCAAAGACTTTCCAGCCGATGAACGTCAACTTCGGCCTCTTTCCTCCCGTGGATGCAAAGGGCGGTCGCCGTGGACGGCGTGACCGCTACAAGGCCTATACCGACAGGGCGAAGTCCGACTGGTCGACCTGGCTTCACATGCAGGGCGACAGCCTCGCGGCAGAGTGATGGACGCGGGCCATCGCCTCGCCTAGTCTCCGGCGCATGATCGACGATCCGCAAAACCACCTCTGGACCCGTCACACCGTCGAAGAGACGAAGCGCATCTACGCCGACTGGGCCGAGAATTACGACCGTGACGTCGCAGAATGGGGCTATGCCACGCCAGCGCGGATCGCGATGGCGCTTCGTCTGGTCGGGGCGAACCCGGACAAGCCGGTTCTGGATTTCGGCTGCGGCACCGGCCTTTCGGGTCTGGCGCTCAAATCCACCGGATTCGCCCAGGTCGACGGCACCGACATTTCTCCCGAGATGCTCGAGAAGGCGCGCGCACGCGGCATTTACCAGCACCTCTGGGAAGCCGAACCCGGCACCTTAGGTCACGTCAAGCGGGGCGCGTACCCGATCATTGTCGCCACCGGCGTGATCAGTCTGGGTGCCGCGCCGCCCGAAACGCTGGACATGCTGCTGGATGTGGTGCCGTCCGGCGGTCTTTTGGCCTTCTCCTTCAACGAAGCCACACTGAAGGACCGGGCCTACACAGACCGGCTGGATATTGCAGTGCTGGCGCCAGACATCGAGCTTGCATTCGAAGAGGAAGGCCCCCACCTTCCGGCCAAGAACATGAAATCCGCAGTCTACGTCCTTCGCCGCACGTGAAATTCCGCACCCGTTTCGCCCCCTCGCCCACCGGACCGCTTCACATCGGCCACGCCTATTCCGCGATCCTGGCCCACGACATGGCGCGGTCGGAAGATGGCGCTTTCCTGCTCAGGATCGAGGACACCGATCTTCAGCGGTCAAAACCCGAATGGGACGAATTGATCCGTCAGGACCTTGCCTGGCTCGGCCTGGCATGGGATGGACCCGTTCACAGACAATCTCGGCACATAGACAGCTACAACGCCCGGCTCGAGTCCTTGGCGGACACGGGCCTGCTCTATCCTTGCTCCTGCTCACGTTCCGATATCCGCAGCGCACTCTCGGCCCCGCAGGAAGGCGCAGAACACAACGTCTATCCCGGCACCTGCCGCGGCCGCCCCATGTCGGACCGAAAGCCAGGCGATGCACTCCGCCTCGATCTCGCCCGCGCTCTCGACCAACTCTCGGATGTCGCGCTGAGCTTCTCCGAGACCGGCCCGTCCCACGCCGGAGATCACGTTGTAGAACCGGGCGACGCGATTGCACGGATAGGCGACATCGTCGTCAGCCGGAAAGACGACGGCATCGTGGCCTATTTCCTCGCCTCCGCCTTCGACGACGCCGATCAGGATATCTCTCATGTCATCCGGGGCGACGACCTCTTCGACTTCACCCCCATCCAGGTCATCCTCCAGCACCTCCTCGGACTGCCGACGCCGATCTATCATCACCACGGCCTGATCCGGGACGAGAACGGCAAGCGGCTGGCCAAGCGGGACGACGCGCGCGCCATTCGCACCTACCGCGAAGAAGGCGCCACGCCACGGGACATCCGGCGCATGGTCGGTCTCTAAGCTTCTTCTTTTCGCAAATACTCCGGGGTCCGGGGCAGCGCCCCGGCGGGTCGGCGCGCGTCAGCGCGACGAGATTTCGGGGGCCATCAATTCCACTTCGACGCCGTCACGCACGGCTGTATAAAAACAGCTCTTCCGGTTTGTATGGCACGCAGGCCCAGTCTGGCGGACAACGACCAGCAGGCAATCCCGGTCACAATCCACGCGGAACTCGACCAGTTCCTGAACGTGACCCGACGTCTCGCCCTTGATCCAGAACGCGCTTCGCGACCGCGACCAATAGGTGACCCTGCCCGTCTCCAGTGTACGGCTCACCGCCTCGGCGTTCATCCAGGCCATCATCAGCACGACGCCGGTCCCGTCTTCCTGCGCTATGACGGGAATCAGTCCGCGATCGTTGAATGAGAGACTTGCGGGATCGAAGAGCATGGTCCAATCCTTTCCTAACGCCACGGAAGCCCCTAAATAGAGAGACGGACGCCGGAAGGAAAGACATGGCCGAAACCGATCTGATCAAGCTTTATTCGGGACGTATCCTGGAACTTGCCGCCGATATTCCGCTGACGGATCGGCTTGATGCGCCGGACGCGACCGTCAAGAAACGGTCCCCGCTCTGCGGCTCGACAGTCACGGTCGACGTCAAGCTCAACGATGGCCGGATTTCCGCTTTCGGCCAAGATGTGAAGGCCTGCGCACTTGGCCAGGCATCTGCATCGGTGCTGGCCGGTCACGTAATCGGCCGAACCAAATCCGAAATCGAGACCGCCCGCGATCAGCTTCGCGCCATGCTGACGGAAAACGGACCCGTCCCCTCCGCGCCCTTCGAGGACTACGCCGTGCTGGAGCCCGCGCGCGACTTCCGAAACCGGCATGCCTCGATCATGCTGGCGCTCGATGCCACCGCCGAAGCGATTGCCGAGGCCGTGGCAAAGGTACATTGCGCCTGAACCACCTGCGCTCCAGGCAAAAAAATCCGCCGCGCATCCGGGGAAGGATGGCGGCGGAAGTGGCGTATCTGGTGTGAAGACCGGTCGAGGGCCCGGGACAGGGCCGGCACGAGGGACAGATCTCCAGCGCATCAAAGTGGGACAGGATGCGCGGGACCGGTCATCCAGACCGCAGGCAGATCAACTCAGGTCAGAGGAATCCAGGCAGGCTTAGTCCGGTAAAGAAAATCACGACAAGCGCGGCGACACCGGCGAAATCCTGGGCAAGGGTCGCGGAATTGCGGGAAAGGGTTTCTTTCAGCTCGGTCATCTCAATGGTCCTTCTTGGACGGGATCGGGCAGCGGGCGGGCTGCATGTGTTAGCGTATTGTTCTCAAATGTTCCGCAGTCTGTAAAGAACTTTTTAGGAACATTAGTGAACAAAATGTTTCCCGCCACCCTAACCTATTGAAATCATTTCAATTGCCTGATCCTGTTTCATCAGCCAAAGCAGAACACGGGCCGCCTTTCCGCGCGGGCCCTCCAGCGTCGGGTCGTCCGCGATCAGCTTTCGCGCATCGTCTCGCGCCATCGCCTGAAGTGCTGCCTGCCGTTCCAGGTCCGCGATCCGGAACTTGGGCAACCCTGACTGTGCGGTCCCCAGAACGTCGCCTGCTCCGCGCATGGCAAGATCCTCTTCGGCAATCCGGAATCCATCCTCGGTTTCCCTCAGTATCTCCAGCCTGCGCCGAGCCCCTTCCGTCAATGGCGCCTGGTACAACAGAAGGCATGTCGATTTCTCCGCTCCCCGGCCGACGCGCCCACGCAATTGGTGCAGCTGCGCCAGTCCGAAATGCTCGGCCCGCTCGATGACCATGATCGAGGCGTTCGGCACATCCACGCCGACCTCGATCACGGTGGTCGCAACCAGAACCTTGATTCTGCCCGCGGCGAAACCGGCCATGGCGGCGTCCTTCTCTGCCGCAGGCAGTTGGCCATGCACCAACCCGACGATGCCTTCGCCGAAGACAGCGCGCAGCCGCTTGAACCGCTCCTCGGCCGCCGTCAGGTCGCTCACTTCGCTTTCGTCGACCAGCGGGCAGACCCAGTAGGCCTGCCTGCTCTCGGCGACCGCCTTCTTCAGGTGATCCACGACTTCGTCCATACGCCCGGCCGAGACCAGCGCCGTCGACACCGGCGTCCGGCCAGGCGGTTTTTCGTCCAGGATCGAGACATCCATATCGCCGTACTGCGCCAGGCTCAGCGAGCGCGGGATCGGCGTCGCGGTCATCACCAGCACGTCCGCCTTCTCGCCCTTCTTGCCAAGCGCCATGCGTTGTGCGACGCCGAACCGATGCTGTTCGTCGATGATCGCAAGACGCAGGTCACGGAAAGTCACGTCATCCTGGAAGACGGCGTGGGTGCCGACCAGGATCTGGATGTCTCCTGCCGCAAGGGCCTGAAGCTTTGCGCGGCGTTCGGCACTCTTGTCGCGGCCTGTCAGGATTTCGATGACGACACCAGCAGAATCGGCCAGCGGCTTCAGCCCTTGCAAGTGCTGCCGGGCAAGAATTTCTGTGGGCGCCATCATCACGCCCTGCCCCCCGGCTTCAACGGCAACCAGAAGCGCCATCAGCGCGACAAGCGTCTTGCCCGCGCCGACGTCGCCCTGCAGCAACCGGTTCATCCGCTTCGACGCTGCCATATCGTCCGAGATCTCCCGAATGGCCCGCTCTTGCGCCTGCGTCGGCCGGAACGGCAGGGCTTTCAGAACCTTCGCCTGCAATCGGCCCGTTGCGACCGAGGGATGTCCCTTGCGTTTCCGCCGGCGCTGCCGCACCAGCGCAAGCGTCAGTTGATGCGCGAACAACTCATCATACGCCAGCCGCATCCGGGCAGGCGATGCCGATGCAATGTCAGCACTGCTCTCGGGATTATGCGCGCGGTGCAAGGCAGCGCTCCACTCCGGCCAGCCTTCCCGCGCCACCAGTGCGGGGTCGATCCATTCCTCAAGCTCCGGTGCCCGCGACAAGGCCCCGGCGGCTGCCTTGGCGATCGTCTTCAGCGATACGCCCTGCGTCAGAGGATACACCGGCTCGAATTCCGGCAGGTCGCCCTTCTCCTCCGGTGACAGGATATGGTCGGGGTGCACCATCTGCGCGATGCCGTCGAACAATTCGACCCGTCCCGAAACGACCCTCCTTGCCCCGACCGGCAACTGTCGCTTCAGCCAGTCTTCCCGTGCATGAAAAAACACCAACTGAAAGGACATCTCGGCATCGGATACATCGATGCGATACGGCCTGCCCTTCGTGCGCGGCGGATTGTGCCGCTCGACCGTGACCTCAGTGGTTGCGACTGCAGGCAGGATCAGTCCCTGCACGCTCGGCCGAAATCTGCGGTCTGTTCCCGAGGCTGGCAGCGTGAAGAGCAGATCGCGCGGCGTCTCGACATCCAGATTCAGAAACAACCTGGCCGTTTTCTCTCCGATACCCGGCAACGTCTCGAGCGACGCGAATAACGGAAAGAGTATTTCGGGCCTCCCGCTCATGCGTCCGCGATCAGCGCCAACCAGGCGTCCTCGTCGATCGTCTCGACACCCAGTTCAACGGCTTTTTTCGCTTTCGACCCCGCCCCGGGGCCCGCAACGACTAGGTCGGTCTTGGCCGAAACCGATCCGGAAACCTTGGCCCCCAGCGCTTCGGCGCGGGCCTTGGCCTCGGCCCGGGTCATTTTCTCCAGCGTGCCGGTGAAAACAACCGTCTTCCCGGCGACGGGACTGTCGGTCGCCTGCGCCTCTGGCGGCACGATCGTCAGATGCCCCACCAGCCGCTCGATTGACTGGCGCTCGTTTTCCTGCGCCAGCGTAGTGACCAGCGACTGTGTCAAGGTCGCACCGACCCCGTCGATCGCCAGGAATTCACCCCAGGCGGGGCTCTCGGCCAGCGTGTCGCGGCCAGGTCCCTTGCTTGTGGCTGGCTCCCCGGCGGCTCGGTCGGCTGCGTCCGCCAGTGCATCCCAGCTGCCGAAGGCCCGCGCAAGATCCTTCGCAGCGACTTCACCCAGATGCCTTATTCCCAGGCCGAACAGAAACCTGTGGAACGGGATCGTCCGCCGTTCGTCGATCGCAGCAAACAGGTTTTCGGCCGATTTCGCGCCCCAGCCTTCACGGTTCTTCAACTGTTGCAGACCGCCGCTGAACCTTTCCTCCAGCGTGAAGATATCGGCAGGCTCCCTGATCCAACCGTCCTCGAAGAACTGCTCGACCTGCTTGGCTCCCAGGCCCTCGATGTCGAAGGCGGCGCGGCTGACGAAATGCTTCAGCTTCTCGACAGCCTGCGCCGGGCAGATCAACCCCCCGGTGCAGCGCCGCACAGCGTCGCCTTCCTCGCGGATCGCTTCCGAGCCGCACTCGGGGCAAATGTGCGGGAAGGCAAACGGCTCTGCGTCTTGCGGCCGCTTCGAAAGATCGACGTCCGCAACTTTGGGAATCACATCTCCGGCGCGATAGACCTGGACCCAGTCGCCGACCCTGATGTCCTTGCCATCGCGGATCTGCTGCCCATTGGCATCGCGTCCGGCAATATAATCCTCGTTGTGCAGCGTGGCATTCGAGACGACGACGCCACCAACCGTGACCGGGGTAAGCCGCGCAACCGGGCTCAGGGCACCCGTTCGGCCGACCTGGATGTCGATCGCCTCCAGCCGGGTCCATGCCAGTTCGGCGGGAAACTTGTGCGCGATGGCCCAGCGAGGCGTCGTGGAACGAAACCCAAGCCTCGACTGAAGCGACAGGTCGTTGACCTTGTAGACGACACCGTCGATGTCATAGCCCAGCGTCGCTCTTTGCTCCTCGATGTCGCGATAATGCGTCAACATCTCTGCCGGGCCATCGCACAGGCGCGTCAGGGGATTCGTCGCAAACCCAAGCGCGGCAAGCCCGCGGATCGCGTCCATCTGGGTGTCGGCCAATTGATCGCTGACGGCTCCCCATGCATATGCGAAGAACCTCAAGGGACGGCGCGCGGTCACCGATGCGTCAAGCTGGCGCAAGGAACCCGCGGCCGCGTTTCGCGGGTTCGCGAATGTCTTGGCGCCCGCCTTTTCCTGCCGCTCGTTCAGCGCCGCGAAGTCCTCATGGCTCATGTAGACTTCGCCGCGGACTTCCAGCACCTCCGGCGCGCCGGTCAACTCGGCGGGAATGTCCCCGATCGTGCGTGCGTTCGCGGTTACATTCTCTCCGGTCGTACCATCCCCACGCGTCGCCGCGTGGACCAGGCCGCCTTCTTCGTATCGAAGCGACAAGGACAAGCCGTCGATCTTGGGCTCTGCCGTATACTCAAGCCGCTCGTCCTCGGCCAAACCCAGATACTTGCGAATCGAGCGGTCGAACTCGGTGACGTCCTCGTCGCTGAACGCATTGCCCAAAGACAGCATCGGGACCGCGTGGGTGATCTTCTGGAAACCTTCGGCCGGTGCGGCGCCAACCTGTTCACTGGGCGAATCCGCGCGTTTCAGATCGGGAAAGTGTGCTTCGATCTCGGCATTCAGGCGCTTCAGCCGGTCGTATTCCGCATCGCTGATTTCAGGCGTATCGGCTTGATGGTAAGCCGCATTGGCGCGCGCGATCGCCTTGGCCAGTTCGTCCAACCTTGCACGGGCTTCTTCCCGAGTTAGCTTTGCGACATCGAAATCGTCCTGCATGAACCTCTCCCGGAACGCTTTCCCAATGGATAGGGGGCGTCCCGGGTCAGGTCCAGACTGCTCTCTAGGTCAGGATCATGCGGATGCCGCGATCCGTGCGGGGTCGCCGGCTTCCAATGGTTGAGGGTCACGCAACACATAGCCGCGGCCCCAGACGGTTTCGATATAGTTGTCGCCGCCGGTGGCGATCGAAAGTTTCTTGCGAAGCTTGCAGATAAAGACGTCGATGATCTTCAGTTCCGGCTCGTCCATTCCGCCATACAGATGGTTCAGGAACATCTCTTTGGTCAGGGTCGTCCCTTTGCGCAACGACAGCAATTCCAGCATCTGATATTCCTTGCCGGTAAGATGCACGGTCTTTCCCTCGGCCTCGACGGTCTTGGCGTCCAGGTTCACCGTGATCCTGCCGGTCTCGATCAGAGATTGCGCATGCCCCTTCGACCGCCGGATAATGGCGTGGATTCGCGCGACAAGTTCCTCGCGGTGAAACGGTTTTGTCAGATAGTCATCTGCCCCGAAGCCAAAGCCCTTGATCTTGCTTTCGGTATCGTCCGTTCCCGTCAGGATGAGAATCGGCGTTTCCACCCGGGCCAGCCGCAATTGCCGCAAGACCTCGTGGCCGTCCATATCCGGAAGGTCCAGGTCCAGAAGGATCAGATCATAGTCGTACAATTTGGCCAGATCGATCCCCTCCTCGCCCAGATCGGTTGCATAGACGTTGAGATTGGCGTGACTCAACATCATCTCGATGCTTCGCGAGGTGGTAGGGTCGTCTTCAACCAGGAGTACGCGCATTTCACTTCTCCGAAATCTTAACTGATGTCTCGGTATTACTGACGGCAATTGGTTAAGGGCAGGTTACTCAGCCGGCAGTATAGTAATACACGTCATAGTTGTCTATATTTCTGTAAAGCCGTCGCTTTCAGCGCAAAATCACCGTACTTCTCAACCATAGATTGCCATGTATTGAATTCTTCTTCGGAGAGCGAATATCGCGCAAGCGCTTCGTCACGGTCTATCAATCCGAATTTGACCGCGCGAACCACCGCAGCCTTTCGGCTGGCGACCCAACGCCGGGTCTCCTGCCCAGGAAGATCGGCTCGCGACATTGCCGTTCCGTCGGGAAGCGTCACGGCTCGTGGTCCGTTCACCTTCTTCAAGTACATTGTATTCTTCGCCAGTTTGCACCTGTCTCGGGCGACATTGCCCCCCGCGCCTTAATCGACGGTGAAGGCACCCCTTGTGAGTGCGCTGAATTTTCCTATATTTTGCGCGACTTCCCGTTTCAAAGGCAGGCGCTCATGCCGCTCGATCGCAGCGACACACTCAATTCTCTGGGGTTCCCGAAATCTCCTTCGGAAACCCGTGTCGTCGTGGCGATGTCAGGCGGCGTCGACAGCTCTGTCGTGGCGGCCGAACTTGCCCGCGAAGGCTATGATGTGGTCGGCGTCACGCTTCAACTCTACGACCACGGCGCCGCCCTGGCGAAAAAAGGTGCGTGCTGCGCCGGTATCGATATCCACGACGCGCGCCGGGTAGCCGAAGACATGGGCTTTCCGCACTACGTTCTCGACTACGAAAACATCTTCCGTGATGCGGTAATCGACGAGTTCGCCGACAGCTATCTCGCCGGCGCCACCCCCGTTCCCTGCATTCGGTGCAACGAAAGGGTCAAATTCAAGGACCTTCTCGAGACAGCCAAGGATCTCGACGCCGACTGCATGGCGACCGGTCACTACATCCAGCGCAAGATGGGCGCTTCCGGCCCCGAGCTTCACCGCGCCGCGGACGCCAATCGCGACCAATCCTATTTCCTGTTCTCGACGACACCGGAGCAACTGGCCTTCCTGCGGTTTCCGTTGGGTCATCTCGCCTCGAAGAGCGAAACCCGCGATCTCGCCGCGCGCCACGGCCTTTCCGTCGCCGACAAGCCCGACAGTCAGGACATATGCTTCGTGCCCGACGGCAATTATGCCGGCGTGATCGAGAAACTTCGCCCCGGCGCCGCCGAACCGGGTGAAATCGTGCACACCGACGGCCGCGTTCTGGGGCAGCATGCGGGCGTGATCCACTACACGATCGGTCAGCGCCGGGGTCTCGGCATCGGCGGCCTCGACGAACCGCTCTACGTCGTGAAACTCGACGTCGATTCCCGCCGCGTGATCGTCGGGCCGAAAGAGCTGCTCGCCACACGGACCGTTCCGGTGCGCGAGATCAACTGGCTTGGCGACGCGCCTTTCACGTCCCGCACCGAATGGCCGATTGCGGTGAAGATCCGTTCCACGAAACCACCGATGGAAGCAATCGTGCGCCCGCTTTCGGAAACCGAGGCGGAAGTCGAATTGATGACACCCGAAGAAGGCGTTTCGCCCGGTCAGGCTTGCGTCTTCTACCAGCCGGACGGAACTCGGATCTTCGGTGGCGGATGGATCTGGCGCGGTTACTGATCACCTTGGCGGAACGCTTCAGGTCTGGTCCCGCGCATCCAGAAACGCCAGCACCGATCGCGCCGCCCGCAGCCCCGGTGCGTCGCCGCCGCGTCCAAGCGCCTGCATGGTTTCCTTCATGGCGCGCTCCTGATCGGCCCGACCGCTGTCGTCGCTCAAAAGCGCCGACAACGCCCGTGCAACCGGCTCGGGCTTGCAGGCCGGCCCAAGGAACTCAGGCACGGCTTTCCGCCCCGTTACAAGGTTCACCAGCGTCACCGTGTCGATCTTCGCCATCCGGCTCATGACCTGCCAACTCAGCCAGTTCATGTCATAAGCGATAACCATCGGCGTTCCCGATGCGGCCAGTTCCAGCGATACGGTCCCCGACGCCGCCAAGGCGACATTTGCTGCCCGGAAGGCTGCGCGCTTTGAAGCCACGGCATCGGGATCGACCCGGGGATCAAGGACAACGGGTGCTCCCGGCCAGGCCGCGGTGGCATCGATCACGGCCGAAGCGACCGACGCGGCGGCAGGCACCACGACGCGCGCGCCTGGCGTTCTGGACAGAACCCCTCGCAGCGCCTCTCCGAAGATCGGCGCCAGCCGGCCTACCTCGGCCCGGCGCGATCCTGGAAGGACAAGGAGGACCGGAGCATCGCCCAATCCGTGCTGCGAGCGAAATGCGGCTGCCTCGCCCAACGAAGCCACGGGTTCGGCCACGACCGGATGCCCAACGAAATCGCAGCTCATCCCTGCGGCCTGCATGAACGGCGG
Source organism: Silicimonas sp. (assembly GCA_040220415.1). GTDB lineage: Bacteria > Pseudomonadota > Alphaproteobacteria > Rhodobacterales > Rhodobacteraceae > JAVJUV01. The sequence goes on from JAVJUV010000066.1 coordinate 114,364, forward strand.
CTCGAAGGGCAAGAGCGCCAGCACGTGATCGACATGTCGCGCCATCTTCTCCGCCCGCCCCGGACGCCAGGCCCAGACCGAAGGCGCGACGTAGTGGATTGCGGGGATGTCGGATGCGCTCTTCACCTGTTGCGCCAGACGCAGCGAGAAATCCGGAGAATCTATGGTGACAAGCGCGTCCGGCTTCCATGCAACGCAGTCTTTTGC
>JAVJUV010000067.1:0-12379 GCA_040220415.1 Silicimonas sp.
TGAAGTCACGGGTCGGTCCATCCGGCCCCTCAAGGCCGAGGATGGTCATCTCTTCATCGAGAAGCGCTCCGCCAGCAGCAATTCATCCGAGACTCAAGCCTTCATGGACGGCGAAAAGGATATCCTGATCTTCTCCGATGCGGGCGGGACAGGCCGGTCCTATCACACGGCGCAAACGGCGAAGAACCAGAAGCGGCGGCGGCACTATCTTCTGGAGCCTGGCTGGCGTGCCGATGCGGCGATCCAGGGGCTGGGGCGCACGCATCGATCGGCCCAGGTCAGCGCACCCTTCTTCCGGGTCTGCACCTCAGATGTGCATGGCGAGAAGCGCTTCACCTCGACGATCGCGAAACGCCTCGATCAGCTTGGGGCCCTCACCAAAGGCCAGCGCGAGACCGGCTCGCAAGGCATGTTCCGCGAGGAGGACAATCTCGAAAGCCCGATCGCGCGGGCGGCGCTGCGTGGGTATTTCGCCGATCTTGCCGCTGGGCGTGCCGAGGCGATGAGCTACGAGAGCTTCACCGACTGGACCGCTCTGCGGCTGATCGACAAGGACGGTGTGCTGCTCGAAGAGCTGCCGCCGATCCAGAGGTTTCTGAATCGGGTGTTGGCGCTGCCCATCCACATGCAGAACGCGCTCTTTGCCGAGTTCATGCGCCGGATCGCTGATCAGACTGAGCGGGCGCGCGCGGCGGGCACGCTCGATCTCGGCGTGGAAACCCTGCGCGGCGAAAAGATCGAACAGGTTTCCGCAGAGGATCTCTGGACCTGCCCGAAATCCGGTGCGGTGACGCGGATCATTGGGCTCGAGGTGACCGACCCGGTCCACGTCCTTAGCGCCGAAGAGGCCATGTCGCGCAATCCGGACAAGCTGCCGATGGTTAATCGTGCTTCGGGACGCGCGGCGCTCATCTCGGCACGGCCCATGCAGATGTACGACGAGGATATCGTCACCCTCATGCGCAAGGCCGTGCGACCCAACGGGTCGAGCTATCTTGAAGAGGCACGGTTCGAGTCCTCGGCCTGGGAAGAGATCGGCAAGCCCGAGTTCGTACGGCTTTGGGATGAAGAGGCTGCCTCTTTGCCGAAAACCACCACGACCAAGCTTTATCTGCTGACCGGGCTGCTGTTGCCGATCTGGAAGGACATTCCGACCACGAATGAACGCATCTATCGGGTCACGCCGGATGGAGCGGCCGCGATGATTGGGCGGACGCTGAGCGAGGAAGGGGCGGCCGCGCTCCGCGCCCGCTTCCTCGTCTCCAATCCGCAAACACCGCAGGAGATGCTGACTGCCGCTCTCGGCACCTCGGTGCCTGTCGATCTTGGCCGGGGTCTCACCCTGACCCGTCGCCGTGTCGCGGGCGAGATGCGCCTCGAGCTGGGCGGCGCGGACAAGGGCATGATCGACGGCCTCAAGGCCATGGGGTGTTTCACCGAGATCATCGCCTTCCAGCTGCGGGTGTTCCTGCCGCATGGGGACGGGATCGACACGGGGACCATTCTGGCCCGGATCGTTGGGCAGGGAACCATCAAGGCGGCAGAACAAGCCGCCTGAAAAGTCAAAGCGGGCTTTGGGACGGGCGTCGCGGATCGGAGTTTGGCCGGTCTGTGCTTTCCGGGCGCGCGCCGACCAATGCCACGCCCGGCCCCCCCAACATCTGACAAGAGGACAGACCCATGACCAATCCCCAGATCGATTATGCCGCAATGGCGGCTCAGTGGCGTGCAGAGCGCAAAACCACCTTGAAGGCAACCCGAGCGGAACTGATCGCGCAATTGCGCGCGCTTGGCATCAACGAGGTCACCGCCGAATACGAAGGCTATGGCGACTCCGGCAATGTCGAGGATGTGACCGTGCAGCCTGCGGAGGTCCAACTGCCGGAACCGCTTGTCACCGCGGTGGGCGATTTCGCCTGGTCGCTCGCCTATCACCATCACCCTGGGTTCGAGAACAACGAGGGCGGCTATGGCACGCTGACCTGGGACATCACGGGCGACAGCGTCACGCTCGATCATGCGGACCGCTACGTTGAATGCTCGCACAGCTCTGACGAGGGGCTTTGCGATGGCGCATCCGCTTCATCATGCTGAAAGCTCGGCCCGGAAATTCGGCGGGGTGCCGTCTGACTATCAGGCCGTGCACGATTGGTTCGACGCCTCGAAAGAGCACCTCGCGCTCTTCACGCACCGCGCCTTGCGTCATCATGCCCAAGGCCTGTTCGAGGCCGAACGTGTCTTCGGCCTGACCCTGACCAATAGCGCAGGTCGGGACATCCCCGTGCGCTGGATCGGCGAGCAGCATATCCGCGAAGACTGCCAAGGCCGTATCCCGAGCATGGCGGACTGGCTGCGTCGGATCCAGCCTGAGCCATGGATGGCCAATGGCCATATCGACCGGCATTCTGGCGATGAGCCCTGCGGCGACCCAAGGGCCGCCTGGGCATCTGAAGTCGCCGCCGGCAGAACGGTTCTTGGTTTGAAGGATTGGATGGCGGCGCGCGCGATGCAAGCCACGCAAGGTGCCTGACAGGTCTCGGCCGTTGGCCAAACTAATGCTGCATGGAAGCCCGGTTGGACGACCGGGCTTCTTGCGTCGTTTCCCCACCATTCTTCGTAAGGAGGTTCGCATGACTCTCGAAGACATCAAGGCCGCCGTCGATGCCGGGCAGACCGTGCATTGGGCCAATACCGGCTACGTTGTCCACAAGGACCGGCTCAGTCAGTACCTGATCACCTATGTGCCGAACGGCAGCTGCATCGGCCTGACAGACCGGAGCGGGCACCGGTTGAACGGGGAAGAGGCGGAGTTCTTCATCGCGCAATCGAAGGACGCCGCAGAAGATCCGGGCAGCCAATCAAGACCAGGCGGGCAGGAAAGGGGCGTAGCACTCGGAGGTACGGGGGCATTCCCGCTCGGACGGCAGCTTTGACCCGAGAGCGGGGCTGAAAGGAAAGCAGGCTTTCTGATTTGTGATCCCTCAAGGGGTCGAGAAAGCAATCCCGGATGCGCTGGCAAGAACGTCAGGCACCGGCCAATCTAAAAGGAACTATCCCATGTTCGCAGGAACCCTCACCCGCAACGTTGAGACCGCAGCCGCCGAATACACCGGCATGATCCATTCGACGCGCTTTGACATCGCCATCCAGCTCGAGGCACGGGCCAAGATGTCCGCGCGCAGCCCGGATTTTGACGTGACGGCCGTCAACAAATCAGGCCGCAAGGTGCGCATCGGCACAGCCTGGAACGAGAACGGCCACACCAGCGGCAACCCCTACATCTCGATGCAGATCGATGTCGGCTTGGGCCCGTTCCGCGTCAATGCCGTGCAAACGAAAGAGGCGCGCGCCGCCCAGAGCGGCGAATTCGAGATCATCCCGCTTGTCTCGAACGGCCTTATGAAATCCGGCTCGATCTCGGGCGAGCTCACCGCCATGGACGCTGACAACGCCTTCACCGGCTACATCGCCAATATGATGTTCGATCTGGAGTTCATGCTGATCGAGAACAGCTACAAGACCGAGGAGACCCACCCTGACTACCGCATCGAGGTCAGCTCGCCCCGGGGCACGCCGATCCGCGTTGGCTCGGCCTGGATGGCCAAAAGCAGCCGCACGGGCAATGACTACCTGTCGCTGCTGATCAACACGCCCGATGGCGACCTGCGTGTCAACGCCGTCCAGAACGAAGAACAGCGCGGTGGCCAGACTTTCTCGATCATTCCGTTCATCGACAGCGGTGATCAGGCGCAAGACGCGGGCGCGGGGCTGTCGCTGGTTGCCTGAACAGCGCGCGAGGTGAGACGATCTGAACCGAAAGGGGAGCCGTGGGATCACGGTTCCCCTTTTTCTGTGCTGGTGTGGTTTGGAGATGGCGCGAAGTAAACTATGCTTAGGTCAGGTGTCGAAGTAGGCCTAAAGCCGCCATTCTGCAGTCGGTGGCGACCCCGGCTGATGCTGCAGCAAGCACCAAGGGCAGCGAAGCGCAGTTAGCGATCTTTGGAAACTCAGCCTTTCTCTATCTCAACAAGCGCCTTTGCTAACATTACAGCTGGAACGAGGCAAAGATCAGCGGACGATCGGGCGACTTGTTCGAGAGCGCCAAGAAATTCTGGAACCTGCCAAACGTCGCAAGCTAACATCTATCGCCCTGCTTCGCCGGAGCCGTCCGTCACCCCTCACTTGCTGATGGGGGTGCGGCGGCGCAGAAGATCAGGGCACCCGCCTCCGCCCTGCTCTGCTAGTGAGTCAGGAACCTCTTGCCCTATGAAAGTTCTTCCAGGATGGGCACTGTCTTCATGTGATCCTCAACGGCAGACCTGACCTCATCACTCATCGGCAGGTTTGCCGCTTCTGTGCCCCAATGCTCCCGAAAAGCCTGAACCGTCTCTTGGGCCGCGTCGATTGCCATCTTCCTCGGGATCGATGCTTTGACGGCAAGGTGCTCTAGCTCATCAACCGAGAATGCCGAAAACACCTTGGCACGGCTGATCTTCATGTTGGTCGCATCACCCGGAATGTAGGGCACAGTCGCCACAAAATCATAAGCTGGTGCCAGCGAGACATACCGCCTGTCCGGATAGATCAGTGACCAGTTCTTCATGTGCATATCAGCATTGCCGATCAGCATGTTGAAGGTCAGGCGCCGGACATATTCGATGATGTCGGCATCATTACCTTCGGCGGCGATCACCTGGGCGATGTTGCGGAATGTGCCATTGCCGTATTTGTCTTCGGGATAGAGCCCATAGACCTGCGCAAAATCCTCGATATGCACGCGCGACCCGTCGGAAAGGCGATCAAACCGCTCGATCACAAAAGCATGGTTGCCGATCTTATCGATACCCTCGGGCAGGTTCTTGATCGCATCGATACTGACCAGATCGATGGCAGGGACGTTCATCCCGATAAGGCCGGCCAGCTTCATCATCGAGAATTCATTTTCAGGGACGCCTGCGAATTCACGCGAGGGTAGCTTCACGATCCAGGAGCCCCCGACACCAGAGGCGGGAATGGTCAGCCCGCCACTAGCTTCCATCACGGCGGAAAACTTGAGCTGAACGCCTGCCAGCGAAAACCGCAAAGCATTCTCTCGCTGATCATCGCCATGATCATCGGCGCCATCGGCCGCATCCGGCGGCCAGGCTTCACCGTCAGCAGGGGTGATCGTGATCGCGCCGGGCAGGTCATGGCCTAGCGCCCAAAGTAGATAGAATTCTCGTTCGGGATTCACGCCCGCCTGTTCGGCCAGGTATTTGCGCAGATGGCCTTCGGGAAGAAGGTTTGAGAAGAAGGGCATGACGCGCTTCTGATAGGGCCGAAAATCCGTATAGAGTTCCCCGAATTCATCCTTGAAGGCGAGCCCGAGGGTCGGCCTGTCAGGATTTTCGATGTACTCGTCGGTGAAGGCAAAGATGGTGCGATCGCCGCCAAGATTGGTGAGCGTGCCAATGGGCTCGCCATACAGGTTTACGTTCAGCACGGAGACATTACTCATCGTTGTCTCCATCAAGGCGATAGGCAGGACGCGGCAAGCGCGTCCGTTCCTCATCGGCTATGCCATGGGCGAGTGCGTTGCGGAAACTGTTCATCTGCTTTGACGCTTCCTGCAGCGCGGCAACGCCACCCGCGTTCTCCACGGCTTTGAGCGCTTCACGTATGCTGCGCAATGTGTCGGTATTCCGGATCAGGTTCTCGAACTGTCGCATCTCGCGAAACTGCCGCTGCAGGTTTTCGAAGACGGGACTATCGATCTTGAGCGACTGGATGTGCTCAAGCTGCTTGGCGAGCCGGGCAATCTCTTTACGCGCCTCCGGCGTGGCCTTCGGCACGTCGTTTACGCTACGGGTGATCGTTCTTACGGCAGGCGCGGCCTTGCGCGGAACAAGCGCCAGTTCCAGATCAAGGGCGTTGGCGATGGCGGTCAGACTTGAGACGGTGAGGTTCACAGCGCCGCTCTCGATCTTGGAGATATGCGACTGCGGCACGCCTGCATGGGCGCTCAGCGCGCGCTGGCTCAGCCCCTTCTTTTCGCGGGCAGCTTTCAGTGTCGCCGCCAGTTTCTCGCTCTCATAGCTCATTTTGATATAATCCTGCATATCAAGCAAAGCGCTTGATCTACTTTAATGTATCATATGAAGCCTGAATTTTCAAGGCGTGATCTATTTTGACATATCGTAAGCTAGAAACGATCTATTTCTATAGATCGAACCATGGGGCATTGCTAGCCCAACCACGATGAACCCGGCGTGCGGCTCACCATACGGTCGTATGTATCCTCTTCAGCCTCTTCGGCAGGCTCGAAGCGTGACGGCGCGTCCCCAAGATGGATTAGGGAAAGCGCAAAGTCGTGGACTTCGGAGACCAGAGCATGTTCGGTGCAGGGCTCTTTGAACCAGCTTCCTGACTCATGCTCTCTCGTTGCTTTTCGCCGAACCAGTTCAGTTTCCGTTGCCGGTATCGCGGTCGCCGGTATCTCGATTGGCGGTCGGCCAGCCGTCTTGAAGTAGGCGCCAGTGCGCAAGGCGCGATCACTCGACCGCGCCCAATGAATGAAGCCATCAATAGATTTCACAAGAACTGCCCGGCGCTCGGTGTACTGCAGCCAGCGCAGCGTCGCCGCGATCAGGGAAACGCCGTAGCGGTCCGCGCATGCGCCCAAGGCCTCTAGGTCAGGCTGAGACTTCGGAGCGATCTGCGCACGGAAGTCATCCAGCGGCATGAGGAGATTTGCGGCGAACTCGTTCGCTTCTTTCTCGATCTGCCGATATTTGCTGTCCCAGCGTTCCATGTCCTCGGTGCTGCACTGGATACCGTCAGGATGATCCTGCCTGTGCAAGAGGTAGTGCCCGAACTCGTGGGCGAGGGTAAAGTTGATGCGCCCCGGCGATGCTGTGTCCGAATTGTAGAAGATGCCCCAGCCCATTTCGCCAGGCGGGGCCTTCATCAAGGCGCCCTCGAATCCCTTCAGCGGGGCACCCTGCACAAGACTTATCGGATCGTCAGGAAAGCGCTGCTTTGAAAAATCGTAGGCAAGCGCTTCAACATTGACCGGAAAGCGGTCGTCGCCACCCAAGGTGTTCAGGATGATGGTCAGGTCGTATGCCCATCGTTGCGGCGACTTCGGCTTGGTCATCCGGGTTTCCCCCACAGCTTTACCATCTCGCGGATTTTTTCTTTGGTATCAGGGTCCATGTGTTTGTATTCACGATAGAACTGCGCATCGACGGCGTCTTCCTCGGTTATCGCCTGCTTTTCATCGAGCAGGTATTCAATCGTGACACCAAGTACTTCTGCAATCTTGGCCAGCTTCTCCGCCGATGGACGCGGCGGGTTCTTGTTCTCCAGTTCCCATATGTAGCTTTTGCTGGAGCCGGTGAGCTCGGCAAGTTTGTCAAGCGTGAGCTTTTGCTCCTTCCGTAAGCGGCGAATCTTCTCTCCCAGGCTGTTGGTCATGTGGCGGCCTCCCCGTCGATCTTATTGTTCGGTAAAGACGTACTTTACGTGCTTGACTTCTGACTTTCAACAAATATATGATGTTCGGAGTAGGCATACTTTTTATGCCTGCAACCCTAACGAACAGGAGGTATGGAAACCATGAGTAAGGGACCGAAGACCCATCACGTCGTGCCGAACCCGGCAGGCGGATGGGATGTGAAGCGTGGCGGCGCATCCCGCGCCAGCAGCCACCATGAAACCAAGCAGGACGCCGTTGATCGCGGACGTGAAATCAGCCGCAACCAGCAAAGCGAACTGCGTATCCACAACCGCGACGGACGGATCGCCAGCAGTGACAGCCACGGTGGCGACCCGTTCCCGCCGAAAGGCTAAAAAGAAAGGACCTGGCCATGCCGAAGGACGAAAAAGGCAAACCGGAAAAAGAGTACACGATTGTTGTGAACGGCCGCGAGAAGACGGTGACGGCGACAGAACTTGGCGAGGACGATCTGGTCGCGCTTGCTTACGAAAACCCGCCCACGGGCGAGTTGATCTGCTTCACCATTACCTACCGGCGCGGCCAGGGCAACAAGCCCGAGGGCACGCTGGATGAGGGCGATACCGTGAAGCTGAAGGAGGGCATGATCTTCAATGTCACGGCAACTGATAAGTCGTAACGCCGATCTCAAGGCCCTCGAAGAAGGCGGATACGAGGTGGCTGTGAAAAGTGGCCACCTCGTGATCTCCAACGTGCCCTACGTGAACGCCAATCGCGAGGTAAAGCTTGGCACGCTCGTTTCTGTTCTGCAGACGAACGGTGGCGAGACGATGGCGCCGAGCGACCATAAGGCGTACTTCGTGGGCGAGCATCCTTGCGATCACAATGGCAAGACACTCGAAGGCATCAGGCACTCCAGCAAACGCCAGAGCCTCGGCAAAGACATCACGGTAGACCACATGTTTTCGGCCAAGCCAAAAGAGGGCTACCGCGACTACGAACACAAAATGACCACCTATGTGGAGATGATCGCATCGCCCGCGCGTAAAATCGATCCGACGGCTGATGCGCGCACCTACGTCGTCGCAGACTCCGATGAACCTGATCCGGTATTCAACTACCAGGACACAGCCTCGACACGGGCCGGAATCGGCGGTTTTTCCGAAAAGCTGGCGATGAACAAGGTCGCCATTGTTGGCCTCGGCGGAACAGGCTCTTATGTGCTCGATCTGCTCGCTAAGACGCCGATCCGCGAGCTGCATCTTATCGACGGTGATGATTTCCTGCAGCACAACGCGTTCCGTAGCCCGGGCGCACCCAGCATTGAAACACTGCGGGAACGGAACAAGAAGGTCGATTACTTCGCAGCGCTTTATGCGCCCATGCGTAAAGGGATCGTCCCGCATCCAGTCTATCTCGACGAATCCAACGTGGACCTGCTGAACGAGATGGATTTCGTCTTTGTGTGCGTTGACTCTGGCGCCGCCAAACGCCCGGCTGTCGAACACCTCGAAGAACAGGGCACCCCCTTCATAGATGTTGGTATGGGGATCGAGATGGGCGACGATGCCCTGGTGGGTGTGCTGCGGGTGACGCTGAGCACCGCCGAACAGCGAGAGCCGCTTCGTCGCCGCGTCGGCATGGGCGAGGCGGACGTAGATGATGCTTACGCCACCAACATCCAGGTGGCTGACCTGAACGCCCTGAACGCGACGCTCGCGGTGATCCGGTGGAAGAAGCTTGTAGGGTTTTACGCCGATTTTGAGGGCGAGCATTCCAGCAACTACACGATTGATGGCAACACGATAAACAACATGGACGGGCGCGATGACGATTAAGAAGATTACCCACAAATTTGTAGATGCGATCCCCGAGCAGACCGAGGAGGGCGTTCTGTACCTCGCCATGGATTACGCAACGGCCGTTCACAAATGCGCCTGCGGCTGTGGCAGGGAAGTCGTCACGCCCTTAAGCCCGACGGACTGGAAGATGGGCTATGACGGTGTGTCGATCTCGCTCTCGCCGTCCATCGGGAACTGGAGCTTTCCTTGCCGGTCGCATTACTGGATCAAGCACAGCAATATCCGGTGGGCAGGTGATATGAGTGATGAACAGATTGCCGCTGGACGGGCGCACGACCGTCGCGCCAAAGGTCGGTATTACGATGCGCCGGAAGCCCCCGCATCAATGGCAAATGCGGATGTGCCACAAGGTCTTTGGCAACGTTTCCGGCGGTGGCTAAGCGGCAAGTAATGGTTAGTACCGACGCCGATATCCTTACCGCGAGAGCAGTTTTGCCCCGAATCCCTTCCGTTGGATGATGTATGGTGGCTGCCCCTACGGCAAAAGACGGTTTTTCCAGATGCGCACGCAGCATATGTATCTCCACCCGCCGCCAAAACCCGCAACTTTGCGAAGTCCACTTCCTACGCATCGCTGCCGTTCGTCCAAGGCGCAGCGAATGACTGGCTCCCGCCCATCACGTCCAATGCCCGGAAAAGCAATCACTATAGTCGGCAGCAGCGTCGCCAGCACATCAACCTTGGGCTAAGCCTTGCGGCCTCCCCAGCTCGGCTTCGCGTGTCGCAGGGGAGAACGGCCCTTCGGTCCGTCGCGCATTCGGCCATGCGGCCTCACCGCGGCGCAGCACCCGGCATCCCGGTTTGCCCGCCTCGCGAGCACGTCTCTCCCTGGCCGCTCCGCCGGATTGCGCTCTGGTCTGTTTTGGCCGAGGCCAAAACGATCCCGCCGCTTCATCCGTCTCCCGCGTCCGGTCGGGCCGTTTGCCTGCTCGGGTCGGGCAAACCTACCGTCAAAACACACACACATGAGTGCGGAAGCATATCCTCCGGATGGCCCCCAAATCAGCCCGCCTCAAGGATCGCAAAACTTTTCGGCGAGGGCGGGGCTGGCGGGGAGGGTGGTCCAGTGCGTGAAGGCGCGCATATGTCGGGTGCTGCGCGCGGAAAACTTTTGCGCCCGGCGAGCCGGCGGCTGCGCCGTCCCTGACCCGGGCAGATTCGGAAACCAGGCATTCGGCCATGCCACCACACTCACGTGGTGGCCTTGGAAATGAACACTGGAGACCAGACATGGCTTACGACACCGCGAACACCTACGAGACCATTGAGCTTTTCGGGCTGACCGAGAAGGACGCGCAGCTGCCGATCCCGGAGGATCACGTCCTGACCGACCGCATCATCCGCGAGAGCTTCGAGGCTCTACTTGGCTCGCTGCGCGGGACCGGGCTCGAGGCGGAGATCGAACCGCTGGCGCATGGGCTCGCCACGATCCTGCAGCGCCGCAAGGTGGCGCTCGGCAAGGAGGTCGACCGCACAGCTGACAAGATCGGCGCGCTCGCAAAATCCCACGATGGATCCGAGATCGCCGAGACCGCGCTCGAAGAGGCGCAGGCGCGCTTCCTGCAGCTGCGCGAGATCGTCGGCGCAATTGAGGTGATGAGCGAGGCCGCAGCGGAATGCTACGAGGTCGAGACGGGCCACGCCTTCATCCCGGCAGCCGGATCGCGCGCAAGCACCCGGGCGCAAGAGACCGGGGCGGTCTTCGAGGCGCGGCAGCTTCTGGAGCAGCACGACCGCGAGACTGCCGAGAAGTCGAAAGTCGAGGGGGTGCCCCTGATCGTCTCAGGCGCCACCGACTGGACCAATGTCGATGTGATCTTCAACACGCTCGACAAGGTTCGCGAGCGGATCAAGCAGAACCGCAATCAGGAGATCTTCCTCTGCCACAAGGGTGGCAAGCACGGGGCGGAGATGATTGCGGCGCGGTGGGCCCGGGCACGCGGAGTGGCGCAGGCGCGGTTCGATCCGCGCTGTTCCGCACATGGGCGGGCGGCACCGTTCAAGTGCAACGACGAGATGCTGGACGACAAGTTCGCGGCGACAGGGGTTGTGCTCTTCGGCGGCAACGGAGTCGCGCTGAACCTAGGGCAGAAAGCGGAAGCGAAAGGCCTGACGGTCATGCGGGTTGCTGACTCGGCGAAGAAGACTGCGCAAGATTGAAGGGAGGGGGTCGCGCTTGGCGCGGCCCTTTCGTCGTGTCTCATGGCGCGTGCGATCGGTCACACTTGATCGGCAGCTCACGGCGTCCAGCACCGTCATCCCTCTACCCAGCCCGTCAGAGTTCGGCCCATCCGCATCGGTACGGGCTGGGGATGGTGCGCACCTCACGCACATCGTCAGCGGTGCAAGACGCGAGGGATCGAAACGTCCCACTTGAGGCTGAAGACCTGCACGTCCCTCGGGTGGTGTTTCGGAACATCGCACCCACGCGGGCGGGCTCTATCAGCACCCCGGCCAGGATCGACGGGACGCGGATGGTGGCGTCGGCGTGATGGCAAGGATCATCCGGATCACTCCTTTTTGCTCATAGATGTGGATCGCACGGGGTCGGCCCAATCGTGCCCTCCGCTGACGCTCCGGCAAGCACAAATACGGCTTCCACGGCGGAGCCGCGGACCCTCCGCATTTGCGCTTGCGACCGGGCCTCTTGCCCCCGTGCTGGCAGATCCCCATCGCAACAAGGAGTAACCCAAATGACCAACCACTACATCGCCACCGTTCCCGTCAAGTTCATCGACACAGATGGCCAGGAGCGCACCCGTTTTCAGCGCGTGGGTGCGATGTTCCGCAACACCCGCAACGGGGACGGCTCGGAGTTCTTCAGCCTCAAGCTCGACTTCCCGGTCGCGGTCTCGGAGCTGGTGATGTTCCCGCCGAGCGCGAAGGATCCCCAGGACTGAATCCTCTCACTAGGATGGGCCGCCCCAGGACGATCTTGGGGCGGCCCGATCCCTGTTCCAGGGATGCCGTCACCGGCGCGTGTGATCGCCTACAGCGACCTCCTCTTGGTGCCGGTCGCTGCGCGTTCAAGGGACGCACTCCCCCCGGAAGGGTCAGGCCGCGACAGGGCGGACAGTCAACC
>JAVJUV010000068.1:0-30784 GCA_040220415.1 Silicimonas sp.
TCTTCGCCAAGGTGGAATTTGCCAACCAGCAACACGATGAACGGGGCCACGAAGACAATCGCCAGCGCGTCTGCAAGTGGCATCACGCGGATCGCGGCGATGAAACAAAACGTTGCGACAAACAAAAGTACCGCGCGAAACACCAGCGCCAGCCATTGCCCGCGCGCCACCCGCAACGACAAACCCATGATCCAGATAAACGGCGCCATAAGAGCACATTGCACGACAAAGCGTGCGGTCGTGATCTGTCCCACAGGCACGCTCGCCGACGCCAGCTTGGCCGCTACATCAAGCAAGGGGGCGGTCAGGCAAAACCCCAGCATCAGGGCTACGCCGGCAAGGATGCGGTCCGTGGATGGGGGAGAAGAGCTAACTTCGGTCATGGCCGCACGTAAGTCCATCAACCAACGCTCGTCTAGGCTCATTGTGACGCCGGGAAGTGGACAAGAGCACCGCGATATAGCCAGCTTCCGGCTGCAACCCCGCATATCATCCTCAGAAATGTATGGCAGCAATATCCCGCAAAGCCGAGGTCAGCCCGCAAAGACTGCTGCACTTTCTACGAAGGTCTTCTTCATGGAAGTCGCACTGCAGGGTCGACCAGCGCTATCAATGGCTGGCAAGGGCCGCCAGTGACGGCGGCCCACATTCTTAGATTTCCGCACTCTCAGAGATCGCCAGAGCGTCTTCGAGCTCGACCCCGAGATAGCGGACAGTGCTGTCCATCTTGGTGTGACCGAGCAGGAGCTGGACAGCCCGCAGGTTGCCAGTCTTCCTGTAGATGTGTGCGACCTTGGTCCGCCGCATGGAATGCGTGCCGTAAGACGTGGGGTCCAACCCGATGGAACTCACCCAGTCCCGCACGAGGCGGGCGTATTGCTGGGTCGATATGTGCAGACGTTCGTGAAACCGGCCGGGCCAAAGATATTCCGAGCCGACCATCAGCGGTTGCTCCATCCATCGCGAGAGCGACTTGCTCGTGCCCTCCGTGATCTCGAAACGCACTGGTCTCTGCGTCTTGCTTTGAATGATCGAGGCGCGCCCCTTGACGTGGCCGGAGGAGTAGACATCGGCCACCTTCAGCTTCACCAGGTCACAACCACGCAGTTTGCTGTCGATGGCAAGGTTGAACAGCGCCAGATCTCTGTGGTTTTCGGCGATCTCAAGGCGAACGCGGATGGCCCAGACGTGTTTGGGCATCAAGGGTCGCTTCTGGCCGACAACACGGCCTTTGTTCCAGGCTGGTCGAAAGGCTCGAATGGCAGGTAAGTTCGCAATTGTCATGGCGGTTCCTCCGATCCGCCACTCCCTGCCACAACGCAAACCCGAGGTTGGCACTAGAGCATATCACCGAAAGGTGCGCCCGCAGAGAAGGTCGCCGTAGAGCCCATTTTGCTTGATGCTGCGCGACACACTTGTGTCTGCTTCCGCATGAGGCGAAAACCTGCAAAGGCTTTGCAGGGGGCATTTTGCAACGCTAAGCCGTTAATTTGAAACGGAGGCTTTCCGGATGCCAAAAAAATCGGCCGTTTTTTGACCAATGTTCTCGGAGAAGATGTCGAAGGCCTGGAAAGTATCGGCAATAGAGGCCTACCCCCCCTCCATTTCCTCGAAAGGACCGGACCATCAAACCCTGGGAACAAACACCTAGGTCACGCCCGCCCTAAGCAATACGTTTACAGCGCTGTCGAAGTGTTCTGACATGGCTTGTTCGGCACGAGTCGCGTCCTGTGCCATGATAGCTGTCGCGATGCGGTCGTGGCATCGGATGTTCTCAAGCCGGTTCCCGTGTGACCCGCGTGAATGCCAGCCAATCGCCCATGTCTGACGGCTGATGACGCGGAAACTTTCCACCAACATCGCATAAAGAAGATTGCCTGATGCGCGCGCGATGATCTCATGGAAGCGAATGTCGAGTTCCATAAGGTCCGTGACGTTGTGTTCAAGCGCCTCAAACATCTCTTGAGTAATCGTCAATAGGTCAGCAGCTTCGGCATCACTACGCCGCAGCGCCGCGAGACCGACCGTGCGTAATTCAAGTGTTCGGCGCACATCCAGAATCTGCTGGATGCTCAATCCATTGGCGTAGGTCGCGTGGTCTAGAATAACGCTAAGCGCGGATGCATCCGGCATAGCCACGCGGGCTTTTCGACTATTACCGACGTCGATCACACGCAGGGTCGCCAACCCCCGCAAGGCTTCGCGCGTGACGGTGCGAGACACGCCCAGACGCTCTGAAAGAGCTTTCTCTGAAGGCAGGTTGTCGCCGGGGCGCAATTCCTCCGACCTCACCAAATTACGAATATTGCTCATCGCTGTTTCCACCAACCCTGCTTCGCGGTCAGGGGTGGGCGGTCGGAGGTCCGTTGATTGGCGGGTCATAGTCATCCCATCATTTTCGATCTGGCATACCCGAACCGGGCCGAAGATATATCAACCAGACGGTATCCTTGTTTTCCCTTGAACGCGCCGAAACTGCAATCGCCCGCAAATATTGTCAGACAATTTAGACGTTTTTGTAATATCCTATTGCCAAATATCAAAGCGAAACTTAATACCAAAACCCTAAAAACTGACCCCGGCCGTCATGAGCGTTCGCCCCGTAGGCCCACAGCACCAAAGGAAACCAAGTGAAAATCACGGCCATTCGCACGTATCGTGTTGAGGAACTTGCAAATATTCTTTGGGTGCATATTGAAACCGACGCGGGCATCACCGGGCTCGGCGAAACCTTCTACGGGGCCGAGGCCTGCGAGGCCCATATCCACAATACACTCGCGGTGCGTTTGCTCGGGCAAAATCCGCTGAATATCGAATTGCTGCACAAAGAAATGGTCAGCTTGCCCAATGCGCAGGCCTCCACAGGGGTAGAGTATCGGGCGGCTTCCGCCATCGATATCGCGCTTTGGGATATCTTTGGCAAAGTCGCGGGGCAGCCAGTGCACACAATGCTCGGCGGTCAGTCCTGGGACAAAATCCGTGTCTACAACACCTGTGCGGGAACGCGCTATGTGCGCACCAATAAGATCAAGCCCGTGGACACATGGAACCGTGGAGC
This sequence comes from Silicimonas sp., assembly GCA_040220415.1. Lineage (GTDB taxonomy): Bacteria > Pseudomonadota > Alphaproteobacteria > Rhodobacterales > Rhodobacteraceae > JAVJUV01. The sequence continues at coordinate 3,059 of JAVJUV010000068.1, forward strand.
AGACGGCCCGTATGAGGACCTCGATGGCTTTATGACGCGGGCCGGCGAGCTCGCAGAAGACCTTTTGAGCAACGGCATTTCGTCGATGAAAATCTGGCCTCTTGATCCCGCAGGCATCGAAAACAAAGGCATGTTTATCACCGCTGCGCAGATGAAAGTGGCCGTCAAACCCTTTGAGCTGATCCGCAAAGCCGTGGGTGACAAGATGGACATTATGGTCGAGATGCATTCGCTGTGGAACCTGCCGACAGCGATGGAAATCGCGCGCGTGCTCGAGGATTACAACCCGCATTGGTATGAGGACCCGATCCGCATGAATTCGCCGCAGGCGCTGGCCGAATTTGCCCGCTCGACGCACGTCTGGACCTGCGCGTCTGAAACACTTGGCTCGCGGTTTGCCTATAAGGAATACATGGATCGGGACGCGGCGCATGTGGTGATGGCCGATCTGTGCTGGACCGGCGGCCTGACAGAAGGGCGCAAAATCGCCGCGATGGCAGACACCTATCATCGCCCCTTTGCGCCGCATGATTGTATTGGTCCGGTGGGCTTTGCCGCTGCCATCCATATGTCATTCAGTCAGCCAAACACCCTGATCCAAGAAAGCGTCCGTGCCTTTTACAACGGGTGGTATCGCGAGTTGGTGACCAACGTGCCACGCATTGAGGGCGGCTATGTCTATCCCATGGAGGGTCCCGGTCTGGGCACCGAACTCGTACCACAATTTTTTGAACGCTCCGACCTGACGTCGCGCGTATCGGAGGTGAACTAATGTTCATAAAGCTTTTTGACCTGAGTGGAAAAACCGCATTGATCACCGGCTCTTCTCGCGGGCTTGGCCGCGCCTTTGCCGAAGGCCTTGCTGGGGCTAGCGCGCGTGTCATTCTCAATGGAATGAACCCCGAGCGTCTCAAAGTGGCTGAAGCAGAGATGCGCAACGCTGGGCATGACGTTCTAACGGCCGCCTTTGACGTCGCTGATGAGACGCAAATCGTCGCGACTTTTGAGCGTTTCGACGCAGAAGGCATCAAGGTCGATATCCTTGTGAACAACGCAGGCATTCAGTTCCGCAAACCGATGCTAGAGCTTGAGACCGTCGATTGGCAGCGGGTTCTCGACATCAATCTCACGGCGTCATTCGTTGTTGGGCGCGAAGCCGCAAAACGAATGGCGGCGCGCGGGCGCGGTAAAATCATCAACATCGGATCGCTCACGTCTGAACTGGCGCGCGCCACTGTCGCCCCCTACACGGTTGCCAAAGGCGGGATCAAAATGCTGACCAAAGCCATGGCGGCTGAATGGGGCGAAAAGGGCATTCAGGCCAACGCCATCGGGCCGGGTTATATGGTCACGGACATGAACGAAGCGCTAATCAACAATCCTGAGTTCGACGCTTGGGTCAAAACCCGCACGCCGATGCGTCGCTGGGGCCTGCCAGAGGAGCTTGCGGGCACCTGCATCTACCTTGCCTCTGATGCGTCCAATTACGTGTCTGGTCAAATCATCTATGCTGATGGCGGCATGATTTCGGTGTTGTAAGGGAACTGACAATGAAGATCGTATTTCACGGTGACAACGCCTCTACATTCGAGCCCGGTTTTTCCAATCTACTGGACGCCCGGCACGACATAAAAATTCTGTCCGACACCCTTGATGGTGCTGGCGAGACAGAGGCCTATGCGCAGGCGGATGTTGTGATCGGGGTAAGGCTGACGCCTGAACACCCGCGTTCAGCGGCGCGTCTTTTTCAAGTGCCCGGCGCAGGCTATGACGGCATCGACCTTTCGGTGCTCTCGCAAAGCTGTGCGCTTTGCAATTGCTTTGGACATGAAAACGCGATTGCAGAATATGTGATGTCGGCGTTGCTTGCCCGCCATGTGCCGCTTGTCGAAGCGGATGCACAATTGCGCCGCGGCGATTGGCACTATTGGGCAGGTGGCCCCAGTGGTCTTCGGACCGAACTTGGCGCGCAAAGCATCGGTATCGTTGGCTATGGCCATATCGGCAAGGCGGTTGCCGCACGGGCGACGGCTTTCGGGATGGCCGTGCATGTCGCCAATCGTTCGCCAATTTCGGATGACCATTTGGCAGGAGTCTATGGGCTCGATGGGCTGATCGAAATGCTCGGCAGCGTCGATATCGTCATCAATACATTGCCGCTGACCGACAGCACACTTGGGTTGATTGGCGCGCAAGCATTGGTCGCGATGCGGCCCCATGCAATCGTGATGAACGTTGGGCGCGGCGCTGTGATCGACGAGGATGCGCTCTATGACGCTTTGTCGAACGACCAGATTGGGGGGGCCATTTTGGACACCTGGTACGTCTACCCCTCGCCATCCACGCCGCAGCCAATGCCAGGTAACCGGCCCTTTCACAAACTGTCCAACGTGACGATGACGCCACATATGTCTGGTTGGACCGAAGGTACAATCGCACGCCGCCGGGCAGCGATGGCAGATAACGTGAACCGCCTGGCAACGGGAGACAACCTGATCAACCGTATTCGCTGAGGCAGCGCCGTCCGGTTGACGTTCCATCTTGCCAAATCTTTGAGGATTGGAGCAGCGTCCTGATGGCGCCACACTTTCGAACCGCTGAATTACAGGCGAACGGAAGCAAATTTCAGCAGAGCGGACATCGGCTCATAACAAAAATACATAATCTTGACCGCGCGCCAAAATCGCACACAAAAACCGCCATTGTCGCAGCCGCAGCGAAAGCCCGGAAAGTCCGCTCAGCGGACCTAGAGCGCAGTCCAATGCTGCGCGATGTATAAAAGCCCTGTTTGGGGAAGCTGCGCTGCGGTGTCGACTGGCGCGTTGAATGGCAGTTATGGGACGTCCGCAACGTCGTGACTTCGAGTGAAGCTAGTGCAGAAGCCGCACCGCCGCCTGGTGCTTCTGCATCCAGAGTCGATATCAGTGGAAGCTGGCACAAGACTATCTGGAGATGATGTAATCTGCAGCTTTCAAGGGAGGCTCAGATGAAAGCCCGAGAGACGCAAATCCCATTTTCTGCGCTACAAAAAGTTCTCGATTGCCCATTTTCCAGTCCCGAGGACATCGAGAAACTGGACTTTCGCGAAACCCCTTACTGGCACACCTTCATGCTCTCGCGGCACGTCGGCATATACCGCCCGAACGACCGTGTTTGTACGTGGACAGCGCGCTACCTGACGAAGGACAAACAATACCGCCAGAGACGGCTCGGGCCAGCTCTCGATACTGGTAAAGGCAAGCCTCTGGGTTTGCATGAGGCCGTTGAGCTCGCCTTCGGATGGTTTGCCTCGCCGGAAATCGAGCGGCTTGGAAACGAAGCGGTAGCGGTCGCAAAGACCTCGGCAATCAATTGCTGCCCCATCGGAAGCACGTACACGGTGGGGCATGCGCTCAAGGACTACACCGAGTGGACCAGCATTTCGCGATCACCGGGCGGACACTACAACAATCTGGTGCTGATCAACTATCATTTGATCCCAAATTTTGCATCGGTTCCCCTGGAGGATTTCAAGGCAGGGCACCTTTCAGACATCGCGCAGCAAGTGCTGGAAACACCTCCTCGATCCGGCTTCGAGCCATACAGCCATCGACGACAATCGATCCTGGAACTCAGTGCCGACGAACTGCGTCGGCGCAAGCGTACATTCAACTCTCTGGTGACAATCCTGAGGATGGCTTTCCGTCATGCCTGGGAAAATGGGCACATCCACAGCGAGAGACCGTGGCGGTGCCTGAGGCGTGTCGCCGTCAATCATTCTCCGAGAACCATCTTCCTCGACCGGGAAGAGTGCCGACGTCTTATCGCGGCCAGTACGCCCGCACTCGGGAAGTTGGTCCAGGCGGCAATCTATACGGGCTGCAGGGTGGGAGAACTGGGTGCCTTGCGTGTCGAAGATGTCGCCTATCAAATCTACGGAATCCGCATCGAGGCGTTCAAGCGAAGCCCGGCGCGGTATGTGTTTCTCCCGGACGAAGGCATGGCGTTCTTCTTGGCCAACTGCGAAGGAAAGGCGCCTCGGGACCATGTCTTTCTGTCGGACATGGGCAAGCGGTGGAACAAACAGCACACGGGTCTGTTCCGTCGAGCGGTTTCAAAAGCCCGACTGCCCTCCGAGTTTGTATTTCATGGCCTCAGACACACCTATGCCAGCGACCTGGTGCGCCAGGGCGTCCCCCTCGACATCGTTGCAAAGCAACTTGGTCACGCAAACACGATCACGGTTTCGAACACCTACGGGCATCTCGCCGAGCATTACAGAGAATCGCAAATCCGGACCCGGTTCACGCCGCTTGATCCTCTCCAGCAGGCAGAAGCCACACGTCGAAGTAGCCAGCTGGAAAGTCTATGGGAGAAGTTTCAGCGGACGGATTGGCGGGAATACGGGCGGCTGTCACCGGGGTCGTCTGAACCGAAGAAGACCTACACGCAAACGCACAAGGCCGTCCTGGACGTGTTCCAACGAGGCGCGACTGAGTAGGTTTGGCACCGTTAATCCTCATCCAGGAGCCGTTGCATGAGGCTACGATGTGCCTGCTTGCTCTGTTCCAGCGTCGCGACCATACGCTCCAGGTTGGAGACGTCATTGCCTTGCGCCCGCCCTTCCTGGATTTCTTGCTGGCGGCGTCTGATCCTGGCCTTGCAGAGTAGGTAATTCTGCTCAGCGCGTGCATATCGATGCAACTTCAGATTCTTCAATTGAGCAATGAATGTCGCTGGTGTGACGACATGTAGGTGCACGTTTCGGTTCGCAGGGCGTGGCATTCTTCGAGAGTACAATAAATTGGTTAACAAAAGGTTAACGGCACTCAAATTCCTGTTCATCCCCCGATATAGTCGCCGCGTTCAGCCTGAGGTACCCCTGGATTTGTAGACGCCTTGCGAGCTGACTTTGAGGCAAGCAGGATATTGATGCGGGCCTGCAGGCCTTGATCGAATTCCACACAAGAATTCTCGGGCAGAAAGGCTAATCTGGGAAATGGGCACAACTACGAAAAAGGTCCTGAGCCTGAGTTTCTTTAAGCAGACGCTGGCAAAGCCGCCATTCGTCACTCATTGTGTTCGAATGGCGGCTTTGGGCCATCAGCAACGCTCGTCCTGGCCTTCGTTGCCGAAATGATGCTCCGCCTCCGAGGTCAGCTTCGAGTCCAAATGGGCCATGTCGCGCAGTTCCGATTTCGTAGGCGCAGCATAGGACGACCCGGCGCGACCTCCCCATACCTGCAACTCCGTGACTGTGCACTCTCCATGTAAAGCTCTCAAGAAAAGAGGAATTTCAGTCAAGAACAATAATGGGAGTTGGAAGTGTAGCCATTCGACCGTTTGCGCATTATCGGCCGGCGCCTGCACGCTCTCAAAACCACCCATGGTCACATGCGCAATTTGGCACGAGGAGAAAGATTTGGCCGGGAGGTCGATTGTCGCACAATTAGCTCCGGTTCAATCAATTGAACTGCCGGTCCTTGCCAGCTTTGTTTTCCTCTCAGTCGCTCAAGCAACCGGGCAACGCCAATCGCGCTGATCTCATCTGCTGCATAGTTGACGGTCGTAAGCGGTGTGGCCTGATAGGCGGCATATTCGATATTGTCATAGCCCACGATTGAAAGCTCGTTCGGTACGTCGACGTCATTTTCACGGCACCATTGAAGTGCACCAAGAGCCAGAGAGTCGGTAGTCGCGAAGACTGCTGTCGGACGTTCGCTCAGCCCGAATATTTCGCGCATTAGGGAATAACCCTCGGCGGCACTATGCCCAGCGGGTATGAACATGGCAATCGCATCTGGAGACAGATCGTAGTCTCTCAAGGCTTGGAGCGCGCCTTCCATCTTGTCTGTATTTCCAATGGCCTGCCCCCCGTCGATCATCGCGAAGTGCCGGTGTCCCAACTCCAAAAGATGACAGAATGCTCGATAAGAGCCGATCCGATCGTCTATGGTTACGGTGTCCAGCCCTCCTCCAGCAATGTGGATCAGCGACAGAACCGGAGTTCCGGACTTATCTGCGGCGTTGAAGTGTTCGAGATGCTGCCGTTGGGCCGGATAGACCAGCATTCCGTCGACCTGGTACGAGAGAAATAGCTCAACCGCCCGTTTCTCTCGATCCAGATCGCCATCGGAATCTGCGTACATCACGGCATAGCCGGCGCTGGATAGTTCGCGTTCGATCGTGTGGGCGGCGAGCGTGAGCGTCGGGTTCAGCATGTCCGTCGTCACGAGCCCGATAGTATGAGTCGCGCTGGACGCCAGCGAGCGTGCGATCCGGTTGGGCGCGTACTTGAGCCGCGCGGCTGCCTTAAGGATGACCTCGCGTGTTTCCTCTGGCAGGCGTGGGCTGTTGCGAAGCGCAAGCGATACCGTGTTGGATGAAAACCCGGTCGCCTCCGCGATATCCTTCAGTGTCACTCTCGGTCGGCCCATCAGGTCGCTCGCATTATCTTCGCAGGGAGCGGGCGGCCAGCTCCGCCCCGGCCGTACCTACCAGTCCGCCACCCGGTCGCCACCCGCGAATTGCGCGCTTTTCTCGGTGTACTCGAAGAGCTCGATCTTCACGCCGTTCGGATCGACCAGCCAGCATTGATAGGTGTCGTCGCAGGCGAGCTTCTTGGGCCGTGTCGGCTCGACGCCCTTTGATTTCACGTGCGCGATGGCGTTGTCGAGGTTTTCGACTTCGATGCACATGTGGTTGATCTGGTTCGACTCGTCGAACGAGGTTCCTTCCTTCTGGAAGACCTCGACATGGCTGCGGCCACCCACGTTCAGGTAGAACCCGAAGATCTTCCCGTCGCGTAGAAAGTTGAAGGCTGTGTCCATCCCAAGAACGTCTTCGTAGAAGCCGCGGGTTTCGTCGAGGTCGTGGGCGAATATGCAGACATGGGCGATCTGCTTTGTCTTGATCATCTGGGTTTCCTCCTCAGTCCCAATCGGGTGCGATGTCGGGGTCGATATGGCGCTCGCCCCGGTCGAGCGTGCGAAGCGCGGCGATTTCGTCGTCCTCGAGCGTGATCCCGGTTGCGGCAAAGTTCGATCTTTGCCGCTCGGCATTGCCGGATTTCGGAATGACGACCGAGCCGAGCGCCAAGAGATACGCCAGCGCGATCTGGCTGGCGGTGGCGTCGTGACTGGTCGCGATGCGCGCGATTACGGGATCGTCGAGCTGTCCGCGCACCATCGGAAGATAGGCGGTGATGCAGATGCCGCGCGCGGCACAGTGACCGGCGAGCGTGTGGTTCTGTTGGAAGACATGGCGTTCCACCTGATTGGTGGCGATCCGGTCTTCGCCAAGCACTTCGATGGCCTCGTCGATATGGCGACGGGTGAAGTTCGAGACGCCGATCAGCCGCGTTTTTCTCTGGTCCTGCGCGCGGGCGAGTTCGCCGACGTACGACGAGACCGGCGGCGTATCGTTCTGGGCGGGCCAGTGGATCAGGACCAGATCAGCATAGTCGAGCCCCATGGTTTTCAGGCTGTCGTCGATGCTGTCGCCAATACGGCTCAGGTTCGTTTCGGTGATCTTGGTGGTGACGAACAAATCTTCGCGAGGAAGACCAGACTCTGCAATGGCGCGACCAACGTTTTCCTCTGTTCCATAGGACTGGGCGGTGTCGACGTGGCGGTAGCCCGTCGCAATCGCGGACGACATGGCCAAGAGGCCGTCGGCACCCGTCAGGCCAAAAGTTCCAAGACCCATGACGGGTATGCCATTGACTCCCGCGAGCATGGCTTCCTCCCTTTTGCGTCAGACGCAATTGTTGACGTTATCTCGTTTTTATAGTTATATTAGCGATAATACAAGAGGCGAAGCGCAGGCCCTTCTTCCATTGGCCACGGCGCGAAGCAGCCTTGATAGGGAGGAAAATCATGGCTGTCCGGTGGAGCTGGGCGTCCCCGCGAATCGCGTTGATTCCCGCGATTACGATCACGGTGGTCGCCTTCTTCGGCGCGATCTGCTGGACGATCTGGATCTCTTTCACCCGGTCACGTCGGTTTCCCGATTACCAGTTGAACTGGGAAGACCTGTCGCGGCAGTATGACCGGCTCTTCGGAGACAATGCATGGGTCACATCGCTCCAGAACGTCTTCGTGCTGGCCATCGGCAGCGGACTTGCCATCGTCATCGGTTTCATCCTGGCAGCAATGATCGAGCGGGAGGCGCGCGGCGAGGGTTTCTTCCGCACAATCTTTCTCTACCCCCTTGCCGTGTCTTTCATCGTGACAGGCCTGGTGTGGCGCTGGATGTTCAACCCGGACCTCGGGATCGAGAATTTCCTGCATGAAGTCGGGTTCGAGAATGCGAGCTTCAACTGGTTGGGCGACCGTCGGACGGCGATGTACGGCGTGATACTCGCCTCGATCTGGCACGGGATGGGGTTCTACATGGCGCTGATGCTGGCCGGGCTGAAGTCGATCAACTCCGAGATCTGGAGCGCGGCGCGGTTGGACGGGGTGCCGTTCTGGCGGCTCTATGGAGAGATCATCATACCGATGCTGAAGTTCACTTTCCTGACCTGCGCGATCCTGTTGTCACTGGGTGTTGTGAAGACCTATGACATCGTGCTGGCGATGACCGGGGGTGGGCCGGGGACCTCGACCTGGACGCCGGCTTACTTCGTCGTCAACTCCTATGCTGCGCGCGGCAACATCGGCTATGCCTCGGCCGCTGCCGTGATGATGCTTCTGATGACGGTGCTGATCTTCCTGCCGCTAGTTTTACTGACAGCCTGGCAGAACAAGCGGCGCGAGAGCATGGCGACATGAGCGAGATAGCCGATATCGCAGCGCCGCCGCGCGTCGTTCCGAAGCCACGGCGCCGGAAGAAACGTATCAAAGGGTCTTCGATTGCGGTCATGGTTTTCTTGACCATGTGCGCCGCTTTCGTATCGATCCCGCTCTATGTCGTCTTCGTTACATCGTTCAAGACGATCGACCAGATCACGCTAGGTGAGATTTTCGCCCTTCCGACGACATGGACCATTGAGCCTTGGAAAAAGGCGTGGTCGGAAGTCTGCGCGGGCATGTCCTGCAACGGGGTCAGCGCCGGTTTCTGGACGTCGCTGAAGATTCTCTTCCCGAGCCTGATCCTGTCCATCGGTGTTTCCGCTGTCACGGGGTATGCCTTGGCTCTCTGGAAGATCCGCTGGGCGGGAACGTTCCTGTTCATCCTGTTTCTCTGCGCTTTCGTGCCTTTCCAGATCATCATGATTCCGCTTGTGGTCCTGATATCCTCTTCTGGGTTGTTCGGAACGATCTGGGCCGTGGCGATTGTGCATTCCATCCTGGCAATGCCGTTGCTTACTTTGATCTTCCGCAACTTCTACAAGGACGTGCCGGAGGAGATCGTGAAGGCGGCGATCATGGATTCCGGCAGCTTCTGGCGAATCTTCTTTGAGATTATCCTGCCAATGTCGGCAAACATCATGATCGTGGTTCTGATCCTGATGATCACCACGGTCTGGAACGACTACCTGATCGGCCTGATCTTCGGCGGCGTCGGTACCCAGCCTATGACCGTGATCCTGGCCAATACCGTCATCACCTCCTTCGGCGAGGTCAAATATAACGTCGACATGGCGGCTGCGCTGCTGACAGCGATCCCACCGCTGGTCGTCTATTTCGCACTCGGCAAGTTCTTCGTTCAGGGGATTACGGCCGGGGCGATCAAGGGGTGAGCGATGCCTGACGTCGAATTTCGCGACATCGAAAAGACCTTCGGCAAGGTGACGGTTCTGGAGAATCTGAACCTGCGCGTCAGCGATGGGGAGTTCCTGGTGCTACTCGGGCCGTCGGGGTGCGGGAAGACGACGCTCCTTAATCTTCTGGCGGGGCTGGAAGAGGTGACGTCAGGCGACATCCTGATCGGAGACCTGGATGTGACGGAGCTTGACCCCAAGGATCGTGGCCTCGCGATGGTGTTCCAGTCCTATGCGCTTTACCCCACGAAAACGGTGCGCGGAAACCTGAAATTCGGGTTATCGTCTCGGGGTGTGAGCCGCGCCGAGATCGAAGAGCGCGTGTCTTGGGCGGCAAAGCTGCTGCAGATCGAGCCGTTCCTTGATCGCAAGCCCGCGCAACTTTCGGGTGGTCAGCGACAGCGGGTCGCCATCGGACGAGCTCTGGTGAAGAACGTGGACTTGTTCCTGTTCGACGAGCCGCTGTCGAATCTCGACGCGAAGCTCAGGACCGAGATGCGCCTAGAGATCAAGCGGCTCCACAACGAACTGCAGAAGACCATCGTCTTCGTCACCCACGACCAGGTCGAGGCGATGACGATGGCCACCCGGGTCGCCGTAATGAATGGCGGCGTGATTCAGCAGATCGGCACGCCAGACGAAATCTATACCGTCCCTGCCAACCTCTTCGTTGCGACCTTCGTCGGGTCGCCCGCCATGAACCTTCTACCCGCTCGGATTAGTCACAAGGGCAACAGCATCATTGCGAAGCACGAGCCGACGGGTGTTTCGATGGACCTGTCGGATTACCCGTTCGAGGACACTCCGGAGGCCGGTCACGACGTCGTCGTTGGTCTTCGGCCGGAACACTTCACGCCGGGCCATGTCAACGGCACGCGGACAGGCGCCGAGTTCGCGCTTCCCGTCCGCTATACCGAGGCGACCGGAAGCGACGTGACCATGTTTCTGGATGGCGGCAGCGACGGTCTGATTTCCGTCCGGTTCGACCGCAACCTGCATGACGTGCCCAAAGTTGGCGCGACAACCCCGATCTATTTCCCGAAAGACCGTTTCGACGTGTTCGATCCGAAAACGGAGAAGCGCCTGTAGGCAACTGAGAGAATGCATCAAGGGAGGACTAAATATGAAACACTTGAGGACAATGGCCTTTGCGACGGTATCCGCGCTGGCATTGCAGCCGACGTATGCGGCGGACCTGACCATCTTCCACTCGTGGTCAAACGAATCGGAGATCAACGCGCTGAACGTCTTCGTCGGCGCCCTGAAGGAGAAGGGCCACAATATCACCGAGCTTGCCGTGCCGCATGAGCAATCCGGTGCGGGCGGTCCCATCGTCAGCCTCGTCATCGCAGGGACGCCACCGAACATCTTCTTGACCGGAAACGCCGACATCTATCGCGATATCCGCGACCGGGGCCTTGGTCAGACCGTGGGAGAGAAGTTCGACGAAATCGGCGCGACCGAAAACTTCGCGCCACCCGTGCGCGAGGCGATCAAGGTCGATGGCGAAGTCCGCAAGATCCCGACCGGCATCCATATCGACGGCATCATTTACTATAACTTGAAGGTTGCCGAGGAGGCAGGCGTCGATCCCACCTCTTGGACAAGCGTGGACGACATGTTCGCCGACATGGACAAAGTGAAGGAGGCCGGGTTCAACTTCATGGCAATGGGCGGAAACACGTTCCAAGCGGGGTACCTGACCCACGCGCTGATTGCCGGGATTGGCGGACCGGAGGTGTACAACAAGTTCTACGCTATCGGTGAGGACGGTAAGCCCGACGAGAGCGTTTTCGAGGAACAGGGGCTGCGTGACGCGATCGAGGTTTTTCGCAGGATCACGAGCCAAGCTGATGATGGTTGGGTGAACCGGCAGTGGAACGAGTCGACTAACACTGTGATTTCGGGGCAGACGCTGATGCATCTTCACGGCGATTGGATGAAGGGCCAGTGGAAGGCGAACGACAAGGTGCTGGGCGAAGATTACAACTGCATCAACTTGCCTGGCACCGAGGCACTTTCCGTCACTGTCGATGCCATGGGAATCCTCGGCGGCGACCCGGTCTCGGAAGAACAGCTCGCAGCCGAGATGGAAATGGCCGAGATCGTGGTTGATCCGGTTCGGAACGCCGAGTTTGCTTCGTTCAAGGGCTCGACGCCGGTTCGCATGGACGCGCCTACAGACAAGCTCGATGCGTGCAACAAGCTGGTTTTGGACAGCTTGGCGAAGGAAGGTAACTGGGTCCTAAACCCGTTCTACATCTCCGACTCCGATTGGATCAATTCGGTCTGGAACACGATGTTCACCTTCCAAGGGGACGACTCGATGACGACAGATGACGCCATCGAGATGCTGAAGGGCGAATTCGACGCTATCTTTGGCTGAACTTTCTTTGCGCGGGGCGTTCATTCGCCCCGCCGACGATATGAAGCTTGGATGCAGCTTCGGCCGGGCTTTCCGAATGACTTGGCTATGGAAAAATTAGACCATCACTACTTCCCGCTTCACGCACCTTCATGCAAGCTGCGGCGAGGGTCCGGTGCTCGCCGGCGCGGTCGCGGAGGAAACCGAGCATCTGCAGCGAACGGTAGGAAAGTCCCGCTCAGCTGACGTCTAATGGTTGCTGGACCGCGCACCCGCGGCGAACGTCTCCTTTGACGGGCTGCGCCGCGGCATCGGATGCTTCGGCTGAACGGCAGCTCTGGGCTGCCAGCGAAAGCGGCTCTCCGACAACACGATCACCGGCACGGAGGATGTTCACGATATCCGGCCAGGAAAACAGCCGCACCGGATAGCGATCTGCCTCACCCACCATCTGCGTCTCTTCGGAGTACACGGAAGTGGCAAAATACAAGCTGAACTGCCCGTACCCAAGTCGGGCAATCGGACGAGACACCTGGTCCGATGTGACAGTCGTCTTGTGGCGCTTGCCAATCAGCCAGATAGGAATGCCAGCTTCTCGTCTGTCCTCCTTCGTGTGATCTCGAGGATTTCGGCGTGAACGATACGCACACTTCCGTGATCCTCGTTCTCAGCCGTACGAGGGATGTCAGCCTGAGCCGGGTTCCGCACTATTTGCGGATCGGAGCGATGATAGAGCTGCCGATTGGCGCTTCGCCGTGCGATAGCGCGCAAATTGAGTGTCCGCGACAACTCCGATCAGTATGACGCCGCCCATTACCGCGAAGTTGAGTGACGACGGGATGCCCAGAAGATTGACGAGGTTTTGCAGCACCTGAAGCAGAACCACGCCAAGAACTACGCCGACGATCGACCCTTCCCCGCCACGCAACGAGAATCCACCAAGCACAGCAGCCGCGATCGCGTACAATTCGTAGAAGTTGCCGTGCGAGGCCGGGTGGATTGAGCGAGTGTACATGGCGAAGAAGATCGCGGAGAGACCCGTGAGGACCGCGCAGATGACATAGGCGAGAATGATCACCCGTGTTGTATTGATGCCCGAGAATCGCGCGGCCTCCTCATTCTTGCCTACCGCCAGAAGGTGGCGGCCGAAGACGGTGCGATGAAGCAGGAACCACGAGAAGACGGCGACGACTGCGAAGGCGACGATCGAATGCGGCACACCGTTCGTCCGGCCCGAGACCAGCCATTCCAGCACCGGGAACTCGTCCCCGAAAGAGAAACCCGCGGTTCCGTCGGCAGTGTAGAAGCGGGCGATTCCGCGATAGATCAGGAGCCCGCAGAGAGTGACGACGAAGGGCTGCAGTTTCAGACGTGTCACCAGCAAGCCGTGCAGCAGGCCGATCACCGCTCCGAGGATCAGCACGATCACCATTGCGATGGGCCAGGGTACGCCCTGGTTCACGATCATGTCGACGAACAGCACACCCAGAAGCGCGATGACCGAACCAACCGAAAGTTCGATGCCAGCGGTCACGATGACAAAGGCTTCCGCGATTGAGAAAAGCCCGAAAAGGCCAATCAGGTTTGCCGTGTTGGCAAGGTTGATGGGCGACAGGAAGCGCGGGTTAAGCGCAGCGACAACCGCCGCGACCGTCAGGACAAGCACCGCGAGTCCGATATCCTTTTTCTGCACCGTGCTGCCCCTCCATCGACATTATACTATCACGCGACCGCCAGCCGCAGGATGTTCTGTTCGGTCAGTTCTTCCGGCTCGAGGATGCCCGTCACACGGCCCGCGCTCATCACGGCCACCCTGTCGGAAACCCCGATGACCTCCTCCATGTCGCTCGAAATCATCAGGATGCCGACGCCGGTGTCTGCAAGGTTGCGCATCAGCGCGTAGACCTCGGCCTTTGCGCCGACATCGATACCTCGCGTCGGTTCGTCCAGAATGATGACCTTGGGCTTCATAGCCAGCCACTTCGCCAATACGACCTTCTGTTGGTTTCCGCCGGAGAGGGAGGCGACAGCTTCCCGCAGCGAGGCAGCCTTGATCCCCAATTGTTCCTTCGAAATCTCTCCGAAGCGGACTTCGGCCGAGCGGTCGACAAAGAAATACCGTCGTAGTGCGCCGAGACTGGGCAGCGAGATGTTGTCGAGAACCGCGAAATCCAGCAGCAGGCCCTCTTCCTTTCTGTTCTCGGGAACAAGGCAAAGTCCGGCGGCGATAGATGCCGCGACCGAATTGGGGGCAAGTCGCTCGCCATTCAGGAACACGTCGCCGCCCTGCCTTTGATCGACGCCGAAGACTGCACGGGCAAGTTCCGACCGACCGGCCCCCACAAGACCGGCAAGCCCCAGAATCTCTCCGGAATGAATGCTCAGATCGACGGCAGCGGAAGGGTAGGCCGTCGTTTTGATGCCGACGATGTCAAGCGCCTTCTCGGACGTGGCGCCGACCCGGTGATGTTTGTCGCGGCCGATGTTTCGTCCGATCATCATCTCAACCATGCGATCCTTGGTGGCCTCGTCACCGGTCAGAACACCCGCGTTCTTGCCGTCGCGCAGCACGACGACGCGATCGGCAACGTCCTTGATCTCGGCCAGCCGGTGGCTGATGAATAGGACGGCAACACCATCGGCCTTCAGCCTGCGCATGACGTCCATCAGAAGCTTCGTCTCCGATAACGTCAGGCTCGATGTCGGCTCGTCGAAAATCACGAGACGCGCTTTCATAGACAGCGCCTTGGCGATCTCTAGAAGTTGCTGGTCGGCTAGCGCTAGCCCTGCAACCGAGTCGCCGGGGCTGAACCGCGCCCCAAGAAGCTCGAGAATCGGGCGCACTTCCTCGAACATCGAGCGGTTGTCCAAAAAGCGCAGGCGCGGGCTCGCGACCTCGCGTCCCAGCAATATGTTTCCCGCGACATCGAGGTTCGCGAAGGTATTCAGTTCCTGATGCACGAAGGCGATGCCATGTTCGGTGGCTTTTCGCGGGGTCAGCGCGTCATGGTGATCTCCGTCGATCACGATGGTCCCGCCATCCGGCGCGATGGTCCCGCCCAGCACCTTCATCAAGGTAGATTTGCCGGCGCCGTTCTCTCCGATCAGCCCGACGATTTCGCCGCCTCGTATCGACAGATCCACGTCCTGAAGCGCCACAACGCCGGGATAGACCTTCGTCACCCGGGCGAGAGCAAGATCGATGCTGGCTTTGGTCACGGAGTTCGAGCTTCCTGGTAGGTTGGGCTGCGCAAAGAGGCCATGGCCCCTCGCGCAGCCCGCTTCAAGCGGGAGGACACCGCTTATCCGGCAATCCGCGCCTTCAGTTCCGCCTCGAAGTTGTCGACGTTGGACTGATCGACTACTTTTGTCGGAACGATGATCAGCCCGTCGGCCGGAACTCCCGAACTATCGCCTTCCAGGAAATCCGCCATCAGATGCATCCCCTGGTAACCCCACTGATACGGGTCTTGGACAACCGTTCCCGCGAACGACCCTTGGCGGACGGCGCCAAGCGTCACCGGGTCCTCGTCGAAGGCGATCACGGTGATTTCGCCCAGCTTTCCTGCTGCCTGCAGTGCCTCGTAGATCTTGGGCGGGTTGTAGGAATAGAACCCTACCATACAAGTGATGTCCGGCTGCGCCGCAAGGACATCGTCGACGTTCGAACGTGCTCGAGCGAAATCCACGTCGTCGCCGCGCACGTCGACCAGTTCGATGCCTGAGCCCTCGACGGCCTGGCGAAAGCCCGCGATCCGTTCAACCGCGTTGTCCGCGCCCAGAAATCCGACGAAGCCCATGCATTTGCCACCATCCGGAAGCGCCTTGATAGCGATCTCCCCCGCCTGCACGCCGGCATCAGTGTTGGACGACCCGAGATATGCGATCCTTTCGCTTGCCGGGGCGTCCGAGTCGGTGGTGAAGAGCGGCACCTGCGCCGCGATGCGGTTGAAGGCGTCGATCGAGGTTTTCGGATCGACGGATGAGATCATGATCGCATCCGTCCCTGCGGCTACAAGATCGTCCATCAGCGCATTCTGTAGTGCCGCCGTGCCCTGTGCGGGATAGCGGAACTGAAGTTCGTAATCCGGCAGTTCGGACTGCGCCGCCTTTACGCCCGCTTCCGCGAGTTTCCAGAAATCCGAAGCGGCATTAACGACGAAGGCCAGTTTTGTTTTCTCCTGCGCAATTGCGCCGGTTGAAATCGTCATGGCCAGTCCGGCAATGGCAAGCGTCTTTCCTAAAGTCATGTCAGTCCTCCCAGTAACATTTCATTTTTTTCGCGCCTCAGGGGAGCGTAGCGAAAGATTATATGAACCGGTAATATTATCAAATAAAATTTAGCAAGCCCGACCCCGAAGGGCCGGACTCGGTTGCGATCAGTTGTCAGCGCAGAAGCCGGGATCGTCCTGGTTGCAGATGTCGAGACCGGTGTAGAGAGGGTCTTCGACGGCTTCGCCGTTGATCAGCTGGATCATCACGTCAGGCGCCCGATAGCCCATTTCGAACGGCCGCTGTCCGACCTGCGCATGACTGCGGCCCTCGCGGAAAGCCTTGGTCTGCGGAGGCAGGGTGTCGCCCGCGATGATGATCAGTTCCTGGCTTTCCAGTTTATCCATCACCTGATCTGTCACCTGGGTATAGGCCTGCGGCGCGAACTGCGCCCAGCCGCCCACCAGAATGAAAGCATCCAGATCGGGGTTGGCGATGAATGTGTCCGCCATCTGCTGGTTGGCCAAGTCAGCCTGATCGTTTGTGAAGACCGGGCAGCCATCGATTTCAGTCCAGCCGCCCTGACCGGTCAGACGGTCGACGCCCTCTTCGCCCGCCGCGGTGTCCCGAAAGCCCTGCGCGCGCGCGTTGATGTTGTCGGCCGCGACATTGCCCAGCTGCAGGCAGACCGAACCACCTTCTGGCTTCAGCTTGGCCGCTTCCTCGGCCATCTTGACTCCCATCAGATAGTTGTCGGTGCCAAGATAGGTGACGCGCAGATCTCGGTCTTCTTCAAGGAAATCGGCGTCGATCGTCATCACTGGAACGTCCGGTGCGATCGAACGCACACGGTTCGCCATGGCGGGCGCGTTGGACGGCGAGATCGCGATCGCGGCGACACCGCTTGTCAGCAGGTCGTCGACGATCTGGACCTCGCCCGCCTCGTCGGCCGAAGAAGCTGGTCCGGTGTAAAGGCACTCGTACTCGCTGTCGGCATTCTCCGACATCCATTTCTGGCAGCCAAGGTTGATTTGCTCGAAGAACGGGTTGTCCAGTCCTTTCACCACGATGGCGAGCGTCTTCTTGTCCTGCGCTCCTGCCGTCGTGGCGGTAATCGCGGCTATGGCCACGGTTGTCGCTAAGATTTTGAATTTAATAGTCACTTTATATCCTCCCGATTGTTGTGACGTCTTCTAATCTGGCTCCGGGTTCTATCCCGGGTACCAAATCCTTCTTGGGTCATCGGCACCGCGCCGATACTCCCATGCTCGCTCGATGAGTTGTTCGATGTCGATTTTCGGGCGCCAGTTCAGAAGAAGGCGTGCCTTCGCATTGTCCAACCAGTTGCTGAACAGGGGCGTCCTGACGGTTCTCGCCGTCATCTGGCGCGTGTGCTTCAGATGCGCGGCGACCTCGCCGTAGTCCACGGGCCGGTCCATCGAGATATTGAAGGTCTGCTGGTGCGCCGCCGGGTTGTCCAGAGCGGCGAGAACTGCGTTGACAAGGTCGTCCACGTGAACGAAGTTCCGGCGCAATGCCGCTCCGTCGCGGTCGAGAACCATCGGTATCATCCCAGCGCGGGCGCTTTCTGCAACAGCCGTCGCGTCCATGAAGTCGGTCCACGGCGGCCCGCCGAACTGGTCCTCGCCAAAGCTCAGTGCACAGCGGAAATCGTCCTTTTCCATGATCCAGGGTGCTCGCAGGATGCTGCCGTCGATCCCATACTGAAACTGGTATTGTTCCAGCATCACCTCCTCGATCACCTTGGTCAGCGCGTAGCACCCCGGATAGGCCTTTCGCGGCGACGCTTCCGTGACAGGGCCCGGATAGGGCTGAAACGCATGCCCGACCGAACAATCGCCACCGATCAGGATGAACTGCTTTGCATCGGGCGAATGCCGGAAAGCTTCGAGGAGCAGGAACATGCCCTTTACAGAGATGTCCATGCAAAGGTCGGGCGACTCCTTGACCGCCGCCATGTGAAGAACGTGGGTCACGCCGTCGACCGCGGTGGCGACGGCCTTCTGACTGCCCAGCGATCCCTGGATCACCTTCACGCGGTCAGTTTCCGGGATCGTCCTCTTGTTGCAAAGGGCGACCACGTCCCATCTGCGGAACTTCTCCGAGGCCAGAAAAGACGGCAGGAAATTCTGCCCGACCTTCCCTGTCACCCCTGTCAGCAACAGTCGCATGTTCCTCCCTGACACGTTTACCAAACCGTTCGTGATTGGTGATAATAGACATTTACTAATATTATCACGTCAAGTAGTAATTTTTGCAGTGCCGGCTGGTTTCGCGAAGGCGATAGGGCCAAACTCGGTACCAAAAGCGCGGCGCGGCAAGGGAATCCGCGCCGCAAAAAATGGGAGGAGATGAATGTCCCGGCTCAAGTTGTCAGGCATTTCAAAGAGCTTCGGAGCAATCCAGGCGCTGGAAAACGTCTCGCTCGAACTCGGACCGGGCGAGGTGATGGGATTGATGGGAGATAACGGAGCGGGCAAGTCGACGCTCGTGAAGATAATTGCAGGCAATTACCGGCCTACGAAGGGGAAAATCCGAATCGATGACAAGATCGTCGATTTCCACAAGCCGATAGATGCCCAACGCCAGGGCATCGAAATCGTTCATCAGGATCTCGCGCTCTGCAATCACCTGACGGCGGCGTCCAACGTGTTTCTGGGACGCGAACCGATGAAGCGCTTCGGCCCGTTCAAAGTGATCGACTACGAAGAGATGCGCAGTATGTCAGCCAAGCTTTTTGCCCGACTGAAATCCGAGACGCGCCCCCGGGACGTCGTCCGCCGTATGTCCGGCGGTCAGCGCCAGGCCGTCGCAATCGCCCGAACGCTACTGTCGGATGCCAAGATCGTTCTGCTGGACGAACCCACCGCGGCAATTTCCGTCCGCCAGGTGGCGGAGGTTCTCGATCTGATCCGAAATCTCCGCGACCACGGAATCAGCGTGATCCTCATCAGTCACCGGATGCCCGACGTGTTCGCCGTGGCCGACACCATCGCCGTCCTTCGCCGTGGCGAACTGGTCGCAAGCAAGCGGGCGGACGGCAGTTCGCCCGAGGAAGTTACCGGTCTCATCACCGGTGCCATCGAGTACGCGTGACGGAGGATACATGTCGCAATCATTGGAACAGTTGATCGGCCAGGCGCAACACCGCAGCGCATTCGCGCGGGTCGCCAATCTTCAGGTCTTCTGGGTCTTCATCGCGGCCGTACTGGCCTGCCTCGCGCTCAGTTTCATGACGGACGCCTTCGCGACTGAGCGGAACCTCTTCAACGTAGCCCGAAATTTTGCCTTCGTCGCGATCATCGCCATCGGCATGACGACAGTCATCGCATCGGGCGGGATCGACCTGTCCGTCGGCTCGACCGTGGTTCTCTCGGCCATGGTGATATCGGTGTTGATGGAGGGCGGATATCCGTTCTGGCTGTCCGCGATAGCCGCTCTCGGCGTTGCGCTACTTGTCGGTCTGATCAACGGCGTCCTGGTGGCATACGCCGGGATGCCCGCCTTTGTGGTCACGCTGGGGATGCTGTCCGCGGCGCGGTCGGCGGCGATGGTTCTGTCCAACAATAAGATGATCTGGGAGTTCGGCCCCGACCACGACTTGCTGCTCTGGGTCGGCGGCGGGTCGACGTTCGGTCTGCCTCACCCGCTCTTCGTGCTCATCGCGCTTACGATATTTATGAGTGTCGTCTATCGCTGGTCCCGCTGGGGACAGTACGTGTTCGCTATCGGCTCCAACGAGGAAGCGGCCACGTTGACGGGGATTGCAGTCAAACCGCTCAAGGTCTCCATCTACATGTTCTCGGCGTTTACTGCGGGCCTGACCGGGATCCTGATGGCTGGCTGGCTTGGCAGCGTGACGACCAATCTCGGCACCGCAATGGAACTGACCGTCATCGCCGCCGCAGTGATAGGCGGCGCCAATCTCAACGGCGGAGAGGGAACTGCCCTTGGTGCTGTCGTTGGCGCACTATTGATCGAAGTCATTCGAAATTCACTAATCTTGCTCGGCATCTCGACCTTTTGGCAAGGAATGTTTATCGGGACATTCATCGTGGTCGCGGTCTCGTTTGACCGGATCCGCCATGCAAGAGGTTAGTGGAGCAGAATAGAACGGATGAATTCGGCAAACAGACCGGAGGGAAAATTGAAACCGACGATGATGGACGTGGCCGCGCGAGCGGGCGTTTCACAGGCGACCGTATCGTTGGTTCTCAATGGCAGCGCGGGTGCGCGACTCTCTGACAAGACAAAAAGCCGTGTCCGCGAAGCAGCGGAAGATCTCGGCTATAAACTGATCCGTCGTTCGCAGAAAAAGTCGGCGGCAAGCGACAAGCTAATTGGCTTCATCGCGGATGAGGTCGCGACCGATCCATGGACGCCGCTCATATTCGAGGGCGCGCGCGAAAAGGCGTTGGAGTTCGGCGTGACCATGACGATGGCTGTTATCAGGGGCGAAGGCGATCTCGAAAGTCAGCTTATCAACCAGTTGACCCAGCAGCCCCACATCGGCCTAATCTATGCAACGATGCTGACACGGCTCGTGCAACCACCAAGAATAGTATTCGACACGCCGTCGGTCCTCGTGAACTGCTACGACGCTCGGCGGAAATTGCCCTCGATCCTTCCGGGCGAACTCCTCGGCGGCCATACGGCGACCCATCACCTCATCCGCGCCGGTAGACACCGGATTGCCCTGATCAACGGACAACAGGGAATAGATGCTTCGCGCGACAGGTTGCGCGGCTATCGCCAGGCCTTGTCGAGCGCCGACATCCCCTACGACCCCGCGCTGGTTTTTCCGGGAAACTGGGAACCATCGGCAGGGTACGAGGCCACGATGCAGTTTATGCGATTGGACAATCCGCCAGACGGAATATTCTGCGCGAATGACATGATGGCGGTCGGTTGTTACGACGCCTTGCGGGAACTCGGCAAGCGTATCCCCGAAGATGTCTCCGTTGTAGGTTTCGACGACCGGGAGATTGCGCAGTTCATGCGGCCTCCGCTGACGACACTGGTTCTTCCGCACTACGACATGGGTGCCTTGGCGGCAGAGCTACTTCTCGACATCGCAGGGGGTCTTCAGTCAGGTCACGACCAGATCAAAGTCGAGTGTCCTCTAGTTCCACGCAGCTCCGTTTAGCGTGGAGACTATCATCAAGTCCTTTGAACTCGATCCTTGAAGTTGCCGGATCGCGGCTTCCATGTGCATTTTGAGGTCGCAGGCCGTCCTGGTCTGGGATACCAACTGAAGTTCGGAACCGGCTCCATACTATCCTCCGGGGCCGAGCGAAGACTAAAATAGGTTTCGGGAGGTTCTGCGTGTCAGCATTCGCTATGGCTGCGTGGCGATAGCAGCCGTCCGATAGCATCGCGAAGTCGCTTACAAGTGTCTGTCGGTAAAATGTGTGTGACATGCAGTCCTAGTACCAATATCGCTGCGTTCAACTACCTGGATCAAAGATCAAGTGGTTGCTGTCCACAATGACGAGCGATCACGGAAGGCCTGCGTCAGCCAGTGTTTTTGTCCGGCTGCCGTTAGGCATAAGTGGACCTGCCCGAGGCGTTGTAACTTGGTCGAAAGCAGCGATCAGTCGTCGTCTCCTTTCGCGGCAATGCTATCAAGGTTAACCCCAATCTGCTCGCCGATTTTCTTCATGGCGGGAAGAGCGACGGCCATATCAAGGATCGACTCGATTGTCTGGCTAACCGGCGAAGGTGTTCCGCCGGAACCCGAGCGTTCGATACCGGAAATGTGGTTAATGCTGATGCCTTTGATCTTTTCGGCAGGCTTGACCATCTCTCTGACGATTTCCGGCAGTTTCTCGAGGCGTATGCGTTCGGCTTCAAGCGCCATGGCCGCCTCCGAGCGGCTGTTCTCGGCCCTGATCTGAGCGGCTGCGGCTTCGGCTTCAGCTAGTCTGTAGACCTTCATCGAGGCGGCCTCTTCGCGGCGGATGACGCCTTTGGCCTTGGCGACTTCCTGATCCACCTCGGCGGTGATGCGCGCACGCGCTGCATTGGCCTCGGCGTCCTGCCGCGCCGCGACCAAGGCAAGATCCTTGCGGCGATCGGCCTCGGCCATTTCCTTCAGCGTCCGGATGTCCTCTTCGGCTTTGATCAGCGCGGAACGAGCAACGGTCGCCTCGGCGCGTGCCTTGCTTTCCTCCTGGCTCTTCGCGGCGATCTGGATGGTCTTGTCCTGCTCGGCCATCTCCAGTGCGCGATTCTGGGCGATCTCGGCCTCGCGGACCTGAAGTTCTCGCTGGATCGAAGCCGACTGAATTTCCTGTTCCATGCGGATGCGAGCCTGGGCAGCCTCGCGTTCAGCGTCAGCCTTGCGGCGGGCAACTTCTGTCAGTTGGGCGGCCAGCAGCGTTTCGATCTCTTGGGTCTGCGCGATTTCTGCGCGGCGCTCGTCCAATTCTATTTCAAGTCTTCGTTGACTAGCCTCGACCTCGGCGCGGCGAACGGCCACGGCTGTTTCGCCTTCAATCTGAGCGCGCTCCTTCTTCGATTTCGCAATGACCTCGGCCAGCTTTCTCATGCCAACCGCATTAAATGCGTTGTTTTCATCAAGCGCCGCGAAAGGAGTCTGATCGAGCGCGGTAAGGGACACGCTGTCCAGCTGAAGCCCGTATTTTGTCAGCGTGTCAGCGAGGGCGGTGTGCACGTGGCGGACGAATTCCGACCGGTTCTCGTGGAGTTCGTCCATCGTCATCTGCGCCGCAACGCTGCGCAGGGCATCGACCATCATGCCCTCGATAAGAGACTTCAGCTGATCCGGCTGAAAAGTACGCCGTCCCAGCGTCTGTGCGGCGCGGGTGATGGCGGCCTCTTCTGGTACGACCGAGGCATAGAATTCAGCCCCGACATCGATCCGCATGCGGTCCTTGGTGATAAGCGATTGATCACCCGTGCGCGAGACGTCCATGCGGATCGTCTGCATGTTAACGCGACTGATTTCGTGAAAGAACGGGATCGCCAGCGTGCCGCCGTCGACCACGACCTTTCGGCCTCCAATGCCGGTGCGAACGAGGCTGATCTCGTTCGTCGCGCGTTCGTAAAACCAGGCCGACAGCGCGATAAAGATCGCGGCGGCGACAACGATCAGGATGATCCAGCCAAGTGCGGTCATGATGTTTCCTCCCTGATGCCGGCGATCAGAAGACCGGCGGGTAATGGCGGCCGCCGCGTTCCAGCGTGATCCACCGAAGTTCCGTGAAGGCGTCCAGCGACCAGCGACCGCCATAACGCCCGACGCCCGAGGCCTTGACCCCCCCGAAGGGCACCTGCGGTTCGTCGTTGATGTTCTGGTCGTTGATATGAACCATGCCGGTCTCGAGGCGTCCCGCCATGGCAAGCGCTCGCGCCTCGTCGGCAGTCCAGATGGCTGCGGTCAGGCCGTATTCCGTATCGTTGTTCATGGCAATTGCTTCTTCCTCGTTGCGGAAAGGGCAAACCACGACGACGGGGCCGAATGTTTCATCGTGCCAGATATCCATGTTCGGGTTGATGTTCGACAGAACCGTGGGTTCGACAAAGTTCTCCCAGGCATTACCTCCGAGATTGACCTGCGCGCCCTTGGCCACGGCATCGTCGATCAGCGCCTTTACACGATGCGCTTGGCGAGTGTTCACCATGGGGCCGATGGTGTTCGATCTGTCTTTGACATGGCCAGTCTGCAGCTTAGCCGCGCGCGCCAGGAAGCGCTGCATGAAGGGCTCGTAGACGCTTTCGTGGACCAGCAGTTTCTCGGTCGACATACAGACCTGACCCTGATGCATGAAACTGCCGAAATTGGCCGCTTCGGCGGCTTTGTCGAGATCGGCGTCTTCCAACACGATCATTGAGTCCTTGCCGCCTAGTTCAACGCAGCACTTCTTCAGATAGGCCCCGCATTTGGCTGCAATGTGGCGGCCAACGGCGGTGGATCCGGTGAAGGAAATTCCTTTGACCAGCGAATGCTCGATCAGCGCATCGCCGACTTCTCCAACGCTTTCGCGCGAACAGGTCACGACGTTGAAGACCCCGGGCGGAATGCCCGCTTCTTCCAGGACCTCGGCGTGGTAGAGCCCGCCCGAATAGGGCGTATCTTCGGACGGTTTCAGTACGACGCAGTTGCCGGCAGCCAGTGCAGCTGCATAGCCGCGCGAAGTCAGGATGCCGGGCATGTTCCAGGGGCTGATGACGCCCACGACCCCCAAGGGCCAGCGGGTGGCCATCGAGACCTTGCCGTGTTCCGAGGGCAGCACTTCTCCGATCGACTGATAGCAGAGCGAGGCCGAGGTGCGGAAGATTTCCGCCACGAAGCCGGCCTCGAACACGCCCTTGCCGTACCAGCCGCCACCTTCGTACATCACTGCGTTGATGAATTCGTCCTTCCTGCGTTCCCAGATGTCGGCGACGCGCAGTAGCGCCTTGGCACGTTCCTGAAAGGACTTTTCAGACCATTCCGGGAAGGCTGCCTGCGCGGCCTGGATAGCGCGCTCCATGTCGGCGGTGCTGCCGTCCGGAATGCGCGCGTAAAGCGTGTTGTCGGACGGGTTCAGGTCATCGAAGGTGCGAACCGCGGGAACCCACGCCCCTCCGATATACATGCCCCGGATGTTCGGTGGGACGTTCGGTGAATCAAGCATGGAACTTACCTCCTGTCACGACCCGGCCTATAGGTTTCGGCGCGGTGAGCGGCTGCTTCTATTTCTTCCAGGATTGTCCGGAGCCGGTCGGCGGACGATCCGAGATCGAGCATGGGCGGGTGCGCCGGGTACGACGTGGCGGGCGCAGGTGCGGCATGTGGTCGGGCAGGGTCAGTGGCTGTCGAGCGGCGCGATGCCTTGGCACTGGCGCGCGCCACGAGGTCGGCCACGTTAGGCGCCGCTGACTTCCACGCGGGTTTCGTCGGCGGCGACGACACTTTAGCCGGCGCGACCGGCGCCTGGGTGGCGCGGGGCGTATGCTCGTGTGCGAGAAACATGGGACGGGCGAGCGAAGCAGCTCCTTTCAGCGCGGCGGCGGCGATGTCGCGCGGCGATGGTCCCGAGGAGGGCTGGAGTTCGCCAGCCGGAACCTTTTGCGGTAGTGGAGCAGTTGTCGCGGGTGCCGCTCGGCCTCCGCCGCGGCCAAGATAGGCCTTTTGAATAGCAGGGTCCCTGGACAGGTTTTCGGCAGTGTCTTCGTGCACGATCGCTCCATTCTCCAAAAGGCAACCGCGGTCGGCGATCCGGAGGCTCTGTTTTGCGTTCTGCTCGACCAGAAGCACGCCCATACCGGCTTGCTTCACGGTCAGAAGGCTTTGGAACAAATCCTTGCAAAGGAGCGGGGATAAACCAAGCGAGGGTTCGTCCAGCGCCAGTATCTCCGGGCTGGACATCATGGCGCGGCCGATGGCGACCATCTGTTGCTCGCCGCCCGACATGGTGCGGACGGTCTGGCGGCGACGCTCGGCCAGTTTCGGGAACAGCGTTAGCACACGTTCTAGGTTTGCGGCCTCGTCATCACGAGCGCGTTGGGAATATGCGCCGAGCAGCAGGTTCTCCTGCACGGTCAGATCGGCGAATACGCCGCGTCCTTCCGGGACAAGGGCCAGTCCAGCCTCTACGATCCGATCCGGCGTCTGTCTGATAAGCTCTTCGCCGCCCAGTGTGACTGAGCCTGTCGCCTTCCCCTCACAAATGCCGGAGATTGCCTTCAGAAGCGTGCTTTTGCCGGCGCCGTTTGCGCCAAGGATCACGACGATTTCGCCGGGCGAGACCCGGAGCGAGGCGTTTTCCAGCGCGTGATGCTGGCCATAGCTGACCGAGAGTTCCTTAATCTCAAGCATCATCATCCCCCAGGTAGGCTCGGATGACGTCTGGGTCCGACAGAACCTGCTCCGGCGTGCCTTCGGCGATCTTCAGGCCCGAGGACATGACCACGCAGCGATCGCAGAGTGAGCGGATCGCATCCATCACGTGTTCCACGAGGATCACAGTGCGCCCCTCGTCGCGCAGGCGCTTGATCAGTGTGATTCCCTCTTCCAACTCGGTTGGGTTCAGCCCTGCAAGCCATTCATCCAGTAGAAGAACCTTCGGGTCCGAGGCCAGAACGCGAGCCAATTCGACGCGCTTCGTGTCGATGTAGGTCAGCTGGCCAACCATCGAGTGTGCGCGACGGGCAAGGTCGACAAGTTCCAGCATCCGCATGGCGTGGGCATCCGCCTCCTGGCCCCAGTGCCGGCGATGGCCGAAGACGGCACCTGCACGCACATTGTCGACGACCGTCATCGACGGCAGCAGACGCACAAGCTGGAATGTGCGGGCAATGCCTCGGCGCGCGATATCCTGTGCGGGCAGACCCGTCATAGGCGTACCGCGGAGGGTGATCGTGCCGGAGGTCGGTTTCAGCGCCCCCGAAATCAGATTCAAGGTCGTCGACTTGCCCGATCCGTTCGGGCCGATTAATCCCATCACCTCGTGCTCGGTCACGTCGAAATCGATGTCGTTGACCGCGACGAGCCCACCGAACTTCTTGGTGATGCCACGCAGCGACAGGATGGGTGAGTCGGCTCTCATGCGAAGGCCTGGCGATTGTTCATTCTGCGGCGGATCGCATCCATCAGGCCCACGAAACCTTTCGGCAGCAGATAGACGATGATCAGGAAGCTGACCCCCAGCAGAAGCGTCGTCTGGTTGGGAAAACTGGCAGATATCGCTTCCCATACGAATGTGAATGGGATCACGCCCACGATCGGCCCCCATAAACGACCCAGCCCGCCCAGCAGCGCCATGATGACGACGAGGAAGGACAGCATCGGCGTGAAGGCCAGCGACGGTTCGATATAGATGTAGCGGGGCGCTAGTATGCCTCCAACGACCGAGGCGACCGCGCCTGAGATCATGAACAGGATAACCTTGGCGCGCGCGGTGTTGATGCCGGAATGGCGGGCCACTACCTCGTCATCGCCAATTATTCGCAGGGCAAATCCCAGGCGAGACCGGCCTATGCACCAGCCCGCAAGATAGACGACCGCAGCCAGGATCAAGAGTTGCCAGTAGATGTGGATTTCGGTCAGGTCGGTCAGGACATATAGCCCTTTCTGGCCCGAGACGTTCTGGCCCCAAGTCACGAGCTGGCGGACAAGTTCTGACAGCCCGAGAGTGAAGATCACGAAATAGACGCCAGAAAGACGGAGCGTGGCCAGGCCGACTAGACCCGCGACAATGGCGCCAAGAATGGCCGCGATCGGGAGCGTCGCCCAGTAGTTCAGTCCATTTTCGATCCCGAGCGCGGTCGTATAGGTGCCCAGTCCGAAGAACGCGGCCGTGGCCAGTGAGATGTAGTGGGTAGGGCCGGAAAAAAGCGCCCAGCTTGTTGACAGTACGGTATACATCGCGATGGTGACGCCGATGGTCAGCAGGTAAGCATCACCTGTCAACGGCAGACATGCCGCCACCGCCAG